>NZ_JBIRHK010000004.1:0-198202 GCF_044328485.1 Streptomyces sp. NPDC017936 | reverse complement strand
CGGCCCTGGCCCCGCGCCTCGTGGGGGGTGGTCCCCGCGCCTCGGCCGGCGCCCCCCTCAACCCAAATCAAAAACACCCCCCGGCCCGGGCGGGGGGGCCCCGGCCCGGGGGGGGCCCCCGCCTCCCGTACGACCCGAGGGACCGCTGAGGAGCGCGCGGATGAGTGCCGCAGACACGACCACCCCTGCCAAGGTGCCGCCGGCGCGGCCGTCACCGCCCCCGGGCACGGCAGCGAAAGCCCCGCGGGGACCACGCCGAGGACGCTCCGCGGGCGGCGCCCCGGTCCCCTGGCTGCTCCTCGCGCCCTGTCTGCTGGTCCTCGCCTCGGTGATGGGCTATCCGCTGGTCCGCCTGGTCACCCTCTCCTTCCAGAAGTTCGGGCAGTCCCAGCTGTGGGGCTTCCAGCCGGCCGAGTCGGTCGGGTTCGACAACTTCACCGAGGTGCTGGGCGACGGGGAGTTCTGGACGGTCGTCGTGCGCACGGTCGTCTTCGCGGCCGGCTGCGTGATCTTCACGATGGTGATCGGCATGCTGATCGCGCTGCTGCTCCAGCGGGTCTCCGGCTGGGTGAGGACGCTGATCAACATCGCCCTGGTGGCCAGCTGGGGCATGCCCGTCATCGTCGCCACCACGGTCTTCAAGTGGCTGTTCGACGCCGACTACGGCATCCTCAACGCGGTCCTGAGCAGGCTGCCGGGCGTCGAGCTGATCGGCCACAACTGGTTCGCGAGCGGACCGCAGGGCCTCGCGGTGATCATGCTCCTGGTCGTCTGGGGAGCCGTCCCCTTCGTCGTGATCACCCTGAGCGCCGGCCTCACCCAGGTCCCCAAGGAGCTGGAGGAGGCGGCACGGCTCGACGGCGCCGGCGCCTGGGGCGTCTTCCGGTACGTCACCCTGCCCATCCTCAAGCCGATCATCGTGATGCTCACGACCCTGTCGGTCATCTGGGACATGGGCGTCTTCCCGCAGGTCTTCGTGATGCGCAACGGCCACCCGGAGGCCGAGTTCCAGATCCTGACGACGTACTCCTACGACCGCGCCTTCGTCGTCAACGACTACGGCCAGGGCTCGGCGATCGCCCTGATCACCGTGCTGCTCCTGCTCGGCGTGGTCGCCGTCTACATGCGCCAGATGCTGAAGATCGGAGAGGTCGAATGAGCGCCGTCACCACCGCGGGGAGCGGCACCGGGACCGCCTCGGGAAGCCCTTCCGGACGCCGGCGGGCCAAGGCCGGCTGGAACCTCCTCGGCCTCCTCGTCTTCGTCACCGCCGGCTTCCCCGTGTACTGGATGCTCAACACGGCGTTCAAGCCGGCCAAGGACGCCATCGACCCGGACCCGAGCCTGCTGCCCACGGGGCTGACCCTGTCCAACTTCAGCCGGGCGCTGGACATCGCCGACTTCTGGGGCCCGGTCGGCCGCAGCCTGGTCGTCTCCCTCGCGGTCGTCGCGATCGGCATCGTCGTCGGCATGCTGGCCGCCCTCGCCATCTCCCGGTTCGCCTTCCGCGGCCGCAAGATCGTGATCGTCGGCATCCTGGCCGTCCAGATGGTCCCGCTGGTCGCCATGATCATCCCGGTCTTCCTGCTCCTGAACGACCTGGGCCAGTACGACCGGCTGACCGGCCTGATCCTCACCTACCTGACCTTCATCCTGCCCTTCACGGTGTGGACGCTGCGCGGCTTCATCGTCAACATCCCGAAGGAGCTGGAGGAGGCCGCGATGGTCGACGGCTGCTCCCGCACCGGCGCCTTCCTGCGCGTCGTCTTCCCGCTGCTCGCCCCGGGCATGGTCGCCACCTCGGTCTACGGCTTCATCCAGGCCTGGAACGAGTACCTCTACGCCCTGATGCTCCTCAGCCAGAAGAACCAGACCGCGACCGTCTGGCTGAGCAACTTCTCCACCAAGCACGGCACCGAGTACGCCCCCATGATGGCCGGCGCCACCATGATGGCCGTACCGATCGTCGTCCTGTTCCTCCTCGTCCAGCGCAAGATGGCCGCGGGTCTGACCGCGGGCGCCGTGAAGGGATAACGCCCCCGATGACGACACTCGCCAGCGGCACCACTGCATCCAACGCGGAAGAAGATGGTCTGACGCGCGACGCCCTGACGGTCCTCCAGCCCGGTTTCCCCGGCACCACCGCCCCCGACTGGCTGCTGCGCCGGCTCGGCGAAGGCCTCGCCTCGGTCGGCCTGTTCGGTCGGAACATCGCCTCCCCCGAGCAACTCGCCGCGCTGACCGCACAGTTGCGCGCCGAACGCGACGACGTCCTCGTCGCCATCGACGAGGAGGGCGGCGACGTCACCCGCCTGGAGGTGCGGACCGGCTCCAGCTTCCCCGGCAACCACGCGCTGGGCGCGGTGGACGACGTGGAGCTGACCAGGGAGGTCGCCCACGAACTCGGCCGCCGCCTCGCCGCCTGCGGGGTGAACTTCAACTGGGCCCCCTCGGCGGACGTGAACTCCAACCCGGCGAACCCGGTGATCGGCGTGCGCTCCTTCGGCGCCGGTCCCGACCTGGTCGCCCGGCACACCGCCGCCTACGTCACCGGCCTGCAGGCGGCGGGCGTCGCCGCCTGCACCAAGCACTTCCCCGGCCACGGCGACACGGCCGTCGACTCCCACCTCGCCCTGCCCCGCATCGACGCGGACCCCGCGGTGCTCACCGAGCGCGAGCTGGCGCCCTTCCGCGCCGCGATCGCCGCCGGCACCCGCGCGGTCATGAGCGCCCACATCCTCGTCCCCGCCCTGGACCCGCACCACCCGGCAACGTTGTCCCGGCCGATCCTGACCGACCTCCTGCGCGGGGACCTCGGCTACGACGGCCTGATCGTCACCGACGGCATGGAGATGCAGGCCGTCGCCGCGACCTACGGCATCGAGCGGGGCAGCGTCCTCGCGATCGCGGCGGGCGCCGACGCGATCTGCGTGGGCGGCGGCCTCAACGACGACGAGACGGTGCGCCGGCTGCGCGACGCCCTCGTCGCGGCCGTCCGCGCGGGCGAGCTGCCCGAGGAACGCCTGGCGGACGCGGCCCGGCGGGTACGGGCACTGGCCCGCTGGTCGGCGTCGGCCGCGCCGTCCGCCGCGGCGGACGCTCCGCGCGCCGACGTCGGGCTCCTCGCCGCCCGCCGCGCCCTGCGCCTCACCGGCGCGGACCGCTTCACCCCGCTCACCGACGCCCCGTACGTCGCCGCCTTCACGCCGGTCGCCAACATCGCCGTCGGCGACGAGACCCCGTGGGGGGTGGCCGCGGACCTCGCCCGGCTCCTGCCCGGCACCGAGACGGGGAGCTTCGCGGGCGAGGAGGCGGCACACGCGGCGCTGGTCGCGGCGGGGGAGCGGCGGATCGTCGCCGTGGTCCGCGACGAACACCGCCACCCCTGGATGACGACGGCCCTGGACGCCCTCCTCGCGGCCCGCCCCGACACGCTCGTGGTCGAGATGGGCGTCCCGCAGGCCCCGCCCCGGGGCGCCCTCCACCTCGCCACCCACGGCGCGGCCCGCGTCTGCGGCCGGGCGGCCGCGGAGGTCATCGCGGGCGTCGCCCCGTAGCCCCACGACGCTGAAGGCGCCGGATCCCCTCGGGGATCCGGCGCCTTCGCGCGTCCACGGCCGGCAGGGGCCTCAGATCCCCTGCCAGCGCGGCTTGTCGGCGTAGGTGTGCCGGAAGTAGTCCGCGAGCTTCAGCTTGGACGCGGCGGCCTCGTCGACGACGACCGTCGCGTGCGGGTGCAGCTGGAGCGCGGAGGCGGGGCACACCGCCGCCACCGGTCCCTCGACGGTCGCCGCGACCGCGTCCGCCTTGCCCTCGCCGGTGGCGAGGAGCACCAGGTGCCGCGCCTCCAGGATGGTGCCGATGCCCTGCGTGAGGACGTGGTGCGGGACCTGTTCGACGTCACCGCCGAAGAAGCGCGCGTTGTCGATGCGGGTCTGCTCGGTCAGCGTCTTGATCCGGGTCCGCGAGGCCAGCGAGGAGCACGGTTCGTTGAACCCGATGTGGCCGTCGGTGCCGATCCCGAGCAGCTGCAGGTCCACCCCGCCGGCCTCGGCCAGCGCCCGGTCGTACGCCTCGCACGCCGCCGGCACGTCCTCGGCCGTGCCGTCCGGGCCGAGGAACGCGTCCATCCCGATGCCGAGCGGCTCCAGCACCTCCCGGCGCAGCACCGAACGGTAGGACTCCGGGTGCTCGGCGGGCAGCCCCACGTACTCGTCGAGCTGGGCGATCCGGGCCCGGGAGGTGTCCACGGCACCGGAGCGCACCTTGGCGGCCAGGGCCTGGTAGACGGGCAGCGGGGTGGAACCGGTGGCCACCCCGAGCAGGGCGTCGGGCTTGCGCCGCAGGAGCTGGGCCAGGGCCTCGGCGATCAGCTCGCCGCCCGACCCGGCGTCCGGAACGATGACAACTTCCACGCTGGCCTGCCGTTCTGAGGAGGGAAGAGGGGAGGGAGGGGAAGGGAGGGGAAGGGAGGGAAGGGACTCCGGAATCCATGTGGTTTAGACCAATCTAACAGAGCCGGGCGGCTCCGGCCGGGTCTCACCGCCGGGAATTCCGGTTCCCGCGGCCCGCCTTTCCCCCGGGGGGCCGGAGCGTGCCCGAAATTCCCCGGCCATCTGGTCCCGCGCGGGAACCCGCACAGGCTAGGCTGCGTTGTGGGTACCAGGACGTCCCACGAACCGGTCCGGGCGTCGTCCCGCCGGACCGTGAACCGACGGCAACAGACAACCTCCGACGCATGGACACACGCGAGTGGTCTAGTCCACAATCGCGGTAAAGCCGTGCGGAGGAGCACCACCGCACTTCCGTCTTCCCCGTACAGGAAGGCGGACCGAGGGTCCGGAGCTCTCTGCCCTGACTGCCCCGGCTCCTCACCTTTCGGCCGACCGGGACCGCACACCCCACGGCCGAGATTGCTCCGGGCTGCGGTGCCGGGAGGGTTGAGGGTCCCTCTCAGGCGCCGCGGCCCGCGGGTGTTTTTCGGACGGGTGCGCGGGCCCGGGTACGCTCGCAGACGTGCCCTCCATGAACGAACTCGTACGCCAGCACACCGCCCTCGGCGACTCCGACCTCGAGTGGCTCCACCTGCTGGTCTCGGAGTGGCAGCTGCTCTCCGACCTCTCCTTCGCCGACCTGGTCCTGTGGGTCCCCACCCGCGACGGCACCCGCTATGTCTCCGTCGCCCAGATGCGGCCCAACACCGGCCCCACCTCCTACCAGGACGACATGGTCGGCCACCTCGTCCCGCGCGGCCGCCGTCCCCTGCTGGACGCCGCCCTCGACGAGGGCCGGATCGTGCGCGAGGGCGACCCGGAGTGGCGTGAAGAGGTTCCCGTCCGCGTCGAGTCGATCCCGGTGCGCCGCGAGGGCCGCGTCCTCGGCGTCATCGCCCGCAACACCAACCTGCTCACCGTGCGCACCCCGAGCCGGCTGGAGCTGACCTACCTCCAGAGCGCCTCCGACCTCGCGCAGATGATCGCGGCCGGTTCCTTCCCGTTCCCCGACCAGCAGATGGACATGGACGCGGCCCCCCGCGTCGGCGACGGCCTGATCCGCCTCGACGCGGACGGCATCGTCCAGTACGCCTCCCCGAACGGGCTGTCCGCCTACCACCGCATGGGCCTCGCCTCCGACCTGGTCGGCCAGCACCTCGGGCAGATCACCGCCGAACTGGCCCCGACCCGCGGCCCGGTGGACGAGGCGCTCGCCAAGGTGGCCAGCGGCTGGGCGCCGCGTGAGTTCGAGGTCGAGGCCAACGACGGCGTCATCCAGTTCCGCGCCATCCCGCTCAAGCCCAAGGGCACCCGCATCGGTTCGCTCGTCCTGCTCCGGGACGTCACCGAACTGCGTCGCCGGGAGCGGGAGTTGATCACCAAGGACGCGACCATCCGGGAGATCCACCACCGGGTGAAGAACAACCTGCAGACCGTGGCCGCCCTGCTCCGCCTCCAGGCCCGCCGCATCGAGTCCGAGCGCGGCCGGGAGGCCCTGGAGGAGGCGGTCCGCCGCGTCGGCTCGATCGCCATCGTCCATGAGACGTTGTCCCAGAACCTGGACGAGCGCGTGGAGTTCGACGAGATAGCCGACCGGGTCCTCGCGATGGTCGCGGAGATCTCCCCGGGCAAGGTGACCGGCCGGCGCACCGGGCGCTTCGGCATCCTGGACGCCGAGGTCGCCACCCCGCTGTCCATGGTGCTCACCGAGGTCCTCCAGAACGCCCTGGAGCACGGCTTCCGCGAAGGCGACACCGGCACGGTCGAGGTCTCCGCCGTCCGGGGCGGCACCACGAAGGAGGCCCGCCTCCTGGTCACCGTCCAGGACGACGGCGTCGGCCTGCCCGCCGGCTTCGACCCGCACACCTCCGGCAACCTCGGCCTGCAGATCGTACGGACGCTGGTGGAAGGGGAGTTGGGCGGCACCTTCGACATGGTCCCGGCGCCGGAGCGGGGCACGCAGGTCATCCTGGACATCCCGGTGCAGGCGCAGAAGTAGCCCGCGCGGGCGGGCCGCCGGCCGTCGGCGGCCCGCCCGCGCACAGCAAGAAGCCCCGGACCGTTCAGGGGTCCGGGGCTCAACATGCTCGTTGCCAGCGATTGCTGCGCATCGGGGGTACTGCGCGCTGCGGCTCGGGGGCGGGAGTTGCGTACTCGCTGTACGCGCCGCCAAGCTCAGGCTGTATGCGGGGCGGGTGTTGTCAGGCGGAGGCCTGACGGGCCCGGTTGCGGGCGGCGCGGCGCTTCATGGCGCGGCGCTCGTCCTCGCTGAGACCACCCCAGACGCCGGAGTCCTGGCCGGACTCGAGCGCCCACTGCAGACACTGCTCGACAACGGGGCAGCGACGGCAGACGGCCTTGGCTTCCTCGATCTGCAGCAGCGCAGGACCGGTGTTGCCGATGGGGAAGAACAGCTCGGGGTCTTCCTCGCGGCAAACGGCGTTGTGACGCCAGTCCATGGCTGCTACCTCTCCTTGGTATTACGTGCAGGTGCTTGTGAATGTGAACGCTTTCACGAATCCCTCAACAAGGGAAGGGCCACCAGCCAGTTCCCTGGCGTGGTCCTGGTGTTTGAAGAGGGGTTCCGGTGATCAGTGGATGCCGATGGTGCGGGCGGTCCCGATCGCCACGTAGAGACTCGCAAACCTCAGCGGCGGATACAACCCCTTCCGGAAAGTTTTTTTTGATTCCTCGGTGTCGACTAGGTCACAGCCGTACTTCCATGGGGTGGATCCGCGCCTAAACGTTCGAGTGAAAGGACTTTGGCCTCTTCTGCTCACACAATCACACGCAGTGCACGGCGTACGCCTGTGAACGTCACGCTCGTACGCAGCCCCAGGTGGTCACCGTCCATCTGGAGGGGCAGGGGGACCTTCGAATGCAAGGTGAACCGGTCCAGGTCGTGCAGCGAGACGGCGTGCTTTCCGTAGGGTCCGCGCTCGGGGGACGAAGTGAGCAACTGGGTCCCATAGCGGACAACCGCGGCGGTGGAGAGACGGCTGAGACCCATGACGTCCAGCCCGGTATCGAACGAGGCCTTAGGTGACGCGTACACCGGGCGATTGCCCAGATAGGTCCACGGAGCCGTGTTGCAGATGATGGACAGCACCAAATCGGTCACGGGCTCCGCGCCCGCGCGCTCCAGGGTGATCGTCCCGTGCCGGCGCTGCGGCTCGCCGAGGAGCTGGCGCACCGCCTGGCGTATGTAGAGGGCGTGTGTGGATTTCCTGCCGCGTTCGCGCTGCTGCTCGACCCGGCCGACGACGCCCGCGTCGAAGCCGAGCCCGGCGTTGAAGGTGAACCAGCGCGAGGGCACCGCCTCGTCCTCCGTGCCCGGGGTGCCCGAGGTGAGGCCCAGCCCGACCGTGCGCTCCCTGCCCTCGCGCAGCGCGTCCAGCAGGGCGCCGGTCGCCTCCACGGGGTCGTTGGGCAGGCCGAGGGCGCGGGCGAAGACGTTGGTGGAGCCGCCGGGGACCACGGCGAGACCGGGCAGGTGCTCCGGAGCGGGCCCGGCGTGCAGCAGGCCGTTGACGACCTCGTTGATCGTGCCGTCGCCGCCGAGGGCGACGACCATGTCTATGTCGTCGCTCTGCGCCGCCTGCCGGCCGAGGTCGCGCGCGTGCCCGCGGTACTCGGTGGTGACCGCGTCGAGCTTCATCTCGCTCGCGAGTGCGTGGATGAGGACGTCACGCGTCCGTGCACTGGTAGTGGTTGCCGCCGGATTGACCACGAGAAGTGCACGCATGGAGGGCAGCGTACCTACTGGGGGGTACCGGATCCCAGGCCGAGCGGAGATCGGGGAGGAGATCGAGCCGTGAACCTCGCCACGACCGCGCGGTCCCCAGGGCCCGAACGCCCCGTGGGGGCCCGGGGACGCGGCCGGGGCGAGGGCTACCCTTCAGGGGTGAGCAGTGAGCAGACCCCCGCCGCCCCGGAAACCGCAGGCCCTCGCCCGCGCCGTCTGACGTACGCCGCCGGCCTCACCGCCCTGGAAGGGCTGGCGCTGCTGGTCGGCGGGGTGTGGATGCTCGTCCTCGGGGTGACCGGGGATCCCGACGACCGGCAGCAGGCCGTCACCGGTGCGGTGACGCTGGTGGTGCTCGCGCTGCTCCCGCTGCTCGCCGCCCGCGGACTGCTGGGCCGTCGCGGCTGGAGCCGGGGGCCGGCCGTCATCACGCAGATCCTGGCGCTGCCCGTCGCCTACAACCTGTTGCAGGCCGACAGCATGGCGATCCCGGCCGGCATCGCGCTCGCCGCGGTCGCCGTCGCGGCGCTGGTCCTGCTCGTCAACGGCGAGACGACCCGCGCCCTCGGGATCCGCGGGCCGGGCGGCGCCGAGCCCGGCGCCGGTACGACGGAGCGGGGCGCCCGCACGACGGAGCGCGACGGCCGGAAGGCGGGACCCGGCGCCGGGAAGACCGGGCCCGGCGCGCGGAAGCGTAAGTAAGGGCCGGCAGCGGCCGCTCCCCGGGAAACCGCCGCCACCCGGACACGAGCTCGGCTCGCCCCCGGGCCGGGGGACGTCCCGAGCAGACCCGAGCGGATCGGAAGCCCCCGACGGGGATCGGGAGCGCCTTCGGGCAGGATCGGGGAATGCCTCCGGGCAGGATCCGGGAGCGCCCCTGAGCGGAACCGGGCACACCCCGGGCGGGACCCGGGGTCGCCCCGGCCGGCGTCCGGGCCCGCCCCGGAGGCGGTCCTCACTCCTCCACGAGCAGCTTCTCCCGCAGCTGCGCCAGCGTCCGTGCCAGCAGGCGCGAGACGTGCATCTGCGAGATGCCGACCTCCTGCGCGATCTGCGACTGGGTCATGTTGCCGAAGAAACGCAGCAGCAGGATCCGCTTCTCGCGGGGCGGGAGGTCCTCCAGCAGCGGCTTGAGCGACTCGCGGTACTCGACGCCCTCCAGCGCCTCGTCCTCCGCGCCCAGGGTGTCCGCCACGGCCGGCGACTCGTCGTCGGTGTCGGGGACGTCCAGGGAGAGCGTCGAGTACGCGTTGGCGGACTCCAGGCCCTCCAGGACCTCCTCCTCGGAGATCGCCAGCTTCTCGGCGAGCTCGTGGACGGTGGGGGAGCGGCCGTGCAGCTGCGACAGCTCGGCGGTGGCCGTCGTCAGCGCGAGCCGCAGCTCCTGGAGCCGGCGCGGCACCCGCACCGCCCAGCCCTTGTCGCGGAAGTGCCGCTTGATCTCGCCGACGACCGTCGGGGTCGCGTAGGTGGAGAACTCCACCCCGCGGTCCGGATCGAAGCGGTCGACGGACTTGATCAGGCCGATGGTGGCGACCTGGGTGAGGTCGTCCAGCGGCTCGCCGCGGTTGCGGAAGCGGCGCGCGAGGTGCTCGACGAGCGGCAGGTGCATCCGGACCAGCTTGTTGCGCAGCTCCGCGTACTCGGGGCTGCCCTCCTTCAGCGTGCGCAGCTCGACGAACATCGCCCGTGCCCCGCTGCGGTCCTGCGGCTCACGGTACTGGGGCTCGTGCCGGGTGCCCGGCACGCCCGGTTCGTCGTCTCGCTCGTGCTCGCTCATCGTCCCGCCCGTCGCCCTGTGTCGAGCCTTCGCCTCGGCCCGGCCGGGGGTTCCCCCGATCCGCCTCTCCCGAGGCGAGTCCTGCACGGCACCGTCCGCGAGACCCACCGCCACGGAGGCCGAGTCGTCCTCCGGATGCGGCCGGGCCTGCTCGGGGATGCCGTCGATGCCGTCCGCCGTGCGCGGGAAACCGTCCGCGGAGACCCGGTTCCCGGCGTCCTCGGCCGGCAGCTCCCGTGTGCCGCGCTCTTCGTCCCGCACCGGCCCGTCCCCGTTCTTCACGCCGGCCCGGGTCCCGCGCCGCGCTGTTTGTAAAGGCTGATCGAAACGGTTTTGTCCTCGTCCACGGCGGAGGAGACCTTGCCCGCGAGGGCGGACAGCACGGTCCAGGCGAAGGTGTCCCGCGAGGGCGCGTGGCCGTCCGTGGTGGGCGCCGAGACGGTGACCTCCAGCGAGTCGTCGACCAGACGGAAGACGCAGCTGAGCACCGAGCCGGGCACGGCCTGCTGGAGCAGGATCGCGCAGGCCTCGTCCACCGCGATGCGCAGGTCCTCGATCTCGTCCAGGGTGAAGTCCAAACGGGCCGCGAGGCCGGCCGTGGCCGTCCGCAGCACCGACAGGTAGGCACCCGCAGCCGGCAGCCGGACTTCCACGAAGTCCTGGGTCGCGGGCTCGCCTGCGTTCTGGGACACCCTCACCTCCAAGGTGGTACAAGCTGTTCGGGGCCGAGGGTCGCCCCCCGGGGTAACG
Organism: Streptomyces sp. NPDC017936; assembly: GCF_044328485.1. Lineage (NCBI taxonomy): Bacteria > Bacillati > Actinomycetota > Actinomycetes > Kitasatosporales > Streptomycetaceae > Streptomyces > Streptomyces sp. NPDC017936. The sequence goes on along the minus strand of NZ_JBIRHK010000004.1, from coordinate 187,434 downwards.
CGTGTGTGGTGCAGCGGTGACGCTATCGCGCTCTCACGTCTCCTGTCCCGGGACCCCGACCCCTTGGCGTCACTCACAGTAAAGCTGTGAACACGCTCCGTGTCTAGGGGTCTGCGAGCACCGAAGGGAAGAGGGCGCGCCGGGTTGACGTACCCAGGCGTCAGATGCTCGAACCGTACCCGCTGGACGGGCCGACCGTCTCGGACCGGCTCACACGAGCACGTGGTCGACGAAGCACCAGCGCCAGTCCTCGCCGGGCTCGAAGGTCCGCATGACCGGATGACCGGAGTCCTTGTGGTGTTCTGTCGCGTGCCGGCCCGGCGACGAGTCGCAGCAACCGACGTGGCCGCACGTCAGGCACAGCCGCAACTGCACCGGGTGGTCGCCGTCCCGCAGACACTCCACACAGGTTTCGCTGAGCGGTTCCGGATCGGGGTGCGGCAGCGCGTCGGCGTGCGTGCACTGTTTCATGATTGCCAGGTTACGACGGGCGCGCGGACGTCCGCGCGGAAAAAAGAGGGTGGGCGGGACATGGACGTGATGCCACTGCTGTTGCTGGTGGCGGGCAGTGCGGCGATCGCCGCGGCGGCCCGGCGCACACCGGTGCCCGCCCCGCTGCTCCTGGTCGCCGCCGGCCTCGCCGTGTCGTACGTCCCCGGCGTCCCCGACTACACCCTCGACCCCGACGTCGTGCTCCCGCTCCTGCTGCCCCCGCTGCTGTACACCTCGGCCACCGACAGCTCCTACCTCGACCTGCGCGCCCAGGCCCGGCCGGTGGCGCTGCTGTCGGTCGGCTACGTGCTCTTCGCGACCGTCGTGGTCGGCTGGGCCGCCTACCTGCTCGTCCCCGGCCTGCCGCTGGCCGCGGCACTGGTGCTGGGGGCGGTCGTGGCGCCGCCGGACGCGGTCGCGGCGACGGCGGTGGCCCGCCGGCTCGGACTGCCGTCCAGGATCACGACGATCCTCCAGGGCGAGTCCCTCCTGAACGACGCCACCGCGATCACCGCCTACAAGGTGGCCGTCGCGATCGTGGTCGGGGAGGGCGCCTCCTGGGCGGGCGGGATCGAGGAGTTCCTGGTCGCGGCCTTCGGCGGCACCGCGGTCGGCCTGATCCTGATGGCCCCGCTGCACTGGCTGCGCACCCACCTGAAGGAGCCCCTGCTCCAGAACACGCTCTCCCTGCTGATCCCGTTCGTCGCCTACGCGGCCGCCGAGCAGTTCCACGCCTCCGGTGTCATCGCCGTGGTCGTCGTCGCCCTCTACCTCGGCCACCGCGCGTGGGAGGTCGACTTCGCCACCCGCCTCCAGGAGGAGGCCGTGTGGAAGATGGTCGCCTTCGTCCTGGAGTCGGCGGTCTTCGCCCTGATCGGCCTGCAGCTGCCGGTCGTCCTGAAGGGCCTCGGCGCCTACCGGGGCCTGGACGCCGCCTGGTACGCCGTCGCCCTCTTCCTCGTGGTGGTCGCCTGCCGCTTCCTGTGGGTGTACCCGGCGACCTTCCTGCCGCGGCTGCTGTCGAGACGCATCCGCGAGCGCGAGGAGAACCCGACCTGGCGGGGACCGATCGTCATCGCGTGGGCCGGCATGCGGGGCGTGGTCTCGCTCGCCATCGCCTTCTCCGTCCCGATCACCGCCGACCACGGCGACGAACCCTTCCCGCACCGCAACCTCATCCTCTTCCTGACCTTCACCACGGTCATCGGCACCCTGGTCGTGCAGGGCCTGACCCTGCCCCCGCTGATCCGGCTGCTGAAGTTCCCCGAACCCTCCCCGCAGAGCGCGACGCTCGCCGAGGCCAACGCACAGGCGCAGGCCTCCCGGGCCGCCGAGGAACGCCTGGACGCCCTCCTCTCCGACGAGCGCAACGCCCTGCCCGCGCCCCTCGCCGACCGTCTCCGCACCGTCCTGGAGCGCCGCCGCAACGCCGTCTGGGAGCGCCTCGGCCAGGTCAACCCGGTCACCGGGGAGACCGTCGACGACACCTACCGCCGCCTGTCCCGCGAGATGATCAGCGCCGAACGCGAGGTCTTCGTCCGCCTCCGCGACGGCCGCTACATCGACGACGAGATGCTCCGCACGCTCCTGCGCCGGCTGGACCTGGAGGAGGCGGCGGCCTACCGGGAGGCCGGGTAGGGCGTCCCTCGGCCCTCGAACGGCGCCCCCGTCACCACCGCCGCCAGGCGGGTGCCGCGCGGGAAGGCGCCCTCCTGGGCCAGGGTGACGAGTCCGTACAGCGCCTTGGCGACGTAGAGGCGCTCCACCGGCAGTCCGTGGCGCCGCGCGAAGTCCTCGGCGAAGGCGTCGAGGGCGTGGGTGGTGCGGGCGTAACCGCCGAAGTGGAAGCGCTCGTCGAGCCGCCAGTCGCCCCGGGGACCGCCGAAGGCCTCCGTCTGCAGCGCCCGTATCCCGTCGCCCAGGAAGCCGCCCCTGAGGACCGGGATGCCCAGGGCCCGCTGCCCGGGAGCGAGGCCGGCGGCGAGTCCGGCGAGGGTGCCTCCCGTGCCGCAGGCCAGGGCGACGACGTCGGCGTGGCCGCGCAGTTCCTCGCCGAGCGCCCTGCAGCCGCGGACGGCCGCCGCGTTGCTCCCGCCCTCGGGGACGACGTGCGCGTCCGGCGCGCCGGCCGCGCGCAGGACGGCCGCGAGCGTGTCCGGGTCGGTCTTGCGGCGGTAGGTCGGGCGGTCGACGAAGTGCAGCCGCATCCCGTCCGCCGCGCAGCGGGCCAGGGACGGGTTCAGCGGCCGGTCCGCGAGCTCGTCGCCGCGCACCACCCCGACGGTGGTCAGGCCCAGCAGACGGCCGGCGGCGGCCGTGGCCCGCAGGTGGTTGGAGTAGGCGCCGCCGAAGGTGACGATCGGCCGGCCGTCCGCCGACCGCAGGTTCGGCACGAGCTTGCGCCACTTGTTGCCGACCAGCTCCGGGTGGATCAGGTCGTCCCGCTTGAGCAGCAGCCGTACGCCGTGCCGGGCGAACCGGTCGTCGGACACCTCCTGGAGGGGGGACGGAAGCCGGGGGCGCAGGGCGGCGGTGTCGGTCACCCGGCCATTGTCGAACACCGTTCGGCACGAAGGTCCGGTCTGCCCCCTCCGTCGTTGATCCATTCCCGCTCTTTCGTGTAATGGTACGAGCACGCTGAGTGAGGAAGGCTTGACCGTGAAGCGAGTGCACCGACGCAGTACGGCGTCAGTGCAGACCGGGAGGGCATTTCTCTATGTCGGTAGGCGATGAGGTCCGCACCTCGCAGGACAAGCCGCAGCAGAGTCTCGGTACGGCGGCCGCGCGGAACCTGGCCACCACGACCAAGTCCGCACCGCAGATGCAGGAGATCAGCTCCCGCTGGCTGCTGCGGACGCTGCCCTGGGTGGACGTGCAGGGCGGCACGTACCGCGTCAACCGGCGCCTGACGTACGCGGTCGGCGACGGCCGGATCACGTTCGTCAAGACCGGAGAGCGCGTCGAGGTCATCCCCGCCGAACTGGGCGAACTGCCCCCGCTGCGCTCGTACGAGGACGAGGAGGTCCTCGCGGAGCTGGCCGCGCGCTGCCGGCAGCGCGAGTTCGCGCCGGGCCAGGTCATCGCGTCCTTCGGCAGCCAGACCGACGAGGTCTACCTGCTGGCGCACGGCCGGGTCGAGAAGGTCGGCACCGGCCCCTACGGCGACGACCAGGTCCTCGGGGTCCTCGCCGACGGCGCCTACTTCGGCGACCAGGCGCTGCTCGACGGCGACTGCATCTGGGAGTACACCGCGCGCGCCCACACCGCCAGCACGGTCCTGGTCCTGTCCCGCCGGGACTTCGAGCAGGTCGCGGAGCGCTCGGACTCCCTGCGCGAGCACGTCCGGCGGCAGCGCGCGATCCCGCACCAGCGCACCAACAAGTACGGGGAGAAGGCCGTCGACCTCGCCGCGGGGCACGCGGGCGAGCCCGACATCCCGCACACCTTCGTCGACTACGACGCCCGGCCGCGCGAGTACGAACTGAGCATCGCCCAGACCGTGCTGCGGATCCACACGCGGGTGGCCGACCTGTACAACCAGCCGATGAACCAGACCGAGCAGCAGTTGCGGCTCACCGTCGAGGCGTTGAAGGAGCGCCAGGAGCACGAGCTGGTCAACAACCGGGAGTTCGGTCTGCTCCACAACTGCGAGTACGACCAGCGCATCCAGCCGCACGACGGCGTCCCCGGACCCGACGACCTGGACGAACTGCTCAGCAGGCGGCGCGGCACCAAGATGCTGCTCGCCCACCCCCGCGCGATCTCCGCCATCGGCCGTGAGCTGAACAAGCGCGGGCTCGTCCCCGAGACGATCGACATCGGCGGCAACCGGATCCCGACCTGGCGCGGAGTGCCGATCTATCCGTGCAACAAGATCCCGGTCACCGAGGCCCGGACCAGCTCGATCATCGCGATGCGTCTCGGCGAACAGGACCAGGGCGTCATCGGCCTGCGCCAGTGCGGCATCCCGGACGAGATCGAGCCGAGCCTGTCCGTACGGTTCATGGGCATCAACGAACAGGCCATCATCCAGTACCTGGTCACGGCCTACTACTCGGCTGCCGTGCTGGTGCCGGACGCGCTGGGCGTGCTGGAGAACGTCGAGATCGGCCGCTGGCGGTGACCTCCCTCCCGCGCACGCCGTGTCCCCGCCCGTCGGGGCGGGTACACCCGGGGCGTGCGCGCCGGGGGGCAGTGCCGCCGCCACCGTCCGCGGACCCTGCGAGAGGGACTCGATGACCGACTTCGTGACGGAGACCAGGCCCCACTCGGGCGAGACGCGTGGACGGCGAGGGCGCGTCGGACGCCAGGGCGACGGGAGGACGGCGGCGTCCGACGGGCAGGAGGCGACGGCGATCCTGGAGGACGCCCGGGCGTCGGTCGACCCCGCGCTGCGCGCCGCCCTCGACTCGCTGCCCGGCCCGATGCGCCGGGTCGCGCTCTACCACTTCGGCTGGGAGCAGGCGGACGGCACGCCGGCCGCGGGCAACGCCGGCAAGGCGATCCGGCCCGCGCTCGTGCTCGCCGGGGCCACCGCCCTCGGCGGTCCGGCGGCCCGCGCCGCCGCCGTACGGGCCGCCACGGCGGTGGAACTGGTCCACAACTTCACGCTGTTGCACGACGACGTGATGGACCGGGACACCACCCGCCGGCACCGCCCCACCGCCTGGACCGTGTTCGGCGACGCCGACGCGATCCTCGCCGGGGACGCCCTCCAGGCGCTGGCCCTCGGGCTGCTGGCGGAGGACCCGCACCCGGCGTCCGCGGCGGCGGCCGCCCGCCTCGCGGCCTGCGTGGTCGAGCTCTGCGCCGGACAGCAGACGGACACGGCCCTGGAGAAGCGGGGCCCCGCCGAGGTCACCCTCGACGAGGTGCTCGTCATGGCCGAGGCCAAGACGGGCGCGCTGCTCGGCTGCGCCTGCGCCCTGGGCGCGCTGTACGCCGGGGCGCCCGAGGAGGACGTCGAGGCGCTGGACGCGTTCGGGCGGGCGGCCGGGCTCGCCTTCCAGCTCATCGACGACGTGATCGGCATATGGGGCGACCCGCGGCACACCGGCAAGCCGGCCGGCGCGGACCTGGCCGCCCGCAAGAAGTCCCTGCCGGTGGTCGCCGCGCTCACCTCCGGCACCCCGGCCGCCGCGGAGCTGGCCGAGCTGTACGCGCTGCCGTACGACGCGGGGGACCTGGAGCGCACGACGCTCGCCGTCGAGCGGGCCGGCGGGCGGGCGTGGGCGCAGGAACAGGCGGCCGACCACATGGCCCGGGCGATGTCCGAACTGGCCAGGGCGGTTCCCGACCCCGAGGAGGCGGGCGGCCTGCTGTCCCTGGCGGAGTTCGTCACGCGGCGCACCACGTGAGCGCTCGCTGAGGACCCCGGGATCCCCGGACCGCGCGGCTCCTGACCCCGCACGGTCACCGGGGGTCCCGGTCCGGCGGGTCCCGCGCACACCCCACGGTGTGCGGGACCCGCCTCGGCGCGTCCGCGGCACGGCGCCGGAGAAGCGGAACTCTCTCTCCCACTTGCCCCCGCCCCCGGGAAAAGCGGGAAAACATCTTGCAACCACTACAAGTGAAGTACTACAACTTGAGTGGTTCAGGGACCGGCCGAGGGAAGAGAGACCCGCTTGCGCAAGCTCACGTACTACGTCGCCTGCTCCATCGACGGCTTCATCGGCGACCCCGACGGCGACGCCTCCTCGATGTTCGCCTTCCTGGACGAGGAGTTCACCGGCTTCCTCGCCTCGGACTACCCCGAGACCATCGCCGCCCCGGCGCGCGAGCCGATGGGAATCAAGGACGCGGAGCACCGGCACTTCGACACCGTCGTCCAGGGCCGCGGCAGCTACCGGCTCGCCCTCGACGCGGGCGTCACCAGCCCGTACGCCCATCTGCGCGAGTTCGTCGCCTCCCGCACCCTCGGGGCCTCGCCCGACCCGAACGTCGAGGTGATCGACGGCGACCTCGTCGGCCGGATCCGCGAGCTGAAGGCGGAGGAGGGCGAGCTCGGCATCTGGCTGTGCGGCGGTTCGCAGGTCGCGGGCGAACTCCTCGACGAGATCGACGAACTCGTCATCAAGACCTACCCGCAGGTCTACGGCTCGGGCATGCCGATGTTCGGCGGCACCGGCTTCTCGGTGTCCGACTTCGCACTGGAGTCGGTGCGCACCTTCGGCAACGGAGTGCTGGTCCGCGTCTACGCGCGCAAGCGCTGACCGGCCTACCCTGGTGACATGGACAGGGAACACCACGTTTGTCCCACCTGCGGCCAGCCCGTAGACACCGTCGTCCGGCGCCACAAGACGCTGGGAGCCTGGGTACCGCGCTGGGTCGCGGGCCCCTGCCACAACCCCGAGTGCGGGGCGTACACCGAGCCCGGCGTCGAGCAGCACGGCCACTCCGGGCAGCACGGGCATCCGGAGCGGCACGGGCACGCGGAGCCGGACCGCCCGGACCCGGCCGAAGAGGCCGGATCCCCTACGGCTCCGGCCTCCTGACCCGCGGCCGGGGGCCGGCGTCGCCCCGAACGGCCGAACGGGAGGGACGGATGTGCCCGAGGCGGCAAGGCGTCGCCACCGGACAGGGCGACGGGCCCCGGTCGTGTGACGACGGCCGACGATCCCGCGTGCCCTCCGGACGGGACGGTCGCGGCGGACGAGGGAGGGCGGGGCGAGGCGGCCGCGAACGCCGGGGCCGTTCAGCGCCCGTACGCGGGGGCCCGACCGGTCGTCACCGGCCGGCCGCGGCCCGCGGCGCGCCCGTCTCCGGGTCGCGTCCGGTCAGGCAGTACAGGCCGCCCGCCGGATCGCGCAGCACCGTCCAGTGGGGGTGGGCGGCGACGAGGGTGGCGCCGAGCCGCTCGTGCCGGGCGCGGACGGCGTCGACGTCCGGGCCGCAGGCCAGGTCGAGGTGGGCGGAGAGGGGGCGTTCCTCGTCCAGCCGCTGGAGCAGCACGCGGATCGGCAGTCCGGGCGGCGGCGCGACCGAGTGGAACTCGGGCAGTGCGCCCGGCCGGGACGTCCACTCGGGCAACAGCCCGCTCCAGAAGGCGACTTCCGCCCCGTACGCGGACGGCGGCACGTCCAGGCAGACCTGGTCCAGGCGGCTGCCGGCGACCACGGGCGGCCGTACGGACTCGCCGTTCCAGGGGACCGCGCAGAACAGCTGCCCGGCGGGGGAGCGCAGGACGGTCCAGTCGGCGTGCGGGGCGACCGTCCGCGCCCCGAGCTCCAGCGCGGCCCGCACGAACCCGGGCACGTCCTCGACGCCGAAGTCCAGGTGCGCTCCGCCCGCGCCCTCGGCGACCCCCTGGGCCTTCACGCACGCGTCGGCGCCCTGCGGCAGCAGCGTGACGAACTCGCCCTTGTCGCCCCGTGGTGCGGACAGGCGGGTGTCCGTGACGGCGGTCCAGAAGGCGCAGGCCCGCTCGAAGCGGTCGGCGGGCCGGTCGATGAAGGCGTGCGTCCAGCGGATGCGGTGGGTCATGGGGTGATCGTAGGCGGGACCGCGCGGCGGCCTCCGCCGTTCCGCACCCGCACCCGCACCCGCACCCGCGGCCCGGCCCCGGCGCAGGGGCCGGAACGCGGAGAACCGCACCCGGTCCGTCGTCGCCGTGGGCGGCGGGCGGCGTACCGGGTGCGGTCGGGGAGACCGTGCAACAAGGCGGTTGCCGGTCCGAGGGCATGATCGAGGATCAGGCCTTCTTGGTCTCCCAGAAGATCTTGTCGATCTCGGCGATCAGCTCCAGGGCCTTCTCACCGGTCTTGGGGTCCGTCGAGGCCTTGGCGGCCGACAGGGCCTTCAGGGTGTCGTTCACCAGCTGGTGCAGCTGCGGGTACTTCTCGAAGTGCGGGGCCTTGAAATAGTCGCTCCACAGCACGGAGACGTGGTGCTTCGCGAGCTCGGCACGCTGCTCCTTGATGATCGCGGCGCGCGTCTGGAAGTGCGGGTCGTCGTTGGCGGCCATCTTCTCCTGCACGGCCTTCACCGACTCCGCCTCGATGCGGGCCTGGGCCGGGTCGTACACGCCGCAGGGCAGGTCGCAGTGCGCGCTGACCTTGACCTTGGGGGCAAACAGGCGGGAAAGCATGGAGCATTCCTTCCTCGTGATCGTCTTCTCAGGTGGGACATTACTCCCTGCGAGAGGGGTTTTCGCGAGTGCCCCCATGGGCTTAGGACAAAAGTCGGGGGCCAGACTGGGACTGGTGGAGGAACGGACCAGGGGAGGTGCCGGCGATGCCGGAGCTGTCGCAGGAGCCCGAGCGGGGGAGGGCGGCCGCGCCCTTCGGACTGGCCGAGGTGACCGGCCCGTCCATGGTGCCCACGCTGCACCACGGGGACCGGCTGGTGGTGCGGTACGGCGCCCGGGTCAGGCCCGGTGACGTCGTCGTGCTGCGGCACCCCTTCCAGCAGGACCTGCTCGTCGTCAAGCGGGCCGTGGAGCGCCGTGAGGGCGGCTGGTGGGTGCTGGGGGACAACGCGTACGCCGGCGGTGACAGCACCGACTACGGGACCGTGCCCGACGACCTGATCCTCGGCGCGGTCCGGTTCCGCTACCGGCCGCCCGAGCGGGATCAGCGCTCGCCGCTGGCCGTGCTGCGCTGGGCGCTGTCGGCGGCCAGGCCGGTGCTGGCCGACCGGTCGGCCTCCAGGCGTTTGCGGGCGCGGTAGGCGGCGACGTTGGCGCGGGTGGCGCAGCGGTCGGAGCAGTAGCGCCGGGAGCGGTTGGTGGAGGTGTCCAGGTAGGCGTTGCGGCACGGCGACGCCTCGCACAGGCCCAGGCGGTCCACGCCGTACTCCGTCAGGTGGAAGGCCAGGCCCATGGCGGCGATGGCCGCGTAGCCCGCGGTCGCGTTCGACGGGTGGTCGGCCAGGTGCATGTGCCACAGGGGGCGGCCGTCGTCGTCGCGGAAGTCGTGGCCGGAGATCTGCGGGCTGACCGGGAACTCCAGCAGCAGGGAGTTCAGCAGGTCCACGGCGAGCGTCTCGTCGCCGCCGTCGGCCGCCTCGAAGACCGCGCGCAGCCGGGCCCGGACCGAGCGGAACCGGGTGACGTCCGCGTCGGTGGCGCGGCGGGCCGCCGACTGGTTCACGCCGAACAGGTCGCGGACGGCCTCGACCGAGGTCAGCGTGTCCTTGCCCCGGGCCGGCTGCTCACTGTTGACGAGGCGTACGGCGTAGTCCGAGTAATAGGCCAGTTCCACTTGTAGTCCTTACGGAGGGGCTCTATGGTCGTGGGTGCGGTCGGGTAACAGCTGATCGTGCTTTCAGGGTATTACGCGCGCCCGCTGAGGAGGGGGATCCCATGACCACGACCACGGGAACCGACTGGCAGGCCTGGCAGGACAGCTGGGACCGGCAGCAGGAGTGGTACATGCCCGACCGGGAGGACCGCTTCCGCATCATGCTCGACATGGTCGAGGCCCTCGTCGGCACCGCGCCGCGCGTCCTCGACCTCGCCTGCGGCACCGGCAGCATCACCGCCCGGCTGCTGCGCCGGTTCCCCGCGGCCACCAGCACCGGCGTGGACCTCGACCCGGCCCTCCTCGCCATCGCCGAGGGCACCTTCGCCGACGACGACCGCGTCACCCTGGTGACCGCCGACCTCAAGGACCCGGACTGGCCGGCGGGGCTGCCGTACGACTCCTACGACGCCGTGCTGACCGCCACGGCCCTGCACTGGCTGCACAGCGAACCCCTCGCGGCCCTCTACGGTCAGGTCGCGGGACTCGTCCGCGACGGCGGTGTCTTCATGAACGCGGACCACATGATCGACGAGAGCACGCCCCGGATCAACGCGGCCGAGCGCGCCCTGCGGCACGCCCGCATGGACCGGGCCAAGGCGGCCGGCGCCGTCGACTGGGCCGAGTGGTGGCGGCTGGCCGCCGCCGACCCGGCCCTCGCCGGGCCCACCGCCCGCCGCTTCGAGATCTACGGCGAGCACGCCGACGGCGACACGCCCTCGGCGGCCTGGCACGCGCGCGAGCTGCTCGCGCGGGGCTTCGGCGAGGCCCGGCCGGTGTGGTGCTCGCCGTCGGACGCGCTGCTGCTCGCGCTGAAGTGACCCCGGACGCCGGCCGGCACGCGGAGAGGGGCGGTACGGAGTCTCCGTACCGCCCCTCTCCGCGTGCCGCGGGTTACAGCACCTTGGACAGGAAGGCCTGCGTCCGCTCGTGCTGCGGATCGGTCAGGACGTCGCGCGGGTTGCCGGACTCGACGACCACACCGCCGTCCATGAAGACCAGGCTGTCGCCGACCTCGCGGGCGAAGCCCATCTCGTGGGTGACGACGACCATCGTCATGCCGGACTCGGCCAGGTCGCGCATGACGTCGAGGACGTCGCCGACCAGCTCCGGGTCGAGCGCCGAGGTCGGCTCGTCGAACAGCATCAGCTTCGGGTCCATGGCCAGGGCCCGGGCGATGGCCACGCGCTGCTGCTGGCCGCCGGAGAGCTGCGAGGGGTAGTTCCCGGCCTTGTCGGCGAGGCCCACGCGCTCCAGGAGCTGCATCGCGCGCTCCTTGGTCCGGGCCTTGTTGGCGCCCTTGACCTGGACCGGCGCCTCCATGACGTTCTCCACCGCCGTCATGTGCGGGAAGAGGTTGAACCGCTGGAACACCATGCCGATGTCCCGGCGCTGGAGGGCGACCTCGCTGTCCTTCAGCTCGTACAGCTTGTCGCCCTTCTGGCGGTAGCCGACCAGCTCGCCGTCGACGTACAGCCGGCCGGCGTTGATCTTCTCCAGGTGGTTGATGCAGCGCAGGAAGGTCGACTTGCCGGAGCCGGACGGACCGATGAGGCAGAACACCTCGCCGGCCTTCACCTCCAGGTCGATGCCCTTGAGGACCTCGACCGCGCCGAAGGACTTGTGGACGCCCTCGGCCTTCACCATGGCGTGGGGAGACTGCGTCATGCCGTGACTCCCTTCGTGCGGCGCGCGGGCAGGACGGCGGCCTTGAAGCGCTGGAGCGGCGTCGGCGGCAGGGTGCGGCTCGCGCCGCGCGCGTAGTACCGCTCGACGTAGTACTGCCCGACGCTCAGGATCGAGGTCATGATCAGGTACCAGGCGGCCGCGAGGAAGTACATCTCGACCGTGGAGCCCGCGTTCTGACCGATGTCCTGCGCTTCCTTGAACAGATCGTAGAACTGGACCGCCGAGACGAGCGAGGTCGTCTTCAGCATGTTGATGACCTCGTTGCCCGTGGGCGGCACGATCACGCGCATCGCCTGCGGGATGACGATCCGGCGGAGCGTCCTGGTGTGGCTCATGCCCAGGGCGTGCGCCGCCTCGGTCTGTCCCTCGTCGACCGAGAGCAGGCCGGCGCGGCAGATCTCGGCCATGTACGCGGCCTCGTTGAGGCCCAGGCCGAGCAGCGCCGTCAGCAGCGGCGTCATGAAGGACGACCAGTAGTCCTTGTAGATCGGACCCAGGTTGATGTACTCGAAGACCAGGCCGAGGTTGAACCAGACGAAGAGCTGGACCAGGACCGGCGTGCCCCGGAAGAACCAGATGTAGAACCAGGCGATCGACGAGGTCACGGGGTTCTTCGACAGCCGCATCACGGCGAGCAGGATGCCGCCGGCGATGCCGATCACCATGGACAGCACGGTGAGCAGCAGGGTGTTCCAGACGCCGTCGAGGATGCGGTCGTCGAAGAAGTAGTCGGGGATCGCGCCCCAGTTGATCTTGCCTTGCGCGAAGGCGTAGACGACCGCGCCCAGCAGCGCGATGGCGACGATCGCGGACACGTAGCGCCCCGGGTGCCGGACCGGGATGGCCTTGATGGCCTCCGGCCCGGCGGGGGGCGTCGCGTCGGGACCGTCCGTCTTGTGGACGTCAACAGTCACGAGTGGTGCCTTTCAGAGCCGAGTCGACGGGGGCCGGTTCTCAGGAACCGCCGTTGACCTTGGCCTCGGTGATCGCGCCGTCCGCGACACCCCACTTCTCGACGATCTTCTTGTACTCGCCGTTGGCGATGATCGCCTGGACCGCCGCCTGGAGCGCGTCGCGCAGCTGCGTGTTGTCCTTGGCGACGGCGATGCCGTACGGGCCCGCCTCGACCTGGTCGCCGACGATCTCGAAGTACTTGCCGCCGCCGGCGTTCTTCACGGAGTAGGCCGCGATCGGGAAGTCGGCGGAGACGACGTCCGCGCCCTTGGAGCGCATGCGGGTCTCGGCCTCGGGGTTGGTGGCGAAGTCCTCGATCTTGAGGGCTCCCTTGCCGTCCTTCGTACACTTCGCCGCCTGCTCCTTGGCGAGGTCGTGCGAGAAGGTGTTGCGCTGCACCGCCATGGTCTTGCCGCACAGGTCGTCCCAGGTCTTGATGCCCTGGTTGTCGCCCTTGTTGGTGTAGAGCGAGACGCCGGCGGTGAAGTAGTCGACGAAGTCGACGCCCGAACCGACCTTCTTGCCGGTGTCGGCGTCGATGCCCTCCTGGCGGTCCTTGGTGTCGGTCATGGCCGACATGGCGATGTCGTAGCGCTTGGACGCCAGACCGCCGATGAGCGTGTCGAACGTCGCGTTCTGGAACTCGAACTTCACACCGAGCTGCTTGCCCAGCGCCTCGGCGATGTCGGGGTCGATGCCCACCGTCTTGCCGGAGCTGTCCTTGAACTCGACCGGCGCGTACGCGATGTCCGAACCGACCCGGATGACGCCCTTGTCGGCGATCGCCTCGGGCAGCTTGTCGGCCAGGGGAGCAGTGCTGGTCGAGGCGCTGTCGCTGTTCCCGGAGCCGCCGTCCTTCGTCTGGTCACCACAAGCGGTGAGCAGCAGGGCGCCCGCGACCGCGAGGGAACCGACCGCGGCTAGCCGGGTGCGAGCGGCGGTGGTACGGCGGATGGAGCGTGCGGTCATGGTGAGTGCCTCCGGCGGATGGATGGAGATGCCGATGGGTCGACGAGAACACACACCTTCGGGTGTCGCGACCTCGTGTGATGACCGCATCTTGCCATTCGGACGACGCCATTCAGGGGGGCTGTCATGTCAAAATCGGATAACGGGCGACCCCCGAACCGCACCAGTCCGGTACATCACGACCGGAGGCTGCCGCACCATCTGCGGGAATCCGTCCTTCCGGCCGTAAGATCTTCGGTTCGTCTCGCGATGCGGTCGGTCGTGACGCGGTCCGTACGCCGACTTGAGCCCGTGTCAAGAGTTCGGCCGGGACGCGTCCGCCCGTCGCGCATGAGTCATGTCACTGGGATATGACTGCGCCGGGGGCGAACGCGCGGGCTGTGGGGATTCCGCAAACCGCGGCGTGTGACCTTGCACGGATTGGACTCGTCGTCGGTGGTGTCCGTCCGGTATGAAGGTTCTTTACACCCCTCATCCGGGGCTCAGGGCGCGTGTGCGGCGCGCCCGACGCGCAGGTGCCCGTACGGGACACCACTGGGTCCTGCGCGGTGCCCGCCCACTTCTCACCAGGAGTGGCCACCCTCAAACCATGAACACCTAAGGGGTAAGACACAGTGGCAGCGGAGATCGTCAATCCTCGCAGCGAGAGCGAAGCGGACCGAACGGGCCAGGAGGGCGGTGCGGAGCCCCTCGACCCGTTCGACCCGGTGTTCGCGTTGCACCGGGGCGGAAAGATGGCCGTGCAGGCCACCGTCCCGGTCCGTGACAAGGACGACCTGTCCCTCGCCTACACTCCCGGCGTCGCGCGCGTGTGCACCGCGATCGCGGAACAGCCGGAGCTGGTGAACGACTACACCTGGAAGTCGTCCGTCGTGGCCGTCGTCACCGACGGCACGGCGGTCCTCGGGCTCGGGGACATCGGGCCGGAGGCGTCCCTTCCGGTGATGGAAGGCAAAGCGATCCTGTTCAAGCAGTTCGGCGGTGTGGACGCGGTCCCGATCGCGCTCGCCTGCACGGACGTGGACGAGATCGTCGAGACCGTGGTGCGCCTCGCGCCCTCGTTCGGCGGAGTCAACCTGGAGGACATCTCGGCACCCCGGTGCTTCGAGATCGAGCGCCGGCTCCAGGAGGCGCTGGACATCCCGGTCTTCCACGACGACCAGCACGGCACGGCGGTCGTGACGCTGGCGGCGCTGCGGAACGCGGCGCGGCTGAGCGGGCGCGCCGTCGGCGACCTGCGGGCCGTCATCTCGGGCGCCGGCGCGGCCGGTGTCGCCATCGCCAAGATGCTGGTCGAGGCCGGTATCGGGGACGTCGCGGTCACCGACCGCAAGGGCATCGTCTCGGCGGACCGGGAGGACCTGACCGACGTCAAGCGCGAGCTGGCCGGGTTCACCAACAAGGCGGGGCTCACCGGCTCGCTGGAGGACGCGCTGGCCGGTGCCGACGTCTTCATCGGCGTCTCCGGCGGCACGGTCCCGGAGGAGGCGGTGGCCTCGATGGCGCAGGGCGCGTTCGTCTTCGCCATGGCCAACCCGAATCCCGAGGTGCACCCGGACGTCGCCCACAAGTACGCGGCGGTCGTCGCGACCGGGCGGTCGGACTTCCCGAACCAGATCAACAACGTGCTGGCGTTCCCGGGGATCTTCGCGGGCGCCCTGCAGGTGCGGGCGTCCCGGATCACCGAGGGCATGAAGATCGCGGCGGCCGAGGCGCTGGCCGGGGTCGTCGGCGACGACCTCGCCGCGGACTACGTCATCCCGTCGCCCTTCGACGAGCGGGTGGCTCCCGCGGTCACGGCGGCCGTGGCGGCGGCGGCCCGGGCCGAGGGGGTCGCGCGTCGCTGACGTGCGGCTTCCGGGTGGCCCCGTCCGACCGGACGGGGCCATTCCTTTCGCCCCCGTCGGTCCGTCCGGACGGGACGGGGCGGGTCACCGGTTCCAGGGCATCCGCCCGCCGCCCCCCCGGAGCGGCCCGGACGGACTCCGGCCCCGGCGGCCGGGGCCGGCCGGCACGTCCGCGGAGTGCCCGGTCGGCGCGTCGTACGGGATGCGCGTTGGCAAGAGGGCATGTCTCACAGCGCCGTCCGGTTTCGTCAGCCGTCCACGGAACCTATCGTCGGCTTCATGTTCGCCGCCTACGCCGCTCGAATCGACCGTGACCAGCCGCTCTCCGGACTGGAGTTGGGGGAGCGTCCGGCCCCCGGGGCCCGTCCCGGATGGAGCACCGTCACCGTTCGCGCCGCCTCCCTCAACCACCACGACCTCTGGTCGCTGCGGGGCGTGGGCCTCGCAGAGGACAAACTGCCGATGATCCTCGGGTGTGACGCCGCCGGCGTCGACGAGGACGGCAACGAGGTCGTCCTGCACTCCGTGATCGGGCAGAGCGGGCACGGGGTCGGACCCGACGAGCCCCGTTCCATCCTGACCGAGCGCTACCAGGGCACCTTCGCCGAGCAGGTCGCCGTGCCGACCTGGAACATCCTGCCCAAGCCGAAGGAGCTGTCCTTCGAGGAGGCCGCCTGCCTGCCCACCGCCTGGCTGACGGCCTACCGCATGCTCTTCACCAACGCCGGCGTACGGCCGGGCGACTCCGTCCTCGTCCAGGGCGCCGGCGGCGGGGTCGCCACGGCCGCGATCGTCCTCGGGAAGGCCGCCGGACTGCGGGTCTTCGCGACCAGCCGGGACGAGGCCAAGCGGAAGCGGGCGCTGGAGCTCGGCGCCGTCGAGGCGGTGGAGCCGGGGGCGCGGCTGCCGCAGCGGGTGGACGCCGTGATCGAGACCGTGGGCGCGGCCACCTGGTCCCACTCCGTGAAGTCCCTGCGGCCCGGAGGCACGCTCGTCATCTCCGGCGCCACCAGCGGCGACCGTCCTTCGCACGCCGAGCTGACGCGGATCTTCTTCCTCGAGCTCAAGGTGGTCGGTTCCACCATGGGCACCAAGGACGAGCTGGAGGACCTGCTCGCCTTCTGCGCCACCACCGGCGTCCGCCCCGTCATCGACGAGGTGCTTCCCCTCGACCGGGCGCGTGAGGGCTTCGAGCGCCTCGCGTCCGGTGACCAGTTCGGCAAGATCGTCCTCACGCACTCCTGACGGGCGTCGGCGCGGTCGCCGTCACCCCTTCGGCGGGTCCGGATGTCCGGACCCGCCTTTCGCATGCCGGCACCGCCGTCTGTCAACCAGGGTTGACGCCCGCCCGGGTGTCAACGTACGTTGACGTCATGACCGAAGCAACGGATCTCGCCGAACGCGCAGGCGACCGCGATCCACGGGTCGGACTGCGCGCCGTCGCCGCCCTGCGCCGGCTGCTGGAGCAGCTGGAGGCGGTGCAGGTGCGCAGCGCGCGCCATCAGGGCTGGTCGTGGCAGGAGATCGCCGCGGAACTGGGAGTCAGCAGGCAGGCCGTGCACAAGAAGTACGGGAGGCAGTGATGTTCGAACGGTTCACGAAGGACGCCCGCGCCGTGGTGCGCGAAGCCGTCGAGCGGTGCCGGAGCGAGGGGGTGCGGACCGTGGGGCCCGAACATCTGCTGCTCGCGCTGCTGGACCGGGAGGCGAGCCGCGGGTCCTTCGCGCTGACCGCCCTCGGCCTCCCGGCGGAGCGCAGGGAGCCGGTACGGCAGGCGCTGGGCGAGGTGCGCCGGCGCGCGGGCCTGTCCCGGGCCGACACCGACGCCCTCGCCGGCCTCGGCATCGACGTCTCGGAGATCGTCTCGCGGGTCGAGGAGGTGCACGGCGTCGGGGCGATGTCCGGCGACCGGAGTGGCCGGACGGGCCGCCCCGGCTTCGGGCGCGACGCCAAGGACGTTTTCGAGAAGTCCCTGCGCATCGTCCTGGCCCACCGCGACCGGCACATCGGCGACGAGCACCTCCTCCTCGCCCTGACCACTCGCCCCGGCCCGCCCGCCGAGGTCCTCGCCGACCACGGCGTCACCCACGCCGCGCTGACCCGCGTGCTGTACGGCGGGGGAGAGGCCGAGGCCGAGGCGGGCTGAGCGGCCCCCTTCTCAGGCCTTGGGCTCTCAGGCCTTGGGCGCGCGCAGTATCGCCCCGATGTGCGCCGCCGCCGTCGACAGGTGCCGGCGTGCCTCGCGGAGCTGGCCGCCGGTGACGCCGTGGTCGCGCGCCG
Source organism: Streptomyces sp. NPDC017936 (assembly GCF_044328485.1). Taxonomy (NCBI): domain Bacteria; kingdom Bacillati; phylum Actinomycetota; class Actinomycetes; order Kitasatosporales; family Streptomycetaceae; genus Streptomyces; species Streptomyces sp. NPDC017936. The sequence continues at coordinate 169,964 of NZ_JBIRHK010000004.1, read as the reverse complement.
CGTCGCGGATGTCGTCGCGGAAGCGGTCCAGCAGGCGGTCCAGGTCGCGGGCCGGGTCGCCGCTGGTGTCCTCGTGGGCCCAGGACGGCTCGTAGCCGGCGGGGAAGTCCTCCGGGGTCCGGGAGTACACGGGCCCCTCGGCCGCCGCGGCGCCTTCCGTGCCGCGGCTGCCGTCGCCGGTGCCGCGGCCGAAACCGAAGTCCTTGCCGAACTCCTTCCCGAAGTCCTTCCCGAACTCGCCGAACTCCTTGGCCAGTTCGGTCAGGCCCTCCCGTACGCCCGTCGGCCAGTCGCCGCGGGCGAAGTGGTCCTGGACCTGCTCCTGGACGCGTCGCGCTATGCGCTGCACCTCCTCCTGGGCCTGGGCGCGGGCCCGGTCCTGGGCCTCCTTCGCCTGGCGCCGGGCCCGCTGGGCCTCCTCGCGGGCCCGGCGGCTCTCGTCCTTGGCCCGGCGCGCCTGTTCCTTCCACTCCTGCTTGACGCGGCGCATCTCCTCCTTGGCGGCGCGCCAGGACTCCTTGTCGCCGTACTCCCCGGACTCGCCGTACTCCCCGGACTCGCCGACGCCCGGCCGGGGGCCCTGGCGCGCCTGGGAGGCCGCCGCCCGCATCTCGCGGCGCAGGTCGCCCGCGGCGCCGCGTACGTCGGCCCGGATCTCGGCGGCCAGTTCCGCGACGGACTCGCGGATCTCCAGCTCCAGGTCGGCCAGCTCGCCGCTGCGGCCGGCCAGCTCGGCGCGGCCGGCGTCGGTGATGGCGTACACCTTGCGGCCGCCCTCGGTGGTGTGGGTGACCAGGCCCTCGGCCTCCAGCTTGGCCAGGCGCGGGTAGACGGTGCCCGCGGAGGGCGCGTACAGCCCCTGGAAGCGCTCCTCCAGGAGACGGATCACCTCGTAGCCGTGGCGCGGGGCCTCGTCCAGGAGCTTCAGCAGGTAGAGGCGGAGGCGGCCGTGGGCGAAGACGGGGGGCATGTCAGAGCACCTTCTTGTCGGTCGTGCTGTCGGCCGCGTCGCCGGACGAGGTCGCGTCGGCCGGGCCGGAAGAGGAATTCTCCCCCGGCGTGGCGGAGGCGCCGTCGGCCGCGGTGGCGGCTTCCGGCTCCCACGGCTCGTCCTCGGCCGGCGGGCGGCGCAGCAGGGCGATCGAACCGGAGACCGTCGTCGCCTTCAGGCTGCCGTTGCCCGCGCCGAGCCGGCCGGTGATGCGCTTGGCGCCCCACTGGCCGCTGACCCTGAGGTCCTCGAAGGCGTTCGAGACGGAGCCGCTCGCGGTGTTGGCCTCCACCTCCGCGTCCGCCGGGTGTGGCAGCCGGATCGCTATCTCGCCGGAGACGCTGGTCAGGCTGATGGTGGTGGGACGGCTCGTCGGATCGAGGTCGACGATCATCGATCCGCTCACCGAGTCGGCCTTCACGGAGGAGCCGGCCTCGACGACGGTCAGGTCCCCGGAGACGGAGTGGAACCGCAGGTCGCCGCCGAGGGCCTGGGCCTCCAGGCTCCCCGAGACCGTGTCCGCGCGCACCGGGCCCGTGAGCCGCACCAGGGTCGTGTCCCCGGAGACGCCCCTCACCTCGGTGTGCCCGTCGATGCCCGAGACGACCGCCCCGGCGCTCACCGCGCCCACCTCCACGCGGGTCCGTGCCGGAACGGCGAGGGAGACGACGGCACTGCGCCGCCACTCCTTGCGGTCGAGCCACTTGAGGAAGCCCTTCCAGGGCAGGTCCTCGTACGCCACCGTCAGCACCCCCTCCCGATGGGTCACCACCAGGGGTGGTCCCTCGATGTGGGACACCTCGAGACGGGCGGCGGGCTCGTCGGTCCCCACCACGTTCACCGTGCCGGCGACGACGCGCACGTGCAGTTCGCTCACCGGCTCGTCGAAAGTGAGCTTGCTCGGCTCCGCGACGGACCACTCGGACATGGTGCAGACCTCCTCGACGACACGACACGCACTATCGCGACTACTGTCATTCACGATATATCGCGGTTGCGGGAAGTCAAGACACCTCTTCCGGTGACCGTCCCGGACCGGAGGCGACGCGTCACCCGAACGCGCCCGCCGCGCCGCACACGAAAAGGGGCGCCCCACGGGGCGCCCCTCGCACAGCCGACGCGTCCGGCAGCGGACGCGGCGGCCGACCCGTCCGGTGGCCGACGCGTCCGGCGGACCTACTCGTCGTCCTCGTCGTCCAGCCGCGCCAGCCACGTCGCCAGTCGCTCCACCGGTACCTCGAAGTCCGGGTTCAGGTCGACGAACGTGCGCAGCTGCTCGGCGAGCCACTCGAAGGTGACCTCCTCCTCGCCGCGCCGCTTCTCGAGTTCTTCGATGCCTCGGTCGGTGAAGTACATCCGGACTGCTCTCCTGCGCTCGTACGGGACGGTGGTGCCACGCACAAGCCTACGTAGCGGCGGCCGTGCACGAGGCGCGCCGGGGCCCTCGCCGCCTCACGGCCCGGCGCCACGGCGTACGCCCGTGAGGGCGCACGGGCAAGGCCCGGCCCCGGAGAACCGGGACCGGGCCTTGCCCGTGTGCGGTGCGGTGCGGCCTAGGCCTCGAACACCTCGCGCACCAGCTGCTCCTGCTCCGCCTGGTGCCGCTTCGCCGAGCCGACCGCCGGCGACGAGCCGTGCGGCCGCGAGATGCGGCGCAGGCGCTCGCCGTGCGGGACGTCGGCGCCGACGGCCAGGTCCAGGTGGTCGATCAGGTTCAGGGCGATGAACGGCCAGGCGCCCTGGTTGGCCGGCTCCTCCTGGGCCCACAGGTACTTCTCGGCGTTCGGGTACTTGGCGATCTCGGCCTGGAGCTCGGCACCCGGCAGCGGGTACAGGCGCTCGATACGGATGATCGCGGTGTCCGTGACGCCGCGCTTCTGACGCTCGGCCTCGAGGTCGTAGTAGACCTTGCCGGCGCAGAAGACGACCTTGCGGACCGCGGCCGGGTCCACGGAACCGTCGCCGATGACCGGGCGGAACTGGCCCGCGGTGAACTCCTCCGCCTTCGACGCGGCGGCCTTCAGGCGCAGCATCGACTTCGGGGTGAAGACGACCAGCGGCTTGTGGTGCGGGTTGTGGACCTGCCACCGCAGGAGGTGGAAGTAGTTCGACGGCGAGGTCGGCATCGCGACCGTCATGTTGTTCTGGGCGCAGAGCTGCAGGAAGCGCTCCGGGCGGGCGGACGAGTGGTCCGGGCCCTGGCCCTCGTAGCCGTGGGGGAGGAGGAGCGTGACACCGCTCGTCTGGCCCCACTTCTGCTCCGCCGACGAGATGAACTCGTCCACGACCGTCTGCGCGCCGTTGACGAAGTCGCCGAACTGCGCCTCCCACATCACGAGCGCGTCGGGGCGGGCCAGCGAGTAGCCGTACTCGAAGCCCATCGCCGCGTACTCGGAGAGCAGGGAGTTGTAGACGTTCAGGCGGGCCTGGTCCTCGGAGAGGTACAGCAGCGGGGTGAAGTCCTCGCCCGTCTCACGGTCGATGATCACCGCGTGCCGCTGGCCGAAGGTGCCGCGCTGGGAGTCCTGGCCCGCGAGCCGGACCGGGACGCCCTCCAGCAGGAGGGAGCCGATCGCGAGGGTCTCGCCCATGCCCCAGTCGATGGTGCCGTCCTCGACCATGGCCGCCCGGCGCTGGAGCTGCGGCAGCAGACGCGGGTGGACGGTGATGTGGTCGGGGATGTTGACCTGGGACTCGGCGATCCGCTTGACGACCTCCGAGGAGACCGCGGTCGGGACCGCGACCGGGAAGCCGTCCTGCGGGTCGTGGGCCGGCGCGGCGGCCGGCTGCGCGGTGGCCTCGCGGACCTCCGTGAAGACCTTCTCCAGCTGGCCCTGGTAGTCCTGCAGCGCCTGCTCGGCCTCTTCCAGCGTGATGTCGCCGCGACCGATGAGGGACTCGGTGTACAGCTTGCGCACCGAGCGCTTCTTGTCGATCAGGTCGTACATCAGCGGCTGGGTGAAGGCCGGGTTGTCCGACTCGTTGTGACCGCGGCGGCGGTAGCAGATGAGGTCGATCACCACGTCCTTGTTGAACGCCTGGCGGAACTCGAAGGCGAGCCGCGCGACGCGGACCACGGCCTCCGGGTCGTCGCCGTTCACGTGGAAGATCGGGGCCTCGATCATCCGCGCCACGTCCGTCGCGTACATCGACGAGCGGGAGGACTCGGGGGCCGCGGTGAAGCCGACCTGGTTGTTGATGACGATGTGGACCGTGCCGCCGGTGCGGTAGCCGCGCAGCTGCGACATGTTCAGGGTCTCGGCCACGACGCCCTGGCCCGCGAAGGCCGCGTCGCCGTGCAGCGCCACCGGCAGGACGGTGAAGTCCGTGCCGCCCTTGTTGATGATGTCCTGCTTGGCGCGGGCGACGCCCTCCAGGACCGGGTCCACGGCCTCCAGGTGCGAGGGGTTCGCGACCAGGCTGACCTTGATCTGCTCGCCGTCCAGGCCGGTGAAGGTGCCCTCGGCGCCCAGGTGGTACTTCACGTCGCCGGAGCCGTGCATCGACTTCGGGTCGAGGTTGCCCTCGAACTCGCGGAAGATCTGCGCGTAGGACTTGCCGACGATGTTGGCCAGCACGTTCAGGCGGCCGCGGTGGGCCATGCCGATGACGACCTCGTCCAGGCGCGACTCGGCGGCGCTGTCGATGACCGCGTCCAGCAGCGGGATGACGGACTCGCCGCCCTCCAGGGAGAAGCGCTTCTGACCGACGTACTTGGTCTGCAGGAACGTCTCGAAGGCCTCAGCGGCGTTCAGGCGGCGCAGGATGCGCAGCTGCTCCTCGCGCTCCGGCTTGGTGTGCGGGCGCTCGACGCGGTCCTGGATCCACTTGCGCTGCTTGGGGTCCTGGATGTGCATGAACTCGATGCCGATGGTGCGGCAGTACGAGTCGCGCAGCACGCCGAGGATGTCGCGCAGCTTCATCAGGGACTTGCCGGCGAAGCCGCCGACGGCGAACTCGCGCTCCAGGTCCCACAGGGTGAGGCCGTGCTCGGTGATGTCCAGGTCGGGGTGCTTGCGCTGGCGGTACTCCAGCGGGTCGGTGTCGGCCATGACGTGGCCGCGGACCCGGTAGGAGTGGATCAGCTCGAAGACCCGGGCGGCCTTGGTGACGTCGTCGTCGTGGCTGGCGTCGATGTCCTTGAGCCAGCGGACCGGCTCGTAGGGGATGCGCAGCGCCTCGAAGATGTCGTCGTAGAAGCCGTTCTCGCCGAGCAGCAGGTTGGCGACGGCGCGCAGGAACTCGCCGGAGGCGGCGCCCTGGATGACCCGGTGGTCGTAGGTCGACGTGAGCGTCATGACCTTCGAGATGCCGAGCTTGTTCAGGGTGTCCTGGGAGGTGCCCTGGAACTCCGCCGGGTAGTCCATGGAGCCGACGCCCATGATCACGGACTGGCCGGGCATCAGACGCGGCACGGAGTGGACGGTGCCGAGGCCGCCGGGGTTGGTCAGGGAGACCGTGACGCCGGTGAAGTCGTCCATCGTCAGCTTGTTGTCGCGGGCGCGACGGACGATGTCCTCGTAGGCCTGCCAGAACTCGAAGAAGTTCAGCGTCTCGGCCTTCTTGATGGCGGCCACGACGAGCTGGCGGTCGCCGTTGGGCTTCACCAGGTCGATGGCCAGGCCGAGGTTGACGTGCGGCGGCTTGACGAGGGTCGGCTTGCCGTCCTTCTCGCCGAACGACCAGTTCATCGACGGCATGGCCTTGATGGCCTGCACCATCGCGAAGCCGATCAGGTGCGTGAAGGAGATCTTCCCGCCCCGGGCGCGCTTCAGGTGGTTGTTGATGACGATGCGGTTGTCGAACAGCAGCTTCACCGGGACCGCGCGCACGGACGTGGCCGTGGGCAGCTCCAGGGAGGCGTTCATGTTCTTGGCGACCGCGGCGGACGGACCGCGCAGCGTCACGAACTCGGGACCGTCCGCGGACGCGGCGGCGGGCGCGGCCTTCGCGGCCGGCTTCGGGGCCGGGGCGGGCTTCGCGGGCGCCGGGGCGGCGGCCGCGGGCTTCGGGGCGGCGGCCGGGGCCGGCGCGGGAGCCGGAGCGGCGGGCGCGGCCGGGGCCGGCGCCGCGGGCGCGGTGGTGGTCCCTGCGGCCCCCGCGGCCGCAGTACCCGCCGGAGCCGGAGTGCTGGCGGCGCCCGGCTTGTAGTCGGCGAAGAAGTCCCACCAGGCACGGTCTACCGAATTCGGGTCCTGGAGGTACTGCTGATAGATCTCGTCGACGAGCCACTCGTTCGGACCGAACGCGGCAGCGGGGTTCTTGCCCGCTTGGTCCGCGTCGGTCGAGATGCTCGATGCGTTACTGGGGGACTGTGGCGACACGGCGGCAACCGCCCTCTTCCGCTTCACAAGGTGATGGACAGCGGGAATAAAGGCTACGCCTCCCCGAGGGGGAAGGTCAGGTCGGGTCACCGCATCGTCGCGTATGTCACATCGAAGAGTGTGTTTCGGGGGTGGAAATGGCGGGAAACAAGCGCGGTTGCCCTCGGAAACGGGTGCGTCGACGCAGGTCGCGCACGCAATGCGTGCGGACCCGGGCCGACCTGCGCCGGCTCTCCGCCTGATCACACGTGTCCACCGGTCGCTCGGCGACGCGGACGCTCGTGATCTTGTGGCTCCGGTGCGAACTTTACGTCAACTTGGCACGGACGGCTCTCCCGGAAGAGTGACAAGAATCCGGCATCCCCGCTCGGATTCGGCCACTCCGATCCGGCCGCCGTGCAGATCGACCGCCCAGCGGGCGATCGCGAGCCCGAGCCCGGTGCCGCCGTCGCTGCCCGGCCCGTGCGGGCGGCGGACGGCTCCCCGGTTGAACCGCTCGAAGACCCGGCGCCACTCCGAGCGCGGAATGCCGGGACCCTCGTCCAGGACCTCCAGCTCCAGCGACTCCGGCTGCGCCCCGCGCCGCGCCTTCACCGTCACCCGGCCGTGCGGCGGGCTGTGCTTGACGGCGTTGTCGATGAGGTTCGCGACGACCTGGTGGATGCGCTCCGGGTCCGCGTGCGCGGTGAGCTCCGGCGGGGACACGTCCAGGTGCAGATGGACGTCCGTGCGCGTGTGCGCGCCGCCGGACCCCATGGTGGCGCGGGCGGAGGCGACCATGTTGGCCTCCTTGAGCACCCCGGACAGGTAGGGCCACACCTCGAAGCGCCGCTTGCGCAGCGGTACGACGCCGTTGTCGAGGCGGGAGAGGTCGAGCAGCGTCTCCACCAGCCGGCCGAGCCGCTCGGTCTGCTTCAGGGCCGTGCGCATCGTCTCGGGGTCGGCCTCGGCGATGCCGTCGACCACGTTCTCCAGGACCGCGCGCAGGCCCGCGATGGGCGTGCGCAGCTCGTGCGAGACGTTGGCCACCAGCTCCTTGCGCTGCAGGTCCTGGGCCTCGAGCTCGTCGGCCATGACGTTGATCGTCCCGGCGAGGTCGCCCAGCTCGTCCCGGCGCCCCTCGGAGACCCGGCGGGTGTAGTCGCCGTGCGAGATCGACCGGGCCACCTTGTTCATCTCGTCCAGCGGCGCGGTGAGCGAGTGCGCCACGAACTGCGTGATGAGCAGGGTGGCGATCATGGAGAAGACCGTGATGAAGCGGAGCTCCGTCTCGGTGCGCATGGCGATCATCATCAGGCCGGTGGTGATCAGCACCGAGATGACGACCAGCGCACCCAGCTTGGTCTTGATCGAGAACGGTCGCACGCCGCCCCAGGGCTCGCCGGGGCTTCTCGGTCCGTCCGGCCCGCCGCTCATGGCGTCGGGGTCTCCAGCGCGTACCCGACGCCGTGCACCGTGCGGATCCGCTCGGCGCCGATCTTCCGGCGCAGTGCCTTGATGTGGCTGTCGACGGTCCGGGTGCCCGAGGCGTCCGCCCAGTCCCACACCTCCGCGAGGAGCTGCTCGCGGGAGAGCACCGCGCGCGGGGTGTTCGCCAGGCAGACCAGCAGGTCGAACTCGGTGGGCGTGAGGTGGACGTCCTCGCTGCGCACCCGGACCCGGCGCTGCGCGTGGTCGATCTCCAGTTCGCCGAGGCGCAGGATGCCGCTGCGCGGGGTGGCGGCGGCCAGCGCGGCCCGCTCCACCCGCCGCAGCAGCACGTGCACGCGTGCCGCCAGCTCCCGCATGGAGAACGGCTTGGTCATGTAGTCGTCGGCACCCACGCCGAGCCCGACCAGCATGTCGGTCTCGTCGTCGCGCGCGGTGAGCATCAGCACCGGCACCGGGCGGGCGGCCTGCACGCGACGGCAGACCTCCAGACCGTCGAAGCCGGGCAGCATGATGTCGAGGATCAGCAGATCGGGCTGCCAGGCCTCCGCGGTGTCGACGGCCGCCGGGCCGTCCCCCGCCGTTTGCACGAGGAATCCCTCGGCGCGCAGACGGGCCGCGATGGCGTCGACGATCGTCGGGTCGTCCTCGACCACCAGGACGCGGCGCTGCGCTCCCGGGGTCGCCGTCGTGCCGGTCTGCGAGGTGTGTGTCTGCTCCATCGCCCGCCCCTGAGGTGTGCTTTCGGGGACCCGTGGGGTGATCCCTTGTTTGCGCATGACTGCGGTTGACGCCTAAATGATCGGCGCCAGGCATGAAACGTACCCGGAGTCACCTCGCCTTTGCTATCCAGGTCGGACGGCGAGGTGCACGACGTCCGGCACTCCTCGGGCAACCGTGATCTCTTCGGTACGCACCTGTTGGAACCCGGCATTACCCAAGGTTCCCTCGAATTCCGGAGACGGCTGCGCGGACCACACGGCCAGCACCCCGCCGGGCTTCAACACCCGCGCGCAGCTTGCGAGTCCGGCCCGCGTGTAGAGGCCGTCGTTGCCCTCCGTGACGGTCCAGCCGGGACCGTTGTCGATGTCGAGGCACAGTGCGTCGAACGTGTCGGATGTCTCATTCAGGTGGTCGAGCAGGTCCGCTTCGACGATCTGCGTGCGCGGGTCGGCGAGGGCGGGGCCGGAGAGGGCGGACAGCGGGCCGTCGAGGTGCCAGTCGATGACGGCCCGCTCGCGCTCGACGACCGTGACGCGGCCCCAGCGCGGATCGGCGGCGGCGTGCGCGAGCGAGAACCCGACGCCCAGGCCGCCGATCAGCACGTCCGGGGCGGGGCCGCCGGCCCGCTCGCCGAGGGCGGACAGCGCGGCGTCGACCAGCAGCCGCTCCGAACGGCCGTCGGAGGTGTCCATCAGGAAGCAGCCGTTGGCGATGATCTGGAGCAGTTCGCCGTGCCGGCGCAGCACGACCTCGCCGTAGGGGCCCTCACGACGGTCCAGGACTTCGGGCAGGTCGTCGGAGTCGTAGGAGACGGGCATCGGACCATCCTGGCAGGGCACCTGACGGGGTGTCCGGGATTTTCGGCAGAGCGGTCCGGACGGGGTGGACGGAGGTGCGGGGTTGACGTCGGCGGACGGGGTGGGCGGAGGCGCGGGACCGACGTCGGCGGGCGGCCCTCCGGCTCGCCGCGCATCGACGGTCGTCGCGTGGCGCCGGTCACAGACAGCGGGAGCGCGCGGCACGAAGGGTGGGGGCGGACGGAAGGAGCGCCTCACGGTGGAATCCACGGCACGCCCCGCGACGGCCGGGGCCGGCGCCCCCACGACACCGCCGGGCCCACCCCGCGCGGACGCCGGTGCTCCACCGGGCGTCTCCGGCCTCCTGGCTACCGGTGTCCCTCCGGACGTCTCCGGAGGGCCGGTGGCCGCCGATCCCCTGGTGGCCTCGGGCCTTCCGGGTGCCGGTGGTCCCCCGGGTGCCCGTGGTCTTCCGGACGCCTCCGGCCCGCTGGACGGTCTGCCCCGCAGGCGCGTCCGCCGGACCCCGTCCGCGTCCGTGTCTCCGCGGCTTCCGCGGCTTTTGCGGCTTTTGCGGCCTTCGCGGGCGAAGGCCCGCCCGCGTCCCTGGCGCCTGCTGCCCACGCCCACCGGGACGCCGTTCACCTTCGCCTACGCGGCCGTCCTCGCCGTCACCTCCTGCGTCGCCGCCCACGCGGACCCCGCCCTCGTCCGCACCCTTCAGCAGGCCTCCAGCACGGATGTCGCGCACCTGGTGCGCGAGCCGGTGCCGGTGCTGGTGGCCAGCGCGCTGTGGGTGGCGGGCGGGATCACCTCGCCGTTCGTCCTGGGCTTCCTCCTGGTGCTGACCGCGCTGGAGCGGCGCGTCGGCGGAGTCCGCACGGCCGCCGTCTTCCTGCTCGGGCACGTCCTGGCCACCCTCGCCACCGAGGGCCCCGTCGGCCTCGCCGTCCTGGCGGGCCACCTCCCCGACAGTTCGCTGCACCGCCTCGACTACGGCATCAGCTTCGGCGTCGCCGCGGGCGTCGGCGCGCTGGCGGGGCTGCTGACGCCGTGGCTGCGGTGGCCGCTGCTCGCCGGGTCCGGCGGGATGCTCCTGCGGGACCTGCTCGCCCGCACGGACCCGCTGACGAACTGGGGCCACCTGATCGCGCTGGCGATCGGGGTGTCGACGTGGAGATGGGTGCGGAGGGCCGCGGCGGCGTAGCCGCGCTGCGGGTCAGGCCCCGCCCGCCCCGTCGAACCTCGCGCTGGTCAGGGGCGCCACCACGCTCCACCCCAGCGACTCGTACAGCCCCCGTCCCGCCGGGGTCCCGGCCAGGACGCCCGTCGCGGCGCCCCGGGCGGCCGCCGCGGCCTGCAGGTTCCGTACGACCACGCCGCCCAGCCCCCGGCGCCGGTGCGCGGGGGCGGTCTCGACCCGGTCGACGACGGCGGTGGCACCGGTCGGGGCGACCTGGCCCCGGGCGGCGAAGGAACCGTCCGGCGCGGCGATCAGGACGTGGGTGACGCCGCCGCGCGTCCAGGAGCGCAGCCGGTAGCCCCCGGGGGCCGGCGTCTCCCCCGCCGCCGCCCCCAGCGGGACCGTCATCAGCCAGCCCGGCTCCGGATCCACCCACCAGCCCGCGCCCAGCCATCCGCCGGCCACCGACGGGTCCTGGAACACCTTGAGCCAGACGCCGGTCCCGGTCACCGCCCCCGCGACCTCGCGCACGACCGCCTCCTCGACGCCGTCCCCGAGCGCGGCGAGGACGTGCCGTGACACCTGCGCCGCCTGCCCGACGTCCACGGTGAACCCCCAGGGCTCCCGCACGGGCGGAGCGGCCCCGCGCGACACGACCCACCCGTCCACCCACGCCCGCACGATCCCGTCCACAGCATCTCCCGTAAGAGTCGGAGTCGTATTTCACCTATTACAGGACCGACGATAGGCGGGCCCGCGACCTCGGCGGCAGACGTGATCGCTGACAGCGAACGGCCGTGCGGGAACATTCCGTAGCGGCCATGCATTGAGTCGGCATAACTCAACTTGACTGCCTAAGGGGAGATCATGGCTGCTGAGTCCACGGCGTTCACACCGCTCACCCTGCCCGTGCTGCCGCTCGACGACGAGGTCGTGCTGCCCGGGATGGTGGTTCCGCTGGACCTCAACGACGCCGATGTGCGCGCCGCCGTGGAGGCCGCCCAGGCCGCCGCCCGGTCCGAGCCGGGGAAGCCCAGGGTTCTCCTGGTTCCGCGCATCGACGGCACCTACGCGAGCACCGGCGTGCTCGGCACGGTCGAGCAGGTCGGCCGGCTGGCCGACGGTGACCCGGGCGCCCTGATCCGCGGCCGCGGCCGCGTGCGGATCGGCGCCGGCACCACCGGCCCCGGGGCGGCGCTGTGGGTCGAGGGCACGAGGCTCGACGAGAAGGCGCCCGAGCCGCTTCCCGGCCACGTCGCCGAACTGGTCAAGGAGTACAAGGCGCTGGCCACCGCCTGGCTGCGCAAGCGCGGCGCCTGGCAGGTCGTCGACCGCGTCCAGGCCATCGACGACGTCTCCGCGCTCGCCGACAACTCGGGTTACTCGCCCTTCCTGACCACCGAGCAGAAGGTGGAGCTGCTGGAGACCGCCGACCCGGTCGCCCGCCTCAGGCTCGCCACCCAGCAACTGCGCGACCACCTCGCCGAGCAGGACGTCGCCGAGACCATCGCCAAGGACGTCCAGGAGGGCGTCGACAAGCAGCAGCGCGAGTTCCTGCTGCGCCGCCAGCTGGAAGCCGTCCGCAAGGAACTGCGCGAGCTCAACGGCGAGAAGGAGGGCGAGGAGTCCGACGACTACCGCGCCCGTGTCGAGGCCGCCGACCTGCCCGAGAAGGTCCGCGAGGCCGCCCTCAAGGAGGTCGACAAGCTGGAGCGGGCGAGCGACCAGTCGCCCGAGGGCTCCTGGATCCGCACCTGGCTCGACACCGTCCTCGAACTGCCGTGGAACGAACGGACCGAGGACTCCTACGACATCCAGGGCGCGAAGGCGGTCCTCGACGCCGAGCACGCGGGCCTGGAGGACGTGAAGGAGCGCATCACCGAGTACCTGGCGGTGCGCAAGCGCCGCGGCGAGCGGGGCCTGGGCGTCGTCGGCGGACGGCGCGGCGGCGCCGTCCTGGCCCTGGTCGGGCCGCCCGGCGTCGGAAAGACCAGCCTCGGCCAGAGCGTCGCGCACGCCATGGGCCGCAAGTTCGTCCGCGTCGCCCTCGGCGGCGTCCGCGACGAGGCGGAGATCCGCGGCCACCGGCGCACGTACGTCGGCGCGCTGCCCGGCCGGATCGTCCGGGCGATCAAGGAGGCCGGTTCGATGAACCCGGTCGTCCTGCTCGACGAGATCGACAAGGTGGGCTCGGACTTCCGGGGCGACCCGGCGGCGGCCCTCCTGGAGGTGCTGGACCCGGCGCAGAACCACACCTTCCGCGACCACTACCTGGAGGTCGAACTCGACCTCTCGGACGTCGTCTTCCTGGCCACCGCCAACGTCCTGGAGGCCATCCCGGAGGCGCTGCTCGACCGCATGGAGCTGGTCCGGCTCGACGGCTACACCGAGGACGAGAAGGTCGTCATCGCCCGCGACCACCTGCTCCCGCGCCAGCTGGAGCGGGCGGGCCTGGACGAGGACGAGGTGACCCTCGACGAGAGCGCGCTGCGCAAGCTGGCCGGCGAGTACACGCGCGAGGCCGGCGTGCGCAACCTGGAGCGGTCCGTCGCCCGGCTGCTGCGCAAGATCGCCGCCCAGCACGAGCTCGGCGAGCGCGAGCTGCCGTTCACCGTCACCGACGGCGACCTGCGCGCCCTGATCGGCCGGCCGCACCACGTGCCCGAGTCCGCCCAGGACCCGGCCGAGCGGCGGACGTCGGTGCCGGGCGTGGCGACGGGCCTCGCGGTCACGGGCGCGGGCGGCGACGTGCTGTACGTCGAGGCCTCGCTGGCCGACCCGGAGACGGGCGCGGCGGGCCTGACCCTGACGGGCCAGCTGGGCGACGTGATGAAGGAGTCCGCGCAGATCGCGCTGAGCTTCCTGCGCAGCCACGGAGCCGAGCTGGAACTGCCCGTCGGCGACCTCAAGGACCGGGGCGTGCACATCCACTTCCCGGCGGGCGCGGTCCCCAAGGACGGCCCCAGCGCCGGCATCACCATGACGACGGCCCTCGCGTCGCTGCTGTCGGGCCGGCTGGTCCGCACGGACGTGGCGATGACCGGCGAGGTCTCCCTGACCGGCCGGGTCCTCCCGATCGGCGGCGTGAAGCAGAAGCTGCTCGCCGCACACCGCGCCGGGGTGACGACCGTCGTCATCCCCAAGCGCAACGAACCCGACCTGGACGACGTCCCGGCGGAGGTGCTGGACAAGCTCGACGTCCACACCGTCACCGACGTCCGCCAGGTCCTGGAACTGGCGCTGTCCCCGGCGACGAACGGGGCCGCCCCGGAGGTTCCGGTGGCGGCGTGACGGACGCCACCGGACGGCGGAGGCCCGGGCCCGCGAAGGGGGCCCGGGCCTCCGTCGTGAACCCGATGGGGTGAAAGTGCGGGAAACCACTCCTTCGGGAGCGTGAGGAGCATCACACTGGCCCGACTGGTGGGGAGCCGACGTCCGGGGGGACAGGTATGGGCCTTGAGGCAGAAGTGGCACAGGCGATCTCCGCGGCGCGGGGACGCAGGAGTCTGGACCTGGGCGGCGTGGGGCTGACCGAGCTGCCTCCGGCAGTCCGTGAACTCCGCCATCTGCACCGGCTCGCCCTCGGCAGGAACCACTTCTCGGAACTGCCCAAGTGGCTCGGCGAACTGGCGGGCCTCCAGGAGATCCACCTGGAGAACAACCACATCACCGAGCTCCCCGACTCGCTCTCCGGCCTGCCGCGTCTGAGCCTGCTGTCCCTGGGATCCAACGGTCTGACGGAGATTCCGGCCGTGGTGCGGACCCTTCCCCATCTCGGCGAACTGGGCCTCCAGGGGAACGACATCACCGAGCTGCCCGACTGGATCGGCGAACTCACCGCGCTGCGCGAACTCAACCTGGACCGGAACGCCGTCGCGCGTCTGCCGGAGTCGTTCGGCCGGCTCGTCGGGCTGCGGAGGCTCGACATGGACTTCAACCGGCTGGCCGAGGTGCCGACCCCGTTACGCGGACTCACCTCGCTGAGGACGCTGTACCTGGCCGACAACCAGATCGGCGAACTGCCCGAGTGGCTCTGGCACCTCCCCGCGCTGGAGACGCTCATGGTGTCCGGCAATCCCCTCACGCGGTTCCCGGACCACATCGGACCCGGCTCCGTGCTGCGCCAGCTCGGCGTCGACCGCTGCGGACTGAGCGAACTCCCCGGCTCCATAGGTGCCCTCTCCCGCCTCGCCGCGCTGATCCTGCGTCAGAACGGCCTGCGGGACCTGCCGGACTCGGCGGGGCAGCTCTCGGACGGTCTCGGGCTCGCCCTGGAAGGCAATCCCCTCACCGCCCTCCCTCCCGAGGTCCTGTCCGCCGGCACCCCCACCCTCCTCGCCTTCCTCCGCGAGCGAGCCGTCGCCTCGACCCCCCAGTGGTCCTCCAAGATCGTCGTCGTCGGCGAGGGGCGTGCCGGGAAGACCTCGCTGCTCAAGGCCGTGCGCAACGAGGCGTTCGATCCGCAGGAGAGCAGCACCCACGGGCTCAACGTGGACAGCCTGCGGCTCCCGCACCCGGACCCGGCGCACGCCGGCGTCACCATGAACCTGGCCACCTGGGACTTCGGCGGGCAGGAGATCTACCACGCGACGCACCAGTTCTTCCTCACGGACCGCTCGCTCTTCGTGCTGGTCTGGGACGCACAGGTGGGCTGGGAGGCCAGCAAGCTCTACTACTGGCTGGACATGATCAAGGCCAGGGCGCCGCGGGCCCCCGTCGTCCTCGTGGCGACGCATCTCGGTCCCCGGCCCGCCGAGCTCCCCCTGGCCGAGCTCCAGGCGGCCTATCCGGGCCTCATCGTCGACTCGCTGGCCGCCGACAGCATGACCCGCGAGGGAATCGACGCCGTCGTGGAAGGCCTGGCCCGGCACGCCGCGCACCTGCCCCTGATGGGGGTGCTCTGGCCGCAGACCTGGCTCCAGGCGGCGGAAGCCGTGCGGGCCGACCCGCGCAACCACGTCACCCCGGAGGAATTGAACCGGCTCCTCGAGACGAACGGCGTCACGGACCCCGACCACCAGCGCGGCCTGCGCGCGGCCCTCCACAGCCTCGGCGACATCCTCGCCTACACGGACGATCCGGAGCTGGAGGACATCGCCGTCCTGCGTCCGCAGTGGGTGACCGACTACGTCAGCAAGGTTCTCGACTCGCGGCGGGTGCGGGACTCCCGGGCGCTGTTCACCAAGCGGCACCAGGGGGAGCTGTGGGCCGACCTCGACCCGAGTCTGCGCCGCCACTTCGTGGCGATGATGGAGCACTTCGACCTCTCGTACCGCACGGACGACGGCACGAGCAGCCTCGTCGTGGAGCTGCTGCCGCTGGACCCGCCCGACTACAGGACGGAATGGGAGGCGGCCGGGCAACCGCAGCACCGGGAGATCCGGCTGCGCTACCGGCTGCACACGGTGCCCCCGGGCATCCCCACCTGGTTCATCGCCCGTGAGCACCGCTTCACCGCGGGTCTGCACTGGCGCAGTGGCGCCCTGCTGCGGCAGTCCACCGCCGACGGCGACCACACCGCGCTCGTGACGGTGGACCGGCTGACGAAGACCGCCGAACTGCGGGTGCGCGGGCCCTACCCGCAGGACTTCTTCGCGGTGCTCAAGGACGGCTTCGAGCAGACGCTGCAGCGGTATCCCGGGCTGGAGATCACCCGCATCGTGCCGTGCCCCGGCCGGCTCCCCGACGGCTCCCATTGCACGCACGAGTTCCCCCACGAGCAGCTCAAGGACCGGCTGACCCGCCGGCCTCCCCGCGAGAAGATCGAGTGCCCAGTCGACTACGAGAACCACGACGTCCGGCTGCTCCTGCAGGGCATCGAGTCCCCGACGGCCGACGTCTCCGCGCGGATGGCCCAGGAGACCAAGGAGGCGGTGCAGACCCTGCAGGCGCTGGTCGAGCAGCAGGGCCGGGACCAAGCGGCACGCCAGACGGACCTGCTGGAACAGCTGCAGCTCGCCAGAGCGCAGCGGTTCGCGATCGCCGCAGAGCAGCAGCGGGCGGCGCTGACCGCCTGGCGCGGCAGCCTGAGCACCCAGGGCGTGAGCTGCCCGACCCTGCTGTCGGTGACACGGGTCGACCGGCGGCGTGCCCTGGGCCTGCTGCCGGGGGCCGTGCTGCGGCTGCGGCTGTACTGCGAGGCGCCGGGCGCCTGGCACCCGGCGCCGGGGCACGAGCCGTACGAGTTCCGCGCGACCTCGCAGAAGGTGCAGGACCTGCTGCCGTACGCGCGGACGGTGCTGCAGGTGCTGCGGTACGCCGTGCCGGTGGCGGGGGCGGTGCTGGGGGTCGCGGCCGACGACCTGAACAAGCAGCTCAAGGACGACATCGCCCTGATGAAGGCGCTCGTCGACGCGACCCAGGGCATCGACGGCATGGATCCCCTGGACTCGCCCCGGCCCATGATCAGGGCGGAGTGGGACTCGGAGTTCCGCGCCATGCTCGCCCTGCTCACCAAGCTCGATCCCGAGCGGCGCTGGGGCGGGCTCAACAAGGTGGTGACGCCGGAGGGCGACACCTTCTGGCTCTGCGAGCACCACGCCCGGCCCTATCTGCCGCCCCGGCCGAGGCTTCCGTACGCCGACGGCGCTCCGCCCCTCCCGCCCGTCCCGCCCCTTCCGCCCCTTCCGCCCCTGTGAGCGTCCCCGGCCGGCGGGGCGGGTGCGCCGGGCCCACCTCCCGACCCGGTGGAGGACCACGCACGTAGAATCGGCGCGGGACCCGGATCAGGAGCGCTGACGTGCACGAGGACGGAAACGGCGACGGACGCGGGAGCGCGTCCGCGATGCCGTCGACAGGTGTGGACCGGGAGTTCCTGTCCCTGGAGCGGGAACTGACGGTGCTGCTGCGCCGCGCCCGGGCCAACCAGGGGGAGATGGCCCGCGAGGTCCACCCGGACCTGGAGTCCGCGGCGTACGGCCTGCTCGTGCGGCTCGAGGAGTGCGGACGCCGGCGCGCGACCGAGCTCGCCGCCTACATCGGCGTCGGCAAGGCCACCATGTCCCGCCAGCTGCGCGCCCTGGAGGAGCTCGGCCTGATCGCCCGGGAACCGGATCCGGCGGACGGACGGGCCTGGCTGGTCGACCTGACCGAGGAGGGCCGCACCCGGGTGAGCCGGGTCCGCGAGGCCCGCCGGGCCCGCTACGTCAGCCAGCTCGCGCACTGGGACCGCGGGGAGGTCGCGGAGCTCGCGCGGCTGCTCCACGAACTGAACCGGGGCATGGCCAAGTAGCGGGCCGCGGCCCGGCAGAGGGGCGGCCCGGCACGGGGAGCGGGGTGCTCCCGGCGTCGGCGTCACAGCTCCACGAACACCACCGTCGCGTCGTCGTGCCTCTTGCCGCGGCCCGGCAACGCCCGACCGGTGTCCGCCCGCTCCAGCTCCCGCACGCGTTCCACCAGCGCCCGCGCCCCCTGCCGGCGCACCTGGGCGAACAGGTCCGCCCAGTCGCCCTCCCGGAACCTCTCCACCCAGCGCGCCGCCCCGTCCGAGAGGGCGGCGAGCGCCGCCACCCCGGTGCGCGGCAGGGTGCCGGTGACCGCGCGGGCGGCGACCGCCGGGTCGGCCGCGGCGGTGAAGAAGCCGCCCTCCTTGTTGCGGGCCCGCGCGTCGCAGATCTCCGCGCTCGCCAGCAGGGCGGGCGGGAGGAGGGCCAGGCGGTCGTCGAGGACGGGGGTGACCGTGCCGTCGGGAGCCGCCACCAGGAGGACCGCGTCGGACAGGACCAGGTACTCGACCGACTCCGGGGACCAGCGGGCGACGGCCACCGTCGCCTGCGGGGTGCGCGGGTGAGAAAGGTCACAGGTCGCGGCGTGGGTGTCGGCGGTACGCGCGATGGCGCGGGCCAGCGCCTCGGCCAGCGGAACATCCGGGAGCGAAACGGTCAGTTCGGTCAGTGCCCCGCCCAGGCGCGCGGTGTACCAGGGGACCGGATGCAGACAGCCGGAGTCGCCCCGCGGCGGCGTCACTCCGTCCAGCACGACGAGCGAACCACCCTGTCCGCAGGCGGGAAGTCCGACACTCGCGAAGTCCTCGTTGGGGCGGGTCCGATCGCCGGGCTCGGACACGAGTTCCGTACGCATCCGGCCAGTCTGCACGACCCCTCCACACCCTCCACGAAAGGCTGGCAGTGCTCCCCGGGTTGGCGCGCCCTCGCAGGTCAGACGCCTGTTTTGGGCGGTAATGAAGCACTCCGGGAAGGCGTGGCGGCGAATATTGCCAAAGCCCGCCGTCCACGTCCAACCGGCGCTCCGCGCAAGGCCGTCGCACACGCCAGAGGAACTTGCCCGCCCGCTCCCCTCCGATGTTCACTCCTTCGGGTGGCGGGGCCGGCGTTGCGCGGCCCGCGCCCACCGGCACTGGGAGGGTCGGGGACCGTACCGGACGTACGCACCAGTTGACGGGGCGTCATCCGGCCCATGGGTACACGAGTCAGGAATGCGAGCACCGGTGCAGAAGACGCGGCCTCGGCGCACAGGCAGGCAGACGGCCTCCGAGGGGGGCGCGGAGCGCACCCCTGTCGGCAAGGGCCGTCCGACCCACGTACGCAACCGGCTGATCGTCGCGGTCGCCGTGGTGGCCGCCGCCGTCGCCGGCGCCGGCGCCCCCTCGATCCTCGCCGCCTCCGGGCAGTTGAAGGACTCCCAGGATCTGGTGACCCTGGCCGAGCGGACCCAGGACGCCCTGGCGCTCGCCCAGTCGATCGCCGACGAGCGCGACGAGGTCACCGCCTACGTCGCGGCCGGCCGGACCAAGTCCGCGGCGCCCTCCGCGCAGAGCAGCGCCCGCGTCGACCGTCAGGTGCGGGAGCTGACCGCCGACACCGACACGCCCGCCGCGCTCCGCGAGGACCTCGGCGGCATCGCCTCCGTCCGCCAGGCGGCCCTCACCGGCAAGAGCAGCGCGCTGGAGGCGCACGAGGCGTACTCGGCCGCGATCGCCGCGCTGCACGGGCTCGCCGAGCGGCTCGCCGAGCAGATGCCCTCCCGGGCCGGCTCCGGCGCCCACGCCCTCGCCGACCTCGACACCGCCGTCCAGCAGGCCGCCGCGGCCCGCGGACTGCTGCTCGCCGCGCTGAGCGTGCCGACGTCCACCGAGAGCGTCTACGACCCCGTCACCGGCCTGACGTCCACCGAGACCGTCTCCTCCAAGGCCGGCGCCAAGCAGCGCGA
Organism: Streptomyces sp. NPDC017936; assembly: GCF_044328485.1. Lineage (NCBI taxonomy): Bacteria > Bacillati > Actinomycetota > Actinomycetes > Kitasatosporales > Streptomycetaceae > Streptomyces > Streptomyces sp. NPDC017936. The sequence goes on along the minus strand of NZ_JBIRHK010000004.1, from coordinate 150,350 downwards.
CGCCCTCACCGCCGCCGCGCAGCAGGCCCGGCTGCGCTCCGACGCGGCGCTGGCCGCGTTCCGGGAGAGCGCCCCCGACGAGGTCGTCGACTCCTACGACTCCACGGTCACCGGCGGTGAGGTCGAGACCGCCGAGAAGTACCTGGCGGCCCTCACCGACCAGCCGGAGCTGAGCGACGACGAGCTCGACACCGGCACCAAGAAGCTGGACGCCGCGCTCTCCGCCCGCGTCGACCTGATGCGCGGCGCCGAGTCCTCCTTCTACGACCACCGCACCAAGGACCTCGCCCGACTGCGCGACGACGACGTCACCGCGCTGGAGATCCGCGTCGCCCTCCTCGGCGCCCTGGTGCTGGTCACCATCGGCATCGCCACCGCCATGGCCCGCAGCCTCACCCGCCCGCTGGCCGTCCTGCGGATCGGCTCCGCCCGGCTCGCGGGCGCCGAGCACCCGCCCGGCGAGGAGCCGATCCGGTTCACCGGGCGCAACGACGAGTTCGCCCAGGTCGTCCGTTCCGTCAACGCCCTGCACGAGCACGCCGTCGCCCTGCACGAGCGCGTCACCACCCTGGAGTCGGACCGCAAGCACCTCGTCGGCCAGCGCCAGAAGATGGCCGACGCCCGCGAGGAACTGCGCGCCGAACTCGACGACGCCGCCGCCCGGCTGGAGCGGCTGCGCACCAGCATCAGCGGCACCTTCGTCAACCTCTCCCTGCGCACCCTCGGCCTGGTCGAACGCCAACTGGCCGTCATCGAGGGCCTGGAGGAGCGCGAACAGGACCCCGACCGCCTGGCCACCCTCTTCAAGCTCGACCACTTCGCCACCGTCATGCGCCGGCACAGCGAGAACCTGCTGGTGCTGGCGGGCACGGAGCACGTCCAGCAGCACGCGGGCCCGATCCCGCTGGTGGACGTGGTCCGGGCGGCGGTCAGCGAGATCGAACGCTACGAACGCGTCCGCATCTCCGCCCTCCCGCCGCACGCGCACGTGGCCGGCTTCGCCGCCGACGACCTCAGTCACCTCCTGGCCGAGCTGATGGAGAACGCCACCTCGTTCTCCCCGCCGGACCTGCCCGTCGAGATCTCCGGCTGGCTCCTGGAGAACGGCGAGGTCATGCTCTCCGTCCAGGACGAGGGCATCGGCATGACCGAGGAGCGCCTGAGCGGTCTCAACGCCCGTCTCACCGAGTTCGACCCGGACACCCCCTACGACCAGGAGGGCGAGGAGGGCCTCGGCCTCGGGCTGTACGTCGTGGCCCGCCTCGCCCACCGGCACGGGGTGCGGGTGCGGCTGCGCGAGCAGAAGCAGGGCGGGATCGCCGCGGTCGTCGTCCTGCCGACCCCGCTGCTGGCCACGGCCCCCGCGGCCGCGGTCCCGGCGGCCGCACCGGACGCCTCCGCCTCCTTCTCCCTCCCCGGCGCGAACGCCGAGGCCAACTCCAACGTCCTCCCCGGCCGCCCCAAGGGAACCGGCGACCCCCTGGTCGCCCTCGCCGAGAAGGCGGTCCGCAAGGCCGGCTCGGACACCCCGTCCGAGACGACGATGGAACTCCTGATCCCGGCCCAGCAGGGCGACCCGGAGGGGCCCCGGAAGGACCGGGCACCCGGGGACGACACGGCCGCCGGGGACGAACGGGCTCCGTCGGGCGACCGTCCGGCCGAGGACCACCACGAGCCGTCGGACGACCGAACGGCAGAGACCGACCGCGAGCCGTCGGGCGACCGTCCGGCCGAGGGCGGCCGTGCGGTGTCGGACGACCAGGCGTCCACGGGCGACCGTGAGTCGTCGGGCGACCGTGAGTCGTCGGGCGACCGTGCGCTGTCCGGCGACCGGTCCGCCGGGTACGACCGCGACCGGACGTCCGAGGACCGCCCCGAGCCGTCGGGCGGACCGGCGTCCACGGACGGCCCCGAGCCGTCGGACCACCGGCCCGCGGGCCGGCAGGCCGCAGACCACCGGCCCGCGGGCGCCGCCCCCGCACCCGCGGCCGCCGGCGGCGAGGGCGCCCCGCCGGGGTCGCCCGCACCCGGCGACGGGAGCGGCACGGGCGGTCCGGGTGACGCGAGCACGCCCGCCGAAGGCGAAGCCGGGGCGGAGCACGCCCGCACCCCCGACGCCCCGCAGGACGTCCTCACCGACAAGGGCCTGCCCAAGCGCACCCCCAGGATCACCTCCCCCGCACCGGCCCCGCGCCTGCGGACCGGCTCCGTGGACGCCGAAGCCCTCCGCCGCCGTCTGGGCGGCTTCCGCCGGGGGGCGGAGGCCGGCTACCGGGACGTGGAGACGGAGATTGCCGAACAGACGGCCCAGAACAAGGCGCCGTCACCGCAAGAAGCACACGCACACGCCGAAGAAGACACGGGGGGCACAGTCGAGGAGGCAAGCAGTTGACCGCGCCCAGTACCTTCGGACTGAGCAGTGAAGCCCGCAACCTGCACTGGCTGTTGACGAACCTCGTGGAGGAGGTGCCGGGCATCCAGTCCGTCGCGGTCGTCTCCTCCGACGGCCTGCTCCTGCTCTCCTCGGACCCGGGGCGCAACGACGCGGCCCGCCAGGCCGAGGGAACCAGACCCACCGGTCCGCGGGGCTCGTCCGCCGACCTCGCCACCATCGTCTCCGGCATCGGCAGCCTCACCATCGGCGCCGCCAAGCTCATGGAGTCCGGCGGGGTCAAGCACACCATGGTCGCCATGGAGGAGGGCAGCCTGTTCGTGATGTCGATCAGCGACGGCTCCCTGCTCGGCGTCCACGGTTCCGCCGACTGCGACATGAGCGTGGTGGCGTACCACATGGCCCTCTTCGTGGGCCGCGCCGGCCACGTCCTGACCCCCGAACTCCGCAGCGAGCTCAGGAAGTCCCTGGAGTCCGAGACCGCGGGGAGCAGCCGATGAGCGCCGAGCCGAAACAGCCGCAGCGGGGGAAGGCCCGGCAGCCCGGGACGACCCCGCCGGCCCCCAGGCAGCAGCTCCCCGTCCGCGGCGGCGACCGCAGGCCCGCCCGCGTGCGCCCGTACTCGCTGACCGGCGGCCGCACCCGCTTCGGCCACGTCCTCCTCGTCGAGACGTTCGTGGCGACCACGGCGGAACTCGAGGCGCCGAAGGAGCGCAGGGAACTGACGACGGGCTCCCTGACCACCCGGGTGATGCCGGAGCTGCGGGCCATCGTCGAACTGTGCCGCCGTATGCGTACGGTGGCGGAGATCGCCGCGCTGCTGAAGATGCCGCTCGGCGTGGTCCGGGTGCTCCTCAGCGACCTCGCGGACCAGGGAAAGATCCGTGTGTACGGCACCGGGACCGGTCACGGTACGGGCCGTCCCGACCGCGCTCTGCTGGAAAGGGTGCTGAGTGGACTCCGTCGTCTCTGACGCCGCTCGTGGTGTCTCCCCCCTCGTCGAACCCGAGCCCGACGAGACCTTGCGGCCCTGGCAGACGGACCGCACCCGCGCCCCCATCGCCACGAAGATCGTGGTGGCCGGTGGCTTCGGCGTCGGCAAGACCACGCTCGTCGGCACCGTCTCGGAGATCACGCCCCTGCAGACCGAGGCGCTGATGACCGAGGCGAGCGAGGGCACCGACGACCTCACCGGCACGCCCGAGAAGGTCACCACCACGGTGGCCATGGACTACGGCCGCATCACGCTCGACGACGACCTGGTGCTCTACCTGTTCGGCACGCCGGGCCAGCAGCGGTTCTGGTTCATGTGGGACGACCTGGTGCGCGGCGCGATCGGCGCGGTGGTCCTCGCCGACACCCGCCGCCTGAAGGACTGCTTCCCGGCGCTGGACTACTTCGAGAGCTGCGGGCTGCCCTACGTCGTCGCGGTCAACCACTTCGACGACAGCGAGCTGTTCGAACCGGAGGACGTGCGGGAGGCGTTGACGATCCCCGCGCACATACCTGTCATGATCATGGATGCGCGGCGCCGGATCTCGGTGATCGAGACCCTCCTGGCCCTCGTCGGTCACGCGCTCGACGAAACCCCCGAGTAGGAGACACCCCTTCGCATGCGGAAGATACTCGTCGTCGGAGCCGGCCAGTCCGGCCTCCAGCTCGCTCTCGGCCTCCAGTCGCACGGGTACGAGGTCACCCTGATGTCCAACCGGACCGCGGACGAGATCCGCGCCGGCCGGGTGATGTCGACCCAGTGCATGTTCCACACGGCCCTCCAGCACGAGCGTGATCTCCAGCTGAACTTCTGGGAGTCCCAGGCCCCGAAGATCGAGGGACTCGGCGTCTCGGTGGCGGCCCCCGGCTCGCACGACCCGGGCCCGACCCAGCGCGCGATCGACTGGCTGGGCCGGCTCGACGGGTTCGCCCAGTCCGTGGACCAGCGGGTCAAGATGGCCGGCTGGATGGAGATCTTCGCGCAGCGCGGCGGCCAGCTGGTGATCCACGGCGCGGCCGTCTCCGACCTCGACTACTTCTCCCGCGCCTACGACCTCGTCCTGGTCTCGGCCGGCAAGGGCGAGCTCGTGCAGATGTTCGGCCGCGACGCGGAGCTGTCGCCCTACAGCGAGCCGCAGCGCGCCCTGGCCGTGGCGTACGTCCACGGGCTGGGCCCGCGCCCGGAGCACCCGGACACGGACGCGGTCCGCTGCAACCTCGTCCCCGGGGTCGGCGAGCTGTTCGTCATGCCGACGCTGACCCTCTCCGGCCGCGCCGACATCCTCTTCTGGGAGGGCGTGCCCGGCGGCCCGCTCGACGTCTTCCGGGGCGTCAAGGACCCGGCGGAGCACCTCTCCCTGACCCTGGAACTCATGGAGCGGTTCACGCCCTGGGAGTACGCGCGGGCCACCAAGGTCGAACTGACCGACGCCGGCGGCACGCTGGCCGGCCGCTACGCCCCCACCGTCCGCAACCCGATCGGCCGCCTCCCCGGCGGCGGCCTGGTCCTCGGCGTCGCCGACGTGGTCGTCGCCAACGACCCGATCACCGGCCAGGGCTCCAACTCGGCGTCCAAGTGCGCGGCCTCCTACCTCGCCTCGATCCTCGAGCACGGCGAGAAGGAGTTCGACGAGGAGTGGATGCAGGCGACGTTCGACCGCTACTGGGACACCGCGCGGCACGTCACGAAGTGGACCAACGCGATGCTGGCGCCGCCGCCGGAGCACATCGTGAACCTGCTGGGCGCCGCCGGGCAGCTCCAGCCGGTGGCCGATCGTTTCGCCAACGCCTTCAACGACCCCGCGGACTTCGAGAACTTCTTCTACGAGCCGGAGAAGACGGCGGCGTACCTCGCCGAGGTGACCGGGGCCTGAGCGCCGCGGCGGGCGCGCGGGGCCGGCGGCCGCGGGCCGCGTGGGGCGCCGTCGCGCCCCTGCGGCAGCGCCGCACACCGGTACGGTCCCGCGCACCTAGGGGCGGGTCGCCTTCGGCGGGGTCGCCTTCGGCCGGGCCGCCTTCGGCGGGGTCGTCTTCGGCGGCGTGCGGGCCGTCAGGGGCTCGTAGCTCCGCAGGGGCGCGCTCTGCGGATCGGGGCGCACCGCCCCCAGGACCGGGTGGGACGCGATCGGGGAGACCTTGACCTTCTCGCCGGTGCGCGGGGCCTGGACCACCTGACCGCCGCCCAGGTACATCGCCACGTGCGTGGCCTCGGGGAAGTAGACGACCAGGTCGCCGGGGCGCAGTTCGGTCAGCGGGACGTGCTTCAGCCGGGCCCACTGCTGCTGGCTGGTGCGCGGGATGGGCGTCCCGGCGTGGCCCCACGCCTGGGAGGTCAGGCCCGAGCAGTCGTACGACCCGGGCCCCTCCGCACCCCACTGGTACGGCTTGCCGAGCTGCCGCACGGCGTAGCGCAGGGCCCGCTCGCCCCCGGCCGACGGGGGACGGGAGTCGCTGAGCGCGCCCGAGGCCATGAGCCGCGCCTGGGCCTCGGCGACGCCGTCGCGCTCGTACGCGGCGAGGGCGGTGAGCTGGGCGGCGGTGAGGGACGCGAGGAGCTTCTCCACGGCGGCGAGCCGGTGGCGCACGGCGTCGCGTTCCTTCTTCCGGCGCTCGGTGAGGGTGAGCTGGGCGTCGAGGGCGGCGCGGGCCCGGCGGGCGAGCCCGTCGGCCCTGAGCTCGCTGCCCTCCAGCCGCCCCACCGTCGTGGCGCGCTCCCGCGCCAGCCGGCCGATCACGTGCCCCTGGTCGAGGGCGTGCTGCGGGTCGCGGGCCAGCAGCAGCCGTAGGTAGGGGGAGAGGTCGGTGCTGTTCTGGTACTGCTGCCGGGCCAGCCGTCCGGCGGCGATCCGGCTCTCCCGCAGCGACAGGCGGGTCCTGGCCAGCTCGGCCTCGACGCGGCGGGCCTCGGCCCGGCGCTGCTTCAGCTTCTCCTCGGTGGCGTTGTAGGCCTCGGTGGCCTGTTCGGCCTGCCGGTACAGCTTCTGAAGGTCCGTCAGCAGTTTCGCCGTCGACCGCGCGCCGGGCGGCTGCGGGGGTTTCGGCGCGGCCGCGGCGACGGCGGGGACCAGTACGGTCTGCGCGGCCAGCATCGTCGTCGTGCAGGCCGTGCACACCCGACGCAACAGCCTTCCTGACACGTCATCACCTCCCTCGCGGGGCGGCCCCTCCACCCCGCACGGTGAGCATCAGGTGTGCGTGCCCGGCCCGCGGGTGAGGTCTGCGCGGTTCGGCGCAACAGGATCACCCGTCGGCGTCATCCCGCTTGCCGTCCGGCGTGGCGTCGGGCTTCGACCACGGCCACCTCGGCCGGCCGCCCGCCCGGCCCTGAGGGTCGTAGGCGTACTTCCAGCCCCGGTGCAGCCCGAGCTTCCCGCCGTGCCCGCGGGGCACGCGGCGGTAGACCAGGACGGTCGGCGGGCCGCCGGCCGCGTCGGGCACGGGGATGCGGTACGTCTTCGGCGGGTGTCCCGTCGGGCCCAGCAGCACGGGGAGGACGCGGCCGTCCATGGGGCCGCCCTCGAAGGGGGTGTCTTCGCTCTTCACGGCACCAGTGTCGATCAGGTCTCCGCGGCGAGCGCACCGTGGACCACGTCGGCGGTCTGCGGGTCCCGTGCCGCGGTCACCGTGAGGACGGCGACGAACTGGTCGACGAGCCAGTCCCGCAGCTCCTCGGCGGGCGGCTGCTGGTCCTCGTCGAGCCAGATCAGGGAGGCCGCCTCCACGGCGGTGATCCACATCCGGACGGTCATCCGCAGCCGGGGGCCGGGCGCGGTCACGCCGAGGTGGCTGTGGATGTGCTCGGCCGCGGCCCGCCGCACACCGTCCACGATGGCGGTCGTGCGGGACGTCTCGACGACGCTGCCGCCCTGGAGGAGGGCGCTGAACCCGGCGTCGTGCCGGCCGACGAAGGCGAGGTAGCGGTCCAGGGCGCGGCCGAGGCGGGGCAGCAGGGGGCCCTCGTGGGGCTCGTCGAAGCAGTTCCGGAGCTCGTCGGCGGCGGACCCGAGGGCGGCCTCGTACAGCTGCTGCTTGCCGCCGGGGAAGTACCGGTAGACCAGTGGCCGGGACACCCCGGCCGCCTCGGCCACGTCGTCCAGCGAGACGTCCTCGGGAACCCGGTGGGCGAAGAGGGTGAGCGCGGCGTCGAGCAGCTGACTGCGGCGCTCCTCGACGCTGAGACGACGGTAGGCGGGGGCGGCGGGGGTCATGCCGTGCAGCGTAATCGCCCGCCCCGGCGGCGTGCCTAAGCCAGCAGTCCGGAGGACTTCCACAGGCGCCGTCCCACCCCGCGCAGCACGCCGATGTCGTCGAGGAAGTCCGTCAGGCGCTTCGAGCCGGTCTGCATGACCTCCCGCCGGTGGCCGCTGGCCTTGACCTGCGCCATGGCCTCCCGCTTGTCCAGTCCCACGTTCGTGTAGACCTCGGGGTTCACGAACGCCACCGAGAACACCCGGGCGAACTCGCCGGACGTCACCCGGGTGAACTCCTGCGACCACCTCGGCGCCGTCACCATCTGGCGGCGCAGCTCCTCGCGGGCGTACCGCACGTGCCGGGCCTCCTCCACGACGTGGATGCGGGTGACGCCGCGGATCAGGGTCTGGACCCGCTCGTCGGGGAAGGTCAGCCGCTGCATCCAGTCGAGGACCTCCTCGCCGAGCAGGGTCGCGGTGAACGACCCGGGCGTGGTGGAGATCGTCTTGAACAGGCGGCCGAGGTGCTGGTGGGCGCGGCTCACCGGGTACCAGGGCGTGCCGCCGTGCGAGATCAGCCGGGCGAACATCTTCGAGTGCCGGCACTCGTCCTCGATCTCGGTCAGCGCGTACCGCACGTGCGCGCTCGTCGCCGACTTGTCGTAGATGTGCCGGACGAGCAGCTGCATCAGGATGATCTCGAACCAGATGCCGAGGGAGGCCAGTGCCGCCGCCTCGTGCTGCGACAGCAGGATCCGCTGCTCCTCGCTCATCCGCTTCCACAGGGGCGTGTCGTACAGCGACACCAGCTCCGGCGGCCAGAACCACTTGCCCTCCTCGAAGGGCGCGTCCCAGTCCAGCTCCTTGTCCGGGTCGAAGGAGTGCTTGGCGGAGGAGGCGAGCAGCCGCTCGGCCACCTGCTCCCGGTCCTTGAGCAGCCCGAGCGCATCGCGCAGCCCGTCGAGCGCGTCGGCTTCCGTGAGGGTCGTCATGGCTCTTATGAGACTGCTTGTCAGCAAGCTCGTCAATCCCTCGTGCGCGACTTCCCGTCGGCACGTGGGCGGCGCCGGCCCGGATCCGTGCGACGGGAGGGGTCTCCGGTGATCGGCGCCTCACCCCCGTGGAGTAACGTGCTGACGTGTCCACGCCTCCGCCGCCGCAGAACCCGTACGGCCCGCAGCCCCCGCAGGGCCCCCACGCGCCCCACCCCTACGGCCCCCAGGGCCGACAGCCCGGCCCGCCGCCCCCGCCCCCCGGCCCCTACGGGCAGCCGCCCGCGCCGCAGCCGTACGGCGCCCCGTACCCCCCGCCGCCCCACGGCTGGGCCCCGCCGCCGAAGAAGAGCCGGGTCGGGCTGGTGCTCGGGATCGTGGGCGGAGTCGTCGGGCTGGGCGTGGCCGGCCTGGTGGCGCTCGTCCTGATCGGAATGAAGGTCGAGAAGGACTTCCCCGACGCCGAGTACCGGCTCACCCTGCCCAAGACCCTCCTCGACGGGCGCTACGAGCTCGGCCAGGACCTCTCCGACAGCGAGGGCGAGTCGATCGAGAAGGAGATGGAGGGCGCCTGGGACGCCAAGGTCACCGACTCCGCGGTGGGGCAGTACGGCCTCAACGGCGACGAGACCGAGGGCGCGCTGGTGGTCTCGGGCATGTACGGCCGGTTCCAGAACACGGACGACAACCGCGACGCCATGCTGAAGGGCGTCGGCGAGGCCGACGGCCTGACGGTGGCCGTGCAGCCGAAGGACTTCCGTCCCGGCGGCGCGGACACCACGGTCACCTGCGAGGTGGTCTCCCAGTCGGAGGCCGGCGCCACCCTGGTGTATCCGGTCTGCGCCTGGGTGGACGGCAACACGGCGGCCGTCGTCGCCGAGATCACCGCGGAGAACGTCGGGCGGTCCGCCTCCGACATCGACCTGGAGGCGGCCGCCGAGACCGCCCTGCAGATCCGCTCGGAAACCCGGCAGCCGCTGTAGACCGCCGGGCCCCGGCCGTCCTCGCTCAGGCTGCCGGGGCCCGCCCGTCCCCGGTCGGGCGCGCCGGGCCCCGGCCGTCCCCCGTCCTCAGACCGAGCAGCCCAGGTCCTCCGGGACCGCGAGGCTCACCGGCTGCGCGCCCTGCGCCGGGAAGGACGTGCGCAGGGTGAAGGCGTAGGGGGTCGGGCCGTGCGCGCGCAGGTGCAGCAGCCGGGCCTCCGCCTCCGCGACCGTCGGGCGGTGCCCGGCCGGGACCCACCACAGGGCCGTCATCGCCTCCCGCACCCGCTCGAACCACTCCCGGCGGCGGGCGAGCATCTCGCGGTGGCGGCCCTGGTACATGTACGCGGTCAGGGCGTCGGCGTCCCGCCACACCGACATGTTGACGATCAGCCACTCGTCGCCGAAGACCGCGATGTCGGTCGCGTTGCCCTCCTCCGACTGCAGCCGCCACACGAAGCCGTCCGCCGCGTCCGCGTCCGCGTTGACCGGGTCGAGGGCGTCGACGAAGTCCTTCAACTCCGGTGAGTCCAAGGGAAACTTGAGGCGGGCGAGGTTGACCTGGGCGAGTTCGTGGGCGACGGCGTCAGTCATGTGCGCACGGTAGGGCGGGACCCGATCGGCCCGGTAGCCCCCGTCTCACGACGTGAGCACCGCCTCCATCACCGCCCGGGCGATCGGCGCCGCGAGGCCGCCGCCGGTGATGTCCCGCCGGTTCGCCGCCGAGTCCTCCACCACCACCGCGACCGCCACCTTCGGCTCCGGGTCCCGGTCCCCCTGCGCCCAGGACACGAACCAGGCGTACGGCGTCCCGGCGTTGCCGATGCCGTGCTGGGCGGTGCCGGTCTTGCCGCCGACGGTGGCGCCGGGGATCGCCGCGTTGCCGCCCGTGCCCCTGCGCACCACGTCCGTCATCAGCTGCCGCAGCCGCCGCGCCGTCGACGGGTACATCGCCTGCCGCGCCGGCCGCGGACCGGCCGCGGCGAGCGTCGTGCCGCCCCGCCGGGTCGTGCGTTCCACCAGGTACGGCGGGCGCACCTGCCCCCCGTTGGCGACGGCCGCCGCGACCATCGCCATCTGCAGGGGAGTGGCCCGCGTGTTGTACTGCCCGATCGAGGACAGCGCCAACTGCGCCCGGTCCAGGGAGGTGTCGAAGGTGCTCGGCGCCACCGAGAAGGGAACGCGCAGGTCGGTCGCGTTGAAGCCGAACGCCTCCGCCGTGGCCGCCATGTCCCGCAGCCCCACGTCCACCCCGAGCTTCGCGAACACCGTGTTGCACGACCACATGAAGGCGTCCCGCAGCGTGGCGTCCTCACACCCGTCGGACGCGTTCGCCAGATGGGTCCTCGTACCGGGCAGGGTGTAGGGGTCGGGGGAGTCGGTCGGCGTGTCCAGGCTCCCGATCACCCCCGCGTCCAGCGCCGCCGCCGCCGTCACCACCTTGAAGGTCGACCCCGGCGGATACGTCTGCCGCACCGCCCGGTTCAGCATCGGCCGGTCCGGGTCGGCGTTCAGCCGTGCCCACGCCTCCTTCGCCGCCGGCCCGTTGCCGGACAGGACGGCGGGGTCGTACGACGGCGCCGAGAACAGCGCGAGGATCCGTCCCGTCGACGGCTCCACCGCCGCCACCGCGCCCTTGCGCCCGGCCAGCCCCTGGTAGGCCGCCCGCTGGGCCCCCGCGTCGAGGGTCGTCACGACGTCCCCGCCCGCGGGCAGCGCGCGGGTGACGTCCGTCCACAGCGGGAACGGCGCGAGCAGCGGGTCCGTGCCGGACAGGACGCCGTCCTCGGTGTGCTCCAGGAGCGTCGTCCCGTACACCTGCGAGGCGAAGCCGGTCACCGCCGCGTACAACGGCCCGTCGGCGTACGAGCGTTCGTAGCGCAGCTGTTCGCCGGTGTCCCGGGAGCCGGTGACCCGTTCGCCGCCGATCAGGATGTCGCCGCGGGGCTGGCCGTAACGGACGATGGACGCACGCCGGTTGGCCGGGTTGTCGTCGTAGGACGAGGACCGGACGAACTGCACGCGGGCCGCGTTGACCAGCAGGGCCACCAGGAGCAGGGCGCAGAAGACGCCGGCGTGCCGGATGTGGCGGCTCATCACGGAGGTCGCCTCGCGTCTCACGGCGCCCCCTTCCCGTCGTACTGCCGCCGCGCCGAGTCGCTCACCCGGATCAGCAGCGCCACGATCGCCCAGTTGGTGACGACCGACGAGCCGCCCTGCGCCAGGAACGGCATCGCCATGCCGGTCAGCGGGATCAGCCCGGTGACCCCGCCCGCGATCACGAAGACCTGGAGCGCCACGATCGAGGCGAGACCGATCGCGAGGAGCCGGCCGAAGGGGTCGCGCAGGGCGAGGCCCGCCCGGTAGCCGCGTTCCACCAGCAGCCCGTACAGCAGGAAGAGGGCGCAGAGGCCGGCCAGGCCCAGTTCCTCGCCGGCCGTCGCCAGGATGAAGTCGGACTTGGCGGCGAAGCCGATCAGGACGGAGTGGCCGAGGCCCAGGCCGGTGCCGAGCACGCCGCCGGCCGCGAAGGAGAACAGCGACTGCGCGAGCTGGTTGGGGCCCTGGCCCGCCTCGATCGACGCGAACGGGTGCAGCCAGTCCTCGATCCGGCCGTGCACGTGCGGCTCCAGCCGGCCGACGGCGACCGCGCCGAGCGCCGCCAGCAGCAGCCCGACCGTGATCCAGCCGGTGCGGCCGGTGGCCACGTAGAGCATGACGACGAACAGGCCGAAGAAGAGCAGCGAGGTGCCCAGGTCGCGTTCGAGCACGAGGACGCAGACGCTCAGCAGCCAGATCGCGACGATCGGGCCGAGGACCCGGCCGGTGGGCAGCTGCATCCACCAGATCTTCCGGCCGGCGTACGCCAGCGCCGTGCGGTTGGCCGCCAGGTAGGCGGCGAAGAACACCGCGAGCAGCACCTTCGCGAACTCGCCCGGCTGGAGGGAGAACCCCGCGACGCGCACCCAGATGCGGGCGCCGTTCACCGCCGGGAAGAGGATCGGCAGCGTCAGCAGGACGAGGGCGGCGACCACGCTCACGTACGCGTACCGCTGGAGCACCCGGTGGTCGCGCAGCGCGGCCACCACGACGATGAACAGGGCCACGCCGAGCGTCGACCACACCAGCTGCGTGGGGGCCGCCCGGTCGTCGGGGGTCTCCAGGTCCAGCCGGTAGATCAGCACCAGGCCGATGCCGTTGAGCAGGACCGCGATGGGCAGCAGGAGGGGGTCGGCGCAGGGGGCGCGCAGCCGCACCGCCGCGTGCGCCAGCAGCGCGAGCACGCCGAGCCCGGCGCCATAACCGGCGGCGCCCGGCGGGATCGTGCCGGTCCTGGCGATCCCGACGGCGCAGTAGCCGTACACGGACAGCAGGACGGCCAGCAGGATGAGGGCGAGTTCGACACCGCGGCGCCGGGGGAGGGGGACCGCCGGCGTCGGTGCGTCGGCCGCCGCCCGGGGGACGGCTTCGGCTCCGGCTTGCATCATGTCCGGAACTTACCCAAATGCGACTCCTTGTGAGCCTTATGAGCCTCATGGGCCCCGGAATGGTTCCCGGGTCAGCACCGCCGGGGCGACGGCCCCAGATCGCGGATGTGGCGCGCCGAACCCCAGGCCCAGGCGCCGTCCGTGAGGCGGTACCACCAGGGGTTGCCGTCGACGCGCTGCCCGGTCTGCTTGCAGTAGACCGTGACGACGTCGCCCTTGAGCGCCACCCGGATCACTCTGCCGCCGCGGTTCGGCTCGCTGCGCAGCAGCAGCTGACGCGCCGTGACCACGCCCTTGTACAGGCGCGGAGCGTGGCCGCCGACCCGGTGGCCACCGGTGCTCCCGCCCTCGACGCCCGCGGTGGCGGGCGTGACGGCGGCCGCGCAGACGAGGGCGCCGGCGGCACCGGCTATGGCGAGGCGGGTGAGGGCGGGGCGCGGCGACATGGCCACCTCCATGAGCGGGGGCACAGCTGACTGTTCGCCACATTAGGAGCGGTCCGGACGGACCGCCCGTCACGCTGGGCCATCGGGGAGGCCGCCCCGGTGGGAAGGGTTCGGGGCGGCGTCAGCGCGGGCCGTCGGGGAGAGCGTCCCCGGCGGGAGGGGTCCGGGCGGCGCCGGGTAGGGCCGTCGGGGAGGCTGTCCCCGGTGGGGGTGTCCGGACCGCCCGTCACGCTGGGCCGTCGGGGAGGCCGCCCCCGGTGGGAAGGGTTCGGGGCGGCGTCAGCGCGGGCCGTCGGGGAGAGCGTCCCCGGCGGGAGGGGTCCGGGGCAGCGTCAGCGTGGCCACCGCCCCGCCGTCCGGCGCGTTGGCGAAGACCAGCCGGGCCCCCAGCACCTCCGCCTGGCCGACCGCGATCGTCAGCCCCAGCCCGTGCCCCTTTGCGCCGCCCTCCGTGCGGAACCGCTGCGGCCCGTGCGCCACCAGGTACTCCGGATAGCCGTCCCCGTGGTCCCGTACGGTCACCACCGGCCCGTCCACCGTCAGCACCACCGGCGCCCGCCCGTGCCGGTGCGCGTTGGAGACGAGGTTGCCCAGCACCCGCTCCAGCCGCCGCCGGTCCGTCTCCACCCGCGTGTCCCGCACCACCCGGATCGCCGTCCGCGTCCCGGACGCCCGCACCACCCGCCCGGCCAGCGCGCCCAGCTCCTCGGCGTCCAGCTCCAGCCGCTCCCGCCCGGTGTCCAGGCGCGAGATCTCCAGCAGGTCCTCGGTGAGCGTGCGCAGCGCCGCCACCCGGTCGCGCACCAGCTCCGTCGGCCGGCCCGGCGGCAGCAGCTCGGCCGCCGCGTGCAGCCCGGTCAGCGGGGTGCGCAACTCGTGCGCCACGTCGGCGGTGAAACGCTGCTCGCTCAGCAGCTTGCCCTGCAGGGTGGCCGCCATGGTGTCGAGCGCGGCGGCCACGGCGGCCACCTCGTCCTGCGGCCGGCCCGGCTCCTCGGTACGGGGGTCGTCCACCCGCGCGTCCAGGTCGCCGGCGCTGATCCGCCGGGCCACCCGCGCGGTGGTGTGCAGCCGCCGGGTCACCCGGGTCACCGCGAAGGCGCCGACCATGAGCGTCGCCCCGATCGCCAGGGCCGACGACCACAGGATCGAGCTGTCCAGCGCCTCGATGGTCCGGGCGCTCTGCGAGTAGTCGATCTCGACGGCGAGGGCCCGGTCCCCGTCGACGGGACCGGCCGCCCACATCGTCGGGCGCCCTCGGTGCTCGGCGACCACCGTGCCGCGCTCCCCGGCCACCGCCAGCGCCCGCAGCGACCCGGGCAGCCCGGGCGGGTCGACGCTCGCCCCCCATCCGAGCGTCTCGCCGGCCTCGAACGCGGTCGTCGCGTCCTCCAGCCGGGACAGCGCGAGGTCGCGGGCCTGTCCGACGGTCCGGTTCGTCACCGACACGTGCACGAGGACGCCGAGCAGCGCGGCGAGCGCGCAGCACATCACGGTGATGAAGACGGCGGCCTTCACGGCGAGCGTGCCGGCCCACCGGGGGAGCGCGAGCCTCACGGGCCGCTCGCGGAGACGGAGACGGAGACGGACGGGGACGGGGGCTCGGCGGTGGGGACCGACGGGGACGAGGACGGGGAGGCGGAGGGCGCGGGGGAGGCGGGCGGGCGGGGCGACTGCTTCCGGCCGCCGGAGCGCAGCATCTCGTCGTGCGTGAGCAGCATGGCCCGCTGGTCCGGGTCCCAGGTCCACTGCAGGCGGTACTCGTACCCCGCGACCTCGGAGGGCGAGCGGATGATCACCGACCGGGCGGCCAGCTCGACGCCGCTCACGGCGTCCTCCCAGCCCATGACCTGCACGAGCCGGTGCCGGTCGACGGTGTAGACGCGCACCGCGGTCAGGTCGCCGGGCAGCTGCCGGAACCCCAGCGTCAGCTCGTCCCGTCCGTCGCCGGTCAGGTCCCGGTAGTACGGCCTCAGCACGGGGCACCGGCCGCGTTCCCCGGCGCCCGTGGCGCAGTCCGCCATCCGGCGGGAGGTCTCGGCGTACGTCCCGGCGCCGCCGTACTCGTCCGGACTAGCGGCGATCTCGGTGCGGACGACGGCCACCGGGTCCACCCGGCGGACGTCGTCACCGGGGACGGCGACGCCCTTCACGACCTTGGTGTTCACCTCGCCGATGTCGAACGCCGGACTCGACGCCGGCGGCAGGTCCGGCCACAGCTTCTCCGGGCCGACGGCGGTCGGCGTCGGCCCCGCGCCCTGCAACCCGCCGGCGTCGCCGCAGCCCGTGGCCACCGACGCCGGCAGGGCGACGCAGGCCGCGGCGAGGGCGGCGCGGACGGCGCGGGCGGGACGGCGGTGCGGCACGGGACTCCTGTGATCGTGCGGGCGTTCGGCCCCGTACATTATTCGTACGGACGTCCTTTTTGTGTACCGCGAGGGGGTGGGGGCGAGTGCTGGAGAAACGATTACTCGGCCAGTTCCTCCAGCAGCCGGGCCGTCGGCAGGCCCGTTCGGAGGTACTCCACGAACAGCTCGTTGTGCAGGGCCCAGGGCGAGCGCCGAGACCGTATCAGCCGGATCGCCTCGTCCGCCGAGTGACCCCGGCGCACCAGCGCGTGGGCGACGACCAGCCCCGAACGGTTGTAGCCGTGCCAGCAGCGGACCAGCACCGTGCGGCCCTCGTCCAGCGCCTCGCACGCCGCCTGCGCCAGCCGCATCACCCCCGCGAGCTGGGTGCCGTCCAGCGGTCCGTCGGGGATCGGCCAGACATGGTGCCGCACGCCCCGGTCGGGGCCGTGCCCGGGCCGCCGCAGCAGCGTCTGCACGAGGTCGAACTCGCCCCGCACCACCGCGGTCTCCGGCCGCCCGGCGCGTCCGCGGAACTCGTGCCCGCCCATCCACAGGCCCGGCACGATCTCGTCCCACGGGGCGTCCGGGACCGGTACGTCGGCTTGCCCATCACGGGTCCGCAACGGCGCCTCCCCGGTCGCGCTCACCCTTGGCCTGCCCAGCTCCTCCCTTGGGTAACCGCCTTCTTGCCCCTGGAGCACCCCACCTGTTCCCATGGTCAGTGGGGTGATGCGGCATGAGCGGACTGCGCGTCGTACCGACCTGGAGCCACGGCCAGGAGCGTCTCCACGTCTGCCTGACGGACGGCAGGAGCATCGCCTGGTACGACCGTGAGGCCGGCCGGGTCAACGTCCTCGCGGACGACCGCGCGGAGGACGTCCTGGAGGCGCTCGGCCCCTTCCTGACCGGCTCCGTCACGGTCGGGCCGCCCCCGGTCCCCACCCCCGCCGAACTGGCCCGCCTCGCCCTCCACCCGGACGACGACCTGGCGCCCAACCGCCCCGGCGAGGCCCTGCTGATCGCCCTCGACCGCGACCCCGCCCCCGTCCACCGGCTGCGTCCCGACCCGCGCCGCCGGGCGCTCGCGGCCGAGCAGACGGTCGGCGAGGCCCTGGACCGCCTCGACGGCGCCGGCTGGCACACCCTGCACTCCGTCCCGCTGCCCGGCGGCGACCGCATCCACCACCTGGCCATCGGCCCCGGCGGCCTCTACGCCGTCCACGCGCTCCACGCCCGCAAGCAGCGGGTCCTCGTCGCCGACCCGATGGTCGCCCTGGGCCGCCACGACCCCTCCCCCCTGCTGCGCCGCCTCCGCGCCGACGCCGACCGCGCCTCCCACGCGCTGACCGCCGAGGTCCGCCCGGTGCTCGCCCTGGTGGGCCCGGCGGACGTGCGGATCACCGCACCCCCGCGCGAGGTCCGCGTGCTGCGGGACACGGAGCTGGGCGGGCTGGGCAGGACGGGCGGGGTGCTGAAACCGGCGGACGTGGAGGGCCTGCACGCGATGGCCCGCGACCGCGGGACGTGGGCCTCCGGCGGCTGAGGGGGGCCTCCGGCGGCGGGGCGGGGGCTTCCGGCGGCGAGGCCGGGGGTGGGTCGGCTTCTGCGGCCGTCGCCGGGACCGTCGCCGGTGGCTGCCGTACCCGGACGCCCGGCCCCCGGACGTCCAGGCCGGCCCGCCTCCAGCCCCCCCCCCGGAGGCCTCGGCCGCCCGGCATCCAGCCCTTCCCAAGGTCTCAGGCCGGCCCGCCTCCAGCCCTCCCCGAAGGCCTCAGGCCGCCCCGCTTCCGGCCTTCCCCGGATGCCTCGGCCGCTCCCGCCTCCAGCCCTCCTCAAAGGCCTCAGGCCACCCCGCTTCCGGCCTTCCCCGGAAGCCTCAGGCCGCCCCCTCCAGCACCCCCTCGGCCTCCGCCCCCCGCGCGGCCCCACCGGGCGTCCGCTGGGGAAGGGCCACCAGAACCGTCCCCACGCCGAGTCCCACCGCGGCCCACACCGGGAACCGGCCCCCGTGGGCGAACCCGTGCCCGGCGAAGTACGCCAGCGCCCAGACGCTCAGACCGAGGCCGGCCCCCACCCGCCAGGCCTGCCGCGGCCCGGCGTCCGGACGGACCCCCACCGCGGCCGACGCCAGCCGGCGTTCGAGCGGCCACAGCACCCGCGCCGCCCCGGCCAGGACGACCCCCAGCACCAGCAGCCAGGGCGCCCGCCACGCCCACCACACCGCCGAGCCGAACGCCGGCTGCGGAGCGAGGCCGGTCAGGTAGAAGGCGGCGGCGACGATCAGCACCGGCAGCATGTGCCACAGGTACAGGGTCATGCTGACGGCCCCGGTCACCCGGACGGCCCGCCACACCCGCTCCCGCTCCAGCAGCCGCCGCACCGCGGGGGCCGCGAGCAGACACAGCCCCGCCTGGGCCACCGCCCACGCCAGCATGGCCACCGAGGGAGGGTTCGTGTTGCTGGGATCCTGCCCCGTCACCAGGATCAGACTGACGGGATAGGGCCCGAACCCGACGAGCGAGGCGAACGCGATCGCGCCCCCGGCCGCCATCACCGCCGGCCACACCCGGCTCCCGCCGGCCAGGCCGTCCCGCCAGCAGAACCCGAGCTGGTAGACCACGCCCCAGACGAGCACGTAGTCGAGCGTCCCGACGTACGGCAGGTCCGCCGCCACGTCCAGGACGCCGACGAGGAGGGCGACCCCGCCCATCGCCGCCGGGACGAGCGGCCCGCGGCGCCGGTGCAGGGCGTGCAGTGCCGGAGTCAGGGCGCTGAGCAGCAGATACACCGGCAGGAACCAGAACTGCATCGCCATCGCCCACCCGACGAGCGCCAGCGTGAACGGGTCCACGCCGAGCGCCGCGGCCACCCCGACGCCCGTGAGCACGAGCCCGCTGTACACACCGGCCGGCAGCAGCAGCCGCACCGCCCGCCGCCCCACCCACCCGGCGACCGTCCCGCCCCGCTCCCGCGCCCGGACCCAGGAACCACCGGCCGCGTACCCGCCGGCGAGGAAGAACAGCGGCATGATCTGGAACCCCAGCGTCAGCCACTGCGTCCAGGGCACCTCCGCCAGCAGCTCCGGCGCACCGATCGCCCCGTCCGGCTGCCGCACCAGACCGGTGATCAGCCAGTGCCCCAGCACGACGAGCACGATCGCCCACGCCCGCAGAAAATCGACAAACCGCTCCCGCCCCATACCCGGCATGTTCCCCCACCCCCCACCCCCGCACGGGAAAACCCCCTTCCCGCAACCGAGCCGTGCCCGGGCCGACACCCTCCGCCGGAGGCCGGAGGAACAGGACGGCGTTCGGAGGAGCCGTGCGCTCACTCCGTTCCGCCCCCCTTCCCGGCGCTCCTCACCATCCACACCTGACAACCCCACCGAGCGAGCACCCCGTCCACGCACCGCTCACGGCGACCGAAGCCCCGGACGGTCCCGGGGCTTCGGTCGTCGACGGAGTCGAAGGACGGGGGAGAGGCGGCGCGCCGTGGTCACTTCCGGTAGCCGAGGATGGTCATCATGCCGGACTCGGAGTGGTACTGGTTGTGGCAGTGCACCATCCACAGCCCCGGGTTGTCGGCGTTGAAGTCGACGACCAGCTTGCGGTGCGGCAGCACCAGCGCGGTGTCCTTGCGGGCCCCGGCCGAGTCGATCCCGGCGAGGGCGAAGGTGTGGCCGTGCAGGTGCATGGGGTGCCACATGTCGGTGGCGTTGACGAAGGTGATGCGTACCCGCTCCCCCTCGCTGACGGGGTGGCGCTGTTCGATGGAGTACAGCCGGTGGTCGAAACTCCAGTTCCACTGCCGCATGTTGCCGGTCACCCGGAGGCGCAGCTCGCGGTCCGGCTTGCGCTCGCAGAAGGCGACGGAGTCGTCCGGCACGAGCCGCCTCGCCGGCACGACCCGGCCGTCGAGCTCGTCCGGATGCACCGAGGGCCCGGGAGGCCGTCCGCCGCCCGTGCGCAGCAGCGCCAGGGCGCGGCCCTTCTTGCCCTCGGCGAGCGCGACCAGCGGGAACACCCCGTCCTTGGCGGTGACCAGCACGTCGTAGCGTTCGGCCATGCCCAGCAGCAGCGCGTCCGTCTTCCGGTGCTCGACCGGGTAACCGTCGGTGTGGGTGACCGTCATGGTGTGGCCGCCGAGCGCCACCCGGAAGGCGGTGTCGCCCCCGGCGTTGATGATGCGCAGCCGGATGCGGTCCCCGGGGCGGGCCCGGAAGACCGTGGGGGCCTGCGGCAGCCGCCCGTTCACCAGGTAGTACGGGTAGTCGACGTGCCCGCCCTCGCTGCGCAGCATGCGGCTGCGCGAGCCGTGCAGCACGCGGGACGGACCCTTGCGCCGGCCCGGACCCGAGTGGTGCCCACCGTCGTCGTGCCCACCTCCGTGCTTGTGGTGGTCGCCGCCCTCGCCCATGTCCATCGGCGCCCTGCCGTGGCTCAACTGGGCGAGCACCCCGTCCGGGGTGGAGCCGTCCACGCCGTCCACCCAGTCGTCCAGGACGACGACCCACTCCTTGTCGTAGGACAGGGGCTCCTTCGGGTCCTCGACGATCAGCGGGGCGTACAGGCCGCGGTCGAGCTGCATCCCGGAGTGCGAGTGCAGCCAGTACGTGCCCGGGTGCGCCACGGCGAAGCGGTACGTGAAGTCCGCGCCGGGCCGGATGGAGGGCTGGGTCAGACCCGGCACGCCGTCCATGTCGCAGCGCAGCCGGATCCCGTGCGAGTGCAGCGTCGTCGCCTCCGGCAGGTGGTTGGCGAGCTTGACCACGAGGGTCTCGCCCGACGTGATCCGCACCTCCCTGCCGGGCAGCGAGTCGCCGTACGACCACGTCCTGACGGTCCGTCCGCCGAGGTCGACCGGGGTCTCGGTGGCGGTCATCGCGAACGTCCGTACGCGTCCCGACCCGCGGGCCCGCTCGGCCGCGAGGACCTCGGGATCGGACGGGTTCACGTACCCCTTGGGCCCCTTGGGGACGAAGCCGCCGCCGCCGTGCCCGGGGTCCCGGCCCGCCGCGTGGCGGCCGCCCCCGGACGACAGGCCCGTCGCCGGTCCGGAGCCGGCCCCGGACCGCGTACCGGTCGTCGTGCCAGCCGTCGTGCCGGTCGTGGTGTCGGCCATGGTGCCGGAGCCGGCCCCGGAGAGGGACCCGGACGCCGGGTCGGGACCGGCGCCGGAGCGCGGGCCGGAACCGGAGCAGGAGGCCAGGGCTCCCGAGCCGACGGCCGCGATCGAGGCAGCGAGTACGGTGCGCCGCTTATGTGTGTGCATGTCTAAATAAGACATGTCTTATGGTGGCATTTAGGCGAACCCGGACGGCGCGTCTCACGAATCGCACGCACCGCCCGGCCGGAAGACGGCGCGCGCCGACGTCGGGGACTCACCCGCGCCGGCGCCAGGGACTGGTCAGGAACGGGTGAGGACGACCAGCTGCCGGGTCGCCCGGGTCATCGCGACGTACCGGTCGACCGCTCCCTCGACGCCCGCGCCGAAGTCCTCCGGGTCGACGAGGACGACCAGGTCGAACTCGAGCCCCTTGGACAGCTCCGGGGTCAGCGACCGGACGCGGGACGTCGCCGGCCGGAACGCCGGGGCGCCGATCACGCAGGCGATCCCCTCGTCGTGCGCCGTGAGCCAGCCGTCGAGGACCGCGTCCAGATCCGCCGCGGACCCGTGGACGACGGGCACGCCGGCGCTGCGGATGGAGACCGGCACGTTGGCGTCCGGGAGCACGGCCCGGATGACCGGCTCGGCCTCCGTCATGATCTCCTCCGGCGTCCGGTAGTTGACGCTCAGGGAGGCCAGGTCGATCCGGTCGAACCCGACCCGCTCCAGCCGCTCCGGCCACGACTCCGCGAACCCGTGCCGGGACTGGGCCCGGTCCCCGACGACGGTGAAGCTCCGCGACGGGCACCGCAGCAGCAGCATCTGCCACTCCGCGTCGGTCAGTTCCTGCGCCTCGTCCACGACGACGTGCGCGAACGGACCGGCGAGCCGGTCCCGTTCGACGGTGGGCAGCTCGGACTCGTCGACCAGGTTCCGCCGCAGGTCCGCCCGGCGCAGCTGCGTCACGAGGCCCTCGCCGTCGTCGTCGGCCGCGATCAGGGTGTCGACGACCTGCTCCATGCGCGCGCGTTGGGCGGCGAGGGCGGCCTCCTGCCGCTGCCTGCGCCGCGACGCGCCCGGATCACCGAGCCGCTGCCGCGCCGCGTCCAGGAACGGCAGGTCGGACACCGTCCAGGCCTGGGCGTCCGCACGCTGGAGCCGCTGGACCTCGTCGCGGCCGAGCCACGGAGCGCACATCCGCAGGTACGCGGGCACCGACCACAGGTCCCCGACGAGATCGGTCGCCTCGAGCAGCGGCCACGCCCGGTCGAACGCCGCGAGCAGCTCCCTGTTCCGCCCCAGCGACCGGCGCAGCAGGCCGGCCGGGACCTCGCCGTCGTCCTCCGCGGCGTCGCCCCCGTGCTTGTCCACCAGGATCGTCAGCAGCTCCTCCCACACGTGGTCGCGCGCCTCGTTGTGCGGGGTGCCGGGCTCGGCCGCGTCGAACGCCAGGGCCCAGTCGTCGGCGCCCAGCCAGACGTCGGACCAGGGGGTCGTGACCGTCATCTCCTCCTGGGGCGGCTCCTCGTAGAACCTGACGGCCTTCTCGATCGCCTTCACCAGATCGGCGGACGACTTCAGACGGGCCACCTCCGGATCGGCCTCGACCACCGCCCCGGCCCCCTCCGGGACCAGGTCCCGCAGGATGCAGGTCTGCACCCCCTCCTCGCCGAGGCTCGGCAGGACGTCGGAGACGTAGTCGAGGTACGGCCGGTGCGGACCGACGAACAGCACGCCGCCCCGGCGGTGCCCGAGCCGGGGGTCGGAGTGCAGGAGGTAGGCGGAGCGGTGCAGCGCGACGACGGTCTTGCCCGTGCCCGGACCGCCGTCCACGACGAGAGCGCCACGTGAACCCGCGCGGATGACGGCGTCCTGGTCGGCCTGGATGGTGCCGAGCACGTCCCGCATCCGCGGCGACCGGTCGCTGCCCAGGCTCGCGATGAAGGCGGACTGGTCGTCGAGCGCGGCGTGCCCGGCGAACCCGTCCGGGGCGAACACCTCGTCCCAGTAGTCGCTGATCCTGCCCCGGGTCCAGCGGTACCTGCGACGGCTCACCAGCCCCATCGGATCGCCGTGGGTGGCGCCGAAGAACGGCTCCGCCGCGGGGGAACGCCAGTCGATCAGCAGCCGGCGCCCGGAGCTGTCGGTGAGACCGAGGCGCCCCACGTACACGGGCTCGGCGCCCTCCGCGCCGACCATGCGCCCGAGACACAGGTCCAGGCCAAAGCGGCGCAAGGTGCGCAGACGAGCCGTCAGCCGGTGGATCTCCAGGTCCCGGTCCATCGCCTGCCGGCCCTGGCCGCCGGGAGCCCGGCGCTCGGCGTCGAGCCGGCCGGACACCTCGGCGATCGTCTGCTCGAGGCACTCCGCGACGGCCGCGAAGTGCCGCTCGTCGTCACCGATGAGCGCCGGATCGGCCTTGCGGGACAGACGCTCGGGAAGATCGAACGCGCTGGTGGTCAGGGAATCCACGTCATCAGCTCCATTGTGAGGCCGGCCGCTTGCGGCCATGGCGCGAGGCAAGACATCAGGACCACCGACCTGCGCGGCGGCCCCACTTCTCCGTGTGCGATCTCCCGACCCGTCGGCCCGGCACGACTCAGGCGACCACGTCCGCCCACCCCCGATCCCCGAGGCCACCGACCGACACCGGCCCGGCCCCACCGACAGCCCCGACCGCACCCGACAACCCCCCGAACGCCGCCTTCGGCGAAGCACACCCCCGCACTCGCACCACCGATCCGATGCCGCTACGCACCCCATGAATCCCCGACAGCACACGCATTCCGTGACGCTCATCTCCCGCCGATTCCGGCCCCGTCCTCAGGCCCAGGTCGGCGATTCTGCGGCACGACGGGGCCCTTGCCGCAAGGCCCCCCATGCGCTATATGTTGAACATGGCAAGGAGCGGGCAAAGCCCCCTTGCCTTTTCTCATGCACGGCCTCGTACGTGAACGAGTGCGTGACCTGGCACATCGCATTTCCCGCAGGGAAAACCTCCGAAGAGGGCCGAGGGCCCGGCACCGATTCGCCTTGTGTCTTCCGACGAAATTCGGTGCCGGGATGTAAGGCGGGAGGACCCTTCTGGCTTAAGGGGGCACGCGGCGCTCGGGACACGCCGCCGGAACAGGGGAGGCTCCATGGACCCGGTGACGATCACCGCGGGCATCGGGGCGGCGGCCTCGGCGCTCCGCCTCGGCCACGCCTGGCTGAGTGCGCGGACGCACAGGCGCCGTATCGAACTCGAGACGCGCCGCGAGCAGGAGCAGCGCGCGACATTGAGGGAGACCATCAGCTCACTGCCACCCGGCAGCGAGATCACCGAGCTCCTGCCCGACGGCCGGCGGCTCATCATCAAACTCCCGCCGGACGAGGCGGCCGCATGAGCGAAACCCCGGCACGGACCGGGCGGACGGAGCCCCGCCCGCCCCGACAGGAGGAACTCGACCTGCTGGCGGAGGTGGTGCGACGCGATGATTTCTCCGCCTTCTACTCCGCGGAGAAAGCACACCTCACCGCGTTCCTGATCTTCACCGGGGCAACTGTGTGGGAGGCCGACGACCTGGCGCACGACGCGCTGATCAGGCTGCTGCCCGAACGGTGGATGCTGATGGAGCACCCCCGCGCGTACCTGCGTACGAGCGCCTTCCACGCCTACCTACGACAGGGGGAGCGAACGCGTGAGGTGCCGACGGAGGCATTACCGGAACTCCCCGGCGGTATCGACCCCGTCGTCCAGGTGGAACTGTCCGAGCAGACCTCGGAACTGGTCGAAGCGGTCGGGAAACTCCCGCCCGTCCAGCGCACGGTGATGGCGTTCGTGCTCAGCGACGCCGACTCCGACGAGATCGCCGCGGCGCTCAACATGTCCCTCACCGCCGTCTACACGAACGTCTGCCGCGCACGCGCACGCCTGAAGATCACACTCGGCCTCACGGAAGGAGAGAAGGATGCGTGACTTCACGCTCGACGAGAGCGCCCGGACCGAGGCCGACGACCGCCTGGACCGACTGCTCACCACCGCTCACACCGAACTCGTCGACGCCATCAGGACGAAGCAGCACGCCACCGCCGAGCAGCCCCTCGCCTCCACAGCGATCAGGGCTTCACTCGCGGACATCCGGATGACGGAGCCCCGCTCGTCGACAGCCCACGGAGGACCGGACGAGTTGCTCCAGCCCGCCACCCCCGGCACCTACGCCCCGATCCGCCGGTGCCGGCAGGCACTGAGCATGGCATCGGACACGGGAGAGGTGCTCTGGGCCGTAGCAACGGCTTTCGACCTAGGGGTGGCGATCGGTTCCCGTCTCGCCGTCAGCGGTCCCGTCAAACTCAGCGCAGTGGCACTGAAACTCGCCCACCTCTGCGGACGGGGACAAGAAGTTCTCCCACACGACCGCCGCGCCGACATCCCGGAACTTCACGGCGCCGACCTGACAGACGGAGACGATCTGCCGCAGCTCCTGCGCGACACGGCGAACTTGCTGGGGGAGGCCGCGGTCGCGGTGGTCGGCCTCGCTTGCGCTGTCGATGACGAAGGAACGTACTGGATGATGATGGAGACGATCGACGCCCTGGACGAAGCCACGGACTGCACCCACGAGATGCTCCGCCGCCTCTCAGCACACGATCCGGCCCCGTCGAACTGGGTGTGACCGCGTGTCCCGGGCGACGGCCACCCTGAGAGTCCCGGCCATCAACACACTCCGGCTCACCGGCCGCACCGATATCGCCCCAGGCCTCGACGAAGACGCATTGCTGTGACGAACTTCCCGCGCCCCAAGGCGCTTGGAGGTGATCACGCCCGGGCTCGGCCGGCGCAGCTCTGCCGCAGGAGCATCGTGCGCTGACGCTTCCGCCGGCCGAGGTCGCCTCGCCGCTCACCGCGCGACCGTGCGACCCTCGGTACCCGGTGCTGTCGACCTGGCTCAGCTCCGGGGTGAACGCGACCGAGGTCGCTGAGCGCGCGGGCAACGAGCGGATGGGCTTCCGGTGCCTCGGTCGGGTTGGATTGCTGTGGTCGTCCTCGGGGAAAGGCCGCACCTTGTGATCTTCGGAGATGTCATGAGCCTGCTTGCGGTCCTGGATGAAGCGGTTGCCGCTCTCAAGGCCTCTCTGGACGAGGACGACCGGGCGCAGGGCTGGACCGATGATCTCCGAAGAGAGGTGCAGGAGGAGATCTCGATCAGTCGTTCAGTGCTGCGTCGCCACGGGATGGACATGGTGCGGCACCTGCGTCCTCGCTTCGACGAGTGGATGGAACGCGAGGGTGTGGGGCCCGGACGCCTCCGGGACCTGGTGGGCGACGTGCAGCGGTCGCTCGTGGAGGCGCGGACCACGGCGTGAGAAGCGCTCGCGAACCCGTGCGCTCATCGCCCGCCGCCAGTCCACGAAGAGTCCACAGACCCCGGCATACGCCTGCCCATACGCGAAGACCCCGTCCTCAGCGTCTGCGCTGGTGGCGGGGTCTTTGGGCACCTAATCCAAGGTGCCCCCGGCAGGATTCGAACCTGCGCACACGGCTCCGGAGGCCGCTTCCGGCCTACGAAACATTGCAGGTCAGAGCGGATCTTGCGATTGGCTGATCGGGGCCAGTCCACGGATGGTCCACCACGTCAGCCAGAGTAGTGCTTGCTCTTAAGGACCTGGCCGGACACCGGAGCATAAGAGCGTTGGCGGTATCCGGGAGGGGCCTTCGGTTTCTCAGCTGCTGCGGGTGTAGTCGGTCTTGTCTTGGACCTTCTTGTAGACATCTTCGCCTATCCAGTGGCAGTAGAGGTTTCTGCTGCTGATGGCGAGCCGCCGACAGTGCTGGCCGCTGATGGACCAGGCTGCCACTTCGGCTCGCGGCCTGCCTCGGGAAGCCGTCAGCTCGGCCACATACTCGAGTGCGGGTTTCAGATCGGTGTCGGCCGACACCATGATCCCAACGTCGTATTCGCCGCGGGTGGCCATGACGGCAAAGTCCAGGGTGAGCTGGACGTCGATGCCCTTTTCCTGGGCTCGTTCCCTGGGCCATGCGGATGGGTAGCGCAGGGGCCGGGTGACGAGCTTGACGAGTGGGTCGCTCTCCCACTGGGCGTGCTGCCGCCGCGAGGCCCCGTAGGAGCCGGGCTGCTTGGTCGCGTCGGGTTGGCCGCGATAGATGCGCACCTGATGAAGGTGGCGGTCGTAAGGACTGTCGGCGGCGAGGTGCTGGGCGAGGGCTACGGGATCGAACTGCCCCATGCTCCAGTCTTCCCAGCTCTGGTGGTAGAGCCGGCGGGCCTGCATGTAGGTGTTTTGGTAGTCGTAGAAGACGACGACTCTGTCGCTCAAGGACCCCCCTAGAACGAATAATCCCCGCCAGTGCGGGCTAAGCCCGGACGACGGGGAGGAGTGACTACAACGTAACGCGTTGGGAGGCAGATCGCAATCCGACTGCATGCACTTCCTCGACTACTTTCAGTAGTCATTGCTCGTACAGGCTAGCGCCACCGCCGGTTCACGCAGCCCGCTTCTCCGCGTCTCAGTGCAGTCTGCGTGGCCTGTGGGTAGCGCCGGCCGGAGGGCGCAACTGGCAGGGGACGTGCAGCGCGATCGACAGCGCCAGAGCACACGGCATTTTCCCTGGATCGTACAGCGCAGCCAGTATTGCCCGATCCAGGCCGGTCCATCACGGTCTCGACCAGCAGCACACCGCCGGTCTGCGAGACCACGCCCCCGACCGCCGCGTGCTTCTTGCCTCGCGATGTACGGGTCTCTCGGCAAGCTCCATCGTTGCAGTTCAGGAGTGCTTCTTGCGTTTTTGATCGCCCTCTAACGGTCTACCTCGCGAAAGCGCGAGGCCAGCGGTCAGGGCTGTCGGCCAAGTGTCCGAGCAGCGGGGCGAAGATCATGGGGCAATTAGATGGAAGCCCCGACTCTGCCCACCTGGGCGTTGTGTATTGTCAGCTAGTTGCCGAACGGAACCTCGGCCAGGGTGTAGCCACGGGGGGACAGCTCTCAGGCTGGCTCCACTCGCCTGGGGCCGTCGGAACATGCTATCTCCGCTCGCGGGACGCACGTTGGACAGGTACACCCGAGGCAAGGAACGCGTTGACCAGCTTCACGGATGACCAGAAGGTCTACACGACACCCCACGGTACCCAGCTGCACGGGGACTCCTTGAGGCTGCTCCAGGGCCTCGACGACGAGAGTGTGGACTTGATCGTCACGAGCCCGCCCTTCGCCCTGCAGCGGAAGAAGGCTTACGGCAACGAAGATCAGGAGGCGTATGTCGACTGGCTCGCCCAGTTCGGTGAGGCGGCAAAGCGCGTCCTGAAGCCGACCGGGAGCCTTGTCGTTGACATCGGCAACGCCTACCGCAAGGGGAGTCCGACTCGATCCCTCTACCCTTACCGTGTCCTGCTGAAGTTCGTTGACGAATTGGATTACCACCTCGCGGAGGAGTTTTTCTGGTACAACCCGGCAAAGCTCCCCAGCCCGCTCGAGTGGGTGAATAAGCGTCGGATTCGGGTTAAGGATGCCGTAAACACGGTCTGGTGGTTCTCGAAGACTGAGTGGCCGCAGGCTGATGTCAATCAGGTGCTGCTGCCGTACTCGAAGAACATGGAGCGTCTCCTCAAAGATCCGGAAAAGTACTACAAGGCGACCCTCCGTCCCAGCGAGCACTCAATCTCAAGACACTTCGGCAACGATAATGGTGGTTCCATCCCGCCAAACCTGCTGCAGGTCTCCAACACGGAGTCGAACTCGAACTACCTACGACTGTGCCGCGCGCTTGACATTCAATCGCACCCTGCCCGGTTTCCGAGTGAGCTGCCGCGCTTCTTCATCGAGTTCCTCACCAAGCCCGGTGACGTCGTCGTCGATATTTTCTCGGGCTCGAACACCACGGGGATGGTTGCGGAACAACTTGGCCGTAAGTGGTACTCGTTCGAACTCAGCCGGGATTACGCAGCACTCTCCATCATGCGGTTCCTGCCGGGGATGAACCCTCAGGACGCCCAGGTCCTCTATGAGAAAGCGCGGACAGGGACGGTGTCCTTGCCGGAAGCTGGCCAGCCGCTCGTTACTGCTGCCGCGCAGTCTGCCGTCGCAGAGGCGTCACTTTCCGTAGAGTCTGCGGAAGCGGCTCTGGATGCCACCGAGGCAGAGTTCCTGCGTGCGGGCGAGAACCTAGCGAAAGCCAAGTTTGCCGCTGAGTGGAATCCTGATGCAACCTTCGATGCGAACGCAGAGAAGGCTGCGACTGCTGCCGTGGAGCGCGCGAAGGCATGGGCTGATGACGCTGCCGCAGCACGCCGCGACGCGAAGCGCCGGCTCAACAAGGCGAGGAAGCTCGCGGATCAAGCACACGCCGCGCTCACAGAGTTCGATGCGTTCTACAAGACGAACTTCGCGGCAGAAGACACCACGGCGGAGTAGGCCGTGACAACGCACGCTGGGGATGACTTCACCCTGTTTCCCGAGTCGTTGGGCACACTGACACCCATGGTGATGCGGTCCAGAGCTGGCGCGAGCACTCGCCTCGCGAACCGGCTCTTCGCTGCCTCCCTCGCAGACTGCTGCAGCCTTGGCGACGCTCTGGAGCTTGATAAGAGGCCTTTCGACCTGCGTGCAGCAGCTCCTTTACCTCCTCTTATGCGCGTCTACTTGTACACGATGACGACACATCCGTCGGAGCGGCAGCAGGGTGCTTACCGCATTCAGATCATCCTGCCCAGCAAGGGGCGGCACTTTGACACCACCGACGACGCGTACGTCATCCTCGCTGGTTACAACCCGAACTTGGAGGTCTTTGCCCTGTGGGACGCGGACGCCCATGACATTGGGAAGGGTATCCCCCACTCAAAGGGGGTCCAGATCCTGGAGGACACCTTGTTCGAGGCGATGTCTCTCGGAGTGGCCCGACAGACGAGGAAGCTCCGCGGCACTGACGAGTCAGAGACCGTGGTCGCGTCACGTCCGGACACCTTGCTGGAAGCGCTAGAGCTACGTTGGCAACTGTCAATCGAGAGGCTCACCTCGTGAGCGGTGGTGGCTGGGGCAAGTCAGGATGGACTCCCGAACCGGAATATGCGAGCGACAGGGAGGACATCCTCAGCGAGTTTTACCTGCGTGCTCTAAGTGAGGCCGTCGCCTATGACCGGATTACGGGCTTTTTCGCGAGCAGCGCTCTGGCGCTGTACTGGAAAGCGCTGCCTAAGTTCGTGGATCGTGGCGGAAAGATTCGCATTCTCTGCTCGCCCTGGGTCACCGAAAAAGACGCACAGGGCATCGAACGCGGCTATGAGGCGCGCGACGACAACTCTCTTGCTGCCGTACTGCGAGCCGAGTTCGATGCGTTGCGTGCCACCGACCAGCTCCGCAAGCCAGCGCTCGCTCTGGCCGCATTGATCTCAGAGGGATTCACTGATATCCGCCTCGCTCGGGTCGCCAACGCCTCACTCGACGATCGGCGTATGTTTCACGATAAGGTGGGGCTATTTACTGATGCGGATGGGCAGCGCATAGGCTTCCGGGGGTCCTTGAATGAGACCCGCTTCGGTATTTCCGCGGACGGCAATGTCGAGTCGTTCGATGCGTGGACGAGCTGGACGGGCCGCAATGACAGCATCAGGGTCCAACGGTCTACCGAACGTTTCGAGAAGCTTTGGGCCGGCAAGAGCGATGGGGTTGAAGTCCTAGCCCTCCCCGCGCCCTTCCGGCACTGGCTGGAAACCCAGGCAGAAGGCGTTGACTGGCGCGAGCTTGCGGCTGAGATCGCTGTGGGTACGGAGCCGGCCCTCATCGTCCGTGCTGCGCCAGATGGTCGGCCCCTTCGTGAGCAGCAGATCGCAGGACTCAACGAGTGGGAGCGCCGCGGTAGGCGAGGGATCCTTGCCCACGCAACTGGGTCAGGTAAGACGGTCACGGGCATCACCGCGATCGTCGGACACGAAGGGCCCGCTCTCGTGGTTGCCCCCTCGCGATTGGTTGCGCGCCAATGGAAGGAGCAGATCGAGGACACGGGCCGCCGGGTGCATCTGTGCGGCGACGGTGAATCCGCCTGGAAGACGAGGCTTCACAACTGGCTGACACAACCTGCCTCGGAGCGCGTGGTGGTTGCCCTTGCTCCCACGGCAGCACAGAGACCCTTCGTGAATCAGGCTTCGCGAGCGAAGGACCTCCTACTCGTCGGCGACGAAGTTCACCGCTTGGGGGCTGCGTCGTACCAGAACCTCCTGGAGATTGATGCCGCAGCACGCCTAGGTCTATCGGCGACACCAGAACGTGCGGGAGATCCGGAAGGCACCTCGGCGATTCTCGACTACTTCGGTGGGGTCATCCATCGGTACACACTCGGGGATGCCTTGAAGGCCGGCGCTCTCTGCAATTACCTTTACTATCCACAGCTTGTCCGGCTCAGCCCGCAGGAACAGGAACAATGGGACGAATTGAGCAAAAAGATCGGACGGCTCGTCGCGCAGTCCCATAACTCGCCCGGTGGTGCCACCAGTAGTCAGCGGGATCGTATCAGGGCGCTGACGATGCAGCGAGCTCGGATCGCTAAGAAGGCTGTTGGCAAGACGCCCCTGGCTAAGTCGGTGGTCACCAAGAGCTACAAGCCTGGACAGCGTTGGCTCGTCTATTGCGACGATAGGGGCCAGATGCAGGACGTTGCTGACAACCTTCGTGCCGCCGGGATCGACGCGTATGAGTACTATTCGGACATGCCGGGAGACAAGGTTGCAACGCTGCGGCACTTCGATGAGAACGGTGGCGTGATCGTTTCGATCAAGTGCTTGGATGAGGGTGTTGATATCCCTAACGCGGACCATGCTTTGATCCTGGCGTCATCCAGGAATCCTCGAGAGTTCATCCAGCGTCGCGGGCGCGTACTGCGCAAGGTCGAAGGAAAGAGTCTCGCCACCGTCTACGACGCGATCCTGCAGCCCGAGACCCTTGAGGAAGCGTCGGGGATGTCGCTGCTTCAGGGTGAGCTCGCCCGCGCGGGCAATTTTGCCCGAGATGCCCTGAATAGCAATGCTCGTGACCCGCTGGAGCGACTAGTTGTAGAACTTGGCGGCGATCTCGAGGCACTCTACGATTTCCTCGGTTCCGGCGAGGAAGCAGACGATTAACCTGGGGCTTCGCATAGTTCGTGCAGCACTGTGAACGCAAGTATTTTTGTAGGAGTGGAGCTCATGCGAGACAATCTTGCCCAAGTGGTCGAATCGGTGCGTTCACAGTTTTATGAGAATAGCGTCGATTCGGTGCTGGCTCAGCACATCGTGGAGATCGAGAAGCGATACGTCGAAGATCGACCCCGCGCACAGGAGGCCGTGGCCCGCGTCATCCAGGAGCACGTGGACAGGAGCGTTGAGGTTTGAGATACAAGAAGCTCACCGTTGAGAACTTCCTCGTCTTCCTAGGCGAGCAGGAGATCAACATCCCGGACAAGGACGGCGTAGTCGTCATCTACGGCAGGAACGGCAAAGGAAAGACGTCTCTGCTTAATGCTTTCCGCTGGGCTTGGACTGGCGAAGTCCGCAAGCGGAGCACCCGCCCACTGCCGCTGGAGGACATAACCAACAAGGTTGCCCTTGCGGAGGCGTCCGGCGACTCAGTCCGATGCCGTGTCCGCCTCGAGTTCGAAGCGGACGGCACGCAGTGGGATCTCACGCGTTCCCTCATCCGCAAGGGGGATGAATACTTCACTGAGCTCACGTTGCGTCGCGATGCAGTCGCTCTGAGCGCCGCCGATGCTGGGCGCAAGGTGACTGAGCTGATGCCAAGGGAGATTGAGCAGTTCTTCTTGTTCGACGGGGAGCTCCTCGACCAGTACGAGAAGCTCCTCGATGACGACAGCACCGCTGGCTCCACACTCCGCGATGCCATCGAACGCATCCTCGGACTTCCCATTTTGGAAAACGCCGCACGAGACAGTGCTCGGGTAGCTGAGCGCGCCGGCGAGCTGATTGCTGCTGCTGCGAAGCGGGACTCCAAGACGGAGAAACTCGGCCAGACTCTTGGTCATGAGCAGACTCGTCTCCGTGCGTTCCGCCAGAACTACGAGGCGGAAGATCAGAAGGCCAAAGACCTGGAGGCTGAGTCGGCTCAGCTCGACCAGCAGCTAGCGGAGCAGTCAGGCAAGCTCGAAATCAAGGCCAGGCGCGACGAGACTGTTAAGCGCCTTAAAGAGGCAGAGACACAGCACGACGCAGCTAAGGAAGAATTCGAAAACCTCCTCGCCGAGTCGTGGAGGGCGGTGCTCGTGGAGCCGATCGAGGCCCGCATCGAACAGGACACCAAGGCGTTGGAGGCCGTCGAGGAGCAGTTGGATGAGCTGCGCTTCGCGGCCACCCTCGTCCGTCATTACAAGGCCCTGGGCGCGGATACATGCCCGGTGTGTGAGTCCCGTCTGAACGCCAACAACCGCGCTGCCCTTGAGCAACGCCTCCAAGTCTCTGACTCTAGCGAGTTGAGCGCAAAAGAGGACAAGGCGGCAGCCCTAAAGGCGAGCCTCAAGCGGCTGCGAAAGTCCGGCCGAGGGCACGAACTTAGGGCCAATTTGAAAACTGTCGAAGAAAATTACCTGAACCTGCAGCAGAAGATTGAGGACTACAAGGACGATATCGACGACTTCGAGGACAAGTTGAAGGGGCAGGATACGGGGCTAACCGAGCTCGTCCAGCGCTCCAGGAACGTCAGCGTTCTCCTGCGCCAAGCGAAGGCTGCGTACAAGGAAGAGTGGGAGAAATACGAGCAGGCCAAGAAGAACGTAGCCAAGCTCGAAGAGCAGATCCGCAAGACAGGCGCAGGCAAGGCCGACCCGAGTGTCTATGAGCGGCAGCGGACTGCGGAGGCCCTCGCGGCCCTCTACCAGAAGGCGATCGTAATCTATCGCGACCAGCTTAAGGAAAGTATCCAGGAGAAAGCCACCGAACTCTTCCAGAGCATGCGATCTGAGAAGGACTACGTGAAGCTTGCGATAAATGAGTCCTACGGCTTGCGTATCCTTGACCGATCCGGAACTCCTGTAAAGCATCGAAGTGCTGGCTACGAGCACCTAGTCGCGCTGTCACTCTTGGGCGGCCTGCAGGCCAGTTCCCCCATCAGCGGGCCATTGGTCATGGACTCCCCGTTCGGGCGCCTCGATGACCACCATGTTGACGGCGTCGTCGCCAACCTTGACAAGCTCAGCTCCCAGGTGTTCCTTCTGGTTCACGAACGTGAGCTCCCCCGCGAGACTGCACGAGACCTGCTTCGAGGTCGGATGCTGGCCGAGTTCGAGTTGTCTCGAGGAGCGTCCGCGCATGAGACCAACATCCAGGAGCTTCGCAGTGTCTGAAACCACCACGCACGGACGCGTGAACATTGCTCTCACCGGCCGTGCTGATATCGCTCGAGACGAGATCAGCGCCCGGTTCCCATTCCGAGAGAAGCAGCAGTTGGTCCGCCTAGGTCTCGCCTATGCCCTTCGGCTCAACCTTGAACCGGTACGCGGAGGCGACTTCGGCCGCGCCGGCGATGGGCAGAACATGAACGTCGGCTCCTTTGACCCAAGCGGCGAGCTCTTTGACCTAGTGCGTGCATTCCATCCGGAATATGATGACCCGGCAGAGGTCGCCGAGACCCTTATGAGCCTCGGCCTGGTCAAGCTGGCCGAGGATGTCCGTAACAGCGAAGTCACTCGCATCGCCGACATCTTGTATGCGAATGACGGAACCGACTGACGAGGCGCCTCCGAGGCGGGACCTACTGTGCATTCTCGCCAATCCACCCTTGGGGAGCGGCGAGCGCACCAGAGCGCGGCTTGGGCTGGCCCGTGACCTTCTCGGCTTCGAGACGTTCACGATCAGGAACCTGTTCGCCGTTCCTTCAGGCGCCGTCACGGACATTTCGACACTCGGTGCAACCTCGGCCGGATGGGCCCAGGCCAGACAGCAGATGGAATCAGCATTCTCTGCCTGCGATGGAGTGCTGCTGGCCTACGGCGTTTCCGAACCGACCGGTGCGGCACGGAAGCACCACCGAGAGCAAGTGGAGTGGGTGGCTGAAAGGCTCGTTGCCTCGGGCTGCCAGACGTTTCAGGTTGGCGATGGACCGAGGCACCCGTCCCGCTGGCAGCGGTGGACTTCTCGGTATCATAGAGGGCTGGAGTTCTCCGCCGCCCTAGAGGTGTCCCTCAAAGCCGTCAGCTTCGGCCGGGCCCCAACTCACATAGTCAGAACTGCCCAATAACCTGGTCACCCATGTGCTGCCAAAGTTGCTTCTAGACGAAGCAGTCGCTCCGTTAGGGTGTCGGTCCATGACCGACACCCTGGCCTTCCCCGAGTACAGCTAGCCCATAAGGTCCGGCTTCGTCCTCTCTCAGCGCGAAGACTATGGCCAGCGGACATGCCGGACGCTATGGAGCTGTCCCTAACGGCCTGTCTGACGCTGCTGGACCGACCGGCCGGCCGAACCTTTGGTGGTCTGCCAGGCCCGGAACTGTTCCGCTGACGTCAACGACCCCGGACAGCAGCAACACACGGCAGCCGCTGTTCACCTGCGCCGGTGGTCCGCATACGTCCGCGCTCGCGCCGTTGTTCGTCGGCGTTTTCACGCACTCAAGACACTCACCGGATGTGTGCATAAGCGCACGTCAGCTCAGTTCTCCGGGCTTGGGCATGGTGGTTCCAGTGTCGCAGATCAACTTGCGTGACCTGCGGCTGCCGCCCGCTACGGCTGTCGTTAGTGGTCATCACTGGTCGCTGCTGAGCGGCCTCGGACGGCCCAGGGACGGCCCAGACCCGGCGCTTAGAAGATGCGGGCGGCCCTTGGTGGCGTGGACCGTCGGCACCTTGCCATTGCCGCGCTGGGCTGTCGAATGTCGTTGCCGTCCGCCGTCGTTGCCGTCAGCGCTGCCGTCACTGCCGTCGATACGGTGGCCTTGGTTCCGCAGATGCCGGCAAAAAAAGGGGGCCGGTGAACACCTGCAGCGCTGGCGAGGCGTCGGCTCTCGTACGACTGCCCAACGGGCACGCCTGCAATTTCACCAATCATGTCGGCAGATGGCAGGAGCCACTGACAGAGCGCTCTGGTCTACCCGTTTGCCGCATCAGCACAGAACAGGCCCTCGCCCCCTTAGTGTGGGAGACGAGGACCTGTTCAGCGAGCAGTTCAGGTGTTAGACGCTCGCGGGCTTCTCCTCGGTGGACTGCTCCGGAAGGGGCGCGGTGCCGTGGAGGGAAGCAGCGATCTCGGCGCGAAGCAGAGCGCCCGCAGACTCCCAGGCGGTCCGGCCGGCGACGAGCTTGCCCGTGTCGGGGTCGATGAGGTTGCCAGCGAAGATGGTGTCCTCAGACGTGATGGCGGCCGTCTTGGTGGCGCGGTCGAAGTTGACCTTGTCGAGGGCCCGTACGGCCTCGGAGATCGTGGTGCTGCCGTCGGCAACGGCCAGGTGAACGGCGTAAGCGATGGCGTAGAGAACGCCGGCGGAGGTCAGGTAAGTGGCCTCACGCAGCTCGGGAACGCTGATGTTGCCGTCGACGACGTCAGCAAAGCGAACCAGCTCACCCAGCTCGGTCCAGAAGTCCTTGAGAGCAGCGCGAGCCTCCTCGGGGTTGCTCTTGCTCCCCTCGAAGTGGGCGTTGACGGCCTTGTCCATGGTCGCCGGGGACCGGTACCCGTTGCCCACCAGGAGCAGACCGGACACGTAGCGCACGGTCTTGAAACTGAACGCCTTGGCCGAGAGCTTGCCCGGGTTGTCCTTGAAGTACTCGACCCGGTCCTGCAGGAGCGGAACGTGGTCGAAGAGGTCGGCGAGCTCACGGTTGATGGGCTGGCGCCGATCCATCGACTGCCCCATCGAGGCCGTGGGCGCCTTGACGTTGCGCTGAAGATCCGCGAAGTCCTGGGCGCGATGCTTGGGATCGTCCTCGATCACGATGATCAGCGGCTGCCCGGACGTCCGGAGGCGCTCGATGAGCGGGTCGTCCTCGTCCCGGCCCTGCACGATCTTCTCGTAGGCGCCGATGCGGTGCTGTCCATCGCCGATGTCGAACTTGGCGCCGATGTCGATGGTGAGCGTACCGAACTGGGCGGCATCGACCTCGGTGGTCACCCCGGGCACCGGGGTGGCCTTGAACTCGGCTTCCTTCGACGTCAGGTAGAGGACCGCCGCCCCGAGAACGAACTTCTCCTCGGTCTCCAGGTAGTTGACGATGCCGGCCATGTGGTTGTTGTCACGCGGCCGGTTGCCGTGCGTGGTGGTCTTGACCGGGTCCCAAGCCTCCGGCTTGGCGACCATCGAGACGAGATCCACCGCAGACATCGCGGTGGTCATCATCTGGCGACCACCCTGCGTGTAGCCGATGACGGGGATGTGGATCTTAGGCATCGGAGCCCCCTCCCTTTGCGTGCTAACGCAAGCCCTGGATGGACTGAATGGGCGTCAGCGACTAAGAGAGACGCTACTACGCACAATGTCGCCGTGACAACCCGTTAAATTCTGCGTAGCGCGCCGAAGTTCTTGCGTAGTGGATGTTCGGCGCAAGGTGGCGAATATCCCCATTCCGCAGGTCATGCGCTTGATCACCAGGCATCGCGTCGGGCGAAGACGCCCCTCTGCTCACCGCTCACCCGGCTCCCATCCCGTCTGCCGTCGACCCACACACCGTGGAGCAGGCGCGGTGCCGGGCGTCCAGGTGGAGCGCCCCACTGGACGAACGACCTGGACGCCCGGTGCCGTGTCTGCTCGGCTCTGCCTGGGTCGACGGCAGACGGGATGGGAGCTCCCCACGCCAGCCACCTTCGGCCGGCACTCGCCCGTGGCGCCCCTGCCATCTCGGAGCCTGAGCGCCCCCGCCGGAGGCATGTCCTTCACCGCGACCCCCCTCGTGCGGTACTCGACCCTCCGACTGGTCCCGCTCCTCCCGTGAGCGCGCGTCGGCGCAGCGTGCGCGGAGCGGGCCGAAGGCAGGAGCGCAGCGCGACGCGGAGCCGGGAGCGCGCCCGGCGGAGCGGAGCGCAGCCGGGCTTGAACCCGTGAAGAAAGTTGTTACTCAGGCTTGGCCGTGATGCGCCACAACGGGGCTTCGTACTGTTCCGGGCGGTTGCTGATCAGTAGCTCACGCAGGTTCTCGCGTTGGGTGCCGCTGAGGTTCAGGGCTTCGGTGATGTGGCGGAACGTCGTGTGGGTGACTCCGCGGTTGGTGGCTTCCGCCTCGAATGCTGCGAGTTGGGTCAGGACGGTGTCCGGGTTCAGGTCCGTCGGGGGCTGGTCCTTGAGCCAGGTGGCCTTGTTGCGTTCGTAGTCGATCTCCGAGAAGCCGCAGATCTCGCGGCTGTACGCCTCGACCTCGTCCAGAGTGGCCGTCGTCATGATGGCGCGGGCGAGTTGGTTGCGGCTGGCGGCGTCGTCCAGGTCGACCTCGTGGACGGTCGGGCTCTCGTCGGTGAGGGGGATGGGCAGGCCGGCGTCTCGGATTTCACAGGTTCCGCGGGCGCCTCGGGCGGTGGCGGCGAGCATGCCGGTCGCTTCGGAAGGGTGCCAGTCCAGGATCGTGCCGAGCCTGTCCACGTCCGCTGCGGTGAAGGTGTGGACGAGGTCGCCGAGCAGGTCGCGGAAGTCGTCCGGGGGAAGTTCGCCGTCCAGACCGGGGCCTGCGATCAGGAGTCGGATCGGGGCGTTGACCTGGCAGCAGGCGGCGAGGGTGAGGGCGTCGGCCAGTGGGCTTTTCAGGGTGGGTTCGTCGCCTCGAGCCAGGATGTCGCCGCCCACGTCCAGGAGGTCGATGGACGTGGGGGACAAGTGGCTGATGAGTTCTTCGAGTTGGCGGGTGACGCCTTCCACGCCGTGGTGCGGGTCGAGCAGGGCGAAGGTGTTCGGGAGCTCTGCCGCGAGTCGGGGGAGGGTGGAGCCTGCCGGAGCGATGGGGCGGGCCTCGGCCGGCACTCGACGTACGGCGGGGGTCATCGGGAGGAGGCCGGTGAAGTTGTCGGCTCCTCGTGGGCCCGGTACCGGGTCGATCAGCAGGCGGTCCCACGCGTACGTGAGGATCACCGCCCGGTCCTCGCCGCCGTAGAGGCCGGCGTCAAGCATCGCGGCAGCGACAGCGTCGCCTCCGCCTCCCGCTGCGACGATCAACCGCGTCATGGGGCCAGCCTACGAGGTTCGGGGTTGGCCACTCACTCTATAGTGGCTAGAGGCCATAGCCACTTGTTGACGTGAAGGATTCCAAGGAGGGGACATGCCGCAGATCGAGGAGACTCAGCCGAAGTACCTCCAGATCGCCCATTACATCCGTGACCAGATCCTGCGGGGGGACCTGCGGCCGGGGGACGAGGTTCCCTCCGAGCGGCAGCTGGCGGCCGACTGGTCCGTCTCTCGGCCGACGGCTGCCCGGTCGCTGGAGGCGCTGAGTCGTCAGGGCCTGGTCGAGAAGCGCCAGGGTTCGGGCACCTACGTGCGCAGCCTCGAAGTCAACCGCCGTGCACGGGAGTTGTACGGCCGGGCCCGGCAGACCGGGAAGATCTACACCGCCGGCGAGTACGCGGTGATCACCTCGGCCGGGTGGCTGGACGCTCCGGACCACGTGGCCGAAGCGCTGGGGCTGGTCAAGGACCGGAGGGCCGTCCACCGGCGTCGCGTGACGAACAACCAGGACGGGCCGATCAACCTGTCGACCTCGTGGTTCGCTCCGGACGTCGGGCAACGGGCGCCCAGGCTCATGGACCCCGAACGCATCCAGGAGGGGACCCTGATGTACGTCGAGAACATGACGGGACGGCAGGGGAGTTACGCGGAAGACCGGACGTGTGCTCGACAGGCCACGGACGAGGAGGCCGAGGATCTCCACCTCACCCCGGGGGCGGCGGTGCTGGTCGTCCACCACGTCGTCTACGACCTCCAGGACCGGCCGCTGGAGTTCGCCGAAGCGACTTACCCGCCGCACCGTTGGGCTTTCGAACAGGGCTACCCGCTGACCTGAAACAGCCGTAGTTCCGGCGGAACCGCTTGCACGCCACAAGTGGCTAATGCCACTCTCCACGTAGTGGCTAAGGCCACTTGGAGGAGGAGGGGTGCGGTGTGACGAGTCGGCGGTCGGACGAGGAAGCGCGCAGCAACTGCCGGGGATGTCGGGGACGCGGCTGGAAGCGCGTCGGCTCCCGTACGGCTCTGGCGCTCTCGACGGCCGACGACCGCACCCGCGCCACATCGAAGCGGCGCTGCCTCGACTGCGACGGCAGCGGCAAGGAGTGAACGCGGATGGCCTACACGATCGACCGCTACCCCTGCGAGGACTCGCCGCGGCTGGGAGCGATGACCTTGCACCCGACGCCGGAGTCCGTACCCCGGGCCCGGCGCTGGTTCCGGAAGTTCATCGCCCCGTACAACCCGGCCTGCTCGGTCGACGACTGCGCCCTGATGATCTCGGAACTGGTCACCAACGCCATCCGCTACGGGCAGGCGGACGAGACATGGATGGTGCGGGTGGAGTGGTTCCGGGAAGGGGACTCGCTGCGGGTCGAGGTGCACAACCCCGGCTTCCCAGCCGCCGTGCGGCTCCGGCACCCGGACGCCAATGACGCACACGGACGCGGCCTGCTCCTGGTCGACTCCATCGCCGACTCCTGGCACTCCGGGCCGAGCCGGTTCGGCGGAACGGTCGTCTCCTTCGTGGTCGCCGATGCCTGGCCGGCGTGATGGGATAACCCACCTCTTCTACTGCCACCTTGAATCTGTCGCTAGTCTGGTTGATCGGTTGACTTGGCCAATCTCGACAGGCGGCGGCGTTCATGGCGTATGAAGTGGAGGCGCCCAAGTACGTGCGCCTCGCGCAGACGATCCAGCGTCGCATCGAGGACGGCACGTACGCGCCTGGCACGCGGGTTCCCAGTGAGAACCAGCTGGTGCAGTCGTTCGGGATGTCCCGGCCCACGGTCGTGCGGGCGCTGGAGCTGCTGAAGCGGGATGGCTGGCTGGAGTCCCGGCAGGGCTACGGGACGATCGTGCGCGGTCGCCCTGCGGTCGTCGAAGAGAAAGACCGGCGCGGCCTGGAAGCCTTGACGCGTGACGAGTCGCAAACTCCCGGCCGCCTGGTCGACGTCGGCGAGGTGGCAGTGCCTGCACGCGTGGCCTCGGCCCTGGGACTGCCCAAGAAGGCCAAAGCCGTCCGGCGTCGCTTCCTGGTCGAAGAGGACGGTGAAGCGGCCGAGCTGGTCTCGTCGTACTTTCCCTCCGGCCTCGTCGAGGGAACCGACCTGGCCGGCGGTGATGTGCTGGCGTCCGGTGTGCGCGAGCACCTGGAGACGCGCAAGAAGGTCCGTTTCGACCATGTGACGGAGCGGGTGTCCGCACGGCTGCCCGACGCTGCCGAAGCCGAGCTGCTGGGGCTGTCGGACGGCGTTCCCGTCCTGAGCGTCCTCGTCATCGCCTGCGACGCCTCCGGGCAAGCGCTACAGGTCTCTGATGTGCTCCTTCCTGCCGACCGGCAGGAACTGGAAGACACCTACCGCTTGAACTGACTTGGCCTGTGGCTAGCCGTCTTCTCGGCCGGGAAGCGGTGCTCCCTGGAGGAACGCTCGGTAAGCCTCTGCGGCGTCATCTTCTACCGTCGGCTCCTCCGGTCCGTACCGTGTGTCGCTCCGGTCGCGCTTCGGTCCGGAGATCCAGAACTCCTCGTCCGTTTCGGCGTCATAGAAGTTGGCGTCGAACAAGCCAAGACCTGTGGCGCGCCGCAGCGTTCGCCCCTGGAAGTAGGCCGTCTTCCAGGTCTTGGAGAAGTCCACCCACCCGATCCACGAGGGCCTGCGGTCGGTGTCGTAGCCCCTCTTGAGCTGCACGAACATGATTCTGCGAGGCATGGCCCCAGCCTGGCCGACCGAGCAACCTCGGTAAACCGAGTTTGTGGTCGCCCCGATGACCCGAGGAAACGGCTTCTCTTCCCCTCGATCTCACTTGACAAGTCAACTTGCCATCCCTAGCTTCGAACTTGCTAAGTCAACCTGTCAGGTTGGCGGGTTGATCGACTCTCAGAAGGAGCAATTCCTGTGCGTGTGATCCGCGTTGACGCCTCGGCAGCCACGATCCTGCTCACCGAAGCGCCGGCGCCGAAGGTGCGCGACCGGCAGACCGGTGAGATCGCCAAGGACGCAGTGACCGGTGAGGCGCTGATGACCGTCGGCGTCGTCTACATCGACGAGGGCGAGTCGTCACTGATCCAGGTCACCGTCCCGGAGAGCGGCGTGACCGAGGGCCTGACGGTCGGTGCTCCGGTCTCGCTGCCGGGCCTGGTGGCGCGGCCGTGGCAGAGCGTCTTCAACGGCCGGGAGCGGCACGGCATCGCCTACCGGGCGACCGCCATTGCCCCGGGTGCCTTCTCGATGGCTCAGGCGGGCTGATCGCCGTGACGGACCTGGTGACATGGGCCGAGCTGGGCGGTTCGCTCGCCGCGATAGGCGGCGCCGCCTACGCCCGGCACGCCTACCCGGCGGCGTACTGGTCCAGGGTCGGGCTGCCGCTCTCGGTGGCCCGGCTGCTGGCCTCGTACCCCTCGACCATGGACGCCTGCGGCCTGACCGTCGAGCCGTCCCGGTGGCGGGCGCTGGCCGTCCGGGCGGCCACCCGCCGTGAGGTCCGGCCGGTTCCTCCTCGTCGGGGCGCCATCCGTCCCACCACGACCGGCCTGCGCATGCGGCTGCGGCTGGCTCCGGGCCAGGAGCCGGCGGACGTGGCGGCCTCCGCCGAACGCCTCCGGCACGCCTGGGGCGTCCACGCCGTCCACGTGCGGGACGTCAAGCCCGGAGTCGTCGAACTGCGGCTCGTCGGCTTCGACGTGCTGCGAAAGGTGCGGATGCCCCGGCGGCTGGACGGCGGTCCGCTTCGGATCCCGGTGGCGTTACGGGAGGACGCGACCGCGTTCGTACGGGACTACCGGGCCGTACCGCATGAGCTGGTGCTCGGCGCCACGCTCTCCGGCAAGTCCATGTACCTGCGGAACCTGCTGACCGGGCTCGCTGCTCAGCCGGTGGCCCTGGTCGGGATCGACTGCAAGCGCGGGGTCGAGCTGGCGCCCTTCGCGCCCCGGCTCTCCGCCCTGGCGACCGACCCGGACCAGGCGGCCGGGCTGCTTCCTGCGCTCGTGAAGGAAATGGAGGACCGGTACGACCTGATCAAGGCCCGGCAGGGCATCGCGCCCGGCACTCCGGAAGAGCTGATCACCTCGGACGTCTGGGGACTGCCGGAGGACGAACGCCCGGCCCCGATCGTGCTCTTCGTCGACGAGGTGGCCGAACTCTTCCTCGTCGCCACGCGGAAGGAGGAGGAACGGCGGGACGAGATGGTCACCCAGCTCATCCGGCTCGCCCAGCTCGGCCGGGCCGCCGGCATCTATCTCGAAGTCTGCGGGCAGCGCTTCGGCGCCGAGCTGGGCAAGGGCGCGACCATGCTCCGCGCCCAACTCACCGGCCGCGTCTGCCACCGTGTGAACGACGAAGCCTCGGCGAAGATGGCGCTCGGTGACATCGCCCCTGAGGCCGTCGGCGCGGCCTGTGCCATTGCCGCCGAGCTGCCCGGCCTGGCCGTCGTCGGCGACACCTCCGGCGGCTGGTCCCGCATCCGTACCCCCTACCTCTCCCTCGCCGACGCCGCGGCCACCTGCCGCGCGACGGCTCACCTCACCCCCGACGTACCGGCGCTCGATCCCCTCCGCCCGTACGTCCCACCGATGCCGGTAGAGGCGTCCGGGCCTGGGGCCACGGCCCGCCCGGTCACCGAGTAAGCACACCCCGCCCACGGCCGGCACGGCCGTCCTGTGCCACGTCCCTACCCCCTCCATGCCTGGAACCGGAAGGAGCTGCGCCGTGCCTGCCCTGCCTGTTCGCCTCGACGCCGTACTCGTCCAAGCACTGATCGCCGCCGCGCTGTCCTTCGCCCACCTGCACGACCTGGCCTCGGCCGCCGGACAGGACGGCTGGAAGGCATGGGCCTACCCGGTCTCCGTCGACCTGCTGTTGGTGGCGGCCTGGCGGCGACTGCGCTCCGGTGAGGCGAAAGCGGCCGGGTGGTGCTGGTT
Source organism: Streptomyces sp. NPDC017936 (assembly GCF_044328485.1). Classification (NCBI taxonomy): domain Bacteria; kingdom Bacillati; phylum Actinomycetota; class Actinomycetes; order Kitasatosporales; family Streptomycetaceae; genus Streptomyces; species Streptomyces sp. NPDC017936. The sequence goes on along the minus strand of NZ_JBIRHK010000004.1, from coordinate 106,379 downwards.
CCTCGTCGCCCTGACCGCGTCCCTCGGCGCCAACGTCGCCACGGCAGGACTCCTCGACCTCGACGACGTGCCGGACTGGCTGCGCATCCTCGTGGCCGGATGGCCTGCGATCGCCTTCCTGGGAGGGACGCTGCTCGCCCACGGAGCAACCGCGGACGCCTCGACGGGGGAACGCGAGTCGGCCCCGGAGCCCATCGCACCCGAAGCCCCTGCCTCCGCACCTGAGTTGCCCGCTGCGGAGCCGGAACCGGCTCCGCCCTCTACGCCCCCGGTCCCGCCGGCGCTCGTCACGCTCGCGCGCAAGGTCGCCGACGAACACCGCACCCGGACCGGAACGCCCATCGACACCTCGACCCTTCGCGCCCGGCTCGGCGTCCCGCTGCCGCTGGCCGAAGCCCTCTCCGCCCACCTGACCTGACCCGGAGGACTTTCCCCCGTGCGCCCGTCCACGCTCCGCGCGCTGCAACGCGCCGCCGAGTTGACCCGACAGAACCGCCTCACCGAAGCCGTGCTCATCGCCGAGCCCGTGATCCTCGCCGCCGACGAGTACGAGGGCGACGAGATCTTGCGCTGGCTGGCCGAGCACGTCACCGACTTCACCGGCGAAGACCCGAAGGAGACCCCCTGATGACCGCCAACCGCCGCTTCCGCCGCACCGTCCGCCTCGGACCCGTCCAGGTCGGCACGTACTACGACGGCCGGGGCCGAGAGAAGCACGCCGCCGTCTGTACGGCTCCGCGCTGCGGCTTCTCCGCCGACTACGACAGCCGCGCCGCCGCCGAGCTGGCCGCCCGCACCCACCGCTGCGCCGTCCGCTGAGGGAGCTTCCGTGACCGTCTCGCTGCCGCTCGTCTTCGTCCTGGGCGTCATCGCCTGGGCCGCGATCAAGTTCCTCGGCGTCCGCCTCTGGGTCGCCGTCGTGATCACCCTGTTCGGCTTCTGGCTCTCACACACCTTCCTCGCCCCCGCCATCGAGTCCGGCACCCGTTCCGGGGTCGACGTCGTCAACGGCACCCACGAGTGACAAGGAGATCCGCCGTGTTCCGTCCCAAGCTGCCCGACGTCCCGACTCTGCCGACGTCGACCGTCACGCCTCAGCAGACGCAGGCTCCGGCTCCCTCAGCCGGTCGTCCGGTCGCCCCGTACGTGGGCATCGGCGCCGGCGCGGTCGCCGCCGTGGTCGTCGTCGGTGTCGTCCTCACCGCGCTCCTGGCGGCGGTCGCCGTCACGGCCGTGTCCGTGGCCATCGCCGCCGTGGTCCTGCGCTCCCTCGTCAACGGCGCCGACAGGCGCTGACCGGCCACCGGGGCGGCAACAAGCCGCCAAGCATCCCGCCGCCCCGGGGCCGTCCCTCCCCACTGCCGAAACAGCCGAAAGGAAGTCCCATCATCACCCGGCAGACTCCGCCCCCGCTGGCGGAACTCTCCATGCTGGCCTCCCTCGGCACCCTACCCGAGCTGGCCCGCCAACTGTCCGGCCTGGGCGGCTGCACCCGCCCCGTACGCCTCGACGGCCACCGCACCGAGCACGCGGTCGACACGGCAACCGGCGAGATCGGGCGCGTCCTGCACCACCTGGACTCGTCCGCCCTCCCCGCCGGCAACCTCCTCGTCCGCTGCAACAACCGCCGCGCCACTCGCTGCCCGGCCTGCGCCGAGACCTACCGCCGAGACACCTACCACCTGATCACCGCCGGACTCCGCGGCGGCAAGGGCACCCCCGAACGGGTCGCCACCCACCCGCGCGTCTTCGCCACCTTCACCGCCCCCGGCTTCGGCCCGGTCCACAACCGACCCACCGACGGCCGGGGGACGGTCCGCCCCTGCCGCTGCGGCGTCCACCACGACCAGGACGACGACGTACTCGGCACCCCGCTCGACCCGGACCGCTACGACTACGAAGCGGCCGTGCTCTGGAACGCGCACGCCGGGACCCTCTGGCGGCGCTTCTCGATCTACCTCCGCCGGGAGGTCGCCAAGCGGGCCGGGCTCACCCAGCGCACCTTCCGCGATCACGCGCGCATCTCCTTCGCCAAGGTGGCCGAGTACCAGAAGCGCGGGGCCGTCCACTTCCACGCGGTCATCCGCCTTGACGGCCCGGAGGGCGGCGACACCCCGCCGCCGGCCTGGGCGACGGCCGAACTCCTCACCGACGCCATCCGTGCGGCTGTCCCCGCCGCCCAGGTCGACGGCCCGGAGATCGACGGCCGGGCCCACACCTTCATCTTCGGCCGACAGCTCGACGTCCGTACGATCTGCTCGGCCGACTTCGACGGCGGCCAGGAGCTGACCGAGCGGGCCGTCGCGGCGTACATCGCGAAGTACGCCACCAAGGGTGCCGAGACCGCGACGGGAGCTCTGGACCGGCCGCTGAAGTTCGCCGCCGAGCTGGCCCAGCTCGACATCAGTGACCACGCCCGTCGCATGATCCGCACCGCGTGGATCCTCGGCGCCCGCAAGGACCTCGAACACCTCCGCCTGCGCGCCTGGGCCCACATGCTCGGCTTCCGCGGCCACTTCTCCACCAAGTCCCGCCGCTACTCCACCACCCTCGGCGCCCTCCGCACTGCCCGTGCCGACTGGCGACGGGCCCAGACGGCTCCGACCGTCCCGCAGGACGGCGACACCACGCTCGTCCTCGCCCACTGGGTGTTCGCCGGCACGGGCCTCAGCGCTGCCGAGACCTGGCTTGCCGCGTCTCTCGAACCTGCCATCGGAACGGAAGGAGAACCGACATGGACCACCGTCACGACGAGCTGATGACTGTCCGCCAGGTGCTCGACGAACTGGGCGGTGTTTCTCGACGGACCTTCTACCGCTGGCGGGAGCTGGGGCTGGGGCCTGAGGCATTCAAGCTCCCCAATGGAGAGCTCCGAATCTGGCGAAGTGACTTCGTCACATGGTTGCGGCAGTTGGAGGCGGCGGCGTGAAGTCTCTCGACGTGAAGGTCTGGAGCGTCCGTAAGCGGGACACCAAGACGCCTTCGTACGGGGTCCGCTGGTCTGTTGCAGGCAACGTCTTCTCGGAGTCCTTCCGGACCAAGGCGCTTGCTGACCACTACCGTACGAAGCTCATGCGTGCGATGCGCGACGGCGAGGAATTCGACACGCAGTCGGGCCTTCCGGCCTCGATGGAAGAGAAGAAGTCGGCCGTGTCGTGGTACGCCTTCGCCCTCAGGTACCTCGCCATGAAGTGGCCCCACGCGGCCCCCAACACGCGGGACGGCATCAACGAGTCGCTCACCAGCGTGACGGTGGAACTCCTCGACGATCGCGCTGGACGTCCGTCCGACGAGGCGATCCGCAAAGCACTTCGTAACTGGGCCTTCGTCTTGCCAGCGCCTGACGATCGGGAAGTCCCGGACGACGTGCGGAACGTTCTCCACTGGGTGTCCAAGGCTTCTCGACCGCTCGCTGACCTCGCTGAGCCCGCCACGGCCCGCGCGGTCCTCGACTCGCTGAAGCTCAAGCTCGACGGCACAGCAGCAGCGGCGGAAACCGTGAGGCGTAAGCGTCGGACGCTCGTCAACGCCGCGAACTACGCGGTCGACCTGGGAGAGCTGCGCGAGAACCCCATCACGGCGGTTCGCTGGCAGAAACCGAAGGTGTCCAATCAGGTGGACCCGCGCGTCGTCGCCAACCCGGAACAGGCTCGCAACCTCCTGGCGGCCGTCTCCTATGTGGGCGGATACCGGCGTGCCCGCGGCCGTCGTCTCGTGGGTCTGTTCGCTGCCATGTACTTCGGTGGCCTTCGGCCGGCGGAAGCGGTCGGCCTCGTCGAGACGGACCTGATCCTCCCCGAACAGGGTTGGGGCTCGGCCCTGCTCCACCGGACCCGTCCGTCGGTCGGCAAGCAGTGGACCGACTCGGGGGAGACCCACGACGACCGCGGGCTGAAGAACCGGCCGACCGAGGACGTCAGGCGGGTGCCCATCCCGCCCTACCTCGTCGCCGTGCTCCGCGAGCACTTGGCCACCTTCGGTACGGCGGACGACGGGCGGCTGTTCTTCAGCGAGAAGGGCGCGGTCGTCCCGTCCTCGACCTACTACCGCGTGTGGCAGGAGGCCCGGCTCCTCGCGCTCCCGCCGGCCGTCGCGGCCTCGCCGCTCGCGAGTCGGCCGTACGACCTCCGTCACTCGGCGCTGTCGACGTGGCTCAACGCAGGTGTCGACCCGACCGAGGTGGCCGAGCGCGCCGGCAACAGTGTCGAGGTCCTGCTGACTCGCTACGCGAAGTGCCTCGACGGACGGCAGGACGTCGCCAACCGTCGCATCGAGGATTTGCTGCGCGAGTACGAGTAGACGTCCCTGCCTGTCTTTGAGACCCCTGGTGTCGCGTCCAGAGGTCTCCTCGTTGTTCCACGTCTCAGCGCGTCGGATAGCCGATCTCGGCAATGTCCTCTGAGAGATCTGCCAGGACGATCTTCGAGTTCAACGCGTGGACCACTTCTTCGGTCAGTGGGAGGGAAGAGAAGATGTGACGAACGGCGTCCAAGACGACCGGGACCCCGTAGTAATCCTCGGCCCAGCTCTGAAACGCTTCCGGTGAGCGGTCCACCAACAGTTGGAAGAGGTATCCGGCGCCGTCCGGATCTTCCCTTTCCCTCTCAGGAAAGTCGATCGTCCCCGTTTTCCAGCTGTCGTCTCCGGCCTCTCGCCACATACACGCAGTGACGAGAGGCATCCCGTCCTCGTCCGAGAACGCCGGTTCCTCGACACACGGCCGAAAGACCTCAGGAACTTCGTCGAGCACTCCCGGCCATGGCCCGTCCTCTGCGTAGGGGCTCATGGGTGACTCGTGATCGAACCCCCGGACGTAGGCGCCGGCGGGCGAGAAGACGATCGAGTACTCGTCGCCCGATCCGTTCCGCATCGAGGCCATCGACTCCGTCTCGGACCAGTGGTCGTTGAAGGAGTGGTAGCGGGTTTCCCACTCGGGGCTCAGGACCGCCTCCAGGACGGCCATGGAACGGCAGTGCTCACGGAGTACTGCTGTCTCGGGCAGGTGTCGAGCAACATCATGAACGGTCACCCGCCCATCCAAGCGCACGCATCTGACACGTCAGGTCCCTGCCCGACGGGTCACTGCCGCACGGAACCCGAGGGCCACGGACAGTGCGCCTCACCTGGGGCAACGCTTCAAGATCCCGTCCACGCCTCGTCCACGGACCCCGACATGCGGCCGCTCCGGGCTGCATCCGCCTGCACATACGCGAAGACCCCGGCCTCAGCGTTTCCGCTGGTGACGGGGTCTTTGGGCACCACATACAGGGTGCCCCCGGCAGGATTCGAACCTGCGCACACGGCTCCGGAGGCCGTTGCTCTATCCCCTGAGCTACGGGGGCGTGTCGGGCTCGAGCTGTTCGCTCGTGGCGACGGGTAGAACACTACCAGCTTCGGCGGGGTGGTCATGAACGGGTTTTCCGGGGTCGGCGGGGGTGCGGGGCCGTGCCGGTCCGCCGCACGGGGTGGAAGTGGGGAAAACCCGGACGCGGTGGCCGGTGCGCACCTACTCTCGAGTTGTGTCAGGGGCGTCGGGCCGGGTGCTTGTGGTGGACGACAACAAGGTCATCCGGCAGCTGATCAGGGTCAATCTCGAGCTGGAGGGTCTCGAGGTCGTGACCGCGTCCGATGGTGCCGAGTGTCTGGAAGTCGTTCACCAGGTGCGGCCCGATCTGGTGACCCTCGATGTCGTCATGCCCCGGTTGGACGGGCTGGGCGCCGCTGCCCGACTGCGGGCCGATCCGCTCACCCGGCACCTTCCGCTCGCGATCATCAGTGCCTGTACGCGGCACGAGGTCGAGGCCGGTCTCGAGGTCGGCGTCGACGCCTTCCTGCCCAAGCCCTTCGACCCCGCCGAACTCGTCGGCCTCGTGCGGGCGCTGATCGAGGAGGGGCGGGGGAACGGCGGCAGCGGGGGAGCGGGCGGCGCGGGGCGTGCGCCGGACGGGCTCGGGGTCGGGCTCGGTCGCCGCCTCGGCGGCGCGCTGGGCAACGGGGAGAGCGTCGTGGCCAGGACCGCAGGGGCGAGGACGGTGTGGGGGACCGGGCGAGGAGCAGGCGCGGGCGCGGGTGCGGGGAACGGGGCGGTGACGGAGTAGGGCAGGGCGGGGATCCGGGAAGCCGGGAAGCCGGGGACCGTGGAAGTCGACGGCAGCCCTCGGAAGCCGGCGACTCCGAGAACCAGGAAAGCCGGGGGCCGGGCAGCTCGGGCATCGAGGGGCCTCGTCCTCGCCGCCCCGCCCACGATTGCCTCCCTCTCCGGAGCCGCCTCACCGGCCCCTGCCCCGTCCACATCCCGGAACCTCTCGAAAGCGGCTCGCTCACCCACCCCCCTCCTCCCCTACGCTTGTCCCGTGACCCCCGTCGAGCTCTCGCGCACCGTGCTGCACGCGGTGCGTCGTGCCGTGGACGCCGGTGAGCTCAGCGTGGCTGTGCCGGCGCGGGCGGTCGTGGGGCCCCCGGGGCCGGGAGGGACCGGGGACTACGCGACGAACATCGCGCTGCAGCTGGCCCGTCCCGCCGGCCGGCCCCCGCTCCGGGTCGCCGAGGTGCTGCGGCCGTACCTCACCCGTGCGGCCGGGGTCACCGGCGTCGAGATCACCGGGCCCGGGTTCCTCAACATCAGCGTCGATCACGCTGCCGCGGCCGCCGCGCTCGTCCGGCGGATCCTGCGGGAGGGCGCCCGGTACGGGCACGGAAGCGCGCTCGCCGGACGGGTCGTCGAGCTGCGCGTGCCGTACGAGGTGCGCGCCGAGGTCCTGGCCGACGCGCTCGCGCGGATCGTCGGCTCGCAGGGCGGGCGCGTCGAGGTCGCACACCGCGAGCCCGTCACCCTGCGGCCGGTGCCGGCGCCCGAGGACCCCGCTCCGCTCGGGGCCGACGCCGCCCGGTGGGCCCTGCTCCACCCCGCCCCGCACGATCGGCCCCGGATCACCGCCGAGCACCTGGTGCAGCGCGAGGGCAATCCGCTCTTCCGGGTCCGTTACGCCCACGCCCGCACCCGCGCCCTCAGCCGCAACGCCGCCGACCTCGGCTTCGCCGCCGACCCGGGCGACCCGGCCCCCGGCGTCGTCCCGGACGCCGGCCCGGAGACCGCTCACGCCCGCCGCGAGAGCCCCCGCCCCGACCGGGAAGCCCCCCTCGCGGCCCCCCTCCTCGCCCTCCTCGCCGACCACCCCCGCGTCCTCGGCACCGTCGCCGCCGTTCCGCACCCGGACGGTGTCGCCGTGGCCTCCCGTCTCACCCGGCACCTGGTCGCCGTCGCCGACGCCGCGCTCGTCCTGCTGCCCGCCGTCCTGCCCCGTGGTGAGGAGAAACCCTCGGCCGCCCACCGTGCCCGGCTCGCGCTCGCCGAAGCCGCCGGGACGGTGCTGGCCGGCGGCCTGACCCTGCTCGGCATCGACGCACCCGACCACCTCTGAAAGAGCACGCCCAAGATGAGCCGTTCCGCACACCCCGCCGGGCCCCGTCACGCCGACGTCCTCCCCGAGGGCCACTACTCCGCGCCGCCCGCCGACCTCAACGCCCTCGACCCCCGGGTGTGGGCCCACACCGTCAGCCGCGGCCCCGACGGGGTCGTCACCGTCGGCGGCGTCGACGTGAAGACCCTCGCCGAACAGCACGGCACCCCCGCGTACGTCCTCGACGAGACCGACTTCCGGGAGCGGGCGCGCGCCTGGCGCACCGCCTTCGGGGCCGACGCCGACGTCTTCTACGCCGGCAAGGCGTTCCTCTCCCGTGCCGTCGTGCGCTGGCTGCACGAGGAGGGGCTCAACCTCGACGTGTGCTCGGGGGGCGAGCTCGCCACCGCGCTGTCCGCCGGGATGCCCGCCGACCGCATCGCCTTCCACGGCAACAACAAGTCCACGGAGGAGATCACCAGGGCCGTCGAGAACGGCGTCGGCCGCATCGTCCTCGACTCCTTCCAGGAGATCGTGCGCGTCGCGCACATCGCCCGGTCGCTCGGGAAGCGGCAGCGGGTGCAGATCCGGATCACCGTGGGGGTGGAAGCCCACACGCACGAGTTCATCGCCACCGCGCACGAGGACCAGAAGTTCGGGATCCCGCTCGCCGGCGGGCAGGCCGCCGAGGCGGTGCGGCGGGCCCTGCAGCTCGACGGGCTCGAGCTGATCGGGATCCACTCGCACATCGGGTCGCAGATCTTCGACATGTCCGGCTTCGAGGTCGCCGCGCACCGGGTGGTCGGCCTGCTGAAGGACATCCGCGACGAGCACGGGATCGAACTGCCGGAGATCGACCTCGGGGGCGGCCTCGGCATCGCGTACACGAGCGCCGACGACCCCCGCGAGCCCCACGAGATCGCCAAGGCGCTCACCGAGATCGTCACCCGTGAGTGTGAGGCCGCCAGGCTGCGCACGCCGCGGATCTCCGTCGAGCCCGGGCGCGCCATCGTCGGACCGACCGCCTTCACGCTCTACGAGGTGGGCACCGTCAAGCCGCTGGAGGGGCTGCGGACGTACGTCTCCGTCGACGGGGGCATGTCCGACAACATCCGGACCGCCCTCTACGACGCCGAGTACAGCGTCGCCCTCGTCTCCCGCGCCTCCGACGCCGAGCCGATGCTGGCCCGGGTGGTCGGCAAGCACTGTGAGAGCGGCGACATCGTCGTGAAGGACGCCTTCCTCCCCGCCGACCTGGCACCGGGTGACCTGATCGCCGTGCCGGCCACGGGCGCGTACTGCCGGTCCATGGCGAGCAACTACAACCACGTCCTGCGTCCGCCCGTCGTCGCCGTGCGCGACGGGGAGTCGCGGGTCGTCGTCCGGCGGGAGACGGAGGAGGACCTCCTGCGGCTCGACGTCGGATGAGAAATCCCACGGAGTTCCCGTGGGGTTCCCACGGAGTTCCACGGAACTCCCGCGGAGTCCCCGCGGAGCTCCCCCTGAGTTCCCACGGGAAAGGCGGGCGGAAGATCTCCTGTCCGCCGCCCCTGCGAAAATGAAATAGACGTCTCACGATCCGGACCGGGCACAGAAACGCCGGTCCGGTGAGTGAGACTGGTGGAACCGTAGACGGTATGAGGAAACGAGGTCGGATGATGCGTACGCGTCCGCTGAAGGTGGCGCTGCTGGGCTGTGGAGTGGTCGGCTCAGAGGTGGCGCGCATCATGACGACGCACGCCGACGACCTCGCGGCGAGGATCGGGGCGCCGGTCGAGCTGGCCGGGGTGGCCGTGCGGCGGCCCTCCAAGGTGCGCGCGGGCATCGACCCCTCCCTCGTCACCACCGACGCGACCGCCCTGGTCAAACGGGGCGACATCGACGTCGTCGTCGAGGTCATCGGCGGGATCGAGCCCGCCCGCACCCTCATCACCACCGCCTTCGAGCACGGCGCCTCCGTCGTCTCCGCGAACAAGGCGCTCCTCGCCCAGGACGGCGCCGCCCTGCACGCGGCCGCCCAGCAGCACGGCGAGGACCTCTACTACGAGGCCGCCGTCGCCGGCGCCATCCCGCTGATCCGGCCGCTGCGCGAGTCCCTCGCCGGCGACAAGATCAACCGCGTGATGGGCATCGTCAACGGGACGACCAACTTCATCCTCGACAAGATGGACTCGACCGGCGCCGGGTACCAGGAGGCGCTCGACGAGGCCACCGCGCTCGGGTACGCCGAGGCCGACCCGACCGCTGACGTCGAGGGCTTCGACGCCGCCGCCAAGGCCGCCATCCTCGCCGGGATCGCCTTCCACACGCGCGTGCGCCTCGACGACGTCTACCGCGAGGGCATGACCGAGGTGACGTCGGCCGACTTCGCCTCCGCCAAGGAGATGGGCTGCACCATCAAGCTGCTCGCCATCTGCGAGCGGGCGGCCGACGGGGGGTCCGTGACCGCCCGGGTGCACCCCGCGATGATTCCGCTGACCCACCCGCTCGCCTCCGTGCGCGGCGCGTACAACGCCGTGTTCGTGGAGTCGGACGCGGCCGGTCAGCTGATGTTCTACGGTCCCGGCGCGGGCGGTGCTCCCACCGCCTCCGCCGTGCTCGGCGACCTCGTCGCCGTGTGCCGCAACCGGCTCAGCGGGGCGACGGGGCCCGGCGAGTCGGCGTACGCCGCCCTGCCCGTGTCGCCGATGGGCGATGTGGTCACCCGCTACCACATCAGCCTCGACGTCGCGGACAAACCGGGCGTTCTCGCGCAGGTCGCGACCGTGTTCGCCGAGCACGGCGTGTCGATCGACACGGTCCGCCAGCAGGGCAAGGACGGCGAGGCCTCCCTCGTCGTCGTCACCCACCGGGCGTCCGACGCCGCGCTCAGCGGGACCGTCGAGGCGTTGCGCAAGCTCGACACCGTGCGGGGTGTCGCCAGCATCATGCGGGTTGAAGGAGAGTAACCAGCAATGACCCACCAGTGGCGCGGAATCATCGAGGAGTACCGGGACCGGCTGCCGGTATCCGACAGCACGCCCGTCGTGACGCTCCGTGAGGGCGGCACGCCCCTCGTGCCCGCGCAGGTGCTCTCCGAGCGCACCGGCTGCGAGGTCCACCTCAAGGTCGAGGGCGCCAACCCCACCGGGTCCTTCAAGGACCGCGGCATGACCATGGCCATCACCCGGGCCAAGGAGGAGGGCGCCAAGGCGGTCATCTGCGCCTCCACCGGCAACACCTCCGCCTCCGCCGCCGCGTACGCGGTGCGCGCCGGCATGGTGTCGGCCGTCCTCGTCCCGCAGGGCAAGATCGCGCTGGGCAAGATGGGGCAGGCCCTCGTGCACGGCGCGAAGATCCTCCAGGTCGACGGCAACTTCGACGACTGCCTGACGCTGGCCCGCTCGCTGAGCGACAACTACCCCGTGGCGCTGGTCAATTCGGTGAACCCGGTGCGCATCGAGGGCCAGAAGACGGCCGCCTTCGAGATCGTGGACATGCTCGGGGACGCCCCCGACATCCACGTCCTGCCGGTCGGCAACGCGGGCAACATCACCGCGTACTGGAAGGGGTACACGGAGTACGCCGCCGACGGCGTCGCCGCGAGGACGCCCCGCATGTGGGGCTTCCAGGCGTCCGGCAGCGCCCCGATCGTGCGCGGCGAGGTCGTCAAGGACCCGTCGACCATCGCCACCGCGATCCGGATCGGCAACCCCGCCTCCTGGCAGTACGCGCTGGCGGCGAGGGACGAGTCCGGCGGCCTCATCGACGAGGTGACGGACCGTGAGATCCTGCGCGCCTACCGGCTGTTGGCCGCGCAGGAGGGCGTCTTCGTGGAGCCCGCGTCCGCCGCGTCCGTGGCCGGCCTGCTGAAGGCGGCCGAGCAGGGCAAGGTCGACCCGGGCCAGCGGATCGTGTGCACCGTCACCGGCAACGGTCTGAAGGACCCCGACTGGGCCGTCGCCGGCGCCCCGCAGCCGGTCACCGTCCCCGTCGACGCGGTGACCGCCGCGGCCCGTCTCGGTCTCGCCTGACGGGGCGCGCCGACGGGCACACCGGCGAGCGCGCCGGTGGGGACGTCGGAGAGTGCGCCGGTGAGCGCACCGACGGGCACGCCGAAGGGTGATCCCCGTCAGGGGTGCACAGGGGGCTTACGACACGCATCGTGCGCCTCCTGTGCGCCCTATGTCGCCACAGAACCTTCCTTCGATAGGCTGTACCGAACCCGCCCACCGCATATGCCTGCGCATATCGCCCCGGCCGGCAACGGGGCCGCGCCGTCCCGGCGGCCCGCGGGTCCTCGTACGTCATCGAATGTCATTCGACCATCACGCAGCTCAAGGAGAGTCAACGAGCGATGGCCGGTCCAGCGTTCCGCGCCGCCGCCGTCCGGGTGCGCGTCCCCGCCACCAGCGCCAACCTCGGTCCGGGCTTCGACGCCCTGGGCCTCGCGCTGGGGCTCTACGACGACGTCGTCGTCCGGGTGGCCGACTCCGGGCTGCACATCGACATCGCGGGTGAGGGCAGCGAGACGCTGCCGCGCGACGAGAAGCACCTCCTCGTCCGTTCCCTGCGCACCGCCTTCGACGTCCTGGGCGGCCAGCCGCGCGGCCTGGAGATCGTCTGCGCCAACCGCATCCCGCACGGCCGCGGCCTCGGCTCCTCCTCCGCCGCCATCTGCGCCGGCATCGTCGCCGCCCGCGCCGTGACCATAGGCGGCGAGAGCAGGCTCGACGACACCGCCCTGCTCGAGCTCGCCACCGAGATCGAGGGCCACCCCGACAACGTCGCGGCCTGTCTGCTCGGCGGCTTCACCCTCTCCTGGATGGAGGCGGGCGCCGCGCGGGCGATCAGGATGGAGCCCTCCGATTCCATCGTTCCGGTGGTTTTCGTGCCCGGAAAGCCGGTCCTGACCGAGACCGCGCGCGGGCTGCTCCCGCGCACCGTGCCGCACGTCGACGCCGCCGCCAACGCGGGCCGTGCCGCCCTGCTCGTCGAGGCCCTCACCCGGCGCCCCGAGCTGCTGCTGCCCGCCACCGAGGACCGCCTCCACCAGGAGTACCGCGCGCCGGCCATGCCGGAGAGCGCGGCGCTGGTGGAGCGGCTGCGCGCCGACGGGATCCCCGCGGTGATCTCCGGCGCCGGACCCACCGTGATGGCGCTGGCCGACGCGGGCACGGCCGACAAGGTCGAGGCCCTGGCCGGCGCGGACTGGGCCGCCAACCGGCTGAGTCTGGACCTTCGGGGAGCGAGCGTGATGCCGCTCGCACCCTCCGGCGACCTGTGACAGCGTGACGGTTGCCGGATTTCGAGAGGGGGAATGTTTGTTGGATCCGGTAGTGTTAACCTCAAGTCTGCACCCGACCCCACCATGGCGAGGTGCTTCGTGTCCCCGTCCGGGACAGACATTCTTCCGGGAGCTCCCCAAGCCGCACTGCGTTCCGTACGTCGTACCTGGGCAGTACGCCGTACAGCGACGCTGAGCGGTCCGCCGGGCACGCTCCGGAACAGGTGCGACCACGCCACGTGACACCGGGTGCCACGGCTCGTCGAGGAAGCGCCATCACCAGAAATCTCTTCCGCCGCTTTGGCGGACCACCGCCCCGGCTTCGCCACATCAAGGACCGAAGTCGGACAGCACAACCGGTCGCCGAGCCAGACAGGCCGACGTCCGCTCCAGGGAAGGACCCTTCGTGAGCGACACCACCGATCTGATGGGCGCACGTGTCGAGGAGACCGCTGCCGCGCCCGCCACGGACGCCTCCGCGCCTGCCAGCGGTGCCGGCTCCCGGCGGCGCCGCGGTACCGGCCTCGAGGGCATGGTGCTGGCCGAACTGCAGCAGGTCGCATCCGGCCTCGGCATCAGGGGCACCGCGCGCATGCGCAAGAGCCAGCTGATCGAGGTCATCAAGGAGGCGCAGGCCGCCGGGGGCGCCCCTTCCGGCGGAGGCGCCCCGGCCGCGAAGGCCGAAGCCCCCACCGAGACCAAGCCCAAGCGCCGCGCCACGTCCAAGGCGCGCACGGGTGAGGCCGCCGCCGACAAGAAGGCGGACACCGCCCCGGCCGAGGCCCCCGCCGAGAAGGCCGTGGCCCAGCAGCAGATCGAGATCCCCGGCCAGCCCGCCGGGGGCACCGCCCGCGACACGGGCGCCTCCCGCGCGAGCGCCGCCGAGGCCGAGCGCGCGGGCGACGCCCCCGCCGAGCGCCGCCGTCGCCGCGCCACCGCCGAGGCGGGCAGCCCCGAGACCGTCACGGCCGAGGCCAGGAGCGCGTCCAAGGCCGAGGCCCCGGCCCCCGAGCAGGCCGCGCAGCCGCAGGGCGAGGGCAAGGCCGACGCCGACGGCGCCGAGGGCCGCCGCCGCGACCGCCGTGAGCGCGGCCGTGACCGCGACCGCCGCGGCAAGGGCGACGACCAGCAGGGCGGCCAGCGCCAGCAGCAGAGCCAGCAGCAGGGCGGCGGCCGTCAGGACCGCAACGCCGGACCGCAGGACGACGACGACTTCGAGGGCGGCCGCCGGGGCCGTCGCGGCCGCTACCGCGACCGCCGGGGCCGTCGTGGCCGCGACGAGATCGCCAGCGAGCCGCAGATCGCCGAGGACGACGTCCTGATCCCCGTCGCGGGCATCCTGGACATCCTCGACAACTACGCCTTCATCCGGACCTCCGGCTACCTGCCGGGCCCGAACGACGTGTACGTCTCCCTCGCCCAGGTCCGCAAGAACGGCCTGCGCAAGGGCGACCACGTCACCGGCGCCGTCCGCCAGCCGAAGGAAGGCGAGCGGCGCGAGAAGTTCAACGCGCTGGTGCGCCTGGACTCGGTCAACGGCATGGCGCCCGAACACGGCCGCGGCCGACCGGAGTTCAACAAGCTCACCCCGCTGTACCCGCAGGACCGCCTCCGTCTGGAGACGGACCCGGGCGTGCTGACCACCCGGATCATCGACCTCGTGTCGCCGATCGGCAAGGGCCAGCGCGGTCTGATCGTGGCCCCGCCGAAGACCGGCAAGACCATGATCATGCAGGCGATCGCCAACGCGATCACCCACAACAACCCCGAGTGCCACCTGATGGTCGTCCTCGTCGACGAGCGTCCGGAAGAGGTCACCGACATGCAGCGGTCGGTCAAGGGCGAGGTCATCTCCTCGACCTTCGACCGCCCGGCCGAGGACCACACCACGGTCGCCGAGCTCGCCATCGAGCGCGCCAAGCGCCTGGTGGAGCTGGGCCACGACGTCGTCGTGCTGCTCGACTCGATCACGCGTCTGGGCCGTGCGTACAACCTCGCCGCCCCGGCCTCCGGCCGCATCCTGTCCGGTGGTGTCGACTCGACCGCCCTGTACCCGCCGAAGCGCTTCTTCGGCGCGGCCCGCAACATCGAGGACGGCGGCTCGCTGACCATCCTCGCCACCGCCCTGGTGGACACCGGGTCCCGCATGGACGAGGTGATCTTCGAGGAGTTCAAGGGCACCGGCAACATGGAGCTCAAGCTCGACCGGAAGCTCGCCGACAAGCGCATCTTCCCGGCGGTGGACGTCGACGCGTCCGGCACCCGCAAGGAGGAGATCCTGCTCGGCAACGAGGAGCTGGCGGTCGTCTGGAAGCTGCGCCGGGTGCTGCACGCGCTCGACCAGCAGCAGGCCATCGAGCTGCTCCTCGACAAGATGAAGCAGACCAAGTCGAACGTCGAGTTCCTGATGCAGATCCAGAAGACGACGCCGACCCCCGGCAACGGCGACTGACGCCGTATCCGGTACGCGGCTCGGCGCAGCCGAGCGACCGCACGACGCGCCCGCCCCGTCACCTCCGAGGTGACGGGGCGGGCGCGTTTCGTCCGTGACCCCACAAGCCACTGGCAAACCGTCAGTTGACGCGCGTATCATCACCCAATCGAGGTGGGGGGATTCCACCGCAGTGCCATGAGAGGCCGGGGGGCCTCGGTTCCGGCCTGCCCGCATGTTCTTCGCGCCCCACCGATGACCCAGTTTCCACCGGTGGGGCGGTCGCGTTCCGCCGGTACAACCCGAGGGGTTACCGCGTGCAGATACGCACCCGTGGTGGTCGGCACAAGCGCCGCATGAGACTCGCGGTGCCGGCCGTCGCCGCCGCGCTCGCCCTGGGCGGCACGGCGCTGATGATGTCCGGCTCGCACGCCGCGGAGGCCGGCGAGCTTCCGGAGATCACCGTCTCCCAGCAGAAGCCCGCTCCGCTCTCCCAGAAGGAACTGCGCTCCCGCGCGGTCGAGGCGATGAAGGCCGACGAGGCCAGCAAGCAGAAGCTCGTCACCGCGCCGCGGTCGCTCCGGACCACCCAGACCACCGCGCCGGCCACGCGCATCATCGGTGGCACGGAGACCACCATCTCCACGGCGCCGTGGATGGCCCAGCTCCACTTCGCGGACGCGGAGGGCAACGGCTACTTCTGCGGCGGCGTCGTCGTCGCCCCGTCGAAGGTCGCCACCGCCGCGCACTGCGTCAAGGGCATCAAGTGGTACGAGACCGGCACGGTCATCACCGGCACGGACCAGCTCCCCACCGAGAACGCCGACGGCAGTTGGAACTTCCACGGCGGTGAGCTGCGCGGTGCGTACCGTCAGTGGAACCACCCGCAGTACAGCCCCGTCACGATCGACAACGACGTGGCCGTGCTCACCCTGACCGCCCCGGTCAAGGCCAAGCCGCTGCCGATCATGCAGAACACGGACACGGCGCTCTACGCCCCGGGCACGGACGCCAAGGTGTACGGCTGGGGCCGCACCAGCTCCACCGTCCCCGACAGCAGCTCGCAGACGCTCAAGGTCGCGGACGCCGACATCAACTCCAACGCCGCGTGCCAGGCCGCGTACGGCTCGGACTACATCGTCGGCCACATGGTCTGCGCCGGCGCCGCCCCGACCGGTGACGACGCCACCTCCGAGACCACCTGCAACGGTGACTCCGGCGGCCCGCTGGTGGCCGGCGGCAAGCTCGTCGGCATCGTCTCCTGGGGCGACGTCGACTGCTCGGCCCAGGGCAAGTACGGCGTGTACGCGAAGGTGAGCACGTACGCCGCCCCGATCCGCGCCCGGGTCAACGACGCCAACTGGAGCGCCGACCACACCGCCGACCTGCTGGCGCGCCGCACGTCGGACGCCAGCCTGTTCAGCTGGCACTCCAAGGTCACGGGGCTGACCCGCACCTACAACCTCGGCAACTTCGGCAACGTCAACCTGCTCGTCCAGAACGACCTGAACGTGGACGACTACGACGACCTGCTGTACCGCGTCGGCAACGGCGACGTGTACTGGGACCACTACGTGCCCGGGCTCAACGGCGCCGAGGGCGACTGGCAGTACAAGCTCGTCGCGAAGGGCTGGGGCAAGCACAAGCAGATCCTCGTCCCCGGCGACGTCACCGGCGACGACAAGCCCGACATGCTCGCGGTGAACTCCACCGGCTACCTCCACGTCTACGCGGGCAACGGCGCCGGCGGCTTCGCCGCGCCGACCTCGGTCGGCGGCGGCTGGGGCCAGTACAACGCGGTCCGCGGTCACGGTGACTTCACCAACGACGGCAAGGCCGACATCCTCGCCCGTGCCTCCGACGGCTCGACCTACCTCTACCGGGGCACCGGCAAGGCCTCCGCTCCGTTCGAGGCCCGCCGTCTCGTCGGCAAGTTCACCACCAGCAGCTTCAACGCCCTGATCACCGTCGGCGACGTGAACAGCGACGGTCACGCGGACCTCCTGGCCCGCGACTCGGCCGGCAAGCTCTGGCTGTACCCGGGCAACGGCAACGGCGCCGCGTCCGGTGGGATCTTCGCCGCGCGCAAGGACTTCGGCACCGGCTGGCAGGCGTACAACCTGTTCGGCTGATCCCGCCGAGAACCGCAGGTGAAAGGGTCTGTGCGCCCCGTGTCACACACGGGGCGCACAGACCCTTCGCGCGCTCGTCCCTCGGTCACCGGTGCGGCCCTTCGGGGCGCTCCGCCGTCCCGCCGGCGGCGTGACCACCCTGGAAAGGGCGGACGCACCGTGTCTGAAAGCCATGGCCAGGGGTAGCGGGACCCACAAGGACTCGAGGGGGTACGGGCGTGCGGGACAAGGGTCGAACAACCGGCACGGGCACGCTGCGCGAGCCGGCCACCACGCGGCGCAGGACCGCGGCGCTCGTCGCGTGGTCCGCGGCCGGCCTGCTGCTCGTCGGGGGGGCCGGACTCGGCTACGTCTACGTCGACCTCGACGGCAACATCGAGAGCGTCGACATCGACCGGTCCCTCGGCCGCGACCGGCCCGCGAAGGCCGACGACGGCTCCGAGAACATCCTCGTCCTCGGCTCGGACACCCGCTCCGGCGCCAACGGGAAGATCGGCGGCGGCGCCGACGACGGCAGCGCCCGCTCCGACACGGCGATGATCGTCCACGTGTACGAGGGCCACGAGAAGGCCGGCGTGGTCTCCCTGCCGCGCGACACCCTCGTCGACCGCCCCGAGTGCACCGACCCCGAGGGCGTCACCCACGACGCCGCGCACGACGTGATGTTCAACTCGGCGTACACCACGGGCGGAGCGGCCTGCGCGGTGAAGACCGTCGAGTCGGTCACCGGCCTCCGCATGGACCACTACCTGGAGATCGACTTCTCCGGCTTCCAGAAGCTCGTCGACGAGCTCGGCGGCGTCGAGGTCACCACCACCGAGGCCGTCGAGGACCCCGACAGCCACCTGGACCTGAAGGCCGGCACCCACCGGCTGGACGGCGAGCAGGCCCTCGCCCTGGTCCGCACCCGGCACGGCGTCGGCGACGGCTCCGACCTCGGCCGCATCCAGCTCCAGCAGGCCTTCCTCAAGGCCCTGGTCGAGCAGGTCGAGGAGATCGGCCTCCTCGACGGCGGCACCCGGCTGTACGACCTCGCCGACACCGCCACCAAGGCCGTCACCACCGACTCCGGCCTCGGCTCCCTGAACGCCCTGATGTCCTTCGCGGGCGGCCTCGAGGGCATCGGCGCGTCGGACCTGACCATGGTCACCCTGCCGGTCCGGTACGACCCGGCCGACCCCAACCGCGTCCTCGTCGAGGAGAAGAAGGCCCAGCAGGTCTGGACGGCCCTCAGGAACGACCTGCCGATCCCGGCGGCGGCCACCGAGGGCACCGACAGGGGAGATGCCGCCGGGGTCGTGGCGTCGTCCTGAGCCGGGTCCGGGAGCCGGGGAGCCCGGCGCCGAGCGATCCGCCCCGCCTCCGGGGCCCCGGGGAATAGATCGCCCCACCCCCCGGTTTTGGGGGATGGCGCCAGTCCTGGCAGACTGGTACGTCGGCTCCGGTTCACGCTTCCGCATCCCGCGGCGGCGACCCGGCGCCCTCCCGAAACCTAGGAGACACCTTGAAGCGCGACATCCACCCCGCGTACGTCGAGACGCAGGTCAGCTGCACCTGCGGCGCGTCGTTCACCACCCGCAGCACGATCGAGGCCGGCACCATCCGCGCCGACGTCTGCTCCGAGTGCCACCCGTTCTACACGGGCAAGCAGAAGATCCTCGACACCGGTGGCCGTGTGGCCCGCTTCGAGGCCCGCTTCGGCAAGGCCGCCGGCTCCAAGAAGTAGCGAGCCCCTCTTCGCCGGTCCACGGCCGCGCCCCGTCCGGGGGCGCGCCGGGACCGGCGTTTTTGGTCGCTCGCCTTCCCTTTCGTCCCGCAGTATCAGGAGCCAGAGATGTTCGAGGCCGTCGAGGAACTCGTCGGTGAGCACGCCGACCTGGAGAAGAAGCTCGCCGACCCGTCGGTCCACGCCGACCAGGCCAACGCGCGCAGGCTGAACAAGCGCTACGCCGAGCTCACCCCGATCGTCGCCACGTACCGCTCCTGGAGGCAGACCGGCGACGACATCGACACCGCACGGGAACTCGCCGCCGACGACCCGGACTTCGCCGCCGAGGTCAAGGACCTGGAGAGGCAGCGCGAGGAACTGACGGAGAAGCTGCGCCTGCTGCTCGTCCCGCGCGACCCGAGCGACGACAAGGACGTCATCCTGGAGATCAAGGCGGGCGCGGGCGGCGACGAGTCGGCGCTCTTCGCCGGCGACCTGCTGCGGATGTACCTGCGCTACGCCGAGCGCGTCGGCTGGAAGACCGAGATCATCGACGCCACCGAGTCCGAGCTGGGCGGCTACAAGGACGTCCAGGTCGCGGTGAAGACCAAGGGGCACACCGAGCCCGGCCAGGGCGTGTGGGCCCGCCTGAAGTACGAGGGCGGCGTGCACCGCGTGCAGCGCGTGCCGGCCACCGAGTCCCAGGGCCGCATCCACACCTCGGCGGCCGGCGTGCTCGTCACCCCCGAGGCCGAGGAGGTCGACGTCGAGATCAACCCGAACGACCTGCGGATCGACGTCTACCGGTCCTCCGGCCCCGGCGGCCAGTCGGTCAACACCACCGACTCCGCGGTGCGCATCACGCACCTGCCCACCGGAGTCGTCGCCTCCTGCCAGAACGAGAAGAGCCAGCTGCAGAACAAGGAGCAGGCACTGCGTATCCTGCGCTCCAGGCTGCTCGCCATGGCGCAGGAGGAAGCGGAGCGGGAAGCCGCCGACGCCCGCCGCAGCCAGGTCCGCACCGTCGACCGCTCCGAGAAGATCCGCACCTACAACTTCCCGGAGAACCGCATCTCGGACCACCGCGTCGGCTTCAAGGCGTACAACCTGGACCAGGTCCTGGACGGCGACCTCAACGCGGTGATCCAGGCCTGCGTCGACGCGGACTCGGCGGCGAAGCTGGCGGCGGCGTAAGGCAGTCCGCACGGACGAGTACGACACGGAGGACACGCGTGCAGCAATCCTTTGGGGGGCGATCCCCGAGCCCGCGCAGCCTGCTGCTCGCTGAGGTGGCTCAGGCCACCCAGCGGCTGGCCGACGCCGGCGTGCCCTCGCCGCGCACCGACGCGGAGGAGCTCGCGGCGTTCGTGCACGGCGTCAAGCGCGGCGAGCTCCACTCCGTGAAGGACTCCGACTTCGACGCCCGGTACTGGGAGGTCATCGCCCGGCGCGAGCAGCGCGAGCCGCTCCAGCACATCACCGGGCGCGCCTACTTCCGCTACCTGGAGCTCCTGGTCGGACCCGGCGTCTTCGTGCCGCGGCCCGAGACGGAGTCCGTGGTCGGCTGGGCCATAGACGCCGTACGGGCCATGGACGTCGTCGAGCCGTGCATCGTCGACCTGTGCACCGGCTCCGGCGCCATCGCGCTCGCCCTCGCCCAGGAGGTCCCGCGCTCCCGCGTGCACGCCGTGGAACTGTCCGAGGACGCCCTGGTGTGGACCCGCAAGAACGTGCAGGGGTCCAGGGTCGACCTGCGCCAGGGCAACGCCCTCGACGCCTTCCGCGACCTCGACGGCCAGGTCGACCTGGTCATCTCCAACCCGCCGTACATCCCGCTCACCGAGTGGGAGTACGTCGCCCCCGAGGCGCGGGACTACGACCCCGAGCTGGCCCTGTTCTCCGGCGAGGACGGCCTCGACCTCATCCGCGGTCTGGAACGGACCGCCCACCGGCTGCTGCGCCCCGGCGGCGTCGTCGTGATCGAGCACGCCGACACCCAGGGCGGCCAGGTGCCGTGGATCTTCACCGAGGAGCGGGGCTGGGCCGACGCGGCCGACCACCCCGACCTCAACAACCGCCCGCGCTTCGCGACGGCCCGCAAGGCACTGCCGTGAGCGCGGTCCCGACTTCCCACCCCCAGCAGTACGTGCACGAGGAGGCCCGCTAGACATGGCTCGGCGATACGACACCAATGAGGCGACCGACCGCGTGACGGGTCTGCGCGAGGCCGCGTCCGCCGTCCGCCGCGGCGAGCTGGTGGTCCTCCCGACCGACACCGTGTACGGCATCGGCGCCGACGCCTTCTCCAAGGAGGCCGTCGGCGACCTGCTCGAGGCCAAGGGCCGGGGCCGCAACATGCCCACCCCCGTGCTGATCGGCTCCCCGAACACGCTCCACGGCCTCGTCACCGACTTCTCCGAGCTGGCCTGGGAGCTGGTCGACGCGTTCTGGCCGGGCGCGCTCACGCTCGTCGCCAAGCACCAGCCGTCCCTCCAGTGGGACCTGGGCGACACCCGCGGCACGGTGGCGGTGCGGATGCCGCTGCACCCGGTCGCGATCGAGCTGCTGACCGAGGTCGGCCCCATGGCCGTGTCCTCGGCGAACCTGACGGGCCACCCCGCGCCGGAGAACTGCGACTCCGCCCAGGAGATGCTGGGCGACTCCGTCTCCGTCTACCTGGACGGCGGTCCGACCCCCGGCAACGTCCCGTCCTCGATCGTCGACGTCAGCGGCGACGTGCCCCTGCTGCTGCGCGAGGGAGCGATCACGGCCGACGAGCTGAGGAAGGTCGTACCCGACCTCGAGGTGGCGAATTGACAGCCCCTGACGCGGGGCGTGGCATAGGCACCGGGGAACGCGCCGCGGAGATCACGACGACCTTCGTCGGGCTTCCGCGCGACAGCTTCCGCATCCTCCACGTCAGCACCGGCAACGTCTGCCGCTCGCCGATCACCGAGCGGCTGACGAGGCATTTCGTGTCGCAGCGGCTCGGGGTGCTGGGCGGCGGGCTGATCGTGGAGAGCGCGGGCACCTGGGGGCACGAGGGCGCGCCGATGGAGGCCAACGCCGAGACGGTGCTGGCCGACTTCGGCGCGGACGCCTCCGGCTTCACGGGGCGCGAGCTGCTCGACGAGCACGTCATCCGGGCCGACCTGGTCCTGACGGCCACCCGCGACCACCGCGCCCAGGTGATCTCCATGGGCCACTCGGCGGGACTGCGCACCTTCACCCTCAAGGAGTTCACCCGCCTGGTCAACGCCATCGACCCGGCCACCCTGCCCCCGCTGGAGGACGGCGTCGTCAAGCGCGCCCGCGCCCTGGTGCGCGCCGCCGCGGCGCTGCGCGGCTGGCTGCTGGCGCCGACGGTGGAGGCGGACGAGGTGTACGACCCGTACGGGGCTCCGCTGACGTTCTTCCGGTCGATCGGCGACGAGATACACGAGGCGCTGGACCCGGTGGTGACGGCGCTGACGGGAGTCCCCGCACGGGCGTGAGCCGCGGCCGGGCGAGCCCTCGGGCTCCGGCTGCCCGCGGCACCGGGCCGTGAGGGACCGTGACCCGGCGGGCCGGCCGGAGCCCGGCGGCGGGCGGGGCGCGCCGGCGGACGGGGCGCGCCGGCGGACGGGGCCGGCGGAGGAGTCCCGTGCCCGTGGGGCGGCGACGCCGCCCGGCCGGCCGGTGACCCGCCGGTGAGGACGGGCCCGGGTGGGCCCGCGGACGGATGAGCCTGCGGACGGGTGGACCACTGAACCGACGGCGCCGTCGATACCGGGCATCCGGGACATGCCGGGCCTACATTGGACCTACGTCACCGTCGACGCCCGGAGTCCACCATGCCGGTCACCCATGCCCTCGAGGCCGACGTCCTGCAGCGGCAGGACCCCGAGCTCGCCGAGATCCTGCTCGGGGAGCGGGAACGTCAGGCGTCGACGCTGCAGCTGATCGCCGCCGAGAACTTCACCTCGCCGGCCGTGCTGGCCGCGCTGGGCTCGCCGCTCGCCAACAAGTACGCGGAAGGCTATCCGGGGGCCCGGCACCACGGCGGCTGCGAGATCGTCGACGTCGCCGAGCGCCTCGCCGTGGAGCGGGCCAGGGCGCTGTTCGGGGCCGAACACGCCAACGTGCAGTCCCACTCCGGGTCGTCGGCCGTGCTGGCCGCGTACGCGGCCCTGCTGCGGCCCGGCGACACCGTCCTCGCCCTCGGGCTGCCCTACGGCGGCCACCTCACGCACGGCTCGCCCGCCAACTTCTCCGGCCGCTGGTTCGACTTCGTGCCCTACGGCGTGGACGCGGAGAGCGGGCTCATCGACCACGTGCAGGTGCGCACGCTGGCCCGCAGCCACCGGCCCAAGGCGATCGTGTGCGGGTCCATCGCCTACCCGCGCCACATCGACTACGCCTTCTTCCGCGAGGTGGCCGACGAGACCGGCGCCTACCTCATCGCCGACGCGGCGCACCCCATCGGGCTCGTCGCCGGGGGAGCGGCGCCCTCCCCGGTGCCGTACGCCGACGTCGTCTGCGCCACCACGCACAAGGTGCTGCGCGGGCCGCGCGGCGGGATGCTCCTGTGCGGCGGCGAGCTGGCCGAGCGGGTCGACCGGGCCGTCTTCCCGTTCACCCAGGGCGGTGCGCAGATGCACACCATCGCCGCGAAGGCGGTCGCGTTCGGCGAGGCGGCGACCCCGGCGTTCGCCGCGTACGCCCATCAGGTGGTCGCCAACGCGAGGGTCCTCGCGGCCGGCCTGGAGGCGGAGGGCCTCGCCGTCACCACCGGGGGCACCGACACGCACCTCCTCACCGCCGACCCGGCGCCCCTCGGCGTCGACGGACGCACCGCGCGCGGCCTGCTCGCGGCCGCCGGGATGGTGCTCGACTGCTGCGCCCTGCCGCACGCGGAGGCCCGCGGGCTGCGCCTGGGCACGGCCGCGGTGACCACGCAGGGCATGGGCGAGGAGGAGATGACGCGGATCGCCAAGCTCATGGCGGGCGTGCTGCGGGGCGGGGCCGGGAGCCGGACGGCGCGTGAGGAAGTGCGGGAACTCACGCGGGGATTTCCGCCGTATCCCGGCTGAACCGGGTACGCGCACGCCCGTGCACAGCCGCACGTGCAACCATCGTGGATACCCGGAAGTCCCCAACCGTATGCGGCCGTCGCTAGGGTGTGGGACTGAGATGGCCAGCGAGACCTGTGGGGAAGCCCGTGCGTGAATACCTGCTGACGCTCTGCATCACGGCCGCGGTGACGTATCTGCTGACAGGGCCGGTACGGAAATTCGCGATCGTGGCGGGAGCGATGCCGGAGATCCGGGCACGGGACGTGCACCGGGAACCCACTCCGCGGCTCGGCGGGATCGCGATGTTCTTCGGTCTGTGCGCGGGCCTGCTGGTCGCCGACCACCTCACCAACCTCAACGAGGTCTTCGAGAAGTCGAACGAGCCGCGCGCCCTGCTCTCCGGAGCCGCCCTGATCTGGCTGATCGGCGTCCTGGACGACAAGTTCGAGATCGACGCGCTGATCAAGCTGGGCGCCCAGATGATCGCGGCCGGCGTCATGGTCATGCAGGGCCTGACGATCCTGTGGCTGCCGATCCCGGGCGTCGGCACGGTCGCGCTGACCCAGTGGCAGGGCACCCTGCTGACGGTCGCCCTGGTCGTCATCACCATCAACGCGGTCAACTTCGTCGACGGCCTGGACGGTCTCGCGGCCGGCATGGTGTGCATCGCCTCGGCGGCGTTCTTCATGTACGCCTACCGCATCTGGTACTCGTACGGCATCGAGGCCGCGGCCCCGGCGACCCTGTTCGCGGCGATCCTGATGGGCATGTGCCTGGGCTTCCTGCCGCACAACATGCACCCGGCGCGGATCTTCATGGGCGACTCCGGCTCGATGCTGATCGGGCTGGTCCTGGCGGCGGGCGCGATCTCCGTCACCGGTCAGGTGGACCCGGACGTGATGAACCTGTTCTCCGGGTCCGAGCGCAACACCGTGCACCAGACGGTGCCGGTCTACATCCCGCTGCTGCTGCCGCTGACCATCATCGCGATCCCGGCGGCCGACCTGATCCTGGCGATCGTGCGCCGCACCTGGCGCGGGCAGTCGCCGTTCGCCGCGGACCGCGGGCACCTGCACCACCGGCTGCTGGAGATCGGCCACTCGCACAGCCGCGCGGTGCTGATCATGTACTTCTGGTCGGCGCTGATCGCGTTCGGCGCGCTGACCTACTCGGTCAACTCGGCGTCCATGTGGATCGTCCTCGGCGTCGTGATCCTCAGCGCGCTCGGCCTGGTGCTGCTCCTGCTGCCGCGCTTCACGCCGCGCGCCCCGCGCTGGGCCGAGGCCTTCGTGCCGCCGCGCTACCGGCGCCGCAGGGGCCTGCCGGAGGCGACGACGGCCGCCGTCGCCCAGGGGGACCCCGCGGGGGAGGAGCCCGGGCAGCGCGCGCCGGTGGCCGTCGGGGTGTCCGGGACCAACGGGGCGACCGCGCTGGGCGCCCGTCCGCACACCGCCGCACGGCCGGGTCCGTCCACCGCCTCGCAGCCGGCCTCGCGGACCGCAAGGTAAGAATCTGACGAGAGCATTGCCAACCCGTTAGGAAACCGCGGGGTGGCAAAGCGCCCCAATACCAGACAAACGGGCTCCGTGATTGCACAGGCGCGCACGGTCACTCTCATGTGTGACAGCTTGCACACCACCCAGGTAAAGACCTCATCAAATAGTTTGTGATACCGTTCACGAGAACCCGGGATGGAGCCGAAGGACCGTAGTGCGACGGTCCATTGGTGTGAGGTCTTCACCCCCTCGGACCGGGACTACGCTCGTCCATGACGACACCCCTGCCCCCCGTTGAAAGCGGAGTTGCCGCCATGCCGTCCAACGACGTCCGGACCCTGACCAAGGCTGCCGTGCCCACGGCTGCCGTCGGCGCGATCGCCGCCGTCGTCAGCGGCTTGGTCGCCGGCGGCAAGGGGGCGATCGGCGCCGTCGTCGCGACGGTGGTGGTCATCCTCTTCATGGGACTCGGGCTCTACGTCCTGCAGCGCACTGCCGCATCGCTTCCGCACCTGTTCCAGGCCATGGGCCTGCTGCTGTACGCGGCGCAGATCCTGCTGCTCTTCGTCTTCCTGGCCGCGTTCCGGGACACGACGCTGTTCCACCCCAAGGCCTTCGCGTTCACGCTGCTCGCCGGCACCCTCGCCTGGATCGCCGCGCAGACCCGTGCCCACATGACGTCCAAGATCCTGTACGTCGAACCCGAACCGAGCGCCTCCGAGAAGGGCGAGAAGCCCGAAAAATCGGGGCACTCGTCGTGAGGGGTAGGGCCGGGATAAAGACGCCAGGGATCTCCTGCTATCGTCCGGTGCCAACTGCGGCATCGCGGGCGCGGGCATCCGAGCCGACGCCTGCTCATTCGCGAGGCGAGATGCCCCCACGCCGCCCCCACATCCGTAACACCAGTCCCGTGCCGAACCGCGGCCGCGCGCCGCGCCGACACAACGAGGTTGCCGTACCTATGCGCCACGCTGAAGGAGCCCGCGGTGAGTGCTGACCCGACGCAGGTGCTCGCCTTCGAGACCGACTGCCACATCTTCGACGGTTGTGGCTTCCCGGCCCCCGGCCTGCACTCGTTCCTGTTCGAGCCCCTGTGGGGTGACGCGGACAGCAACCTGTACTTCAACAAGACGATGCTGCTGGCCCTGCTCGGATCGGTCATCGTCATCGGCTTCTTCTGGGCCGCCTTCCGCAGGCCGAAGGTCGTTCCCGGCAAGCTGCAGATGGTCGCCGAGGCCGGCTACGACTTCATCCGGCGCGGTGTCGTCTACGAGACCATCGGCAAGAAGGAGGGCGAGAAGTACGTCCCGCTGATCGTCTCGCTGTTCTTCTTCATCTGGATGATGAACCTCTGGTCGATCGTTCCGGTCGCCCAGTTCCCGGTGACGGCGATCATCGCGTACCCGGCCGTGCTCGCGTTGATCGTGTACGTCCTGTGGGTCTCGCTCACCTTCAAGCGCCACGGCTTCGTCGGCTTCTTCAAGAACGTGACCGGCTACGACAAGTCGCTCGGCGCGGTGCTGCCCCTCGCCATGCTCATCGAGTTCTTCTCGAACCTGCTCGTGCGGCCCTTCACGCACGCGGTGCGACTGTTCGCGAACATGTTCGCCGGTCACACCCTGCTGCTGCTCTTCACCATCGCCAGCTGGTACCTGCTGAACGGCGTCGGCATCGCCTACGCCGGCGTCAGCTTCATCATGACGATCGTGATGACGGCCTTCGAGCTCTTCATCCAGGCCCTGCAGGCGTACGTCTTCGTCCTGCTGACGTGCACCTACATCCAGGGCGCGCTCGCCGAGCACCACTGAGCACCGCGCCCACCGCCCCCCAAGTCGTCCGGTGGCCAACCCCCACCGGTCCGTAAAGAAAAGGAAGAACTGGCATGTCCCAGACCCTTGCCGCTGTTTCCGGCTCGCTCGGCTCCATCGGTTACGGCCTCGCTGCCATCGGCCCCGGCGTCGGCGTCGGCATCATCTTCGGTAACGGCACCCAGGCCCTCGCCCGTCAGCCCGAGGCGGCCGGCCTGATCCGCGCCAACCAGATCCTGGGCTTCGCCTTCTGTGAGGCGCTCGCCCTGATCGGTCTGGTCATGCCGTTCGTCTACGGCAAGTGATCTAGCGATCCACGACCAGCCGACTAGACGAAAGGCACACTCATGAGCCAGCTGCTCATCCTGGCGGCTGAGGGGGAGACGGAAAACCCCCTCGTACCGCCGATCCCCGAGCTCGTCATCGGCCTCATCGCCTTCGTCATCGTCTTCGGCTTCCTCGCCTGGAAGCTCCTTCCGAACATCAACAAGGTTCTGGAAGAGCGCCGCGAGGCCATCGAGGGCGGTATCGAGAAGGCCGAGGCCGCGCAGACCGAGGCCCAGAGCGTCCTCGAGCAGTACAAGGCGCAGCTCGCCGAGGCCCGCCACGAGGCCGCGCGTCTGCGTCAGGAGGCGCAGGAGCAGGGTGCCGCCCTCATCGCCGAGATGCGTGCGGAAGGCCAGCGCCAGCGCGAGGAGATCGTCGCGGCCGGTCACACCCAGATCGAGGCCGACCGCAAGGCCGCCGCGTCCGCGCTGCGCCAGGACGTCGGCAAGCTCGCCACCGAACTGGCCGGCAAGCTCGTCGGCGAGTCCCTCGAGGACCACGCCCGCCAGAGCCGCGTCATCGACCGCTTCCTCGACGAGCTCGAGGAGAAGGCCGAGGCGTCGCGATGAACGGAGCGAGCCGCGAGGCCCTGGCAGCCGCACGCGAGCGTCTCGACGCGCTGACGGACTCCACGTCCGTGGACGCGGCGCAGCTCGCCGCCGAGCTGGCGGCCGTCACCGCGCTGCTCGACCGCGAGGTGTCGCTGCGTCGGGTCCTCACCGACCCGGCGCAGGCCGGCGAGGCCAAGGCCGGGCTGGCCCAGCGCCTGCTCGGCAGCCAGGTCAGCGGCACCACCGCCGACCTGGTGTCCGGCATGGTGCGTTCCCGCTGGTCGCAGTCCCGCGACCTGGTGGACGCGCTGGAGGAACTGGCGGACACCGCCGACCTGACCGCCGCGGAGAAGGCCGGCGCGCTCGACGACGTCGAGGACGAGCTGTTCCGCTTCGGGCGGATCATCTCCTCCAACACGGAGCTGCGCGCCGCACTGACCGACCGGAAGGCCACCGCCTCGGCCAAGGGCGGGCTGCTGCGCAGCCTGCTCGGCGGCCGGGCCGACGCGGCCACCGAGCGTCTGGTGACGCGCCTCGTGATCGCGCCGCGAGGCCGTAGCCTGGAAGCGGGACTCGAGTCCCTGTCCAAGCTCGCCGCCGAGCGCCGGGACCGCGTCGTGGCGGTCGTCACGTCCGCGGTGCCGCTGAGCGACACGCAGAAGCGACGCCTGGGCGCCGCCCTCGCGAAGCTCTACGGCCGTCAGATGCACCTCAACCTCGACGTGGACCCCGAGGTCCTCGGCGGGATCCGGGTGCAGGTCGGCGACGAGGTGATCAACGGCTCCCTCGCGGACCGCATCGAGGACGCCGCCCGCCGCATGGCGAGCTAGCAGCAACTCAACACGCAGTAGTGCTTACGGCCCTGGTTGGGCCGTGCAGAGGATTCCTGGGGGTCGCCCCCAGACCCCCAAAGAAACTTCGGGCCCAACAAGGAGAGCAGGGAACCCAGATGGCGGAGCTCACGATCCGGCCGGAGGAGATCCGGGACGCGCTGGAGAACTTCGTCCAGTCGTACAAGCCGGACGCGGCCTCGCGCGAGGAGGTCGGTACGGTCACCCTTGCCGGCGACGGCATCGCGAAGGTCGAGGGTCTGCCCTCGGCCATGGCCAACGAACTGCTGAAGTTCGAGGACGGCACCCTCGGCCTCGCCCTCAACCTCGAGGAGCGCGAGATCGGTGCCATCGTCCTCGGTGAGTTCAGCGGCATCGAGGAGGGTCAGCCGGTCACCCGTACCGGTGAGGTCCTCTCCGTCGCGGTGGGCGAGGGCTACCTCGGCCGCGTCGTCGACCCGCTCGGCAACCCGATCGACGGCCTCGGTGAGATCGAGACGTCCGGCCGCCGCGCCCTCGAGCTGCAGGCCCCCACGGTCATGCAGCGCAAGTCGGTGCACGAGCCGATGGAGACGGGCTACAAGGCCGTCGACGCGATGACCCCGATCGGCCGTGGTCAGCGTCAGCTGATCATCGGCGACCGCCAGACCGGCAAGACCGCCCTGGCCGTCGACACGATCATCAACCAGCGCGACAACTGGCGCTCGGGCGACGTGAACAAGCAGGTCCGCTGCATCTACGTCGCCATCGGCCAGAAGGGCTCGACCATCGCGTCGGTCCGCCGCGCGCTGGAGGAGAACGGCGCGCTGGAGTACACGACCATCGTCGCCGCCCCGGCGTCCGACCCGGCCGGCTTCAAGTACCTGGCGCCGTACACCGGTTCGGCCATCGGCCAGCAGTGGATGTACGAGGGCAAGCACGTCCTGATCATCTTCGACGACCTGTCGAAGCAGGCCGACGCCTACCGCGCCGTGTCGCTGCTGCTGCGCCGCCCGCCGGGCCGCGAGGCCTACCCGGGCGACGTCTTCTACCTGCACTCCCGTCTGCTGGAGCGCTGCGCGAAGCTCTCCGACGACATGGGTGCCGGCTCGATGACCGGTCTGCCGATCGTCGAGACCAAGGCCAACGACGTCTCGGCGTTCATCCCGACCAACGTCATCTCCATCACCGACGGCCAGTGCTTCCTGGAGTCGGACCTGTTCAACGCCGGTCAGCGTCCCGCGCTGAACGTCGGTATCTCCGTCTCCCGAGTCGGTGGTTCCGCGCAGCACAAGGCGATGCGCCAGGTCTCCGGCCGTCTGCGCGTGGACCTCGCCCAGTTCCGTGAGCTGGAGGCGTTCGCCGCCTTCGGTTCCGACCTGGACGCCGCGTCGAAGGCGCAGCTGGAGCGCGGTTCGCGCATGGTCGAGCTGCTGAAGCAGGCCCAGTACCAGCCGATGGCCACCGAGGACCAGGTCGTCTCCATCTGGGCCGGCACCAACGGCAAGATGGACGAGGTCCCGGTCGGCGACATCCGCCGCTTCGAGCGCGAGCTGCTGGACTTCCTGCACCGGAAGCACCAGGGCCTCATGACCTCCATCAAGGAGGGCGCGAAGATGTCGGACGACACCATCCAGGCGATCGGTGACGCCGTCGCGGAGTTCAAGAAGCAGTTCGAGACCTCGGACGGCAAGCTGCTCGGCGAGGACGCCGCGTCCGCCGCCAAGTGACGTAAGGAAGGGACCTGACTCATGGGAGCCCAGCTCCGGGTCTACAAGCGTCGCATCCGATCCGTCACCGCGACCAAGAAGATCACCAAGGCGATGGAGATGATCGCCGCCTCGCGCGTCGTCAAGGCGCAGCGCAAGGTGGCGGCCTCCACGCCGTACGCGGCCGAGCTCACCCGCGCGGTCACGGCGGTCGGTACCGGTTCGAACACCAGGCACCCGCTGACCACGCAGGCCGAGACGGTCACGCGGTCCGCGGTGCTGCTCCTGACCAGCGACCGCGGACTGGCCGGCGCCTTCAACTCCAACGCGATCAAGGCGGCGGAGCAGCTGACGGCGCGGCTGGAGGCCGAGGGCAAGCAGGTCGACACGTACATCGTCGGCCGGCGCGGCGTCGCCCACTACAACTTCCGTGAGCGCAAGATCGCGGATTCGTGGACGGGCTTCACCGACGAGCCGTCGTACGCGGACGCCAAGAAGGTCGCGGCCCCGCTGATCGAGGCCATCGAGAAGGACACGGCCGAGGGCGGCGTGGACGAGATCCACATCGTCTTCACCGAGTTCGTCTCGATGATGACGCAGACGGCGCTCGACGACCGCCTGCTGCCGCTCAGCCTCGAGGAGGTGGCGAAGGAGGCGGCTCCGAAGGACGAGATCCTTCCGCTGTACGACTTCGAGCCCTCGGCGGAGGACGTCCTCGACGCCCTGCTGCCGCGCTACGTGGAGAGCCGCGTGTACAACGCGCTCCTCCAGTCGGCGGCCTCGAAGCACGCCGCCACGCGGCGCGCGATGAAGTCGGCCACCGACAACGCGGGCGAGCTCATCGAGACGCTCTCCCGTCTTGCCAACGCGGCCCGCCAGGCCGAAATCACCCAGGAAATCAGCGAGATCGTCGGTGGCGCGAGCGCCCTGGCCGACGCGACCGCGGGGAGTGACCGCTAATGACCACCACTGTTGAGACCGCGA
This sequence comes from Streptomyces sp. NPDC017936, assembly GCF_044328485.1. Classification (NCBI taxonomy): domain Bacteria; kingdom Bacillati; phylum Actinomycetota; class Actinomycetes; order Kitasatosporales; family Streptomycetaceae; genus Streptomyces; species Streptomyces sp. NPDC017936. The sequence continues at coordinate 74,704 of NZ_JBIRHK010000004.1, read as the reverse complement.
CGGCCACGGGCCGCGTCGCCCGGGTCATCGGCCCGGTCGTCGACGTGGAGTTCCCCGTCGACGCGATGCCGGACATCTACAACGCCCTGCACGTCGAGGTCTCCGACCCGGCGAACGCGGGCGAGAAGAAGACGCTGACCCTGGAGGTCGCCCAGCACCTGGGTGACGGCCTGGTCCGCACCATCTCCATGCAGCCCACCGACGGTCTGGTCCGCCAGGCCGCCGTCACCGACACGGGCACGGGCATCACCGTCCCGGTCGGCGACTTCACCAAGGGCAAGGTGTTCAACACCCTCGGTGAGGTGCTGAACGTCGACGAGCAGTACTCCGGCGAGCGCTGGTCCATCCACCGCAAGGCCCCGAACTTCGACGAGCTCGAGTCGAAGACCGAGATGTTCGAGACCGGCGTCAAGGTCATCGACCTGCTGACCCCGTACGTCAAGGGCGGCAAGATCGGTCTGTTCGGCGGCGCCGGCGTCGGCAAGACGGTGCTCATCCAGGAGATGATCTACCGCGTCGCCAACAACCACGACGGTGTCTCCGTGTTCGCCGGTGTCGGCGAGCGCACCCGTGAGGGCAACGACCTCATCGAGGAGATGTCGGACTCGGGCGTCATCGACAAGACCGCGCTGGTCTTCGGCCAGATGGACGAGCCCCCGGGCACCCGTCTGCGCGTCGCGCTGGCCGGCCTCACCATGGCCGAGTACTTCCGTGACGTCCAGAAGCAGGACGTGCTGTTCTTCATCGACAACATCTTCCGCTTCACGCAGGCCGGTTCCGAGGTGTCGACCCTGCTCGGCCGCATGCCCTCCGCGGTGGGCTACCAGCCGAACCTGGCCGACGAGATGGGTCTCCTCCAGGAGCGCATCACCTCGACCCGCGGTCACTCGATCACCTCGATGCAGGCGATCTACGTCCCCGCGGACGACCTGACCGACCCGGCCCCGGCCACCACCTTCGCCCACCTCGACGCGACGACGGTTCTCTCCCGTCCGATCTCCGAGAAGGGCATCTACCCGGCCGTGGACCCGCTGGACTCCACGTCCCGCATCCTGGACCCGCGCTACATCGCGCAGGAGCACTACGACGCCGCCATGCGCGTCAAGACGATCCTGCAGAAGTACAAGGACCTCCAGGACATCATCGCGATCCTCGGTATCGACGAGCTCGGCGAGGAGGACAAGCTCGTCGTCCACCGTGCCCGTCGCGTGGAGCGCTTCCTGTCCCAGAACACCCACGTCGCCAAGCAGTTCACCGGCGTGGACGGTTCGGACGTGCCGCTGGACGAGTCGATCGCCGCGTTCAACGCGATCTGCGACGGCGAGTTCGACCACTTCCCGGAGCAGGCGTTCTTCATGTGCGGTGGTCTTGAGGACCTCAAGAACAACGCCAAGGAGCTGGGCGTCTCCTGAGCCTCGCGCTCATGAAGAGGGGCGGGCGCGTCCCGCCCCTCTTCGTACGCCCACTAGACTTGTAACCAACACCCGGCAGACCCGCCGGGTGGTGACCCGAGGAGCCACCTTGGCTGCTGAGCTGCACGTCGCGCTGGTCGCGGCCGACCGAGAGGTCTGGTCCGGCGAGGCCACCCTGGTCGTCGCGCGCACCACGTCCGGCGACATCGGCGTCATGCCCGGTCACCAGCCGCTGCTCGGTGTGCTGGAGTCGGGCCCGGTGACCATCCGTACGAGTGATGGTGGGACGGTCGTCGCCGCGGTGCACGGCGGTTTCATCTCGTTCGCGGACAACAAGCTGTCCCTGCTGGCCGAGGTCGCCGAGCTGTCGGACGAGATCGACGTCCAGCGCGCGGAGCGCGAGCTCGAGCGCGCGAAGGCGGAAGGCGACGCCCTCGCCGAGCGCCGCGCGGACGTACGACTGCGTGCGGCGGCGACCCGCTGACCCAGCGCGGAGCCGTATGACGTCACTCAGCCGCGGCCGGCACCGGAGCGATCCGGAGCCGGCCGCGGCTGAGGCAGATATGGATGTTTTTTCCGTTCCGTTACCTCATTCGAAGGTACCTAGGAGACGAGGAGGTCGGTGTCGATGGTCCTCGCTCTGACTGTGTGCGGAATCGTCGTGGCCCTGGTGGTGCTGGGGCTGTTCGTCTTCGGGCTGCGGCGCAGACTCATCCAGCGCTCCGGCGGCACCTTCGACTGTTCCCTGCGCTGGGACGTCCCCGAGAAACCGGACACCAGCGGCAAGGGCTGGAGCTACGGCGTCGCCCGCTACAACGGCGACCGCGTCGAGTGGTACCGCGTCTTCTCCTACGCCTACCGGCCGCGCCGCGTCCTGGAGCGCGCCTCGATCGAGGTGGCCGGCCGTCGCCTGCCCGAGGGCGAGGAGGAACTGGCGCTGCTGTCCGACGCGGTGGTCCTCGCCTGCACCCATCAGGGCACGCGCCTCGAACTCGCCATGAGCGAGGACGCGCTGACCGGTTTCCTCGCGTGGCTGGAGGCGGCCCCGCCCGGACAGCGGGTGAACGTCGCGTAGCGACGTTCAGGGCCCCGCTGGGTGGGGGTGCCCCCGGCAGCGGAGCTGCTGGGGGAGGGTGAACGTCGCGTAGCGACGTTCAGGGCCCCGCTGGGTGGGGGTGCCCCCGGCAGCGGAGCTGCTGGGGGACGGTGAACGTCGCGTAGACGCATCCGCCCTCCCCCGGACACGGGCCGGGGGAGGGCGGATCGACGTGGTGCGGTTCGCTGCTACAGGTTGCTGTTGATGGCGCTCACCAGCTCGCCGTTGCCGGTGTCACCGCTGAACTCCCAGAAGAACGCGCCGCCCAGGCCCTGGTTCTTGGCCCAGCTCATCTTCCCGGCGATCGTCGACGGGGTGTCGTAGGACCACCAGTTGGTGCCGCAGTGGGCGTAGGCCGTGCCCGCGACGGTGCCGGTGACGGGGCAGGAGTTCTTCAGGATCTTGTAGTCCTCGATGCCGGGCTCGTAGGTGCCGGGCGCCGCGCCGGTGGCCGAGCCGCCGGGGGCGGACTGGGTGACGCCGGTCCAGCCGCGGCCGTAGAAGCCGATGCCGAGCAGCAGCTTCTTGGACGGCACGCCCTTGGCCTTGAGCTTGGCGATCGCGTCGGCGGAGTTGAAGCCCGCCTGCGGGATGCCGGCGTACGAGGTGAGCGGCGAGTGCGGGGCGGTCGGGCCCTGCGCGTTGAAGGCGCCGAAGTAGTCGTACGTCATCACGTTGTACCAGTCGACGAAGGCGGAGGCGCCGCCGTAGTCGGCCGCGTCGATCTTGCCGCCGGAGGAGCCGTCGGCCGTGATGGCCGCGGTGACCAGGTAGTTCGGGCCGAACTCGGTGCGCAGCGCCTGCATCAGCGTCTTGAAGGCCGCCGCACCGGAGGAGTCACAGGTCAGACCGCAGGCGTTCGGGTACTCCCAGTCGATGTCGATGCCGTCGAAGACGTCGGCCCAGCGCGGGTCCTCCACGACGGACTTGCAGGACTTGGCGAACGCGGCCGCGTTCTGCGCGGCCTGGCCGAAGCCGCCGGAGTAGGTCCAGCCGCCGAACGAGTACAGCACCTTGATGTGCGGGTACTTGGCCTTCAGCTGGCGCAGCTGGTTGAAGTTGCCGCGCAGCGGCTGGTCCCAGGTGTCGGCGGTGCCGCTGACGGACTGGTCGGCGGTGTAGGCCTTGTCGTAGGCGGCGTAGGTGTCGTCGACGGTGCACTGGCCGTTCTTGACGTTGCCGAACGCGTAGTTGATGTGCGTGATCTTGGCGGCCGAGCCGGAGGTCACCAGGTTCTTCACGTGGTAGTTGCGGCCGTAGACGCCCCACTCGGTGAAGTAGCCGAGCTTGACCTTGTCGCCGGTGGGCGGGGGCTCGGTGGTGCCGCCGGTGGTGCGCACGGCGCGCGCCCCGCTGACCGGGCCGGTCTGGTCGGCGGTGTCCCGGGCCTGGACGGTGTACGAGTAGTCGGTGCCGGCGGTCAGGCCGGTGTCCGTGTACGAGGTGGTGGTCACGGTGGCGACCTTGGCGCCGCCGCGCAGGACGTCGTAGTTCTTGACGCCCTTGTCGTCGGTGGCGGCGCTCCAGGACAGCTTCACCGAGGTGTCGGTGATGTCGGAGGCGGTGGGGGTGCCCGGGGCGGAGGGGGCCGCGTCGCCGGGGACGGAGGTGCCGTCGCAGCTGCCGCCGTTGAGCTTGCACTGGGACGGGGAGCCGGAACCCGTGCCGTTGAAGCCGAAGGAGACGGAGGCGCCGGGGGCCAGGGTGCCGTTCCAGGACTTGTTCTTCGCGGTCCAGTGGGTCCCGGCGGAGGTCACGTCGGCGTCCCAGGCCGAGGTGACGGAGGTGCCGGAGGGGAAGTCCCACTCGACGGTCCAGGAGGTGAGGGTGGTGGTGCCGGTGTTCTTCACCGTCCACCGGCCCTCGAAGCCGCTGCCCCAGTCCTGGGGCTTGGAGTAGGTGGCGGTGGCGGAGGTCGCGGCCTGGGCGGGGCTCGCGAGACCGACCAGGCCGGCGAGGGGAAGCAGCAGGGTGGCGAGCCCTGCCGCTGCTCTGTGTCCGAAGCGCATGCAGCGCCTCCTTTTCAAGAGCGGGGAGTGGGGGGCGTGACTGAGCCTTCACACCCACGGTGCCGCGAGAATAGAAAGGTCTGGACCACAGGTCAATAGGTCTGGACCACCAGGGGATCAGTGCCCCTGGATCCCCAACTCCTGCGCGAGCACCGCCGCTTGCACCCGGCTGCGCAGCCCGAGCTTGCCCAGCAGTCGGCTGACGTGGGTCTTCACCGTCGCCTCCGCCATGTCCAGCCGCTCCGCGATCCCCGCGTTGGTCAGGCCCTCGCCGAGGCACGCCAGCACCTCGCGCTCGCGCCGGGTCAGCGACCGCAGGGCCTCGGGGTCGGCCTTCGGCTCCCGCACCGGACGCGCCGCGAACTCGGCGATGAGCCGGCGGGTGACGGCCGGGGCGACGACGCCCTCGCCGCGCGCGACGGTCCGCACCGCCGTGAGGAGGTCCCCGGCCTCGGTGCTCTTCAGCAGGAACCCGGCCGCCCCCGCCCGCAGCGCGCCGAACACGTACTCGTCGAGGTCGAAGGTGGTCAGCACGAGGACGTCCGCGAGGCCCTCCCCGACGACGGCCCGGGTGGCCGACACCCCGTCGAGGCGCGGCATCTGAACGTCCATCAGCACCAGGTCCGGGCGCAGCCGGCGGGCCAGCGCCACCGCCTGCTCCCCGTCCGCCGCCTCGCCCACGACCTCGATGTCGGGTGCGCTGCGCAGGATGAGGACCAGCCCGGCACGGACGGCGGACTGGTCCTCGGCGACGACGACGCGGATCATGCGGAGTCTCCTTCGGCGGTTCCGGCGGTCCCGGTGACGGGCAGGACGGCGTGGACGGTCCACCGGGCGCCCTCCGGCCCGGCGGTGAAGGTGCCGCCCAGCAGCGCCGCCCGCTCCCGCATCCCCACCAGCCCGGAGCCGGAGCCGGGGGCGCGCGGGCCGTCCCGGTGCCCGTACGGGCTGCTCACCCGGACGTCCAGCACCCCGTCGCGCTGGGCGAGGGCGACGGAGACCCGGCCGGGGGAGGCGTGCTTGAGGGCGTTGGTCAGCGACTCCTGGACGATCCGGTAGGCGGCCAGTTCCACCGGTGCGGGGACGTCCGCGTGGTCGGCGCGCAGGCTGACGTCGAGGCCGTTGGCGCGGGCGCCCTCGACCAGGGCGTCCAGGCCGTCCAGGGTGGGGGCGGCGGCCGGCTCGCGGTCCCCGCTGCCGTCCCGCAGGATGCCGATGAGCCGCCGCATCTCGGCCAGCCCCTCCACGCTGTTCTCCCGGACGACCGACAGGGCCTCCCTCGAGGTGGCCGGGTCGTCGAGGGAGAGCGCGGCCGTGGAGTGGATCGCGATCGCCGACAGGTGGTTGGCGACCATGTCGTGCAGCTCGCGGGCCATGCGCGCCCGTTCGGCGACGACCGCCTGGGTGCGGTCCATCTCGGCGAGCAGCGCGGTCTGTTCGGCGCGCAGCCGGGCGGCCTCGGCGGCGTCGCGGTGGTTGCGCACGATCAGGCCGGTGGAGGCGGGCGCGAACGAGACGACCCCGACGCCCACCCCGATCAGCAGCGCCTCGGGCACCCGCCAGACCGCGAACGGCACCACCGTGGCGGCCACCGTGAGCAGCCCGGTGACCCACGGGACGCGCCGGGCCGAGGCGGGCGTGCCGTACAGCACGGCCGCGTACACGACGTCGGTGAACATGATCAGCGTGACCACGCTGCCCTGGGTCATCGTGTCCAGGGTCAGCGCGGCCGTGCCGGTGACCAGGGCGAGGCGCGGGGCGGCCCGGCGCAGCACCTCGCAGCCCGCCATCACGGCGAGCGGCAGCAGGAGCGGCCAGCGGCCGTCGAGGAGGACGATCGGGTCGTCCGCCCGCCGGGTGCCCAGCCCGATGCCCCACAGCAGCAGCCCGCCGAGCAGCCCGCCGGCCGCCACGAACGCGTCGAACCGGTGCGGGCGCGGGAGTCGAAGGGCCATGACCCCATCCAACACGGCCCGCCGGGCCCGCACGTGCTGCCACGGAAGGGTCCCGGACTGCATCTTTCGATGTACCGGAGGTTCGTCACCGGCGACGACGATTCCGGCCGCCCCGCACCGGAGCCTGGGAGGGTGAGCGAGAGGAGCGAACCGTGATCGTCTGGTTGATCGCCGCCTGTGAGATCGGCTTCTGGGTGCTGCTGGCGCTGGGACTGGCCGTCCGCTACCTGCTGGGGTGGCGCCGCACGAGCGTCGTGCTGCTGCTGTGCGAGCCGGTGCTGGAACTGGTCCTGTTCGCGGCGACGGCCGTCGACCTCGAGAACGGCGCCGAGCCCGGCTGGGAGCACGGCCTGGCGGCGCTCTACATCGGCTACACCGTGGCCTTCGGCCACTACACGATCCGCTGGCTCGACGGCCACGCCGCCCACCGCCTGGGCGGCGCCCCGCCCCCGCCGAAGCCGCCCCGCCACGGCCGGGCCCGCGCCCGCCACGAGGCGAGGCTGTGGCTGCGGTCCGTGTACGGGGGAGCCGTCGCCCTGGCCCTGCTCCAGCTCGCCGTGTGGTACGTCGGCGGCTCCGGGGACGTCAGCTCGCTGCGCGCCTTCCAGGGGGTGGCCCTGCGCGCGGTCGGCATCCACGGCCTGATCGCCCTGTCGTACACGGTCTGGCCCCGCAAGGCCCCGGCGGACGCCCGGGCGGAGGGGGCCGTGTCCCGGGGGGAGGAGGAAGGAGTCCGGCGATGAAGCGGGCGACCGGGAACCTGCGGGAAGGGGCCGCGCTCAGCGCTCGCCGCCCGGCACCCACAGCACGTCGCCGTCGGCCTTGTTGGCCGTCCGCGCGAGGATGAACAGCAGGTCCGACAGCCGGTTGAGGTAGGTCGCGGTCAGCGGGTTCATCACCTCGCCGTGCACCTCCAGCGCGGCCCACGTGGAGCGTTCGGCGCGGCGGACCACCGTGCACGCCTGGTGCAGCAGGGCCGCGCCGGGCGTGCCTCCCGGGAGGATGAAGGAGCGCAGCTTCTCCAGCCGCTCGTTGAAGCGGTCGCAGTCCGCCTCGAGGCGGTCGACGTAGAACTGCTCCACCCTCAGCGGCGGGAACTCCGGGTCCTCCACCACCGGCGTCGACAGGTCCGCGCCCACGTCGAACAGGTCGTTCTGCACGCGGGTGAGGACCCCGACGATCTCCTCGTCCAGCCCGCCCAGCGCGATCGCCGTGCCGATCACCGCGTTCGCCTCGTTCGCGTCCGCGTACGCGGCGATCCGCAGATCGGTCTTGGCGACCCGGCTCATGTCGCCGAGGGCCGTGGTGCCCCGGTCGCCGGTCCTCGTGTAGATGCGTGTCAGATTGACCATGCCGCCAATCTAGACCGTCCTTCCGCATCCGTTCCGTTCCCTTCGTCACTGCTGCTCAGGACGGCCTCAATCGGTGCGAATCCGACAGGAATTGACGACGTGACCGGTGTCTCACGCCCTGAGACGTGAGACGCGTTACTAACTGGTCACACAGCCCCTCACGACCGCTAGTGTCCGGCCGAGAGCCATGGGCAGGGTGACCGATGCGCCGGATGGCTGACGCCGGTGAGACCGGGCGCGCGAGCGGGCAGGGCTTCTGCAGGCGCTGACACCGCACGGGCCCCAGGAGCCTCACCCCTGCGGGTGAATTCGGTATCGGTTCGCTCACAGACGGCAACCTCCGACCGCTTCACGCAGTCAGAGGAGGCAACACCGGACATCACACCGCGGAGCACGAGACGCACGCTTAGGGGAGCGCTATGTACATCAGGGGCGACCACGCCGAGCTGGTCGTCGGGGGCCGCCTCGACGTCCGCAGCGCGGCGGACGCCCGTACGGTCCTGCACTCGGCCGTGGACGACGGCGTCGGCGACCTGGTGCTCGACCTGTCCGAACTCGACTTCTGGGACGCCACCGGCCTCGGCGTCATCATGGGCGTCCACCGCCGGGCCGGCCGCTGCGGCCGCCGCCTGGTCCTGCGGGGCGTACCACCCCAGATGCAGCGTCTGCTGGTGGCCACCCGCCTGCACCGCATCCTCGCCATCGAGGACGGCATCGGCGTGGAGTCGCTGCCCGGCGTCTGAAGCGAGTACCGGAGGCCCGAGGCGAGTACCGGAGGCCCGAGGCGGGTACCGGGGGTCCGAGGCCGGTCCGCGGCGACGCGGGGACGGCGCAATCCTCACAAGACCGTGACGTCTCGGGCGGCGCGGCCCCCCGGACTGTCGTAGATACTGTGCGAAGGTTTACGGTTCGTCTGCCCGCCGTCCGCAGCCCTCGAGCGGGCACCGGACCAGAAGCGACAGCGCAGTGTGCAGCAAGGCCGGGAGGGGTTACCGCCACACGACGCTTTTGGGGGGCTTGAACCGATGGACCCGACGAACCGGGGACCCGAGGAGCACGGCCGCGAAGGCCACGCACCGCGCCCGCGCCCCTCCAGGGATCCCCTGACACCCGACTTCGGCCAGCACGCGCCGACGCTCGCCCGCACCGTGCGCCTCGTCTGCGGGGACCACCTCCTCACGGTCAACCCCGTCGACGGCAGCGAGATCGAGCTGTGCCCGCCCACCGAGCGGCCCGGACGGCCCGCCAAGCGCACCCCCGAGGCACGCGCCGAGGCCGACCGCGCCGCCCGGCCTCCCGCGCCGGCCGGACCCGCCCGGCCCGCCCAGCCGCTCCTGGGCCGCCAGGACGAGCGCGAACAGCTGGTCCGCCTGCTCGCCCGCGGCCGCTCCGTCCGCCTCACCGGCCCCGCCGGCTCCGGCCGCACCAGCCTGCTCGACCTCGTCGCCGAGGACTGCGCCGACCTCGCCCCCGACGGCGTCGTCCGGCTCAGCGGCCACCGCCGCACCACGACCGAGCTGCTGCACGACCTCTTCCACGTCGTGTACGAGGCCCCCCTGCACCGCCCCGAGGACGACGAACTGCGCACCCTCGTCGGCGAGATCGGCGCGGTCGTCGTGGTCGACGACCTGGAGTTCGGCGGCGCCGCCCTCGACGAGCTGCTGGACGCCACCCCCGAGTGCGCCTTCCTGCTCGGCGCGACCCCCGACACCCCGGCGCCCTCCGCCGGCTCCGCCGTCGAGGAGATCGCCCTGAGCGGCCTCGACCGGGCGGGCGGCGTCGAGGTGATCGAGCATGCCGTGGGCCGCGTCCTCACCGAGGAGGAGGCCAACTGGGCCGGCGACCTCTGGTTCGAGTCCGAGGGCCTGCCGCTGCGGTTCGTCCAGGCCGGCGCCCTGCTGCTGCAGCGCGACCAGCTGCGGGCCACCGCGGGGGCCGTCGACGAGTTCGGCGTCTTCGAGGACGCCCGCCCGCTCGCCGCGCCCGCCGACGCCGACGCCGGCCAGGCCGAGGAGATACCGCTGCCCTCGCTGGGCGAGGCCGCCGCGCCCGCCCCGCTGCTCGCCGCCCGCCTCAGCGCCTCCGCCCGCGCCACCCTGCGCTTCGCCGTCGCCCTCGGCGGCGAGGTCCCGCACCAGGCCCACCTGCCCGCCCTCGTCGGCGACACCCACGCCGACGCCGCCCTCGGCGAACTCGTCGCCTGCGGACTCGTCTCCCCGGTCGGCGCCCGCTACCGGCTCGCCGCCGGCGTGCGGGCCCAGCTGGAGGCCGCCGGGTACGCCGACGACGTCGCCGACCGCGCCCGCACCGCCGCCCGGCACTACGCCTGGTGGGCCGGACACCCCTCGGTCACGCCCGAGCGGGTCTGCGCGGAGGCCGACGCCGTCCTCGCGGCCCTCACCGCGACCACACCGGACACCGAGCCGCCCGCCGAGGGCGAACAGGCCGGCGCGGTCGAGCTGGCCCGCACCGCGGCGCCCGCGTTCGCCGCCGGACTGCACTGGAACGCCTGGGAGGACGCCCTGCACGAGGGCGCCGAGGCCGCGCGCCTCGCCGGGCAGTCCGCCGACCGGGCCTACTTCCACCACGAACTCGGCGTCCTCGCGCTCTGCGCGGGACAGCTCGACCGGGCCCGCTCCGAACTCGAGGCCTCCCTCGGGCTGCGCGGCGCCCTCACCGACAAGCGGGGCACGGTCGCCGGCCGCCGCGCCCTCGCCCTGGTCGCCGACCGTTCCGGCGACGTACCCGGTCTGGCGGCGTTCACGGCCGCCGAGGAGACGCCCGAGGCCCGCCGCGAGGAGCCGGCGTCACCGCCGCGCGGCGTCCCGGCGGCCCTCCCGTCGACGCCGCCCACCGGCCCCACCCTCGTCACCGCCCGGACCCCCTCCCCGCCGGCCCACCGCGGCCGGGGCGGCCTGCGGAGCCTGGCCAAGCGCAACCTCGTGGCCGCCGGCGCGGGCGCCCTGCTCGTGGCCGTGCTCGGCACCGTGGTCACGCTCGGCGCGACCTCCGACAACGACGCCACCAACCCCTCCGACCGGGTCGGCGTCAACCCCTCCGCGGGCACGGGCACGGGCACGGACGACGGCGACCCCGACGCGGACACGCCGGGCGACGACACCGGCTCCGGCGACACCGGGGAGGCGACCAGCCGCCCGACGGATCCGGGACCGGACGGGACGATGGGGACGTCGGACGATCCGACGCCGACGGACGAGGCGGAGCCGACCCCCGGGGCGAGCAGCTCGCAGGGGTCGGGCTCGGGGAGCGGGGGCACGAGCGGGACGCCGGGGCCGTCGTCGTCCAGCACGACGTCCAGGCCGCCGACGACGCCGTCGGACAGCCCCTCGACGCCGACGGACGACCCTTCGACGCCGACGGACGAGCCCTCGACGCCCACCGACGACCCGTCCACGCCGAGCACCACCGACCCGTCCACGTCGACCTCGGCCAGCGACGCCGCCCCGTCCTCCCCGATCAGCACGCAGAGCAGCGCCGGTTCGCCGAGCGCGTCGGACGCGGACTCCTCGGAGTCGGTCCCCTCGGAAGCGGTGATCTGAGCCGGCCCGGCCGCCACGGCACGGACGGGGGCCGGGTCCGTCGTCGGACCCGGCCCCCGTCGTCGTGCGCGAGCGCCGTCGCGCCCTCGCTCAGAACAGCCGCAGCTTGTCGTCCTCGATACCGCGCAGCGCGTCGTAGTCCAGGACCTGGCAGGCGATGCCGCGGTCCGTGGCCAGGACGCGGGCCTGGGGCTTGATCTCCTGGGCGGCGAAGACGCCCCGCACCGGCGCCAGATGGGGATCGCGGTTCAACAGCTCCAGATAGCGGGTCAGTTGCTCCACGCCGTCGATCTCGCCGCGCCGCTTGATCTCGACCGCGACGGTCCGTCCCTCGGCGTCCCGGCACAGGATGTCGACCGGGCCGATCGCGGTCATGTACTCACGGCGGATCAGCGTGTAGCCGTCGCCGAGCGTCTCGATGCGGTCGGCGAGCAGTTCCTGCAGGTGTGCTTCCACGCCGTCCTTGATCAGGCCGGGATCGACGCCGAGTTCGTGCGAGGAGTCGTGCAGGATCTCCTCCATCGTGATGATCAGCTTCTCGCCCGCCTTGTTGACGACGGTCCAGACGCCCTCCTCGTCGCCGGTTCCCTCCTTCAGCGTGCAGGGCGGGGACATCCAGTTCAGGGGCTTGTAGGCCCGGTCGTCGGCGTGGATGGAGACGCTGCCGTCCGCCTTCACCAGGATGAGACGGGGGGCGGAGGGGAGGTGGGCGGTGAGCCGGCCCGCGTAGTCCACGGAGCACCGGGCGATGACGAGACGCATGGTCCGCAACGCTACTCGACACCTCACGCGTCACGCGATTCGCCCGCCCGTCTCCCGCCCCCGCCCTCGACGGAGACCCTGCGGGTCACACCTTTCGCCCGCCCGTCTCCCGCCCCCGCCCTCGACGGAGACCCTGCGGGTCACACCTTTCGCCCTGGAAAACCCGTGTTCGACAGTGGCCGATACTGCGCCCAACCGTCGCTCCCTATGTGCCCATTCTCCTGGTGCGGTCACGGTCCGTTGCCTACGGTAGAGAACGGGAGGTCGCAATGCGTGTACGCAGCGTGCTCGGTGTCCGCGCATCTCGGTGTCTGTGCTTGGCGGACTCCCTGTCCCTGTCCGGCAACCCCTGCGCTTCGGGGGTGCGAGAGGAGAACCCATGTCGCTCGACGTCTCACCGGCCCTACTGGAACAGGCCGAGCGAGGCGAGGTCGACGAAGCCGAATTCGTCGACTGCGTCCGGACCTCCCTGCCCTACGCATGGGAGATGATCAGCTCCCTGGTGGCCCAGCTGAAGGTGGACGGCGGCCAGTTCGCCGACAACCAGACGCCCCCGCCGGACGAGCAGGCACGCGGCCAGCTGCTGCGCGCACTGGCGAGTGACGCGATACGCGGTGCCCTGCAGCGGCACTTCGGTGTGCGACTGGCCTTCCAGAACTGCCACCGGGTGGCGGTGTTCCCGTCGGACACGTCGGTCGACGAGACGCTGGCCCGCTTCACCTCGGTCCGCAGTCAGGTGCTGAACCAGTCTCCGGAGTTCCGGGACTGCTGAGGCCACGTGAGCCTTGCTTGCCGCTCCACCCGCGGGAGGTGCCAGAGGTACTGGAGCGGCAAGCTTCCCGGCCGGCAGGGCCGTTCACCGGAGGTGGGGGAGGACCTCCGCGCCCAGCCGCCGCACGTTCTCCTCCGTGGCCGCCAGGTCGCCGGAGCCCTCGACGAGGAGGGCGAAGCGCGAGATGCCGGTCCGCTCGCCGGTCGCCGCGAGGCGGTCGACGCACAGCCGCGGGGCGCCCACCGGGTGCAGCCCGCAGAGCAGTTCGGTGTACGCCACCGGGTCCCGCATGCCGCGGGCGCGGCCGTCCACCGTCACATGCGCGTCGAGGCCCTGCTTCAACCAGCCCGGCATCGCCTTCACCAGCGTCTCCACGGCGTCGGTGCGCCGGTCCGCGATCTGGCAGACGCCCGCCGACACGTGCCCCGCGGCCCGGATCTCGTCCGCCGGCCGCCCGGCCGCGCGCGCGTGCTGCCGCCACAGGGAGACCATCTCCGCCTTCTCCTCGTCCCCGACGTGCATCCCCAGCAGCATCGGCAGCCCGCGCTCGGCGGCCAGCCGCACGCTCGCGGGGGAGGTGCAGGCGACGACCACCTCCGGGCCCGCCGTCTCCGTCAGGGCCTCCGACGGCCGCGGGACGACGGGGACTTCACGGAAGCGGTACCGCTCCCCGTCGGCGCCGACCGACGGCTCGCGCAGCCAGCGCACCAGCAGATCGAGTGACTCCGGGAACCCCTTCTCGTACGCCTCCAGGCCCGACCCGAACACCTCCAGGTCGACCCACGGGCCGCCGCGCCCCACGCCCAGCGTGAAGCGGCCGCCGCTCGTCAGGTGCAGCAGCGCGGTCTGTTCGCCGAGCGCGACGGGGTGGGCGGTGGGCAGCACGCTGACCGCCGTGCCGACCCGGACGCGCCGGGTGCGGCCCAGCAGCAGGGCGGCCAGGGTGATCGCCGACGGGCACGTGCCGTACGGCACGAAGTGGTGCTCGGCCAGCCAGACCGAGTCCAGGCCCGCCTCCTCGGCGACCTCGGCGGAGCGGACCGCGCGGTGCAGCGCCTCTCCCTGGCCCTGCCCCGGGAACTGGGCCGCCAACACGAAACTTCCAACACGCATGGGACTTTCCTGCTTCCTTGGCTCCGACACGGAGCTCCCCCACCCGGCATAACCGTCTGACACGTGCCGAGGACACGGTGTGGTGGGGAGATTTGCGGATTGTCTGCAGAATCGGACGCCGTGGCGGGAGGCGTGGGGGGACCGGTTCCCTGCGGGTACCCCCGTGGCCGCCGCGTACGCTGGACGCGAACCCTGCTCCCTGTATAGCCCCGTGAGGTGTCCCGTGTCCCCGCGTCGCAACCGCCCGAAGGGTGACGGCTCGTCCGGTCGGAGCGCCGAGGACGACCGCGCGAGCCGTTACGGCGGCTGGCAGTCCGGCGTGAGCTGGCAGGGCGAGGAGTGGAACGTGCGGCACGTGGCGGGGGCGAGCGCGCAGGGGAAGGCGTACCGCTGCCCCGGCTGCGACCAGATGATCCCCGACGGGGTGCCGCACGTCGTCGCCTGGCCGGAGCACGTGGGCGTCGACGACCGCCGCCACTGGCACAAGGCGTGCTGGAACGCGCGGGACCGCCGCACCCCGGGGGTGCAGCGGTCCCGTAACGCGCCGCGGTTCTAGCGGATCACACGTCCCGCTTCTCCAGCAGCGTGAAGGCGCCGGCGAACGCGGCGGCCGTCACGCCCAGCGCGATCCACAGCGGGTCCCAGCCCGACGGGCCGCTCTCGGTCAGTTCGGCCGAGTAGAAGACGCTGAGCTGGCTGGGGATCGAGTACTCGAACAGGGCCTGGCGCAGGTCCTCCAGGGACGACGCGAACATGAACAGCGCGATGACCAGCGGGGCCAGCACCAGACCGATCATGATGGTGATCGCGCCCGCCGAGTGCCGGATGACCGAGCCCATGGCCAGCGAGAGCAGCCCGAGCAGGGCGATGTAGAGGGACACCCCGAGCGTGCCCTTCAGCCATTCGCCGCCGGAGGGCTCGCGGGCGTCCGCCAGCAGCGCCACGTCCACCATCGCGACGAGGACCGTCGACACCAGCGTCACCGTGAAGGCGACGAGGAAGAAGACGACCGCCTTCGCCGCGAGCACCCGGCCGCGGGACGGGCAGGCCACCGTCGTGGTGCGGATCATGCCGGTGCCGTACTCCGAGGCGGTGGTCAGCACGCCGAGCGTGATGATGCACATGCTGCCCAGGAGCGGTCCGAAGAAGCCGAACGACAGCGGGTTCTCGCCCGCCAGGTCGCCCTCGTTCGAGTTGGCGGCCACCAGCGCCGCGACGGACAGGCCGATGCCGACCATGAGCAGGACGAACACGCCCAGCGTCCACATCGTGGAGCGCACCGACCGGATCTTGGTCCACTCCGAGGCGATGGCGTGCCCGAGGTGCGTGCGCACCACGGGGATCGGCGAGGTGTAGGTGGGGAACGCGGTGCCGGGCGCCGCCTGCCAGGCGGGCGCGGCCTGCGGGGACGGGGGCTGCGGCGTGCTCATCGGGCGTCCTCGGTCGTGGTCGGGGCGGGGGCGGCGGGCGCCGGGGCGGCGGCGGGCCGCGCCGGCGGCTGCGGCGCGGCGGCCGGAGCCTGGTCCTGGGGCGCGGGCGCGGCGGCGGGCTGCGCGGGCGCCTGCGCGTACGGGTTGGCCCCGCCCGGGCCTCCCGGGCCGGCGGGCGCGGCGGGGGCGCCGTACGGCCCCGGTGCGGCGCCCTGGGCGGGCTGCGGCGGCGCGTAGCCCTGCTGCGGGGGCGGCGGGGCGTACCAGCCCGGCTGGCCCTGGCCCGGCACCGGCAGGGGCGGCATCGCGCCGGGCGGCAGCGGCTGCTGGAGGCCGGCCTTCTGGTCGGTGGTCGACCGGTAGTCGACGGCGCCCTGCGTCATCCGCATGTACGCCTCCTCCAGCGAGGCCTGGTGCGGCGACAGCTCCCACAGGCGCACGTCGCTGTCGTGGGCGATGTCGCTGATGCGGGGGAGGGGCAGGCCGGTGACGCGCAGCGCGCCGTCCTGCTCGGGCAGGACGTGGCCGCCGGCCTCGGTCAGCGCGGAGGCGAGCTTCTCGCGCAGCTGCGGCTCGGTGCCCGGGGTGCGCACGCGCGCGAAGTCGGCCGAGTTCGCCGAGATGAAGTCCGTCACGCTCATGTCGGCGAGCAGCTGCCCGCGCCCGATGACGATCAGGTGGTCGGCGGTCAGCGCCATCTCGCTCATGAGGTGCGAGGAGACGAAGACGGTCCGCCCCTCCGCCGCGAGGGACTTCATCAGGTTGCGCACCCAGAGGATGCCCTCGGGGTCGAGGCCGTTGACCGGCTCGTCGAACAGCAGCACCTGGGGGTCGCCGAGGAGCGCGGCGGCGATGCCGAGCCGCTGCCCCATGCCGAGCGAGAAGCCCTTGGACCGCCTCTTGGCCACGTCCTGCAGGCCCACCACGCCCAGCACCTCGTCCACCCGCCGGGCCGGGATGCCCGAGAGCTGCGCCAGGGACAGCAGGTGGTTGCGGGCGTGCCGGCCGCCGTGCACGGCCTTGGCGTCCAGCAGGGCGCCGACCTGGCGGGGCGCGTTCGGCAGCTTGCGGTACGGGTAGCCGCCGATCGTCACCCTCCCCGAGGTCGGGTTGTCCAGGCCCAGGATCATCCGCATCGTCGTGGACTTGCCGGAGCCGTTCGGCCCGAGGAAGCCCGTGACGGCACCCGGCCGTACCTGGAAGGAAAGGTTGTACACAGCGGTCTTGTCGCCGTAGCGCTTGGTCAGGCCGACTGCCTCGATCATGCTCCGCACCCATCGACAGGTTCAGGACAGCGGGGCGCACGCCCCCCGTAAGGGTTAGGAGGATATCGAGGCGCTGACGGTTCCGCTCAAATCGAAGTAAAGACCAGAGCTTCACGCATCGCGTTTCCTCAGCAGCAGGTATCCGCCCGCCAGGGCCGCCGCCACCCAGACCAGCATGATCGCCAGACCGCCCCAGGGGCCGTACGGCGTGTCGTCGCCGATCGGGGCGACCACCTGCATGATCTTGCTGCCGGCCTGGTCGGGCAGGTACCGGCCGATCCTCTTCGTCGCGTCGACGTTGCCCAGGATGTTGGAGATCAGGAAGAAGAACGGCATCAGGACGCCCAGTGACAGCATCGGCGAGCGCAGCATCGCGGCCACGCCCATGGAGAACACCGCGATCAGCGTCATGTAGATCCCGCCGCCGATCACCGCCCGCAGCACCCCCTGGTCGCCGAGCGAGGCCCGGTGGGAGCCGAGCATCGCCTGGCCCAGGGAGAACGTGACGAAGCTCGTGGCCAGGGAGACGACCAGGGCGAGTCCGGTGGCCACCGCGATCTTGCTGAACAGGAAGGTGCCGCGCTGCGGCACGGCCGCCAGCGAGGTGCGGATCATGCCGGTGCTGTACTCGTTCGAGACGACCAGCACCCCGAACACGATCATCGCGAGCTGACCGAGGCTCATCCCGGCGAAGCTGATGAACGTCGGATCGAACGAGAGCCGGTCGTCGGGGCTCATCCTGTCGAACTCGGCCCTCGACAGCGCCGAGATCAGCATCCCCAGCGCGATGGTGACGACCACGGCGAGGGAGAGCGTCCAGACGGTGGACGCCACGGAGCGGATCTTCGTCCACTCGGAGCGGATGACCCGGGTCGCCGCCATGCTCAGCCCTTCCTCCAGCCGTCGCCCCACTGCTGCGCGGGAGCCGGCCCGGTGTGCGCGTGGTACTCGACCGACTCGGCGGTCAGCCGCATGAACGCCTCCTCCAGGGAGGCCTGCTGGGGGCTCAGCTCGTGCAGCACCAGCTGGTGCCGCGCGGCCAGCTCGCCGATGGTCTCGGACTTGTCGCCGTCGACCTCGAGGGTGCCGCCGCCGCTCTCCACGGCGGTGATCCCGGCACCGCGCAGCACCTCGAGCAGCCGCTCGCGCTGCGGGGTGCGGATGCGGACGTACGACCGCGAGTTGCGGGCGATGAAGTCGGTCATGGACGTGTCGGCGAGCAGCCGTCCCTGGCCGATGACCACGAGGTGGTCGGCGGTCAGCGCCATCTCGCTCATCAGGTGGCTGGAGACGAACACGGTCCGCCCCTGCGCCGCCAGCGACTTCATCAGGGTGCGGATCCAGTGGATGCCCTCGGGGTCGAGGCCGTTGACCGGTTCGTCGAACATCAGGATCCGCGGGTCGCCGAGCAGCGCGGCGGCGATGCCGAGCCGCTGTCCCATGCCCAGCGAGAACCCCTTCGCCTTCTTCTTCGCGACGGCGGTCAGCCCGACGGTGTCGAGCACCTCGTGCACCCGGCTCGTGGGGATGCCGTTGCTCTGTGCCAGGCACAGCAGGTGGTTGAAGGCACTGCGCCCGCCGTGCACGGCCTTGGCGTCCAGCAGCGCGCCGATGTACTTCAGGGGGTCCTTGAGCCGGTCGTAGTGCCGTCCGTCGATGCGGACGTCCCCGGCCGTCGGCCGGTCGAGGCCGAGCATCATCCGCATGGTGGTGGACTTGCCGGCGCCGTTGGGGCCGAGGAAGCCCGTGACGATGCCGGGCCGGACGGTGAAGGTCAGGCCGTCGACCGCCACTTTCTCGCCGTACCGCTTCGTCAGGCCCTCCAGCTCGATCATGCGGGCAACGCTATGACCGGTCCGGGACGAATGCCACCCGACGGGTGCACCGCGGTCGTACGGTGACGAAGGGAGCGAAAGGGGCGGAGGGGGCGGTGGTGCGGCAGTCCGTGCGCCGCCGTACGGCCGTGGACGCGCGAAAGGGGCGGCGGGACCACGTCCCACCGCCCCTGACCTCGTGCGCGACGGTGACTACCGGGCCTGCTGGGCCGGCACGCCCCGGGAGATCGGCTCGTCCTCGGTCGGGGAGCCGGCGGCGGCGACCGCGGCACCCGTGAGCGTGGCGAGCATCTCGCGGACGTTCGTCAGCTGGGCGTTGATCGAGTCGCGGCGGTTGGTGAGGGCCGCGAGCTCGCGCTCGGATTCCGAACGGATGCGGTCGGCCTTGGCATTGGCGTCGGCCACGATGTCCTCGGCCTGGCGCTGCGCCGTCTCGACGGTCTGGCGGGCGCGGCGCTCGGCGTCGGTGCGCAGCTTCTCCGCCTCCAGGCGCAGCTGCTCCGCGCGGTGCTCGATCTCGGCGAGCCGCTTCTCCGCCTTGGCCTGGCGGGACGCCAGGTCGCGCTCGGACTGCTCGCGGCGCTTGGCCAGGTTGGTCTCGAAGTCGGCGGCGGCCTGCGCGGCCTTGGCGCGGGTCTCCTCGAAGAGGGCGTCGGCCTCCTCGCGCTTGGACTGCGCGTCCTTCTGGGCCTCGGCGCGCAGCTGCGAGGCGTCACTCTTGGCCTTCTCGACGATCCGGACGCCCTCGTCCTCGGCCTTGGCCTTGCGCTCCGAGGCGAACGATTCCGCGTCGTTGCGCACCTGCTGGGCCGCCGACTCGGCGAGCTCACGGTGCTGCTCGGCCGCGCGACGGGCCTCCTCGCGCAGATCCTTGGCCTCTTCCTCGGCGAGGCGGAGGATCTTCTCGACACGCGCGCCGAGACCGGCGTACGACGGCTCGGCGTCGCTGACGGCGGCCTGGGCGTTCTGCGTCTCGAGGTGGAGCTCCTCGATGCGCTTTTCCAGAGCGGTGATGCGGGCTAGAGCGCTGTCACGGTCGGAGACGAGCTTCGAGATCCGTTCGTCCACCTGAGCGCGGTCGTACCCACGCCGCACAAGCTCGAAGCCGTAGGGGGAAGTGTCGCTCATGGGGTTCCTGTCGAATGAGACCGGTGAGGTGATAGGTGGAATCCTAGGGGCCGAAGCGCTGTGTCATCGAGCGGATGCGTGTTTGATCTGGAGAATGACACCCCATTTGGGTGGCTGACCGGCGGACGGCTTGCGAAGGAGTCGGTCAAAGGCCCCAAACTTCAACGGAATCCGCTTGCTTCGCTAGCCCTCCGACGATTTGCCACCCGAACGTGGGGCTCCGATGGTCGCACCGGCCTTGACGCCTCCGTCCTTGTTCGCCGCCGGCGCCTCGAAGGACTCGAGCGCCTCCAGCACGTCCTGGACCCGGGAGATCTCGGCGTTGATGTCCTCGCGCCGGCGGACCAGCACCTCCAGCTCGCGCTTGCCCTCCTCGACCGTGCGCCGGGCCTCCCGGATCGCCTCGGCCTTGAGCTCCTCGGCCTCCTTGACCAGGGTGGCCTTCTTCTGCTCGGCCTCCTTGAGCAGACCCTCCGCCTTCTTCACGGCGGCGATCCGGACCTTGCCCGCCTCCGAATTGGCCTCCGACACCAGCTCCTTGGCCTTGGCCTGGGCCTTGGCCAGCTGTTCCTCGGCCGCCTTGATGAGCGCGTCGCAGCGGTCGCCGGTCGACTTCATCGTCTCGGCGGCCTCACGGCGGGCCCGCTCGTGCAGCTCCTCGATCTCGGAGGTGATGCGGTCGCGCAGCTCCTCCGCCCGCTCCCTTATGGCGGTCGCGTCCCGGCGGGCGCCGACGAGCAGCTCGTCCGCGTCCGTACGGGCCTTCTCCACCCGGGTGTTGCCCTCGACCGTCGCCTCGGCGACCAGCCGGTCGGCCTCCTTGCGGGCCGCCCCGACCATCGTGTCGGCCTGCGCCTCCGCCTCCGCGGTGGTCTTCAGCGCCTGCTGCTGCGCCTCGGTGAGCAGCTTGTCCGCCTCGGCGGTGGTCTCCGTGATGAGGGTGTCGACCTGCTCGGCCGCCTCCGAGCGCCGCTTGTTGGCCTCCTTGCGGGCCTCGTCCAGCGTCCGGTCGGCCTCCTCGCGGGCCACGCTCAGCATGCGGTCGGCCTCCGCGGCCGCCTCCGCCTTGACCCGCGCGGACTCGACCCGGATGCGCTCCGCGTGCTGCTGTGCCGTGCCGACCGTCTCGGCGGCCTCGGCCCGCAGCCGCTCCGCGTCGCCGGAGGCGTCGCCGATCAGCTTCTCCGCCTTGGCGACCGACTCGGCCCGCAGCCGGTCGGCCTCCGCGATCGCCTCGGTGCGCACCCGTTCGGCCTCCGCGGCCGTCTCGGACTGCAGCCGCTCCGCCTCCGCGAGGGTCTCCGTCTGGAGCCGCTCCGCCTCGGCGCGCGCCTCCGTGATGAGGGTGTCCGCCTGCGTCGCCGCGTCCGACCGGATGCGGTTGGCGTCGTCGCGGGCGTCCGCCCGGGTGCGTGCCGCGGCCTGGTCGGCCTCCGCCAGGGCGTCGGAGGCCTCCGTGCGCACCCGCTGGGCGTGCGCGGACGCCTCCGAGCGCAGCCGCTCGGCCTCCGCGATCGCCTCGCCGACGGTCCGCTCGGCCAGCGCCCGCGCCGCCTCCGACTCCTCGTTCGCCTCGTGCCGCAGCCGGCTCGCGTCCTCGGCGGCCCGCTCCCGCTCGGCGTAGGCGTCGGCGCGGACCCGGTCCGCCTCCTCCTCGGCCTCCCGCCGGGTGCGGTCCGCCGCGTGCTCGGCGGCGCTGCGCAGCCCGGTGATCTCCTCCTGGGCCTGCTCGTGCAGCCCGGACACGGAGTCCCGCACCTGCTGGGCGTGCTGCTCGGCCGCGGCGACCATCTCGCCGGCGCGCCGGTCGGCCTCCTCCACCAGGCGGACGGCCTCGACCTGCGCGTCCTCCACGCGCTTGCGCGCCGACGCCAGCAGCTCCTCGCTCTGCTCGCGCGCCCGCTCCCGCTCCTGGTCGGCCTCCTGACGGGCGGAACCGAGCAGCTCCTCGGCCTCGCGGCGGCGCCGCGCGGCCTCCTCCTGGGCGGCGGCCAGCGTCTCGGACGCCTCGGTCGCCAGCCGCTCGGCGGCGGCCTGCGCCTCCGCCCGCACCCGGTCCGCGGTGTCCTGGGCCTCCGACTTCAGCCGCTCCGCCTCGGCCGCGGCGTCCGACCGCAGCCGCACGGCGACGGCCTCGCCCTCGGCGCGTGACGCGGACGCGTCGGCGGCGGCCTCGGTGCGCAGCCGGTCGGCCTCCGCCTCGGCCTGCTGCCGGAGCGAACGGATCCGCTCGGCGGACTCCGCGCGCAGCCGTTCGGTCTCCTCGCCGGCCTCGCGGCGGATCCGCGCGGCCTCCTCCCGGGCGTCGGTCAGCGCCTGCTCGGCGGCGGCGAGCCGCTGCTCGGCCTCCGCGTGCAGCCGCGTCAGCTCCTCGGCGGCCTCCGCCTGCCGGGCCTCGACGGCCCGCTCGGTCTCCTCGCGCAGCTCGCGCGCGGCCCGCTCGGCGTCCTCCTTGAGGGCCTCGGCCCGCTCGGCGGCCTCCTCCTGGTGCCGTTCGGCCTCCTGGCGGGAGCGCTGGAGGGTCTCCTCGGCCTGCCGGCGCAGCGCGGTGGCCCGCTCGATGGCCTCCGTGCGGACCTTCTCGCTGTCCGCGGTGGCCTTCTGGCGCAGCTCGTCCGCGTCCGCCTTCGCCTTGGACAGCAGTTCCTCGGCGGTCTTGGCCGCCTCCTCGATCTGCTGGACGGCCTCCTTGCGGGCCTCCGCGCGGATCTTCTCGCCCTCGGCCACCGCGTCGGCGCGCAGCTGCTCGGCCTCGCCGCGCAGCCGGCGGGCCTCCTCCTGCAGCTCGACCGTCTTGGCGCGGTACTCCTTGGTGTCGTCCTTCGCCGCGCCCTTGAGCTGCTCGGCGATGTCGTGCGCCTCACCGCGCAGCCGGTCCGCCTCGGCCTCGGCCTCCCGGCGGATGCGCTCGGCCTCCTCGGCGGCGGCCCTCGTGGTGCGCTGCGCGTCCTCCTGCGCCTTGTTGAGGACGTCCTCGGCGGTCTTGGCCGCCTTCGACAGCTGGGTCGCGCTCTCCTCGGCGGTGAGCGCACGGGCCTTCTCGGCGGCCTCGGCGAGGAGCTTCTCCGCCTCGGCGCGGGCGTCCGCGACGAGCTGCTCCGCGTCCGCCTTGGTGCTCTCGGCCTCCTTGGTGGCCTCGCTGACCAGCCGGGCGACCTGCTCCTTCGCCGTACGGGTGCGCTGCTCGTTGGCCGACTCGGCGCTCGCGAGTGCCTTCTCCGCGGCCGCCTTGGCCTCGGCGACGAGCTTCTCGGCCTCGGCGCGGGCCTCGCGCAGCGCCGTGTCGGCCTCCGCCATGCGCTGCTCGGCGGTCCGGCTCAGCTCCTGGGCCTGACGGCGGGCCGCGTCCGACTCGCTCGCCGTGGAGCTGCGCAGCTGCTCGGCGTGGTCCGTGGCCTCCTGGGCCTGGGTGGAGGCGGCGTTCAGCAGGCGCTCGGCGTCCGTGCGGGCGCGGCGCAGGAGCTGCTCGGCCTCCGCGCGGGCCGCCTCGGCCTCGCCCTGGAGCCGCTGCCGGGCCTCCGCGGCCAGCCGCTCCGCCTCGGCACGGGCGGCCGCCAGGGACTGCTCGGCCTCGGCGCGCGACTCGTCGAGGAGACGGCGGGCCTGGGACTCGGTGCGGGCGCGCAGCTGCTCGGCCCACGCCACGTTCTCGTTGACGTGCGACTCGACGGTCTGTCGGCGCTCCGCCAGCTCCTGGTCGAGCTGCTGGCGGCGGGCCACGGCCTCCGCGTGCAGCTCCGCCTGCAGGCGGGCCGCCTGCTCGGCGTGCTCCTGCAGGATGCGCTGGGTCTGCGCCCGCGCCTGACTCAGCTCGCGCTCGGCGTCGGCGCGGATCTGGTCCGCCTGCAACTGCGCGTTGCGCAGCAGCTGCTCCGCCTGATAGCCGATGTCACCGCCGTCGAACGCGGGCCGGGACATGATGGTGCGCCGCGCCTCGTGCAACTTGGCGCGCAGCACCTCGACCTGGTAGCCGAGGTCCTCGGCGTGCTGGATCGCCTTTTCCCGCTCGGTCTTCAGCCGTTTCATCTCGGCTTCGAACCGAGTGAGGTGGTCGACGTCAGCCGCCGGCTCCCGCTCCTGGCTCTCGTAGCCCCGCACTGCGCGGTCCCATCCGTCCCCTGGTCGCAAGCTTCTCCAACGAGCTCCGTCCATCCGCCGGACGGGGCCCCCGGGGAATGGTGTCAGATCAACGGCGGAGCACGGGCTGCTGCCCCGACGCTCGTCCCCCGAAACCCGGACCCCGGATGCTCCTGCCGCCGAGACGGCAGGACGCCGGTCGCCCGTCACGAGCGGCGACCGCCCCCAACCCTACCGGCCCCTATGTACGAGGGTCAGTGCTCAGGTGACTCAACCGGGGCCGATGTGACCAGTTCTGTCAGGACTCCGTGGCAATCCTTCGGGTGCAGGAACGTGATGCGCGACCCCATGGAGCCGCGTCGCGGCTCTTCGTACAGCACGCGTACGCCCTTGTCGCGGATGCCGGCGGCCTCGGCGTCGACGTCCGCCGTGCCGAAGGCGATGTGGTGGACGCCCTCGCCGTTCTTCGCGAGCCACTTCGCGACCGTGGAGTCCTCCCGGGTCGGCTCGAGCAGCTGGAGGTACGAGGCGCCCCCGTCGGACGTATCGTTGATCTTGAGCATGGCCTCGCGCACGCCCTGCTCCTCGTTGACCTCGGAGTGGAAGACCTCGAAGCCGTACGTGGAGCGGTAGAACTCGACGGTGGCGTCGAGGTCGTGGCAGGCGATCCCGATGTGGTCGATTCGCGTCAGCATGGATTCAGTGCAGCGCCCCGGAGGTGGTTACGCAACGTGCGCGCGATCACACCGACGGCCCGGTGACGGGGCGGAGCACCGCTCAGTACATTCGAAGTAAACCCTCGTTCACTCCTCGGCCCGTGCAGGCCGGTAAGGGGATCGCAGCTCATGACTGGAACGAACAGCACGACCTCGGTGATCGTCGCGGGTGCGCGGACGCCCATGGGGCGGTTGCTCGGCTCGCTGAAGTCCTTCTCCGGAGCCGACCTCGGCGGCTTCGCGATCAAGGCCGCCCTCGACCGTGCGGGGATCGGCGGCGACCAGGTGCAGTACGTGATCATGGGCCAGGTGCTCCAGGCGGGTGCGGGCCAGATCCCGGCCCGCCAGGCCGCCGTCAAGGCCGGCATCCCGATGAACGTCCCGGCGCTCACCGTCAACAAGGTGTGCCTGTCGGGCCTCGACGCGATCGCGCTGGCCGACCAGCTGATCCGCGCGGGTGAGTTCGACATCGTCGTCGCGGGCGGCCAGGAGTCCATGACCAACGCCCCCCACCTGCTCCCGAAGTCCCGCGAGGGCTTCAAGTACGGGGCGGTCGAGATGCTCGACGCGATGGCGTACGACGGCCTCACCGACTCCTTCGAGGGCATCGCCATGGGCGAGTCCACCGAGAAGCACAACACGCGCCTCGGCATCGCCCGCCCCGAGCAGGACGAGATCGCCGCCCTGTCCCACCAGCGGGCCGCCGCCGCCCAGAAGAACGGCATCTTCGAGGCCGAGATCACCCCGGTCGAGATCCCGCAGCGCAAGGGCGAGCCGGTCGTCTTCAGCAAGGACGAGGGCATCCGCGGCGACACCACCGCCGAGTCCCTCGGCAAGCTCCGGCCGGCCTTCGCCAAGGACGGCAC
The DNA here is from genome assembly GCF_044328485.1 of Streptomyces sp. NPDC017936. Lineage (NCBI taxonomy): Bacteria > Bacillati > Actinomycetota > Actinomycetes > Kitasatosporales > Streptomycetaceae > Streptomyces > Streptomyces sp. NPDC017936. The sequence goes on along the minus strand of NZ_JBIRHK010000004.1, from coordinate 49,356 downwards.
GATCACCGCGGGCACCTCCTCGCAGATCTCCGACGGCGCGGCGGCCGTGGTCGTGATGAGCAAGGCCAAGGCGCAGGAGCTGGGCCTGGAGTGGATCGCCGAGATCGGCGCCCACGGCAATGTGGCCGGCCCGGACAACTCGCTCCAGTCGCAGCCGTCCAACGCCATCCTGCACGCCCTGAAGAAGGAGGGCCTGGAGGTCTCCGACCTCGACCTCATCGAGATCAACGAGGCCTTCGCCGCCGTCGCGGTCCAGTCAATGAAGGACCTCGGGGTGTCCACGGAAAAGGTGAACGTCAACGGCGGCGCCATCGCCCTGGGTCACCCGATCGGCATGTCCGGCGCCCGGCTGGTGCTGCACCTGGCCCTGGAGCTCAAGCGGCGCGGCGGCGGGGTCGGCGCGGCCGCCCTGTGCGGCGGCGGCGGCCAGGGTGACGCGCTGATCGTGCGGGTACCCAAGGCCTGAGTCCCCGGTTCGACCTCTCTCCACGCGGTGACGCGCTTTTCGTGAACGGAGCTGTGATGCAGGACGTCTCCTCGCTGGTCGCCCAGGCCCGGGAAGGCCGGCCCCGGGCCGTGGCCCGGCTGATCTCCCTGGTGGAGGGGGCGTCCCCGCAGCTCAGGGAGGTCATGGCGGCGCTGGCGCCGCTCACCGGCAACGCGTACGTGGTGGGCCTGACGGGATCGCCGGGCGTCGGCAAGTCCACGTCGACGTCCGCGCTGGTGACCGCGTACCGCAAGCAGGGCAGGCGGGTCGGCGTCCTGGCCGTCGACCCGTCGTCGCCGTTCTCCGGGGGCGCCCTGCTCGGCGACCGCGTCCGGATGTCGGAGCACGCCTCCGACCCCGGCGTCTACATCCGCTCCATGGCGACCCGGGGCCACCTGGGCGGTCTGGCCTGGGCCGCCCCGCAGGCGATCCGCGTCCTCGACGCGGCCGGCTGCGACGTGATCCTGGTCGAGACCGTCGGCGTCGGCCAGTCGGAGGTCGAGATCGCCTCCCAGGCGGACACCTCCGTGGTCCTGCTGGCCCCGGGCATGGGCGACGGCATCCAGGCCGCCAAGGCCGGAATCCTGGAGATCGGCGACGTGTACGTCGTCAACAAGGCCGACCGCGACGGCGCCGACGCCACCGCCCGCGAGCTGAACCACATGCTCGGCCTCGGCGAGGCCCGCGGCCCCGGCGACTGGCGCCCGCCGATCGTCAAGACGGTCGCGGCCCGCGCCGAGGGCGTCGACGAGGTCGTCGAGGCGCTGGAGAAGCACCGGGCGTGGATGGAGGAGCACGGGGTCCTGGCGGAGCGCCGGCGCTCCCGGGCCGCCCGCGAGGTCGAGACGATCGCCGTCACCGCCCTGCGCGAGCGCATCGGCGACCTGCACGGCGACCGCAGGCTGAGCGCGCTGGCCGAGCGGATCGTCGGCGGCGAGCTGGACCCCTACCGCGCGGCGGACGAGCTGGTGGCGGGGCTCACCCGGGGCTGAACCCCGCGGGGCGGGCCGGGGCGCGGCCGGGGCGAGGGGGACGATGTCCGCCGTCGTCACGCCTCGCGTGCCGCTGTGCCCGCTCGGGCGACCGGGCACGAGCCGCGCCGGACCCGGCGGGCACGAGCCGCGCCGGACCCGGCGGGCGCGGCGGCCGGCCGCGGGCGCCCCGGACCGGCCGGCAGCGGGCCGGAGGGGGCGGCACCGGAACGGTTTCCGGGTGGTCGGCCCCCGGGCGCCGCTGGTACGTTGACCCGCATGTTCCTCCTCTTGGCGTAGGGCACGCCCCTGCCCGCGACCGGTGAGCGGCAGTCTCCGCCGCGGTCGCGGCGATCAGGCGTCCCCTTGTCCCGCCTCGAGCCGAGGAACTCCCATGCCCTCCCCGGACAACACCGCGCGGCCTTCGTACGCCGCCGTCCTGCGCGTTCCGCACGCCCGCCGCACCTTCGCCGCCGCACTCGTCGGGCGGCTGGCGTACGGGCTCGTCTCCCTCTCCGTACTGCTCGCCTCGGTCCGCGCGACCGGCTCGTACGCCGTGGCCGGCACGGTCATGGCCCTCTTCGGGGCCACCACGGTCATGCTGCTGCCGACGCGCGCGAGCCTCGTCGACCGTCACGGTCCCCGGCGCGCCCTGCCGCCGATGGCCGCCCTCCACGCCGTCCTGCTGTGCGCCCTGGCGGCGGTCACCTGGCGCCCGGGAGCGTCACCGGTCGTCCTCGGCGCACTCGCCGCGCTCGCCGGTGCGTGCGCGCCCCCGCTCGGGCCCGTCATGCGGGCCGTGTGGGCGGAGTCGATGCCGGACCGCGGGCTGGTGCAGCGCGCCTACAGCCTCGACGGGGTCGCCGAGGAACTGCTGTACGTCTCCGGACCCGTCCTGGTCGGCGTCCTGGTGCGGTTCGCCCCGCCCGGTGCCGGGGTGCTGGTGAGCGCGGCACTGATCGCGGCCGGCACGCTCGCCTTCGTCACCTCGCCGGCGCTGCGGGGCCTGCGCACCGCCCCGTCCGCGCGCGCGGACCGGAAGGCCGGCCTCGACCGGGCGCTGCGCGGGCCGGTCGTCGTCGCCGGCGGGGCCGGGCTCGCGCTCAGCGCCGTCGACCTGTTCGTCGCCGCCTTCGCCGAACGGCACGGGTACGGCAGCGAGGTGGTCGCCTGGACGCTGGCCGCGTTGTCGGCGGGCAGCGCGGTCGGCGGTCTGCTCAACGGCGCCGTCGACTGGCGCGCGCCCGCGCGGGTACGGCTGCCCCGGCTCGCGGCCGGGCTGGCCGGCGCGCTGGCCTGCGCGGGCCTCGCACCGGGCATCGTCCCCCTGGCGGTGGCGGTCGCCTGCGCCGGGGTGTTCGTGGCGCCGCTGCTGACGACGGCCTACCTGATCGCCGACGAGACGGCGGCACCCGGCGCGCGGACCCGGGCCGGGGCCTGGGTCAACACGGCCGTCAACGCGGGGAGCGCGCTCGGCGCGGCGACCGCCGGGCTGCTGGTGGGCGGCGTGCCGCTCGGCGTGTGCTTCGTCCTGACGGGCGCCGTCCCGGGGCTCGCGGCGTGCGCGGCGGCGGTCGGCGGCGCGTCGGCGCGCGGACGGGGCCGTGCCGCGGAGCGGCACGGTGGAGCGGGCCTGCGCACCTGAGCCGCCCACGGACGCCGGGGGCTCGCCGGCGTCGGTCGTCGTCACCGGGACGGCCGACGCGCCGTCCCTGGTGTCCGGTCCCGGCGGCGGCACGCTCGCGGTCCGGGAGACGCCGGCAGGCGGAGCCCTGTTCGGACTCCGCCTGCCGGTCGCCCGGAGGCGTCAGGGGCGCGGGACGCGCCGGACACGCGTCAGGGGCGTCCCCGCTGCCCGCGCAGGTGCTCCGCGATGGGCTTCAGGGCCTTGTCGAGTTCCGCCAGGGCCTCGGGGGAGAGCAGGTCGATGAAGTGCCGCCGTACGGACGACACATGATGGGGTGCCACCTTCTTCATCGTCTCCAAGCCGTGCTCGGTGAGGACCGCGTAGAGTCCGCGGCGGTCCGACTCGCAGTTCTCACGGCGCACCAGATGCGCGTTCTCCATGCGGGTGATCTGGTGGGACAGGCGACTCTTGGACTGGAGGGTGGCGGACGCGAGATCGCTCATCCGCATCCGGACGTCCTCCGACTCGGAGAGGTTCACCAGGATCTCGTAGTCGTTCATTGTCAGGCCGAACGGCTGCAGATCCTTTTCGAGCTGGTACGTCAACAGCCTGTTGACCTCCAGGTGGGTGCGCCAAGCGCACTGCTCCGCATCGGTCAGCCAGCGCGTGGCCGTTTCGGTCTCCATGATTGAAGTCTACCTAAAATGTTGAAAGGCGAACTAGTGAGGGCGGTGTGACGGTGCGCACGCGTTCGATGTCACACTCCGCAGACTACCGCTCACAGCCCGAAGCGACGCTGGAGGTCTCCCAGCTGTCCGGGAAGGCGCGGTGTGCCGCTCTGCCCGCCGTGCCCACCGGGGACCCCGCCTCCACCGGGCACTCCCGGCTCGTGCGGGACCACTCCCGCGGCCTGCTCGGCCATGAGTGCCTCGGACGACTGGAGCAGCACCGTGCCGGCCCCGACGAACTCGAACTGGTGCTCCTCCCCGGAGGCCCCGCCCAGGCCCGTCAGTGCACGTAGACCGCCCAGCACGCCCGTCATGTACCCGTGGTCGTAGTGGTGGCACGGCGACGGGCAGTCGGCCCAGCCGACGAGCGCCTGCGGGTCCACCCGGATCGGCGGCTCCATGAACACCACCGGGCCGTTAGATGCGGCCACGAACCTTCCGGTTCCGATCAGCGTGAGGAAACCCGGAACGATCGACTGCTTCAGCGACAGACTTGGCTGAAAAGCGAGCAGATTGCCGGAGCGAATGGTCAGGTTGCCGTCGTCCAGGTCGTACGAGTTCACGTCGAAGGCCCGGTCGGCGAGGAGCATCTTGCCCGAGCCCTCCGCCACGACCCAGTCGCTCGCGTGCAGAGGCGAATGGAACGACGTGCGCAGGAGACGGTCCAGTCGGCCGTGCCCGACGCCGTTGAAGTCGATCGAGCCGTAGTAGGCGATCATCTTCCCCTTCTGCAGGAACCACTGGCTCCCCTTGAGCTCCACGCAGAAGGTGTACGCGTTGACGTTGTCGTCGACCGGCAGGGTCATCGGGTCGAAGACGGTGGGGCCGGTCCCCGGGTAGGTGGTCACAGCTTCTCCTCCGACGCCTGGACGTACACCGCACCGCTTCCGCTCAGCTCCAGCTGGAACGCCTCGCCGGAGCCGCGGCCCACCATGTCCCGCCAGCCGAGGGCGGTCGACAGCTTGTTGCGCACGTCGCCGTGGTGGGCGACGTAGGCCTGCGGGTCCACGTGGACCGGGCGCTGGGGGGTGATCGGGACCTCGAAGACGCCGCCGTGGGCCATCACGGCCACCGCGCCGTGGCCCTGGAGGGTGGTGGTGAACAGGCCCTGGCCGCTGATCTGGCCGCGCACCATGCCCATCACGCCGCCCTGGGAGCCCATGAACATCGTGCCCTGCTGGAGCGTGCCCTCGAAGGCGAGGAGGCGGTCCGCCTCCACGTACAGGGTGTCGCCGGTGAGCTGGATGACGTGGACGTGGTGGCCGCCGTGCCCGAAGAGGACGGTGCCGCTGCCCTCGACGCTCATCAGGGGCGTGTCCTCGTTGGCCAGCCGACGGCCGATCATCGACATGACGCCGCCCTGGCCGCCCTGGATGTTGGGCGTGAAGGACACCTCGCCCTTGTACGCGAGCATCGCGCCGCGCTGGCTGAACAGGCGCTGACCGGGGATGACGGTCGCTTCGATCATTTTGGAGTTGATCTCGCGGAAGGGCATGTCAGACGTCCCCCGCGATCGTGTTCCGCTCGCTCGGCTGCACGTACACCAGGCCGTCCCCCTCGAACCGGATCTGGAAGGCCTCGCCGCCGCCCTCCCCCAGGAACGTGCGGAACGTCACACCGGACTGGAGGGACTGCCGGACATCGCCCTGGTGGGCGATGTACGCCCCCGGGTCGACGGTCAGCGGGTACTGCGGGCTGACCCGGAGCACCACCGCCGGTCCGTCGGAGGTGATCGCCGCCTGGCCGTGGCCCTCGACGGTCGTCGTGAACAGGCCGTTGCCCTGGGAGGCGCCGCGCAGGCCGGTGAAGCTGGTCCCCGTCCGCAGGCCCGCGTCCGTCGCGAGCAGGTTGCTCGACTCCACGTACAGCTTGTCCCCCTGGAGATTCACGAGGTTGATCTCGGAGGCCCGGTCCGCGAACCAGCAGGTCCCCTGCCCCCTCACCTCCATCACGGTCATCTGCTCGCCGGTGAGCCGCCGCGTCACCATCCCGCGGATCCCCTCCCCGCCGCCACTGAGCTTCTTGAAGGCCATCTGCCCGTCGTACGCGACCATGGAGCCGTTCTTCGCCTTCACGGCGTCCCCGGTCATGTCGACGGCGAGCACCTTGCTGCCTTGGAGTCGGAACATCGCCACGCTGTGAAGGTAGCCGCCGGGGGACTCCACGGACAGATCCGGGGGGTGGAGATCATCCCTGATCGTCCCCCTGGGGGAGCACTCCGCACCCCGGCCGTCCGCGGTCCCGCGCGTTTGCCACAATGGACGAACGCTTGTGCGCGCGTTCACAAACGATCCCTGCCGACCGACGCATCTCCCACCGAAGGTGACCCGTGGACCTCAAGACAGCCTCCGCCCTCCGCCGCCTCCGCCTGGTCTCCGCCCCCGAGGCCATCTCCTTCCTGCTGCTGCTGGTCTGCTCGGTGCTCAAGCGGACCACGGACTTCAACGCGGTGCCCGTGATGGGCATGGTCCACGGCGTGCTCTTCGTCCTGTACCTGATCTTCTGGGCGGACGCGTGGAACCGCGCCAAGTGGTCCCTGAAGACGGCGGCCCTCTACCTGGTCCTGTCGGTCCTGCCGGCCGGAGGCTTCTTCGCCGAGCGCACGCTGCGCCGCGAGGCCGAGGACGCGGTCATCGCCTCCCGCGCGCGCAAGGAAGGGATCGTGAACGCGTGATCGTCGCCTTCTCCGTCACCCCCCTCGGCGTCGGCGAGGACGTGGGTGAGTACGTCGCCGAGGCCGTCCGCGTGGTCCGCGAGTCGGGGCTGCCGAACCGCACCGACGCCATGTTCACGTCCCTCGAGGGCGAGTGGGACGAGGTCATGGACGTCGTCCGGCGCGCCGTCGCCGCCGTCGAGGAGCGGGCGCCGCGCGTCTCCCTGGTCCTCAAGGCGGACATCCGCCCCGGCGTGTCCGACGGACTGACGTCGAAGGTGGAGACGGTCGAGCGGCATCTCGCCCAGCGGGGCGAGTAGGGCGACCGCCCGGTTCGCCGCGCCGCCCGCCCGCCCGCCGCGCCGCCCGCCCGCCGCGCCGCCCGGTTCGCCGCGCCGCCCGCCCGCCGGGCAGGCCCGCGCGGACGGGCGGCACCGAGAGGCACGGCGGCCCGGCCGCCCACCGGGCCGCCCCCACGCGAACGGCCGCACCGGCGCCCGCAGGGCGTCCCGCCTGGTGGGGCGTCCCGCGCCTGGCAGGGCGCCCGTACCGGTATCGGCAGGGCGCCCGCGCCGGCGGGACATCAGCACGGGCACCAGCAGGGCATCGGCCCCGGCGGGGCATCGGCACGGGCACCGGCAAGGCGCCCACCCCGGTGAGGCGCTCGCCCCGGCAGGCAGCCCGCCTCGGTGAGAGGTCCGCCCGGCAGGCAGCCCGCCCCGGCGTCTCGTCGGCACGGCGGCCGCGCCGGCCGAGCGGCGGTGGGAACGGCGGTGTCGTGTCCTCACCGCTTCCCGGAGGTCCGCCGCAGGTACTGCCGCACCGCCCGCTGCGCCACCGGCCCCAGTTCCTCCAGGGCGCTCACCAGCAATCCGAGCTGCTCCAGCGCGTCCAGCGCGGCCGTGGCCCCCGCCGGGTCGACCCCCTCGTACAGCTCGACGCCGACGAACGAGGCCGCGACCGCCCGGGCCAGCCCCGACGGGTCCGTGAACTCCCCGAAGGGGGTGCCGGCGAGCACCCGGCGCAGGACCCGCTCGATCTCCACGATCCACAGGTCGAGCCCGGCGGCCGTGGCCGGGCCCAGGGCCTCGTGGGTCTGCGCGCCGGCCAGGAGCTGGCCGAGCAGCATGACGTGGCCCCCGTTCCGCTCCTGTTCGTGGATCTCCCGCCCGAGGGCGAGCAGCCCGGACAGCGAGGTGACCGCCGCGAAGCGCTCCCGGTACCGGGCCACCGTGCGCTCGGCGCCGTACCGGCAGGCCGCCGCGAGCAGCTCGTCCACCGAGCCGAAGTGGTAGAAGACGAGCGCCTGGTTGACCCCGGCGGCCGCCGCCACCGTCCGGGCCGACGTCCTGGCGATGCCCTGCTCGGTGAGGGTGCGCAGCGCCCCTTCCAGCAGCCGGGTCCTGGTCTCCAGGGACTTGGCGGACTCCGGGCTCACGCGCGGGCCTCCTCGCGCACGGGGCGCAGTCCCGGGCGCACACCGCGGGCGCCGACGTCCGCGTAGGCGGCGGTGAAGGAGCCCTCGTAGCCGAACAGCGGGCCGAAGTACCGGTTCACCACGCTGACGCGGATCCGGAAACGGCCGGCCGCCTCGTCGTACGACTCCCGGACCTCGGCCGTCGCGCCGATCAGCCCGGGCACGCGGACGTCCACCACCCCTTCCCGGAACCGGTGCTCGCCGGAACGGATCAGCAGGGAACCGTCCGGCTCGGCGCGGAAGTGCAGGTCGGTGGCGAGGTGCTGGTGGGTGCCCAGGTAGTCGAGGACGCGGTCGCCCCTCGGGCCGAGCACCATCTGGGCGTCGAACCGGCGGGCCCGGCCGGGCAGGTCGAAGGTACGCACGAAGCTCACCGTCTCACGGCCGTACGAGTCGACGTACGGCACGTTCTCGATCACGAACGGCACCGCGCGCCCCTCGCGCGGGACGAGGATGTTGCGGGTGGCGCCCAGGGCGAGGAACGGCTTCACGAACGCCGGACCGTGCCAGATGCGGTCCATCACGCCCCGTCCCGTGCACGTCTCGCCGCCGGCCAGCCCCACCGAGAAGCGGCGCCGCAGCTCGGGGTGGAGCCGGTCGAAGTCGGCGCCCATCGCCGTACGGAAGATCGAGGTCATCGCGGGTTCTCCAGGGAGCGCAGGACGCGGGGCGCACGCGCGTGTGCCGGGGGCGTGCGCAGGCAGCGGCGGGCGGCCGGGGTGCGGGCGAGCGGCGCGGTGAAGAGCGCCAGGCACACGAGGACGCTCAGCAGCAGGGGGCACAGGTACGCGGCCGACGCCGCGAACGGGCCGAGGAGGCGCAGGACGGACTCCAGGCCCAGACCGGTGCAGGCGAAGGCGACGACGACGGCGCGCACGGCGACTTCCGCGAGCCAGTTCAGCAGCGCGCGTTCGGGCGTGACGCCCCGCTCCAGCCACAGCCGCAGCCGGTCGAAGGACCAGGCCGTCGCCCAGCCCATCAGCGGGCGGAACACCAGCCGGTCGGCGAGCGCGCCGAAGGCGCCCCAGCGGGGCCGGTAGTCGTAGCCGGTGAGGAAGCGGACGCCGTCGCCGTCGGGGACGTAGCGCCAGTAGCCGCCGCCCTCGGCGAGCAGGGAGAGCGGGTGCGGGGAGGCGAAGCGCAGGGCGGAGGTGCGCGTGCCGTCCGGGCGCTGTCGTTCACCCGCGCAGACGCCCGTTCCGGCGATGGTGAGGAACGGCAGCACCCGGGTGGCGTAACGGAAGCGCAGAGGTTCGCCCTCCACTTGCGGGAGGGGCCGGATCTCGGTGAAGCGCAGGTCCCAGCGCTGGTGAAGGGCCGGATTCTGCGTATGAGCCCACAAATCGTCCAGTTCGGCGCGGATCCGTGCCTCGATGTACAGCCCCATGTGATTCCCCCAGGTCGGGCCGGTTTTTGAGCGATCGCTCAAATCCTCTGGACGGGAAGGTACACCCGTTTGAGCGATCGCTCAAACGGGTGGCATTGAGATGGTTTTCAGCTTGCGCCGGGTGGCTAACCTCTCCGGGAATCGATCACGTACCGCCCGGAGGGCGGACATTCGGGCGGAGGCGAAGTGGCAGGTCGTCACGGGCCGGGACTGCTGGCCAGGGTCATCGCGGCGGGGGTGTTGGCGGTGTCGGGGGCGACGCTCGCCGACGGGGACGCGCCCCCGCGCGCGCAGGGCGACTGCGGGCCGGCGCGCGGCGCGCTGACCGTCGACGACCTGCCCGCCGGGTCGTCCGCGCTGCGCTGCGCGGCCGTCGGGCGCCTCGTCGTCCACGCCGGCACCGGTGTCGCCGTGCCCGAGCCGGGGATGAAGGTGTCCGTCGACTCCCTGTCGGCGGACGGCTCACGGCACGGCTTCAGCGTGGAGGTCGCCGCGGACGGGACCGTCTCCTACGGCCTGGAGACCGGCGCCGGGTCCGCGGAGCACGCCCGCCCCGCCGCCCCGCGGGCCACGGCCGCCGCGCGCACGGCGGCCCGCGCCGCGTGCGCCGACACCGCCCACGCCGTCTCGGAGCACAAGGAGTACGGCACCTACGACTGGTGGCTCGGCGACGACGCCCTGCCCGGCAACCTCTCCCCCTCCGCGGCCCGCCGTGCCTTCGAGAGCGCCATCGCCACCATCACCGGCACCCGCAACGACTGCGGGTACGGCGACGTGGTGGGGGCGCGGGCCAAGTTCCACTCGCAGACCTTCCACGAGGCCGACATCGACCACAGGGCCCGCTGCAGCGCGCGGGACGGGGTGAGCGTCTGGGACGCGGGGGACCTCGGCCCCGGCGTCGTCGCCACGACCTGCACCTGGAGCCGCACGGTGGCGGGCGGGGCCCCGGACTGGCTGAAGGAGGCCGACGTCCGCTTCAACACCGGCCACTACGCCTTCACCGACAACCCGACCGCGAACTGCAAGAACACCTACGACATCCGCAGCGTCGCCACGCACGAGGCGGGCCACGTCTTCGGCCTCGCGCACGTCGGCGCGGGCCACGAGAACCAGACCATGTTCACCAACTCGTTCGCGTGCAGCACCGGCGCCCGGACCCTGGGCCGGGGCGACGTCCTCGGGCTGCGCCGGCTCTACTGAGGGGTCCGCCGGGACGCGAGCGTCGCGTGGTGCCGGTGCGGCGGGGCCGGCCGGGGCCCCGTTGACCGAAAGCCGAGACGGGGCTGACCGCGATATGACTGACGGGTAGGGTCTGGTGCCGTGCCGAAGCCGCTCAGCCTCCCCTTCGACCCCATCGCCCGCGCCGACGAGCTCTGGAAGCAGCGCTGGGGAAACGTGCCGTCCATGGCCGCGATCACCTCGATCATGCGCGCCCACCAGATCCTGCTCGCCGAGGTGGACGCGGTGGTCAAGCCGTACGGGCTGACGTTCGCGCGGTACGAGGCGCTGGTGCTGCTCACCTTCTCCAAGGAGGGCGAGCTGACCATGTCGAAGATCGGCGAACGGCTCATGGTGCACCCGACCTCGGTCACCAACACCGTCGACCGCCTGGTGAGGTCCGGCCTGGTCGCCAAGCGCCCCAACCCCAACGACGGCCGCGGCACCCTCGCCTCCATCACCGACAAGGGCCGCGAGGTCGTCGACGCCGCCACCCGCGACCTCATGGCGATGGACTTCGGCCTCGGGGTGTACGACGCCGAGGAGTGCGCGGAGATCTTCGCGATGCTGCGGCCGCTGCGGATCGCCGCGCACGACTTCGACGACGCATGACCGGACCCGCCCGGCGACGGCGCGTGACCGGCCGGGCCCGCGGACGGCGCGCGGCGCGCCACGCCGACCAGGAGCGACCCGGCACAAGATCTCCCGGAACGGGTCGTTACGCTCGACGGCATGAAGAAGAGCGTGCTGACCCGCTACCGCGTCATGGCCTACGTCACCGGTGTGCTGCTGGTCCTGCTGACCCTGGGCGTGATCGCCAAGTACGTGTTCGAGCTGGACGGCGCCGACGGCTTCACCCGCGTCGTGGGCATCGCGCACGGCTGGCTCTACGTCGTCTACCTGGTCTTCGCCTTCGACCTGGGTTCCAAGGCGAAGTGGCCGGTGAGCAAGCAGCTGTGGGTGCTGCTGGCCGGGACCGTCCCGACCGCCGCCTTCTTCGTGGAGCGGAACGTCTCGCGGGAGCTGGAGGCCGGCGTCTCCGAGGACGCGACGGCCGTCGCCAAGGCGTAGCGGGGCGCGGCCGGCACCGCCGTACGCACGCGTACGGCGGTCTCCCATCGACATTTACTTGGACGTCCTAGTAAATTCGAGGGCATGGACGCTGACGCCATCGAGGAGGGCCGCCGACGCTGGCAGGCCCGGTACGACGCCGCACGCAAGCGCGACGCTGACTTCACCACGCTCTCCGGCGACCCCGTGGAGCCGGTGTACGGGCCCCGGCCCGGCGACACGTACGAGGGTTTCGAGCGGATCGGGTGGCCCGGGGAGTACCCCTTCACGCGCGGGCTGTACCCGACCGGCTACCGCGGGCGCACCTGGACCATCCGCCAGTTCGCCGGCTTCGGCAACGCCGAGCAGACCAACGAGCGGTACAAGATGATCCTCGCCAACGGCGGCGGCGGACTGTCGGTCGCCTTCGACATGCCGACGCTGATGGGGCGCGACTCCGACGACCGGCGCTCGCTCGGCGAGGTCGGGCACTGCGGGGTCGCCGTCGACTCGGCGGCGGACATGGAGGTCCTGTTCAAGGACATCCCGCTCGGGGACGTCACCACCTCGATGACGATCAGCGGGCCCGCCGTGCCCGTCTTCTGCATGTACCTCGTCGCCGCCGAGCGCCAGGGCGTCGACCCGGCGGTGCTGAACGGCACGCTCCAGACCGACATCTTCAAGGAGTACATCGCGCAGAAGGAGTGGCTCTTCCAGCCCGAGCCCCATCTGCGCCTCATCGGCGACCTGATGGAGTACTGCGCGTCCGGCATCCCCGCCTACAAGCCGCTCTCCGTGTCCGGCTACCACATCCGCGAGGCCGGCGCGACGGCCGCGCAGGAGCTGGCGTACACGCTGGCCGACGGGTTCGGCTACGTGGAACTGGGGCTCAGCCGCGGACTCGACGTCGACGTCTTCGCGCCGGGCCTGTCCTTCTTCTTCGACGCGCACGTCGACTTCTTCGAGGAGATCGCCAAGTTCCGCGCCGCGCGCCGCATCTGGGCGCGGTGGATGCGGGACGTCTACGGCGCGCGGACCGAGAAGGCGCAGTGGCTGCGGTTCCACACCCAGACCGCCGGCGTCTCGCTGACGGCCCAGCAGCCGTACAACAACGTGGTGCGCACGGCGGTGGAGGCGCTCGCGGCGGTGCTCGGCGGCACCAACTCGCTGCACACCAACGCGCTGGACGAGACGCTGGCGCTGCCCAGCGAGCAGGCCGCGGAGATCGCGCTGCGCACCCAGCAGGTGCTGATGGAGGAGACCGGCGTCGCCAACGTCGCCGATCCGCTGGGCGGTTCGTGGTACGTGGAGCAGCTGACCGACCGCATCGAGGCCGACGCCGAGAAGATCTTCGAGCAGATCAAGGAGCGGGGCCTGCGGGCCCACCCCGACGGGCGGCACCCGATCGGCCCGGTCACGTCCGGCATCCTGCGCGGGATCGAGGACGGCTGGTTCACCGGGGAGATCGCCGAGTCGGCCTTCCGCTACCAACAGGCCCTGGAGAAGGGCGAGAAGAGGGTCGTCGGCGTCAACGCCCACACCGGCTCCGTGACCGGGGACCTGGAGATCCTGCGGGTCAGCCACGAGGTGGAGCGGGAGCAGGTGCGGGTGCTCGCCGAACGGCGGGCGGCGCGGGACGAGCCGGCCGTGCGGGCCGCGCTCGACGGCATGCTGGCCGCCGCCCGCAGCGGCGCCAACATGATCGGGCCGATGCTGGACGCCGTCCGCGCCGAGGCGACCCTCGGCGAGATCTGCGGGGTCCTGCGGGACGAGTGGGGGGTGTACACCGAGCCCGCGGGCTTCTGAGGCACCCCGGCCGGGAGCGCGGACCGGGCGGGGCGACAGGACGGGCTCGTGCCACCTGGGCTCCCGCCGGGCGGGCGGACCCGAGTCCGCTGCCGCGTGCGCCCGGCGGCCGGCCCCGCTTCTCGGCCGGCCGCCGGCGAGGAGGCCGTCCGGAGTCCGGTGACGGTCCCGGCCGAGGCGGGGGAGCCCGGCCGGGCCGCGTCCGCCGGCCCCGCGGTGCCGCAGGACCGGGGCGGGTCCGGGACCCCGCGCCCGTCGGCCCGGTGACCCGCGTGACCGGTCACGTGGAGCGGGGGCGGGCGCGGGCCCCGGTCCCGGACCTCGCCGCGGACGGCCCGCCCGGCGGGGTGCGGCCGACCCGCCCGCCCTCAGCCTTCGGCGCCGGCCGCGGCGCCCGACGCCAGGCCCAGCAGCAGCACGCGGGTGAGGCCGCGCACCCACTCCTCGTCCGCCGGCCGGCCGCTCACCAGCGTGCGGTGCACCACCGCGCCCGCGATCACGTCGAAGATCAGGTCGACCGTGCGGGCGGCCTCCTCGGGGTCGGGCTGAGGGGGCAGTTCGCCCCGCGCCTGGGCGCGGGCCCGGCCCTCCACCACCAGGCCCTTCTGGGGCTCGACGATGGAGTCGCGGATGCGTGCGCGCAGGGCGTCGTCGCGGGTGGACTCGGCGACGACGGCCATCAGACCGCTCTTCGCCTCGGGGCGGGCGAGGAGCGCCGCGAACCGCAGGATCACGTCCTCCATGTCCGCGGCCAGGCTGCCGCGGTCGGGGAGTTCCAGTTCGCCGAAGAGTTCGCCGACCGCGTCGACGACGAGTTCGTTCTTGCCGGCCCAGCGGCGGTAGAGCGTCGTCTTCGCCACCCCGGCGCGCGTCGCCACGTCCCCCAGCGTGAGCTTCGACCAGCCGAGCTCCACCAGCGCCGTCCGGGTCGCGGCCAGGATCGCGGCGTCCGCGGCGGCGCTGCGGGGGCGTCCGGTCCGGCCGGCGGGGGTGCGACGGTGCATGTCCCGACCATAACGGCGGATTCCCGTGCGCCCTCCGTGAGGCAGATCACCGAGGAGCGGCTGCGCGCGGGCCCCCCGTGGCATTACGCTACGACTCGTAGCGAAAGCCCGTGACGGACGTACACGGGCCGCGATCCCGTGGCGCGGGGTGGGGACCCGGCGCGCACGTCGGATCGTTTTTCACGCACACGCGGGAACGGGGGAGGATAGACGCATGCAGCCACGGAACATGTCCATGAGCGGAGTCGTCGACCTCGCCGCGGTGAAGGCGGCCCAGGAGGCCAAGACGAAGGCGGAGCAGGCGCGTGCCGAAGCCGCCCGGCAGGGCGGTGCGGGGGCCGTGTCGCCTGCCGACCTCGTCATCGACGTCGATGAGGCGGGGTTCGAGCGGGACGTCCTGCAGCGCTCCGCCGAGGTGCCGGTCGTCATCGACTTCTGGGCCGAGTGGTGTCAGCCCTGCAAGCAGCTGAGCCCGGTCCTGGAGCGCCTCGCCGTCGAGTACAACGGCCGTTTCCTGCTCGCCAAGATCGACGTCGACGCCAACCAGATGCTGATGCAGCAGTTCGGGGTGCAGGGCATCCCGGCCGTGTTCGCCGTCGTCGCCGGGCAGGCACTGCCGCTCTTCCAGGGGGCCGCCGGCGAGGCGCAGATCCGGCAGACCCTCGACCAGTTGGTGACCGTCGCCGAGCAGCGCTTCGGCCTGACCGGCCTGACCGTCGACCCCGACGCCGAGCCCGGTGACCGCACGGCGGCCGCCGAGGCGCAGGCCGGCCCGTACGACGCCCTCCTCGAAGCCGCCGTCCGGGCGCTGGACGCGGGTGACCTGGCCGGCGCCGTCCGCGCCTACCAGAACGTGCTCGTCGACGACCCGGGCAACACCGAGGCCAAGCTCGGGCTCGCCCAGGCCGAACTGCTCCAGCGGGTGCAGGACATGGACCCGCAGCAGGTGCGCAAGGACGCCGCCGACCGGCCGGGGGACGCGCGGGCGCAGATCGCCGCCGCCGACCTGGACCTGGTGGGCGGTCATGTCGAGGACGCGTTCGGGCGGCTCATCGAGACCGTGCGGCGCACGGCCGGTGACGAGCGGGACGCCGTCCGCCTGCGGCTGCTGGAGCTGTTCGAGGTCGTCGGGCCCGAGGACCCGCGGGTGGCCGCGGCGCGGCGGGCGCTGGCGCGCGCGTTGTTCTGAGGCCGGGCGGAGTCCCGGTTTCCGGCCGGACGCCGAGCCCCGAGGGCCCGTGGTGCCCGAGGGGCACTCCTGCCGACGAAGCCCCCCTGCGGCCGCGCTTTACCAAATCTTGGTAATCGCGGCCGCTGTTACTGCTAGTAAGTCAGGGGCGTTGGTCTGTCGGATTCTGTCCAGCGATCAACAGTTTTGTCCCGGCCCTCGGTGACACCCTGAGTCGTCGTCCGAGACCTGTGGGTCGTTGTTCGGTTATCCGGCCGTTACTAGCGAGTAACGAACCCCCTTGTGCGGGCGGCGAGAATGCACCACGATCGGCCACGCTCGGTCCCTTCCCGTACCCCGACATCCGGTCGGGTCAACGGATTTTCCTGGGTCCCCACCGAGCAGGGCCGGCGGCAGAGGCGCCGGCTCTTGGGCAGGGGGGTCTTCGTCACGGCGAAGCCTGTCCAGCAAGGTTGTGCGTGATGCGTGTCAGGCGCGACCAGTGGTTGTCGCTCGGGGGTGATCGCCGGCGATCGGTGCGCGGTTCGCGCCTCCGAGGCGGGCGCTCTCCTTTCCGAGGACGTAGCACTTCTCCCATCCCTGCCCGGCCGAGCCGTCGCATCAGGAGGCGAACCGGGGCCAGGAGATGTACGTCCGAGAAGGAGGAAATATGGAGTCCCAGGTGCGTGGCGGGACCAGATGGAAGCGGTTCGCTGTGGTCATGGTGCCCAGCGTGGCCGCCACGGCGTGTATAGGCATCGCCCTCGCTCAGGGCGCGCTCGCCGCGTCGTTCAGCGTGTCGGGCCAGTCGTTCAAGGTCACGGCCGACAAGCTGGTCGGCACGGGCTTCTCGCAGTACGGCGCGCTCGACTCGGGGTACACCCTCGACGGCAAGAAGACGGCTCACCCCGTCGCCGTCTCGGCGTTCAAGAACGCCTCGATCACGAACATGTGCCAGTCCGTGGTCACCCCGGACCTCCCGCTGATCGGCTCCGTCAGCCTCACGCTGAAGGCGGGCGGCGGCGGTACGCCGGTCGAGGCCGAGAACCTGTACATCGACGTCGAGGACCTGGCCGCCGACGCCACGTTCAAGAACATCGACATCGGCGTGGCCGCCAAGGACATGAACAAGGGTCCGGCCATGAAGGGCGGCAGCGAGGCGTCCAACCCGTACGGGTTCGCCCAGCAGGCCGAGTCGGCCGTCCTGACCGACGTGAAGCAGACGGCGTGGGCGACCACCGCCGGAACCTTCAAGCTCAGCGGCCTGAAGATGTCGCTGTCGACGGGTGTCAAGGAGTGCTACTAAGCACTCTCTGACGGGCGGGGGAGCCAGCGGCGCCCCCGCCCGTCCAGTCTGAAGTGCCGTGTCCTCGCACACGGCCGCATCTCCACCACAGCAACGCCGCACCAGGGAGCTGTTTTCCATGAGCGCCGAGACTCCTGCCGCCACCGGTCAGTTCACCCGCCGGAGGCAGCAGTTCCGCGCCTGGCGGGGCACGAGGCCTTTCTGGGCCGGTCTGTTCGTCCTCCTCGGCGGATTCCCCATCGCGTACTTCCCGTACGCGCACCTGCAGATCGGTCACCTGACGCTGGCGATGGCCACCACCGCGGGCGCCGGGTCCCTGATCATCGGTGTGCTGCTGGGGGTCCTGGGCATCAGCCTGTGGTTCCAGAAGCACGTACGGGTCTTCGCGGGCGTCGCGGCGATCCTGCTGGGCCTGGTGTCCATCCCGGTGTCCAACCTCGGCGGCTTCCTCATCGGCTTCCTGTTCGCGCTGATCGGCGGGGCGATGGCGGTGTCCTGGGCCCCGGGCGAGCCGCCCGCGCCGGTGCCGGCGCCGGAGGCGGCCGCGGCCCCGGGAGACGCCCCCGAGGGCGTGCACCCCGAGGCCGGCGCCCCCGCCGGTGGGGCCACGGTGAACCCGTACAGCACGGGCCCGTCCCTCACCAAGGACCCCGGTGACGCGCACGAGCCGAACGATCTGTCAGGAACGAGCCCGGCCAACGGGGCGAACGGGAGGCACAGTGCCGGCTGACGAGGTGACCACCGGGAGCGATGTGGACGCTGCCCGCGTGAGAACCGGGCCGCGCCACGCGGCACCCAAGAAGCCGCTCTTCACCCGGTTCCACATGCCGGCCGGCAAGGCGATAGCCCTGGCGGCCATGCCGACGGCGGTCCTCATGGGCATGGGGTTCACACCGACCCTGGCCAACGCGGACGACCAGCCGTCCTCCAAGAACCTCACCATCGACGAGTACAAGGACTGCGTCGCGGCGCTGGAGGACGAGGAGGCCGGAGCGTCGGCCTCGCCCTCCGCCTCGAAGAGCGCGGACGACACCCCGGACGAGGGCGAGGGCGGCTCCGAGGACGGGGCCGCGGACGGTTCCGGTGACTCCGCCGGTTCCTCCGACGGCAAGGACACCGCGGGCGACTCTTCGTCGGATTCAGGTTCCGACGACGGGGCCGAGCCCGCTCCGACGGCGTCCTCCGCCGCGTCCACGCCCGAGAAGTCGGCGTCCTCGTCCGGCTCCGGCACCGCCACGGCGAGCCCGTCGCCGTCGGAGACCGACAAGAACGTCCTGGAGACCGTCGGCGACGCGATCACCGACCTCTTCGACGGCAAGGACTCCGACGCGACGGCCACGGCGAGCCCGTCGCCGTCGGCCTCGCCGTCCGCCGAGGACAGCGGCACGGACACGCCGTCCGACACCGGCACGTCCGGCACCGACACCGGCACGTCCGGCTCCGGCACGTCCGGCTCCGGCGCCGCCAAGGACACCGCCGGCGCGGTGAAGGACACGGCCGGCAAGGCGGCCGAGGCGGCCGGGGACACCGTGGAGGAGGCCGAGGAGGCCGCCTCCGACGCGGCCGGCGCCGACGACGAGGCCACCGCCACGCCGAGCCCGTCGGCGAGCGCCACGACGGACGTGGACGACTGCCCGGTCGCCACCGACGACGAGGGCGGCGTCGACAACAAGGTGCCGCTGGCGGACGACCCCTGGTACCTGGACGCCAGCTCGCTGCTGCTCAAGAGCGCCGACTACCAGGGCATCGTCGAGGTGAAGACGGCCAACGGGACGAAGAAGAAGGTCCTGAAGTACGTCATCTCCGGCGGCACCGACATCGGCGACCTGCACCAGACGGTCACCGACAAGCAGTCCGGCGTGACGTACCACGTCCAGGCGGGCAAGGGCACGACGTCCACCATCCGCAACGGCGACACGATCATGTACACCGAGAGCATCTCGGGGAACCTGTTCGGACTCGTCCCGGTGACGTTCACGCCGGAGGAGCCGCCCCCGCTGAACATCCCGCTGATCTACTTCACCAAGGTGAAGGTCGTGCAGGCCGGCCAGTTCGGCGGCGACCTGCACATCCCGGGGATGCACGTCTACAACACCGAGTAGGCATCCCCACAGGCCCGTTCGGGAGCCGCACACACGTCGAGGGCGCCCCCTGCCGGCAGGGGGCGCCCTCGACGCCGTTCAGGGCTCCGGGGCTTTCGGGGCCCGTCGGCTCAGCTCTCGCGGGAGCCCTCGCCCAGGTGGTGGACCCGGACCATGTTGGTGGTGCCGGGGACGCCGGGCGGCGAACCCGCGGTGATGATGACGGTCTCGCCCGGGTTGAAGCGGTTGAGCTTGGTGACCTCCTGGTCCACCAGGTCGACCATCTCGTCGGTGCTGTTCACGAACGGCACCACGTGCGGCTCCACGCCCCAGCTGAGCGCCAGCTGGTTGCGGGTGCCCTCGTCGGTGGTGAAGGCGATGATCGGCTGGGCCGCGCGGTAGCGGGACAGCCGGCGCGCGGTGTCGCCGGACTGGGTGAAGGCCACCAGACCCCGGCCGCCGAGGAAGTCCGCGATCTCGCACGCGGCGCGGGCGACCGAACCGCCCTGCGTGCGCGGCTTCTTGCCGGGCACCAGCGGCTGGAGGCCCTTGGAGAGCAGCTCCGTCTCGGCCGCGGCGACGATCTTCGACATCGTCTTCACGGTCTCGATCGGGTACGCGCCCACGCTCGACTCGGCGGACAGCATGACCGCGTCGGCGCCGTCCAGGATCGCGTTGGCCACGTCGGAGGCCTCGGCGCGGGTCGGACGGGAGTTGGTGATCATCGACTCCATCATCTGGGTCGCCACGATCACCGGCTTGGCGTTGCGCCGGCACAGCTCGATCAGGCGCTTCTGGACCATGGGGACCCGCTCCAGCGGGTACTCGACGGCGAGGTCGCCCCGCGCGACCATCACACCGTCGAACGCCATGACGACGTCCTCCATGTTCTCCACCGCCTGCGGCTTCTCCACCTTGGCGATGACGGGGACGCGACGGCCCTCCTCGTCCATGACGCGGTGGACGTCGGAGACGTCCTTGGCGTCCCGGACGAAGGACAGCGCGACCAGGTCGGCGCCCATGCGCA
This sequence comes from Streptomyces sp. NPDC017936, assembly GCF_044328485.1. Lineage (NCBI taxonomy): Bacteria > Bacillati > Actinomycetota > Actinomycetes > Kitasatosporales > Streptomycetaceae > Streptomyces > Streptomyces sp. NPDC017936. The sequence continues at coordinate 29,366 of NZ_JBIRHK010000004.1, read as the reverse complement.
GCGCGAACCGCAGGTCCTCGACGTCCTTCTCGCTCAGCGCGGGCACGTTCACGGCCGCGCCGGGCAGGTTGATGCCCTTGTGGTCGGAGATGACACCGCCCTCGATGACGATCGTCCGCACCCGCGGGCCCTCGACGTCCAGGACCTTCAGCTCGACGTTGCCGTCGTTGATGAGGATCTGGTCGCCGCGCGAGACGTCGCCCGGGAGGCCCTTGTAGGTGGTGCCGCAGATCGTCTTGTCGCCGGGCACGTCCTCGGTGGTGATGGTGAACTCGTCACCGCGCACCAGCTCGACCGGTCCCTCGGCGAAGGTCTCGAGACGGATCTTCGGGCCCTGGAGGTCGGCGAGGACGCCGACGGCCCGGCCGGTCTCCTTGGCGGCGGCCCGGACCCGGTCGTACCGGCCCTGGTGCTCGGCGTGCGTGCCGTGGCTGAAGTTGAAGCGGGCCACGTTCATGCCGGCCTCGATCAGCGACACGAGCATGTCGTGGGAGTCGACCGCGGGGCCGAGAGTACAGACGATTTTCGAACGGCGCATGGGGCGATCCTATCGGTTTGTTTCACTGCGGAATATTCCGTCTGGCGGAAGATACAAATGAGGCGCCAGGTGCTCAGTTGCTTTCCTGCTCAGTTGCCTGCGACGGAGCCGCATATCAATGCTGCCCCACCAATGCGTAGGTCTGCGTGGCGATCTCCAGCTCCTCGTCCGTCGGCACCACGGCGACCTTCACCCGCGCACCGGCGGGCGAGATCAGCCGCGGCTCCTCGCTGCGCACGGCGTTCAGCTCGCCGTCCACCGCCAGGCCCAGGGTCTCCAGGCCCGCGACGGCCGCCTCGCGCACCGGCGCCGCGTTCTCGCCGACCCCCGCGGTGAACGCGACCGCGTCCACCCGCCCGAGAACGGCGCAATAGGCGCCGATGTACTTCTTCAGACGGTGAATGTAGATGTCGAAGGCGAGCTTCGCCTGTTCGTCGCCCTCGTCGATCCGCCGCCGGATCTCCCGCATGTCGTTGTCGCCGCACAGTCCGAACAGGCCGCTCCTCTTGTTGAGGAGAGTGTCGGTCTCTTCCATGGACATTCCGCCAACACGCTGCAAATGGAAGATGACCGCCGGATCCAGATCACCGGAGCGCGTACCCATCACGAGTCCCTCCAGGGGCGTCAGCCCCATGGAGGTGTCCACGCAGCGGCCCCCGGCGACCGCCGAGGCCGAGGCGCCGTTGCCGAGGTGCAGCACGATGACGTTGACCTGCGACGGCTCCTTGCCCAGCAGCCGCGCGGTCGCCCGGGACACGTACGCGTGCGAGGTGCCGTGGAAGCCGTAGCGGCGGATGCGGTGGCGGTCGGCGATCTTCGGGTCGATCGCGTAGCGCGCGGCCGACTCCGGCATGGTCGTGTGGAACGCCGTGTCGAAGACCGCCACCTGCGGCAGGTCGGGGCGCAGCGCCCGTGCGGTGCGGATACCGGTGAGGTTGGCCGGGTTGTGCAGCGGGGCGACCGGGATCAGCCGCTCGATCTCGGTGAGCACGGCGTCGTCGATCACCGTGGGCTCGGTGAAGAACATCCCGCCGTGCACCACCCGGTGCCCGATCGCGGCCAGCTCCGGGGAGTCCAGGCCCAGGCCGTCCCGGGCCAGCTCCTCGGCGACGGCCTTGAGGGCGGCGTCGTGGTCGGCGATCGGCCCGCTCTGCCGGCGGGTCTCGCCGGTGGCGACGAGGGTGTGCTTCAGCTGCGAGGTCTGCTCCCCGATGCGCTCGACCAGGCCCACCGCCAGCCGGCCGCTGTCGCGCATGTCGAGCAACTGGTACTTCACCGACGAGGAGCCGGAGTTGAGGACGAGGACACGGGTGGGGGAGGTCACTGCTCGGCCGCCTTCTCGCTGGGGTCCTGGGCCTGGATCGCCGTGATGGCGACGGTGTTGACGATGTCCTGCACGAGGGCGCCCCGCGACAGGTCGTTGACCGGCTTGCGCAGACCCTGCAGCACCGGCCCGACGGCGATCGCGCCCGCCGAGCGCTGCACGGCCTTGTAGGTGTTGTTGCCCGTGTTCAGGTCGGGGAAGATCAGCACGCTGGCCTGGCCCGCCACCTCGGAGCCCGGCAGCTTGGTCGCCGCCACCGACGGCTCCACGGCCGCGTCGTACTGGATCGGTCCCTCGGTCTTCAGGTCGGGCCGCCGCGCGCGCACCAGCTCGGTCGCCTCGCGCACCTTGTCGACGTCGGCGCCCGAACCGGACGTCCCCGTGGAGTACGACAGCATCGCGATCCGCGGCTCCACGCCGAACCGGGCGGCCGTCGCCGCCGACTGGATGGCGATGTCGGCGAGCTGCTCGGCGTCCGGGTCCGGGTTGACGGCGCAGTCGCCGTAGACGAGGACCTTGTCGGCCAGGCACATGAAGAAGACGGAGGAGACGATGCCGGCGTCCGGCTTCGTCCTGATGATCTCGAAGGCGGGCCGGATGGTCGCGGCCGTGGAGTGCACGGACCCGGAGACCATCCCGTCGGCGAGACCCTCCTGGACCATCAGGGTGCCGAAGTAGTTCACGTCGGAGACGACGTCGTAGGCCAGCTCGACGGTCACGCCCTTGTGGGCGCGGACGGAGGCGTACAGCTCGGCGAACCCGTCGCGCAGCTCGCTGGTGGCCGGGTCGATCAGCCGGCAGTCGCCCAGGTCGATGCCGAGGTCGGCGGCCTTCTTGCGGATCTGGTCGACCGGGCCGAGCAGCGTGAGGTCGCAGACGCCGCGGCGCAGCAGCACCTCGGCCGCGTGCAGCACCCGCTCCTCCGTGCCCTCGGGCAGGACGACCCGGCGCCGGTCCGCGCGCGCCTGCTCCAGCAGCTTGTGCTCGAACATCATCGGGGTGACGCGGTCGGTGCTGGGCGTGGAGATCCGCTCGAGCAGACCGGAGGTGTCCACGTGCCGCTCGAAGACGCCCAGGGCGGTCTCGGCCTTGCGCGGGGTGGCCGCGTTCAGCTTGCCCTCCAGGGAGAACAGCCGCTCGGCCGTGGGGAAGCTGTTGCCGGGCACCGACAGCACGGGGGTGCCGGGGGCGAGGCGGGCGGCGAGCGTGAGGACCTCCTCGCTCGGCACCTCGTTCAGGGTGAGCACCACGCCGGCTATCGGCGGGGTGCCGGCGCTGTGCGCGGCCAGCGAGCCGACGACCAGGTCGGCGCGGTCGCCCGGGGTGACGACCAGGCAGCCCGGGGTCAGGGCGTCGAGGAAGTTCGGCAGCATCGCGCCGCCGAAGACGAAGCCGAGGGCGTCACGGGCCAGCCCGGAGTCGTCGCCCAGCAGCACCTTCGCCCCCAGGGCCTGGCTGACCTGGGCGACCGTCGGCGCGGACAGCGCGGGCTCGTCGGGCAGGACGTAGCAGGGCACCGGCAGCCGGCCGGCGAGCTCCCCGGCGATCGGGTCCCGGTCCTCGCGGGCGACCCGGTTGGCGATCATGGCGATGACGTCGCAGCCCAGACCCCGGTAGGCCCGGTAGGCGTTGCGGGTCTCGGCGAGCACGGACTCCGCGGTCTGCCCGCGGCCGCCGACGACGGTGATCACCGAGGCGCCGAACTCGTTCGCCAGCCGGGCGTTGAGGGACAGCTCGTCCGGGAACTGGGTGTCGGCGTAGTCGGTGCCGAGGACGAGGACGACGTCGTAGCCGCGGGCGAGGCGGTGGAAGCGGTCGACGAGGGTGGAGACCAGCTCGTCCGCCCCCCGCTCCGCCTGGAGCGCGGACGCCTCGTGGTAGTCCATGCCGTACACGGTCGCCGGGTCCTGGGACAGCCGGTAACGCGCTCGCAGCAGCTCGAACAGCCGGTCGGGGCCGTCATGGACGAGGGGCCGGAAGACGCCCACCCGGTCGACCTGCCGGGTCAGGAGCTCCATGACCCCCAGCTCGACCACCTGGCGGCCGTCGCCGCGGTCGATGCCGGTCACGTACACGCTGCGCGTCACGCGTGCTCTCCGTTTCGTCTCGTCGTGCGCCTCGTCGCCTCCGGGCCGTCGGATCCGCTGCCCGGGGGAACCCGCCGCACAAAAATCGCCCACCGAGGTGAGCAGAACCCTCTTGACAGTACCCCTGCCCGGGGTTAAGGCGCCCGTCAAGAGACAGTGCCCTGGGCGGCATGAAAGAATCGCAGTGGCTCACCGGTGTCCACAGCGAGCAGGAGACACAACACGATGCGTATCGGAGTCCTCACCGCAGGGGGCGACTGCCCCGGACTGAACGCAGTGATCCGGTCGGTCGTGCACCGAGCGGTCGACAACTACGGCGACGAGGTCATCGGGTTCGTGGACGGCTACGCCGGTCTCCTCGACGGTCGTTTCCGCGCGCTCGACCTCAACGCCGTGAGCGGCATCCTGGCCCGCGGCGGCACCATCCTCGGCTCCTCCCGGCTGGAGCGCGACCGGCTGCGCGAGGCCTGCGAGAGCGCCGGTGACATGATCCACGACTTCGGCATCGACGCGCTGATCCCGATCGGCGGCGAGGGCACGCTGACGGCGGCGCGGATGCTGAGCGACGCCGGCCTGCCGGTGGTCGGCGTCCCGAAGACGATCGACAACGACATCTCCTCCACGGACCGCACCTTCGGCTTCGACACGGCCGTCGGCGTGGCCACGGAGGCCATGGACCGGCTGAAGACGACGGCCGAGTCCCACCAGCGCGTGATGGTCGTCGAGGTCATGGGCCGGCACGCGGGCTGGATCGCGCTGGAGTCGGGCATGGCGGCCGGCGCCCACGGCATCTGCCTGCCCGAGCGCCCCTTCGACCCGGCCGACCTGGTCAAGATGGTCGAGGAACGCTTCGCGCGCGGCAAGAAGTTCGCCGTCGTCTGCGTCGCCGAGGGCGCCCACCCCGCCGAGGGCACCATGGACTACGGCAAGGGCGAGATCGACCAGTTCGGCCACGAGCGCTTCCAGGGCATCGGCACGGCGCTGGCGTACGAGCTGGAGAAGCGGCTCGGCAAGGAGGCCCGCCCGGTCATCCTCGGCCACGTCCAGCGCGGCGGCACCCCGACGGCGTACGACCGCGTCCTCGCCACCCGCTTCGGCTGGCACGCGGTGGAGGCGGCGCACCGGGGCGATTTCGGCAGGATGACGGCGCTGCGGGGGACGCACATCACGATGGTGCCGCTGGCGGAAGCGGTGACCGAACTGAAGACGGTGCCGAAGGACCGGATGGACGAGGCGGAGTCCGTCTTCTAGGACGCACGGGTCCGGGGCATCCGTGTCCCGACCGCCGTCCGGAAGGGCTCGGGGACCCGGTCGAGGAAGCACCGGCCGGGGGCGCCCCGCCCGCGTCCGCCGTGGCCGACGCCCTCACCGAAGCCGCCGCGGCCCGCGCCCGGGCCCGCGCCCGGCCTCACCGTCTCTTGACGCCCCGCGTCCAGCGGTAGACCAGCTCCGGTCTCCCCACCTGCCCGTACAGCGGCTTCCGCTCCGCCCGCCCGGCGTCCACGAGGTGTTCGAGGTACCGCCGGGCGGTGATCCGCGATATCCCCACCGCCTCGGCCGCCCCCGCGGCGGTCAGCCCCTCCTCGGCGTCCCGGACGGCTCCCACCACCCGCTCCAGCGTCGGCCCGCTCAGCCCCTTGGGGAGCGCGGCGGGCCCCGGGGCGCGCAGCGCGGCCAGGGCGCGGTCGACCTCGTCCTGGCCGCTCGCCTCGCCGGCCGCGCCCCGGAACTCCGCGTACCGCACCAGCCGGTCCCGGAGCGTCGCGAAGGTGAACGGTTTCAGCACGTACTGCACCACTCCCAGCGAGACCCCCTCCCGGACCACCGTCAGATCCCGCGCCGAGGTCACCGCGATCACGTCCGCGTGGTACCCCGCCGCCCGCAGCGACCGGGCCAGCTGCAGGCCGTGCCCGTCCGGCAGGTGCAGGTCGAGCAGGAGCAGGTCGACCGGCGTGCGGTCGAGCAGGCGCCGCGCCTGGGCGCCCGTGTGCGCCTTCCCGACCGCGACGAATCCGGGCACGCGGTCCACGTACATGACGTGCGCGTCGGCGGCGACGGGATCGTCCTCGACCACCAGCACCCGGATCGGCTCGTCGTCCGCGGTGCCCGTACCGCCCGTCATCTCTCGCCTCCCGACACCGCCGCGGCGGCGGCCGCCGTCCGCAGCGGCAACCGCACCGTGAACTCCGCGCCGCCCCCCTCGGCCTCCGCCACCGACAGCGTGCCCTCGTGACGGTGCACCGCCTGTCGTACCAGGGCCAGGCCGAGGCCCCGGCCGCCGGGGCCCGCCGGTTTGGTCGAGAAGCCGCGCTCGAAGACCTGTGAGGCGTGCGCGGGATCCACTCCCGCCCCCGTGTCCGCCACCCGGAGCACCAGCTCGCCGCCGGCGCCGTCCCCGTCGGCGCCCTGGGTGGACGCCGTCACCGTCACCCGCGCCCGCGCGCTCCCCTGCGCCGCGTCCACCGCGTTGTCGATCAGGTTGCCGAGGATCGTCACCAGGTCCCGCGCGGGCAGCGACCGCGGCAGGAGCTCGTCGTCCAGACCGCTCTCCCGCGCGACCACCAGCTCCACGCCCCGCTCGTTCGCCTGGGCCGTCTTGCCCAGCAGCAGGGCCGCCAGCACCGGCTCGCTCACCGCGGCCATCACCTGGTCGGTCAGGGCCTGGGCCAGTTCCAGCTCGGCGGTCGCGAAGTCGACGGCCTCGTCGGCGCGGCCCAGCTCGATCAGCGAGACCACCGTGTGGAGGCGGTTCGCCGCCTCGTGGGCCTGGGACCGCAGGGCCTGGGTGAAGCCGCGCTCGGAGTCCAGCTCGCCCATCAGGGACTGGAGCTCGGTGACGTCGCGCAGGGTGACCACCGTGCCGCGCCGCTCGCCGCCCGTCACCGGCGAGGTGTTCACCACCAGGACCCGGTCGGCCGTGAGGTGCACCTCGTCCACCCGGGGCTCGGAGGAGAGCAGCGCGCCCGTCAGCGGGGCGGGCAGACCGAGGCCGGCCACCGACCGGCCGACGATGTCCCCGCCCACGCCCAGCAGCTCCCGTCCGCCGTCGTTGATCAGCGCCACCCGGTACTGGCCGTCCAGCATCAGCAGGCCCTCGCGGACCGCGTGCAGGGCGGCCTGGTGGTAGTCGTGCATCCGGCTGAGCTCCGCCGCGTTCATGCCGTGGGTGTGGCGGCGCAGCCGGGCGTTGATGACGTACGTGCCGACCGCGCCGAGCGCCAGGACGCCGGTCGCGACGCCGAACAGGGCCGTCACCTGGTCCGAGACGCGCTTGCTGATCGCCTCGACCTTGATGCCCGCGCTGACCAGGCCGACGATCCGCTTGTCGCCGTCCTCGACGGGGGTGACCGCGCGGACGGACGGGCCCAGCGTGCCGGTGTAGGTCTCGGTGAAGGTCTCGCCCCGCAGCGCCCGCGCGGTGTTGCCGCGGAAGTGCCCGCCGATCTCGTCGACGTCCGGGTGGGTCCAGCGGATGCCGTCCGGACTCATGATCGTGACGAAGTCGACCTCGGTGTCGCGCATGACGCGCACCGCGTACGGCTGGAGCTCGGCCGTCGGGCTGGAGGAGCGGATCGCCTCCCGCACGGAGGGCGAGTCGGCGACCGAGCGGGCCACCGCCGTGGCCTGGCGGCTCGCCGCCTCCTCGGCCTGGGAGCGGTCGCTGACGTACGTGAACAGCGCGTATCCCGCGACGACGACCGCCAGCAGCACGGCCTGCATGGCGAACAGCTGGCCGGCCAGGCTGCGGGGCCGGGGGACGGGGATGCGCATGCCGTCAGTGTGCCCCCGACCGTCAGCGTGAACTAAATGAACGGAAGGGTGACCGCCCTCACAGGCGCGGAGCATAGTCACGGCATTCCCCCGTATCTCCCCGGACGTGAGCCGCACGCCGGTGATGCCGACGAAGACGTCAAGGAGGGCAGCCGTGGCCGCCAGCACCACCCCCGATACGGCACCTGCCGCACCCGCCAGGCGGGACCGCACCCACTACCTCTACATCGCGGTGATCGTCGCGGTGGCGCTCGGCATCGCCGTGGGCCTGATCGCGCCCGACTTCGCGGTCGAGCTGAAGCCCATCGGCACGGGCTTCGTGAACCTGATCAAGATGATGATCTCGCCGATCATCTTCTGCACGATCGTGCTCGGCATCGGGTCGGTGCGGAAGGCCGCCAAGGTCGGCGCCGTGGGTGGCATCGCCCTCGCCTACTTCATGGTCATGTCGCTGGTGGCGCTGGCCATCGGCCTGGTCGTCGGCAACATCCTGGAGCCGGGATCCGGCCTCGCGATCACCGACGCGGTGAAGGAGACCGGGCAGGCGCAGGTGTCGGCGGAGGCCAAGGACACCACCGAGTTCCTGCTGGGCATCATCCCCACCACGATCGTCTCCGCCTTCACCGGCGGCGAGGTGCTCCAGACCCTGCTCGTCGCGCTGCTCGCCGGTTTCGCCCTGCAGGCGATGGGCCCGGCCGGGCAGCCGGTCCTGCGCGGCGTCGAGCACATCCAGCGGCTCGTCTTCCGCATCCTGGCCATGGTGATGTGGGCCGCCCCGATCGGCGCCTTCGGCGCCATGGCCGCGGTCACCGGTTCCGCCGGCGTGGACGCGCTCAAGAGCCTGGCCGTGTTGATGCTCGGCTTCTACACCACCTGCTTCCTGTTCGTCTTCCTCGTGCTGGGCGTGCTGCTGCGGGTCGTCGCCGGCCTGAACGTCTTCACGTTCCTCAAGTACCTGGGCCGTGAGTTCCTGCTGATCCTGTCGACCTCCTCCTCCGAGTCCGCGCTGCCGCGCCTCATCGCGAAGATGGAGCACCTGGGCATCAGCAAGCCCGTCGTCGGCATCACCGTCCCGACCGGCTACTCCTTCAACCTCGACGGCACCATGATCTACATGACCATGGCCTCGCTGTTCATCGCCGACGCCATGGGCACGCCGATGTCGGTCGGCGAGCAGATCCCGCTGCTGCTCTTCCTGCTGGTCGCCTCCAAGGGCGCCGCCGGCGTCACCGGCGCCGGTCTCGCGACCCTGGCCGGTGGTCTGCAGTCGCACAAGCCCGCCCTGGTGGACGGCATGGGCCTGATCGTCGGCATCGACCGCTTCATGAGCGAGGCCCGCGCCCTCACCAACTTCGCGGGCAACGCCGTCGCCACGGTCCTGATCGGCACCTGGACCAAGGAGATCGACAAGGTCCGCGTGGAGGAGGTGCTCGCCGGCCGGATCCCCTTCGACGAGAAGACCCTGCTCGACGACGGCCACGGTTCCGCCCCGGCGCCGGTCGAGGTGCCCGAGCAGCGCGAGGACGACGAGAAGGCGCTCGCCAAGGCCTGAGCGGCCCCCCTCCGGACACCCGGAGGCCCCTCCGGACTCCGGGTGTCCGGCCCCGCCTGAACCGGGGCCGGACACCCGGCCCCGCCTCCGGTGTCCGCCCCCGAACGCCGGGCGGCTGAGAGCTCCCCCGTTGCTCAGCCGCCCGGTTCCCCTTTTCCCCGGGCCCTCCCGGGTTCTCCGCGTCTCCGGAACTCCTCGACCCCAGGTGTTCCGGTTCTCGGATCCATGGGTTCTCGATCGACTCCGGTTCGCGGGTCGCCTCGCCCATGGCCTCCTGTTTTCTGGATTCCTCTGCTTCCCGGCCTGTTCCGATTTCCGGCCCTTCCGTTTCCCGGGCCCTTCCGTTTCCCGGGCCCTTCCGTTTCCCGGGCCCTTGCGATTTCCGGTCCTTCTCCTTCCCGGACTCCTCCCGGTCCTCGCGTTTCCGGCGCCCACCTCCTCTCCCGCCCCCGCGCCTCCGGATTCCCCGAGCCGTTCAGCCGGACCCGCTCGCCCTCGCCACCAGCGCGGTGGCCAGGTGGGCGGGCACGCCCGCCGCGGTCAGCACCGTGACCGCCGCCGAGCGGCCCGCCTCGCGCGCGTCCAGGAGGCCCTCGTCCACGGCTTCCATCAGCGCGACCAGGATCTGCTCGTGCACACGGGCCAGTGCCGGGGCGGACAGGGGCGAGGCGAAGGCGCCCTCCTCCAGGCCGCGCCGCAGCAGCCGGACACGGTCCTCGCGGACCGGGGAGAGCCGCTCCCGGACGCCCCGCGAGGTGACCGTGCGCCGGGCCGGCGCGGCCAGCAGGCGGTACCGGTCGGCGATCGGCCAGACGGCCAGCACCGACCGGGCCAGCGCCTCCGCCGGATCCCCGGCCCCCGCACGGCCCGCCGCGTGCGCGGCCGCCAGTGCCGTCACCGCCTCGTCCACCAGCGTGCCGACCAGCGCGTCGCGGCTCGGGAAGTGCCCGTACACGGTGCGGCGGACGACGCCGGCGGCGCGCGCGATCCGGTCCATGGACGCGTCGGGGTCGCGCAGCAGCTCGGCCAGGGCCACATCGAGGATGCGGCGGCGGTTCGCGTCGGCGCGACGGGTGTCACCCGGGGTCATGACGGCCATTCTGCCCACCCCGCCCACCACCCCGGTCCCCGGACGGAAAGAGGCCGCGGCCGCGTCCGGCGGGGGCGCGCCGCGGCGCCCGGCCCCGAATCGCGCGAACGGGTGGGAAACACAAGGAAGACGCGGGGAAACCGCGAACGGGTGGGAAACGCGGTGAAACACGGTGAAGCGTGTTGGCCGACTCATTGCCAAGCCATGGTTTATTTCGAGAATTCCCTGGGAACACCTAATCATTTGCCCTCCGGACCCCCGCTTTTCGCTTGACCGTGGTGTGCGCGACGTGTGGGATGTGCCCCGCCTGTGTCGATCACATGAGCGAGGTGGGGGGCAATGGGGGAGAGAAAGAGACGCGCCCGAAGAGGTGTCGGAAGACGCCGGGGCGGTCTGGCCTGGCTGACCGCGCTCGCGGTGACCGCGACGGTTCCGTCGCTGGCGCCCGTGCTGGCGCCGCGGGCGGCGGTCGCCGCCGAGAGCGCCGGCCTGTCGGAGTCGGAGCGGGCGCGGCAGCAGGCGGCCGACTCCGGTGAACGGGTCGAGGTCGTCGGCGAGCGCACCGAACGGGAGACGGTGTTCGCCAATCCGGACGGCCGGACCTTCACCCTTCGCAAGTCGGTGGTGCCGGTGCGGGTGGAGAAGCCCGGCGGCGGCTGGGCGGAGCCGGACGCGACCCTGGAGAAGCGGGCGGACGGATCGATCGGGCCGAAGGCGGCCGCGGTGGACCTGTCGTTCTCCGCCGGCGGCGACGGCAAGGACCTGGTGACGATCGCCGAGGACGGCCGGTCGGTCACCCTGGGCTGGCCGGGCAGGCTGCCGGAGCCGCGCCTGGAGGGGACCCGGGCGGTCTACGAGGACGTGCGCCCGGACGTGAACCTCATCCTGACGGCGACCGTCGAGGGCTTCCGGCAGGTGCTGGAGGTCGAGTCGCTGGCGGCGGCCGAGGACCCGGCGCTCGCCTCGCTGAAGTACGCCATGGACGTCGAGGGGCTCCGGGTGCGCGAGGGCGCGGCCGGCAGCATGGAGGCCGTCGACGGCAACGGCCGGGTCGTCTTCCGCTCGCCGTCGGCACGGATGTGGAACTCCGCCGGGCAGACCGAGGACGGCACGGGCACGAGCGCGCAGGGCCTGACGGTCCGGCCGCTCGCCGGGACCACCGCGCCGCAGACGCCGTCGGCCACCCCGGCCGAGGCGCGTCCCGCCGGCCCTGTCGAGGAGGGCGACCCGCTCGCCGGCCCCGGCGCCGGCGACGAGGCGGCGGTGATGGACGTCGACGTGACGCAGACCCAGGTCACGGTCGTCCCGGACGCCGGCCTGATCGCGGACACCACCAGCACCGAGCTGCCCCTCTACATCGACCCGTCGGTGGAGATGAACGAGTCCGAGCGGACGGTCCTGTCCTCGGACGGCGACGTCTTCTACAACTTCTCCGGCGGCGACAACGGCATGAGCGTCGGCCGCTGCGGTTCGGCCGTCATCGGCGGGGTGCGCTACTACTGCACCTCCGGCAGCGCCTACACCAACCGCATGTACTTCGAGTTCACGCCCGGCAAGCTCAAGGGCAAGCAGGTGCTGGACGCGACGTTCGCGGTGACGGAGACCTGGTCGTTCTCCTGCGACGAGCGCTGGGTCGACCTCGAGCGCACCGACGGCATCTCCTCGTCGTCGAAGTGGCCCGGACCGGGCGGCCCGAAGTCCGACAACTCCTGGGACCAGATGGGCGACCGGTACGTCTCGGCCGGCCGGGGCAGTGCCTGCGACCCCTCGCAGCCGCGCAAGCCGATCGAGTTCAACGACAACCCGGAGGAGACGGACGAGAACCTCACCTCCACCGTGAAGGCGTTCGCGGACGGCAAGTTCAGCACCCTGACGCTGATGCTGAAGGCGAAGGACGAGTCCGACCCGATCGCGTGGAAGCGGTTCGACGACGACGCGGTCATCGACGTGACCTACGTCGGCAAGCCGGCCGTCCCCACCGAGTACGGCCTGGAGACCGGCACCAACCAGATCTGCTCCAAGAGCGCCTCCGCGCCCACCACGTGGTCGGACCCCACCCCGAACCTCGCGGCCACCCCGCAGACCGCCGCCGGCGGCGAGGCCTCCGCCTCCCTGCGGATCTACTTCGACCTGGACGTGAAGAACGCGGACGGCACCTGGTCCGACGCCAAGGAGCCCTCGACCGGCTCGGAGAGCCCGACCAGCGGGTACGTGGGCGACAACCACGACCTGAACAAGACGTGGGACGCCGCCCTCGCCGACGGCAAGCAGTACCGCTACCGCGCCTGGACCCGCTCGTACTACAACAGCGGAAAGAGCATCCTGGGCGGCACGGCGACCCCCTTCTGCTACTTCACCGTCGACAGCAGCGCGCCGAAGCCGCCGACGATCACCTTCACCGGCACGTACAAGGAGTGCGTGCCGGGCGCGTGCACGCCCTCCGGCGCTCCCGGCAAGTCCGGCACGGTCACCTTCGGCCCGGCCGCCGGCGACACCAACACCGCCTACGCCTACAAGCTGTCCACGGACACCGCCTGGCGGCCGTGGAGGTCGGGCGCGACGGTCACCGAGACGGTCACCCCGGTCGACTCGGGCACCATCACCCTGGAGGTCATGACCAAGGACTCGGCGGGCCGGACGGGGCAGAACAAGGTCCGCTTCCTCGTCGACGAGGGCGACGGCCCGGTCGGCAGGTGGACGTTCAACGAGGCGTCCGGCGCCGCCGTGGACGTCTCCGCCGGCACCGACACCGCCCTGCGCGACGACGCCACCGTCAGCGGCGCGACCCGCGTGACCACCGGCCGCCGCGGCGTGGTCACCGAGAACGGGGTGGCGGCCGAGGACAAGGCCCTGCGGGTCGGCGGCACCTCCTACGCCGCGACCGCCGGGAAGGTGCTGGAGACCCAGGCGTCGTACACCGTCGCGGCCTGGGTGCGGCTGGACTCCACCGCCGCCCACGCGACGGTGCTGGGCCAGGACGGCACGTACTACAGCCCGTTCTTCCTGGGCTACTGCTCCGGGGTGAACCGCTGGTGCCTGCGCCTCGCGGACGCGGACGCGGCGACCACCTCGCTCGACAACCAGCGGGTCGACTCGCTGGACGCCCCGCAGACGAAGGTGTGGACGCACCTGGCCGCGGTGGTCGACACCACCGCCAAGACGCTCGCCCTCTACGTCAACGGCGTGCCCCAGGGCACCGACACCCTCACCACGGGCGCCTGGTCGGCGGCGGGCCCGCTGCAGATCGGCCGGGTGAAGTACCGGGGCTCCTACGTCGACCCCTTCCCCGGCGAGGTCGACGAGGTCACGGTGTGGCAGGACGCCAAGCTGCCCGTGGCGATCGCCCGGGACGCCGCCCCGGTGGACGCGAACGGCAAGGCGTACGCCGAACTCGTCGCGCAGTACACGCCGGAAGGCGCCACCGGCACCACGCTCACCGACCGGTCCGGCTACGGCAACACCCTCACCCTGTCGTCCTCCGGCGCGTCCCTGGACGGCGAGGCGCTCGTGCTGGACGGCACCGCGGGCGCGGCGACGGCGGCACGGCCGCTGGTGTCCGACACCGGCTCCTTCACCGCCGCCACCGTCGCCGACGTCGACACCCGGGCCCTCGCCGGCAAGCCGGACGGCTACCGCGCCCAGGTCCTCGGCCAGCGCACCGCGACCGGCTCCTCGTGGAGCCTGTGGGTGGAGAAGACCGGCACGAGCAGCGAGCCGGTGCTCGACGACGACGGCAACCCCGTGCTCGACGAGAACGGTGTCCCCAAGACCACCCCGGTGGTGACGGCCCGCTGGCACTTCGGCCGGCTCACCGCCTACGGCAGCGGCACCTCCGTCGTCAGCGACGAGACGGCCGTACTGGACAGCGAGGTCGGCCTGGTGGGCGCGTACGACGCGCACACCCGGGAGATCACCCTGTTCGTCGGCAGCGAACGGCAGGGCGACGCCCTCGCCTACACCGCCTCGGCCGGCAGCGGGGAGTTCGCCGCGGGCAAGGGCTACCTCGACGGCGCGTGGGGCGACCACCTGCCCGGCCGGATCACCGACATCCGCCTGTGGGCGGGCGCGGTGACCGACCCCACCCAGGTCGAGACCCTCATCGGCTACTGACCGGCCGGCACCCCACCGACCAGCGCCCGGGCGGGGCCCGTCAGGCCCCGCCCGGTGCGGTCGTCGGCATACCCGATCACGCCCAGACGCCCGGCCGCCCTGTCGGCCGCCCCTTCCCCGGAGAGCGATCCGTGTCCCTGCGCCCGTTCCCCTCCCCGTCCCGCCCGTCCCCGTCCGCCTCCGTTCCCCCGGCCCGGCCGCGCCGCCTCAGACGCGCGGCCCTGACCGTCGCGCTGGCCACGGTGCTGTCGGTGCCCACCGTCCTGGTCCCGGTCGCCACCGCGGCCGAGGCACCGGGCCGCCCCGCCGTGCCCGGCGTGAAGCCGGCCGAGGTAAGGGAGATCACCACTCCCCAGGCCAACGCCGCGCGCGCCAAGGTGCGTCAGGAGAAGAAGGCCGACCAGAAGCGCGTCGACGCCGCACGCGCCGAACGCCGGACGTCCTGGCCCGAGCCCTCCGCACGGACGAGCCCCGTCACGGCGCGGCCCGCCGAGGACGGCCGTCTCGTCTCCGTCGCCACGGCACCGGCGGCCAAGGGCGCGAAGGCCGCCGGTGAGGCCACGGTGCGCGTCCTCGGGCAGGACGCGGCCCGCGCGGCCGGCGTCACGGGCGTCGTGTTCACCGTCGGCACGGCGAAGCCCGGCGCCGCCCGGCTCACCGTCGACTACAGCTCGTTCGCCTCCGCGATCGGCGGTGACTGGGCCTCGCGCCTCGGCCTGGTCATGCTCCCCGCCTGCGCGCTGACCACCCCGCAACAGGCGGCCTGCCGCACCGCCACCCCGGTGGCGTCCACCAACGACGTCACCGGCGAACAGCTCACCGCGCAGACGACGCTGGCGGGCACGGCCCCCACCGTCATGGCGGTGACGGCCACCGCGGCGACCGAGTCCACCGCGGGCAGCGGCGACTTCGCGGCCACGCCGCTGTCGGCGTCCTCGAGCTGGGAGGCCGGCGCGTCCTCGGGCTCGTTCTCCTGGTCCTACCCGATCACCGTGCCGCCCGCGGCCGCCGGCCCCACGCCCGCCGTGACGCTGTCGTACGACTCCGGCAGCGTCGACGGGCGGACCGCCAACACCAACAACCAGTCGTCCCCGGTGGGCGAGGGCTTCGACCTGACCTCGTCGTACGTCACCCGCACCTACGGCTCCTGCGACGACGACGGCCAGACCGACGAGCACGACCTGTGCTGGAAGTACGACAACGCCTCCCTGGTGCTCAACGGCAAGGCCGACGAGCTCGTCAAGGACGACACCACCGGTGAGTGGCACCTCAAGGGCGACGACGCCTCCAAGGTCGTCCGCCACACCGGCGCGGACAACGGCGACGCGGACGGCGAGTACTGGACGCTGGTGACCGGCGACGGCACGACGTACACCTTCGGACTGAACAGACTGCCGGGCGCGGGCAGCGAGCGCACCCAGTCCGTGTGGACGGTCCCCGTCTTCGGCGACGACAGCGGCGAACCCGGCTACGACAAGGGCGGCGAGTTCAAGAGCCGCTCCCAGACCCAGGCCTGGCGCTGGAACCTCGACCTGATCGAGGACGTCCACGGCAACGCGGCCACCTACTGGTACACGGCCGAGACGAACCACTACGCCAAGAACGGCGACAAGACCGCCCTCGCCTCCTACACCCGCGGCGGACACCTCACCGAGATCCGCTACGGCCAGCGCCGCGACACCCTGTTCACCGCGCCCGCATCCGACAAGGTGACCTACACCTACAAGGAGCGCTGCACCGCCTCGGACTGCTCCTCGCTGACCGAGGACACCGCCGACGACTGGCCCGACGTCCCCTTCGACGGGATCTGCTCGGCGGACGAGGACGACTGCAAGGCCACCGCCCCCGGCTTCTTCACCCGCAAGCGCCTGACGGGCATCACCACCCACTTCTGGTCCCGGGCCGCCGAACCCGACGCCTTCCTGCCGGTCGACTCCTACACCCTGGAGCAGGAGTTCTTCGACGGCCAGGACATCGGCAACAGCTCCGACCAGGTCCTGGTCCTGAAGTCGCTCAGGCACACCGGCAAGAACGGCACCGACATCGCCCTGCCGCCGGTGGAGTTCACCTACCAGCAGCGCCCCAACCGGGTCGACTCCACCAGCGACGACATCCTCGCGCTGACCCGCCCCCGCATCGCGTCCCTCGTGTCCGAGACCGGCGCGATCACCTCGGTCACCTTCTCCGACCCGGAGTGCGTGCGCGGCAGCAGGATGCCCGCCGCCGAGGACGACAACAACCTGGCCTGCTACCCGGTGTACTGGAACGTCAACGGCGGCGACCCGCAGCTGGACTGGTTCCACAAGTACCGCGTCACCGCGATCACCACCAACGACCCGGGCGCGGGCAACCCCGGCACCCAGACGACGTACGACTACGCGAACCCCGGCTGGCACCACAACGACAGCCCCTTCACCAAGGAGAAGGAGCGCACCTGGTCGGTGTGGCGCGGCTACCAGAAGGTCACCGCCTACACCGGTGAGGCCGGCGCCACCCGGTCGAAGACGGTGAAGCTGTTCATGCGGGGCATGAACGGCGACAAGCGCAAGGACGGCACGACCCGGTCGGCCACCGTACCCGGCATCGACCTCGACAACACCACCGCCGTCACCACCGACAACCTCGACGTCGCCGACGTCACCGACCAGGACCACTTCTCCGGCCGGCTGCGCCAGGAGATCGTCTACGACGGCACCACCGCGATCTCCACCACCGTCAACAACCTGTGGGCCGAGGAAACCGCGAGCCAGCAGAAGTCGTACGCCCACATCAAGGCGTACTTCGTCAAGACGGCCCGTACCTACAGCCACACCTACCTCACCGCTGCCCGCAAGTGGCGGCAGGCCGCGACCTCCTTCACCTACGACCCGACGTACGGCATGGTGACCTCGGTCGAGAACCACGGCGACTGGTCGGTCACCGGGGACGAGACCTGCACCCGCACCTGGTACGCCCGCAACGACGCCAAGGGCCTGACCGGGCTCGTCTCACGGACCCGCACCGTCGCCAGGCCCTGCGCCACCGCCGACGCCTCGCTCTCCCTGCCCACCACCCCGGCGACCCGCGGTGACGTCCTGTCCGACACGGCGACGGTGTACGACAACCCGGCCGCCACCGGCTGGTCCCCGGACCAGGTCCCGACGCTGGGCCTGGCCACCTGGACGGGCCGGGCGAAGGCCTACCCGGCCGCCTCCGGCACCGCCGAGCGCAACCCCCTGCCGGCCACCGGCTGGCAGACCGTCACCACGACCACCTACGACACGGCGACGGCGAAGCTCGGCCGGCCGCTCACCGTGACGGACGCCAAGGGCCGCACCACGACGACCGCCTACTTCCCGGCCGCCGCGGGCCCGCTCGGCACCACGACCGTCACCAAGCCCAAGCTCGCCTCCAACGGCCAGGCGCACCAGACCACCACGGTCCACGACCCGGCGCGCGGCACGGAGAGCTACGTCCTCGACCAGAACACCCGGCGCACCGAGCACACCTACGACGCCCTCGGCCGCATCACCGCCACCTGGCTGCCCGACCGCTCCAAGTCGGGCAACGACACCCCGAACGTCAAGTACGCCTACGGCCTGGTGCGCGACAAGGCCCCCTGGACGTCGGTGGCCACGCTCAAGGCCGACGGCAGCACCTACAGCACGACCTACTCGCTCCACGACTCGCAGCTGCGCCCCGTCCAGACCCAGCGCCCGTCGCCGCAGGGCGGCCGCATCCTGACCGACACCCGCTACGACAGCCGCGGCCTCGCCCACGAGACCTACGCGGACGTCTACGACAACACCACGGCCCCCACCGGCACCTACGCCCAGACGCCGTACGGCGGAGGCAGCCAGACCGAGACGGAGTACGACGGCGCCGGCCGGACCGTGAAGTCGACCCTCCTCGTCGACGGGGTGAAGAAGTGGAGCACCACCACGGCCTACACGGGTGACTCCACGGCCACCAGCGCGGTGAACGGCGGCAACGCCACCCGCACCGTCACCGACGTCTTCGGCCGCACCACGGAGACCCGCACCTACGCGGGCACCCAGCCGAACGACACCGAGTACGGCTCCGCCACCGGCACCTCCTACACCCGCGTCCGCCAGAGCTACACGGCCGACGGCAAGCAGCAGACGGTCACCGGCCCGGACGACACCACGTGGTCGTACACCTACGACCTGTTCGGGCGCCAGGTGAAGTCGGTCGACCCGGACCGGGGCACCACCGTCACCACCTACACCGACCTCGACCAGATCGACACCACCAAGGACGACGAGGACCGGCTGCTGCTCCACGCCTACGACGAGCTCGGGCGCACCACGGGCCTGTGGCAGACGGAGCGCACCGACGCGAACAAGCTCGCCGCCTGGACCTTCGACAGCGTCCAGAAGGGCCTGCCCGCCGGGGCCACCCGGTACGAGGGCGGCAAGGCCTACGCCCGGCAGATCACCGCCTACGACACCCTCGGGCGGGCCACGGCCACCACGCTGACGCTGCCCTCCGACGACCCGCTGGTGACCTCCGGCGCGATCGCCGCCACCAGCACGTTCGAGACGACGTACCGGCTCGACGGCACGGTCGGCACCACCAAGGTGCCGGCCGCCGGCGGTCTGGCCGCCGAGACCGTCGAGACCCGCTACAACGGCGCGGGCCTGCCGAACGAGCTGTCCGGCGCGACCGGCTACCTCCTCGCCGCCGACTACACCGCGCTCGGCCAGGTCGGGCAGCTGCAACTGGGCACCGCCGCCGGCACCAAGCGCGTCTTCCTCACCCACACCTACGAGAAGGGCACCGGCCGGCTGCTGAACGCGGCCGTCGACGACCAGACCCGCGGCCCGGTCCAGGACCTCACCTACGCCTACGACCAGGCAGGCAACGTCACCTCCGTCCTCGACGGCGCCGACATCGGCACCGGCACCGACAGCCAGTGCTTCGCCTACGACGCCCAGCGCCGTCTGACCGAGGCCTGGACGCCGAAGACCGCCGACTGCGCGGCCTCGGGGCGGACCGTCGCCAACCTGGGCGGCCCGGCACCGTACTGGACGTCGTACACCTACACCGCCGGCGGGCAGCGGAAGACCGAGAAGCAGAACACCGCCACCCCCGTCACCACCACCTCCTGCTACAACGACACCACCCGTCCGCACGCGCTGACGGCCACCACCACCGGAAGCACCTGCACCGGGGTGGCCGCGCAGTACACCTACGACGACACCGGCAACACCGAGAAGCGTGTCGAGAAGGCCGGTTCGGCCACCGGCCAGAGCCTGGACTGGAACGGCGAGGGCAAGCTCGTCGGACTGACCGAGGGCACGGCGGCCACCGGGTACCTCTACGACGCCGACGGCGAACTCCTCGTCCGCCGTGACACCGCGAGCGGCGGCGAGACCGTCCTCTACCTCGGCGCCACCGAGGTCCACCTCAAGGCGGGCCGGAAGTGGGCCAGCCGCACCTACGCGGCGGCCGGAGCCACCATCGCCGTGCGCACCAACCAGTCCGGCACCGAGAAGCTCAGCTTCCTCGCCGCCGACCAGCACGGCACCGGATCGGTCGCCGTCGGCGCCGACTCCGCGCAGACCCTGACCAAGCGCTACACCACTCCCTTCGGGACGGGCCGGGGCGCGACCACCGGCGTCTGGCCCGACGACAAGGGCTTCCTCGGCAAGCCGGCGGACACCGGCACCGGCCTGACCCACGTCGGGGCACGGGAGTACGACCCGTCGACCGGCCAGTTCCTCAGCGTCGACCCCGTGCTCCAGCTCGACCTGCCGCAGACGCTGAACGGCTACAGCTACGCCGCCCAGAACCCGGTGACCGGCTCCGACCCGTCGGGCCTGGCGCTGCTGTGCGGGGTCCCGGGCGAGCCGGACTGCCCCGACGACGGCGACCCCATGCCGGAACCCGCCACCCACGACGGCAACGGCCTCACCCTCGGCCAGCCGGGCAAGACCCACAAGGACGCGAGCGGCAACTACTGCGACTCCGCGTGCGTGGCGAAGATCTACTACCAGCAGTGGGTCAACGCCAAGCACGTCGCGCAGATGGCGGTGCTCGACTCGCTCATCCACGGGTACCAGCTGCCGAACACGGCGGCGATGCTGGCCATCCCCGAGTGGACCATGCCGGACGACTGCGACAAGGCCTGCCAGAAGAAGCTGTTCACGCTCCAGGCGCAGTACCTGAACGCGAGCGGCGGCGGAGGAGGGGACTTCGACGGCGGCCCCTTCACCTGCGAGGGCGGTCACGGCTGCGGCATGTTCGAGAAGCTCAGCGAGAAGCTGCTCGGGCAGAAGACGCAGAGCGAGGTGGCCGGCCTCGGGTACCTCTCGATCACCGCCATGCTGGGCAGCAACCTCGACTGCTTCGAGAGCAAGGGGCTCAACGTCTGCCAGACCGATTCCTCCTGGCTCTACGGCAGGGGAGGCACGACGGTCGGCGACACGTACGTGACCGGCTACGGACCGGAGGACACGACCAAGGAGCGCCTGAAGCACGAGGGCGTGCACATGAAGCAGTGGGAGGACCTGGGCTTCCGGATGGCCTGGGACTACTTCCAGGAAGGCACCGAGGCCTGCACCAACAGCTTCGAGATCGAGGCGGGCCTCGGCGACGGCGGGTACCTTCCTTGCCCATGAGGAGGCAGACGCTCGCCCTGGTGACGGCGTTCGCCGCGATCGCCGTCACCACCGGGTGCCACACGCAGGCGCCGGACCCCCCGGACTTCGGGTACGCCCGGAGCCCGGGGGGCGGCCTCGTGGTCGCGTATCCGATCTGTCCCGGGACCACCGTCTCGGGAGCGGAGATCTACGCGGACGACGACGACTTCACGACGCTGTGGAAGGCCGGCGGCCCGCGGTCGCCGGACGTGGCGCAGGGCCTCTTCGAGGTCGGCAACGACGTCAGCTTCGGTGTGCAGACCCGGCCGCTCCGCGGCGAGCTGCCCGACGGCTTCTACGTGTCCGTCTCCGAGCGGGCCGCGGGCGAGGAGGCGGACGGACGGGACGGCTGGATCGACCTCTCCCGGCTCGAGGGCGCCCGGCTCGGGAAGGACGAGTTCATGACGTACACGGGCAAGGCGATGACCCGGGCAGACGTCAACGCCCAACTGCGCTGCGCCTGACGAGGGGCCCGTGGGCCGCGAGGTCCACGGGCCGCTCTTGCCCTGACGTCGGCGTCAACCCTTACGTTCGTACGCATGCGAATCGGCGAGCTGGCCGCACGGGCCGGGACCACCACGCGGGCGCTGCGGTACTACGAATCGCGGGGGCTGCTGCCCGCGCGGCGCGACGAACTGGGGCACCGCGCGTACGACGAGCGCGACCTGCGGCTGCTGCAGCAGATCAGGACGCTGCAGGACGTCGGGTTCGAGCTGGAGGAGACCCGGCCCTTCGTGGAGTGCCTGCGGGCCGGGCACCCGGAGGGCGACTCCTGCCCGGCGTCGCTCGCGGTGTACCGGCGCAAGCTGGACGAGCTCGACGCGCTCCTCGCGGAGCTCGGGGCGGTCCGGGAGAAGGTGGCCGGGCAGCTCGCGCGGGCCGAGCGGGCGCGGGACGAGCTGGGCGCCGAGGCGCTGGTTCCGGGGGGTCCGGAACCCGAGTGCGAACTGGGAGGACGGCAACGGTGACGAAGACGGCGGCGGTGCCCGAGGTGTCGGACGCGGACTTCGGGGCGGAGGTGCTGGGGGCGGACCGGCCGGTGCTGGTGGAGTTCACCGCCGACTGGTGCCCGCCCTGCCGGCAGATGGCGCCGGTGCTCGGCGCCCTCGCCGAGGAGGAGGGGGAGCGGCTGAAGGTGGTGCAGCTGAACGTGGACCACAACCCGGCGACGACCAACCACTACAAGGTGCTGTCGATGCCCACCTTCATGGTGTTCCGCGACGGCGAGCCGGTGAAGGCGATGGTGGGGGCGCGGCCCAAGCGGCTGCTGCTGGAGGAGCTGTCCGACGTGCTCTGAACGCGGTCCGCACCCCGCCCGCGCGAAAAATCCCCCGTGCAATTGCGCACGGGGGATTTTTCTGCGTATATTCAATGGTTCGCGACCGTTATTTCCAGGTCGCGGAAAAGTTCAGTGAGCACAGTATATCCGGGCGGGAGCGGAATTGTCAAACAACGGTTTTCCTGACAGTGAATTGCGTCGCGAACAGGAATTCATCGACGGCCTGTACGCCCGCGTCGACGTCCTGCGCGGCGAAACCGAGGCGTCCGTCGGCGACGCCCTCGCCCAGGGCGACAAGCCCCAGCAGGCCCGCCTGGAGCGGGACATCCTCGTCGCCGAACGTTCCGGGCTGCTCGCCGCGCTGAACGCCGTGGACGGCTCGCTGTGCTTCGGCCGGATCGACCTGGCCTCCGGCGCCGGCCACCACATCGGCCGGATCGGACTGCGCCGGGACGACGCCGAGCGCACCCCGGTCCTCGTCGACTGGCGCGCCGACGTCGCCCGCCCCTTCTACCTGGCCACCGGTCACACCCCGATGGGCCTGCGCCGCCGCCGGCACATCTCCACCGAGGGCCGCCGCGTCACCGCCCTGCACGACGAGTTCCTCGACCTCGGCGACACCACCCGCACCGGGTACGAGGACCCGGCCGGCGACGCCGTGCTGCTCGCCGCCCTGGACGCCGCCCGCACCGGCCGCATGCACGACATCGTGCAGACCATCCAGGCCGAGCAGGACGAGATCATCCGCGCCCCGCACCGAGGGGTGCTGGTCGTCGAGGGCGGTCCCGGCACCGGCAAGACGGCGGTCGCCCTGCACCGCGCCGCCTACCTCCTGTACGAGCACCGCGACCTGCTCGCCCGGCGGGCCGTCCTGATCGTCGGCCCCAACCCCGCCTTCCTCGGCTACATCGGCGAGGTGCTGCCCTCGCTGGGCGAGACCGGCGTCCTGCTCGCGACGGTCGGCGAGCTGTACCCGGGCGTGCGGGCGACGGCCGCGGACACGCCCGAGGCGGCCGCCGTGAAGGGCCGCGCCGAGATGGCCGACGTCCTCGCCGCCGTCGTGCGCGACCGGCAGGCGCTGCCCGACCCGGTGATCGCGATCGAGCACGACCGCGAGGTCCTGATGCTCGACGACGGACTCGTGGCCGTCGCCCGCGAGCGCGCCCGGGCCGCGAAACTGCCGCACAACGCCGCCCGCGAGCACTTCGAGGGCCACATCCTCAACACCCTCACCGAGCTGTACGCCGAGCGCGTCGGCACCGACCCCTACGACGGGTCCAACCTGCTCGACCCCAGCGACATCACCCAGATCCGCGACGAACTCGCCGAGAACCCCGAGGTCTGGTCGGCCGTCGACCGGCTGTGGCCGGTCCTCACCCCGCAGCGCGTGCTGGCCGACTTCCTCGCCGAACCCGAGGGGTACCTGAGCGACGAGGACGCGGCCGCCGTCCGCCGCCCGGTGACCCGGGCGTGGACCGTCGCGGACGTCCCGCTGCTCGACGAGACCGCCGAACTCCTCGGCGAGGACGACCGGCGGGCCCGCGCCCGGGCCGAGCACGAGCGGACGACCCGGATCGCCTACGCCCAGGGCGTCCTCGACGTGTCCTACGCCTCCCGCACCTACGAGTTCGAGGACAAGGAGGACAGCGATCCGGACAGCTCCGAGGTCCTGTCCGCGCACGACATCATCGACGCCGAGCGGTTCGCCGAGCGGCACGAGGAGGACGACCACCGCAGCGCCGCCGAGCGCGCGGCCGCCGACCGGACCTGGGCGTTCGGGCACATCATCGTCGACGAGGCGCAGGAGCTGTCACCGATGGCGTGGCGGCTGCTGATGCGGCGCAGCCCCACCCGCTCGATGACCCTGGTCGGCGACCCGGCCCAGACCGCGGAGGCGGCCGGCGTCGGCTCCTGGCGGGACATCCTCCAGCCGTACGTCGAGGACCGCTGGGAGCACACCCGCCTGGGCGTCAACTACCGCACCCCGGCCGAGATCATGGACGTCGCGGCGGCCGTCGTCCGCGCCGAGGACCCGGACTTCGTCCCGCCCGGCTCGGTGCGCTCCACCGGCGTACGGCCCTGGGCGCGCGCCACCGACGACCTGCCCGGCGCGGTCGCCGAGGCGGTCGGGGAGCTCACCCCGGCCGAGGGCCGGCTCGCGGTGATCGCCCCGCGCGCCCTGCACCGGCGCCTGGCCGCCCGGCTGGACGGGGTCACCGCGGGCGCCGAACCCGACCTCACCCGGAAGGTCGTCCTGCTCGACCCCCGCCAGTCCAAGGGCCTGGAGTTCGACTCCGTGCTCGTGGTCGAACCGGGCGCCTACGGCACCAGCGACCTGTACGTCGCCCTGACCCGCGCCACCCAGCGGCTGGGCGTCGTCCACCGGGCCGAGCTGCCGAAGGCCCTGGCCGAAGCCCTCGCGTGACGCGGGACCTCCAGGACCGCGGCCGCTGCCGCAGGGGCGGCGGGGCGAGGACCGCTACGCCGGGCGCAGCCAGACCGTCGCCAGTGGGGGCAGGGTCAGCCGGATGCTCGCCGGGCGCCCGTGCAGGCCCTGCGGCTCGGGCTTGACCGGGTCGGGGTGCGCGACACCGCTGCCGCCGTACCGCTCGGAGTCGGTGTTGAGGACCTCGTGCCAGGCCGGGACGTCGTCCGGGACGCCGAGGCGGTAGTCGTGCCGGACGACGGGCGCGAAGTGCGAGACGGCCAGCAGCGGCGTCCCGTCGGCGTCGTACCGCAGGAAGGCGAGGACGTTGTCGTCGGCGGCGTCGCCCACCACCCACCGGAAGCCGTCGGGGACGGTGTCCCGCTCCCACAGGGCGGGCGTCGCCCGGTAGACGGCGTTCAGGTCGCGCACCAGGTCCCGTACGCCCCGGTGGTCGGCCTCGGCACCGTAGGCGGGGTCGAGGAGCCACCAGTCGGGGCCGTGGGCCTCGGACCACTCCGCGCCCTGCGCGAACTCCTGGCCCATGAACAGGAGCTGCTTGCCGGGATGGGACCACATGAAGGCCAGGTACGCGCGCAGGCCGGCCCGCTGCTGCCACCAGTCGCCCGGCATCTTCGACACGAGCGAGCGCTTGCCGTGGACGACCTCGTCGTGGGAGATCGGCAGGACGTAGTTCTCGCTGTACGCGTACACCATCGAGAAGGTCATCTCGTGGTGGTGGTACCTGCGGTGCACCGGCTCGTGGGCCATGTACTGCAGCGAGTCGTGCATCCAGCCCATGTTCCACTTCAGCCCGAAGCCGAGCCCGCCGAAGCCGCTCGGCCCCCGGTGGTGGGTGGCCCGGGTGACGCCGTCCCAGGCCGTCGACTCCTCGGCGATCGTCACCACGCCCGGGTTCCTGCGGTACACGGTGGCGTTCATCTCCTGGAGGAAGGCCACCGCGTCCAGGTTCTCCCGGCCGCCGTGCTCGTTCGGCGTCCACCCGCCCGGCTCGCGCGAGTAGTCGAGGTACAGCATCGAGGCGACGGCGTCGACGCGCAGCCCGTCGATGTGGAACTCCTCGCACCAGTACGTGGCGTTGGCGACCAGGAAGTTGCGCACCTCGCGCCGCCCGAAGTCGAACTCCAGGGTGCCCCAGTCGGGGTGCGCGGCCCGCAGCGGGTCCGCGTGCTCGTACAGGGGCCGCCCGTCGAACTCGGCGAGCGCCCAGTCGTCGCGCGGGAAGTGCGCCGGCACCCAGTCCATCAGGACGCCTATGCCGGCCCGGTGCAGCGCGTCCACCAGGTACCTGAAGTCGTCGGGCGTGCCCAGCCGGGCCGTCGGCGCGTAGAAGCCGGTGACCTGGTAGCCCCAGGATCCCCCGAAGGGGTGCTCGGCGACCGGCATCAGCTCGACGTGCGTGAAGCCCAGGTCCTTGACGTACGCCGGCAGCTGCTCGGCGAGCTGCCGGTACGTGAGGCCCGGACGCCAGGACGGCAGGTGCACCTCGTACACCGAGAACGGGGCCTCGTGGACGGGGCGTTCGGCGCGGCGCGCCATCCACTCCTGGTCGCCCCACTCGTGGTGCGAGGCGGTGACGACCGACGAGGTGGCCGGCGGCGCCTCCGTGCGGCGGGCCAGCGGGTCGGCGCGCAGGGTGCGCGAACCGTCCGGGCGGGCGATGTCGAACTTGTACAGTTCGCCCTCGCCGACGTCCGGCACGAACAGCTCCCACACGCCCGAGGAGCCGAGCGAACGCATCGGGTACCCGGTGCCGTCCCAGAAGTTGAAGGTGCCGGCCACCCGCACCCCGCGCGCGTTCGGCGCCCACACGGAGAAGCGGGTGCCGGTCACGCCCTGGTGGGTCATCGGGTGCGCGCCGAGCACCGTCCACAGCTGCTCGTGCCGGCCCTCGCCGATCAGGTGCAGGTCGAGCTCGCCCAGCGTCGGCAGGAAGCGGTACGCGTCCTCGGTCTCGTGGACCGTGCCCTCGTACGTCACGAGGAGGCGGTGGTCGGGGACCTCGCGCAGGGGCAGCAGACCGGAGAAGAAGCCGTCCCCGTCGTCGTGGAGGACGGCGCGCAGGTCGCCCGAGACGACGGTCACGGACAGCGCGTACGGGCGGAAGGCCCGGACGACGACTCCGCCGCCGGGCGCGGGGTGCGCGCCGAGCACGGAGTGCGGATCGTGGTGGGTGCCGAGCAGCAGCCGCTCGCGGTCGGCCGGGTCCAGGGCGGGGGAGGGGCCGACGTCCAGGGGCTCGGCGGAAGGCTCGGCGGCGGGGAGCCCGTCCGGGGCCGTCCCCGCCGGAGCCTGCACGGCCGGGGCGTCCTGCGCGGTGGCCTTCCGCGCGGCCGTCCTCCCGGCCGCGGCCGTCCCGGTCGTGGCGGTGCCCGCCGCGGCCTTGCGGGCCACGGTCTTCTTCGCGGCGGCCTTCTTCGCGGCGGCCTTCTGCGCGGGCACCTTCTTCGCGGCAGTCTTCTGGGCGGGCACCTTCTTCACGGCGGGCTTCGTCGCTGCGACCTCGGCGGCGGAGATCTCGGCGGCGACGGGCTGCTCCGGCACGGCCTTCTTCGAGACCGCCTTCTTGGAGACCGCCTTCTCGACGGCGGCCTTCTCGACCGGGGCCGTCTTCTTGACCACCGCCTTCTTCGCCGCCGCCTTCTTGGCCACCGTCTTCTTCGCCACGGTCTCCTTCGCCGCCGCCTTCTTCGCGGCAGCTTTCTTCTTCGGGGTGGAACCGTCGGACGGGGGACTGGAAGTCACGGGCGAAGCCTCCTCAGAACGGATCGGATGCGGCGAGCCTGCGGATCGCGGACAGCGGGACGGGGAGCCAGTCGGGGCGGTGCCGGGCCTCGTAGACGACCTCGTAGACGGCCTTGTCCGTCTCGTAGGCCCGCAGCAGCACCGGATCGGTGCGCGGGTCGGCGCCGGCCACCTCGGCGTACCCGGAGCAGTACGCCGCCCGGCAGGCGTGCGCCCAGCCCGGCGCCGGGGGGTCGGCCGAGTGGGCCGCGTAGTCGAAGGAGCGCAGCATGCCCGCCACGTCCCGCACGGTCGGCTGGGGCATCCGGCGCTCGGCCAGCGGCCGGGCCGGCTCGCCCTCGAAGTCGATCAGCGCCCACTGCCCGGAGGGGGCCCGCAGGCACTGCCCGAGGTGCAGGTCGCCGTGGACGCGCTGGGCGGTCCAGGTGTGGCCCTCGGCCGCGAGGTCCGCCAGGGCCGTGAAGGCCGTGCGCAGGGCGGGGGCGTAGGGCCGCAGCACGGGCACCGCCTGCGCGGCCGCGTCGAGCCGCTCGACCATGCCGTCCACCATCGGGCCCACCTGGGCGTGCCCCAGGGTCGCCGTGGGCAGCGCGCGGGCGAGCGCCGTGTGCACCTCGGCGGTGGCCCGCCCCAGCGCCCGCGCCTCGGCGACGAAGTCCTCCCCCTTGGCCAGCTCCCGCAGGGCCAGCTCCCAGCCGTCCGTCGCGCCCTGCACAAAGGGCTGGAGCACGCCCAGGACGTACGACTCCCCGTCGAGCTCGGCGTGCATCCACGCCGTCGGCGCCGGCACCCGGGGGCAGCCCTCGCGGGCCAGTGCCAGCGGCAGCTCCAGGTCGGGGTTGACGCCGGGGACGACCCGGCGCAGCAGCTTGAGGATGAACGTGTCGCCGTAGACGACCGAGGAATTGGACTGCTCGGACGTCAGCCGGCGGGGCACCAGGCCGGAACGTATCTCCTGGGCCGGATCCCGCTCGCAGCGCAGGACGCCGACCCGGGCCCCCGTGCGCAGCGCCTCCAGCAGCACCTCGGCGGGCCGGGTGTCGTACAGGGCGTCGTACACCGTGCGGCCCGCGAGCGGACCGTCCGGCACGTGACCGATGAGCGCGGGCGCCAGCCGGGGCGGCAGCGCCTCGCGCACGCCTATCAGGAGCTGGTAGCAGTCACCGGGCGAGGCGGGCTGGTGGGCGCGCACCAGCAGGTGGTACAGGCCGAGCCGGGAGCCGCCCGGCAGCAGCTCGGTGGCCGCCACCAGCGAGAACCCGGTGACCGGGCTTCCCTTGCCGGCGAACCAGCGCTGCCGTGGCAGCCACTCCCGCAGCAAGGGCGTCAGGGACGCGAGGAGGCCGGGACTCGTCCTGCCGGCAAGGGTGACCGTGTCCGCCATGGCGTCACATTCCTTTCCCCGGGGAGGTCGGGGAGGGTCGGGGTGTTACTGATGCGTGCCCCGGGCGGGGCAGGGGAAACCGCCCCGCCGCGGGGTTCTAGGCTGCGTCCCTGCGGAGCCGGAACCAGTAGAAACCGTGGCCCGCGAGGGTGAGCAGGTACGGCAGTTCGCCGATCGCCGGGAAGCGGACCCCGCCGAACAGCTCGACCGGATAACGGCCCTGGAAGGGGCGCAGGTCCAGCTCGGTGGGCTGGGCGAAGCGCGAGAAGTTGTGGACGCACAGCACGAGGTCGTCCTCGTACTCGCGCAGGAAGGCGAGCACGGCCGGGTTGGACGAGGACAGTTCGGTGTAGGAGCCGAGTCCGAAGGCGGGGTTCTGCTTGCGGATCTCGATCA
>NZ_JBIRHK010000003.1:441947-650669 GCF_044328485.1 Streptomyces sp. NPDC017936 | reverse complement strand
TCCAGCCAGGCCAGCCACTTGATGTCGCGGTCCTCGAAGATGAAGTCGAGGAAGATCATCAGCAGGAACATGCCACCGAACGCGGCGATCGACGGATGGGCGTCGGTCACCAGCTGCTGGTAGCGGTCCTTGTCGTTCAGCGCGAGGTCGACGGCCTCGATCGGGCCCATCGAGGCGCTGACCGCGACGATGACGACGGGGAAGACCAGCCGCATGCCGAAGACGGCGATCAGGACGCCGACGGTGAGGAAGACCTTCTGCCAGAAGGCACTCATCTTCTTCAGGATTCCGGCGTTGACCACCGCGTTGTCGAACGACAGCGAGATCTCGAGGACGGAGAGGATCGCCACGATGCCGAAGGCGGTCCACCCCCCGTAGAGGACCGCAGCGACAAGACCGAGCGCGGTGACCGCGAACGACCAGCCGAAGGTTTTCAGAAGCACTGGCTACCCAATCCTTGTGTACGGGGCTCCCCCGCGCCGTACTCGGCTTTACTCATTGTTGACCCCGCAGTCTATTCTGCGGTTCCCCGGCCGGACCAGGAGGGGCGACCGGGGAGAAGGGCACAGATCGGGAGCCTCGTGCCCGGCGTCACGACACGTTGACGCCGAAGTCGAGCGCGATGCCCCTCAGCCCCGACGCGTACCCCTGTCCCACCGCGCGGAACTTCCACTCGCCCTGGTAGCGGTAGAGCTCGCCGAAGATCATGGCGGTTTCGGTGGAGGCGTCCTCGCTCAGGTCGTACCGTGCGAGTTCCTGTCCGTCGGCCTGGTTGACGACGCGGATGAAGGCGTTGCTGACCTGGCCGAAGGTCTGGCCGCGCTCGTCGGCCATGTGGATGGAGACGGGGAAGACGATCTTGTCGCACCGGTCGGGCACCCGGGACAGGTCGACCAGGAGCGACTCGTCGTCGCCGTCGCCCTCGCCGGTGAGGTTGTCGCCGGTGTGCTCCACGGAGCCGTCCGGGCTCGTGAGCTGGTTGTAGAAGACGAACCACTCGTCGCCCAGGACCCGCTGGCCGCTGCACAGCAGGGCGCTGGCGTCGAGGTCGAAGGGGGCTCCGGTGGTGGAGCGCGCGTCCCAGCCGAGGCCGACCATCACCTGAGTGAGGTTCGGCGCGACCTTGGACAGGGAGACGTTTCCTCCCTTGGCGAGCGTGACGCCCATGATGCTGGTCCTCCCCTGGGGTCTGGCTTCTTCGGTTGTCGTGCGCGTCCGGCGCCGCCCGTGAACGGTGCGGCGCCGGACCCGGGGGCCGTCCCGGTCAGACGTTGACGCCGAAGTCCTGCGCGATGCCGCGCAGGCCCGAGGCGTACCCCTGGCCGATGGCGCGGAACTTCCACTCCGCGCCGTGGCGGTAGAGCTCGCCGAAGACCATCGCGGTCTCCGTCGAGGCGTCCTCGCTGAGGTCGTAGCGGGCGATCTCGGCGCCGCCGGCCTGGTTGACGACGCGGATGAACGCGTTGCGCACCTGGCCGAAGGACTGCTGGCGGTTCTCGGCGTCGTAGATCGAGACCGGGAAGACGATCTTCTCGACGTCGGCCGGGACCGCCGCGAGGTTCACCTTGATCGCCTCGTCGTCGCCCTCGCCCTCACCGGTGAGGTTGTCGCCGGTGTGCTCGACGGAGCCGTCGGGGCTCTTGAGGTTGTTGAAGAAGACGAAGTGCGCGTCGCTCGCGACCTTGCCGGCGTTGTTCAGCAGCAGCGCGCTCGCGTCCAGGTCGAAGTCGGTGCCCGTCGTGGTGCGGACGTCCCACCCCAGACCGACGATGACCGCGGTCAGGCCGGGGGCCTCCTTGGTCAGCGATACGTTGCCGCCCTTGCTGAGGCTGACTCCCACGAGTCCTCCATTGGTGTCCAGGGGCGGAAGCCCCGTCGTGCGTCGGATATCGGATCAACGAGTCGATCCTAGTGACGGGTTCCCGCCCCTCGCAGGCCCTGCGGCCGAAGAATCACGCGCTGTCGGCAGGGCCCGGACGGCACCCGGGATCAGAGGGCGTCGAGGGCCGAGACGTACGCGTCGAGGTCACGCGCGTCGGGCAGCGCGTTGACGACCGTCCAGCGCACGACGCCCTCCTTGTCGATGACGAAGGTGCCGCGCACCGCGCAGCCCTTGTCCTCGGCGAAGACGCCGTAGGCGCGGGAGACCTCGCCGTGCGGCCAGAAGTCGCTCAGCAGCGGGTACTCCAGGCCCTCCTGCTCGGCGAAGACGCGCAGGGTGTGGATGGAGTCGTTGGAGACGGCGAGCACCTGGGTCTCGCGGTCGGAGAACTTCGGCAGGTTGTCGCGCACCTCGCACAGTTCACCGGTGCACACACCGGTGAAGGCGAAGGGGTAGAAGAGCAGGACGACGTTCTTGCTGCCGCGGAAGTCGGACAGCCTCACGGTGGCGCCGTGGTTGTCCTTGAGCTCGAAGTCGGGGGCCTTGTCGCCGACCTGGATCGCCATCGTCGTGGAACCCTTTCTGGGCTTCGCCTGGACCGTTGCGGCGTCCGGGTGACATCCGGGCACGCCGGAACACAGCCTACGCAGCGGTCGCGGCGCACGCGCGGACGGGCCGACCCGGAAGTCTGCCCGTCCGCGGTGACGGGACCGGGGTTCTACGTCGACGAGGTCACTTCTTGGACTTGGCGGCCTTCGGCGTCACGAGCCGGCTGCCGCTCCAGTCCTTGCCCACGCTGACGCTCTTGCTGGCCGACAGACCCGCCGTCGTCGAGGCTTCAGAGATGTCACTCGGCTCCACGTACCCCGCACGGCCGGTCTTCGGCGTGAGGAGGAGGATCGAGCCGCCTTCTTCGATGTACGTGGTGGCGTCCACCAGCGCATCCGTCAGGTCGCCGTCCTCGTCGCGGAACCACAGCACCACGGCGTCGGCCACGTCGTCGTAGTCCTCGTCCACCAGGTCGCTGCCGATGACTTCCTCGATGGACTCGCGGAGCTCCTGGTCGACGTCGTCGTCGTAGCCGATCTCCTGGACCACCTGCTCGGGCTGGAACCCCAGCCTGACGGCAGGGCTCGTCCGCTCCTCCGCGTGGTCCGCGGTCGCGCTCACGGGTTGCCTCCTGATCATGTTTCGGGAATAACTCAGCCACGCGCGTGCGCGAAGCATTGGCCGTAGTCCACACGGGCGGGACGGATCGCGCAAGTACCCGGCGGTCCAGACCGCCGAAACGGTGACGATCCTGGCCGTGTCGACGCAACTCCAGGCACACGAACCAGGCCGGTGGTGACGTGCACCACACCTATCTGCCCTGTTTGCGCGTTTGGGAACCGTCCGTGGGTACGAGATTCGAACAACCTCCGGTTACCTCCCGGTAGAGGTGACGTTTGCGCCGCCGAGGTACACGATGGGGAACGGTGCAGGCAGACCAGACAACTCAACGAAAAGTAAGGGAACAGCGTGGTTTCCGGATCCGATCGCAACCCGATCATCATTGGCGGCCTTCCCAGTCAGGTTCCTGACTTCGATCCCGAGGAAACCCAGGAGTGGCTCGACTCCCTCGACGCCGCCGTCGACGAGCGCGGCCGGGAGCGGGCCCGCTATCTGATGCTGCGCCTGATCGAGCGGGCCCGCGAGAAGCGCGTGGCCGTGCCCGAGATGCGCAGCACGGACTACGTCAACACCATCCCGACCAAGAGCGAGCCGTTCTTCCCCGGCAACGAGGAGATCGAGCGCAGGATCCTCAACGCCACCCGCTGGAACGCGGCCGTGATGGTCTCGCGCGCCCAGCGGCCGGGCATCGGCGTCGGCGGTCACATCGCCACCTTCGCCTCCTCGGCCTCGCTGTACGACGTCGGCTTCAACCACTTCTTCCGCGGCAAGGACGAGGGGGACGGCGGCGACCAGGTCTTCTTCCAGGGCCACGCCTCACCCGGCATCTACGCGCGCGCGTTCCTGCTCGACCGGCTCGGCGAGCAGAACCTGGACGCGTTCCGCCAGGAGAAGTCGAGGGCGCCGCACGGGCTGTCCAGCTACCCGCACCCACGGCTGATGCCCGACTTCTGGGAGTTCCCGACCGTGTCGATGGGCCTCGGGCCGATCGGCGCGATCTACCAGGCGCGGATGAACCGCTACCTGCAGGCGCGCGGGATCGCCGACACCTCGAAGTCGCACGTGTGGGCCTTCCTCGGGGACGGCGAGATGGACGAGCCGGAGTCGCTCGGCCAGCTGACCATCGCCGCGCGCGAGGGCCTGGACAACCTGACCTTCGTGGTCAACTGCAACCTCCAGCGGCTCGACGGCCCGGTGCGCGGCAACGGCAAGGTGATCCAGGAGCTGGAGTCGGTCTTCCGGGGCGCCGGCTGGAACGTGATCAAGCTCATCTGGGACCGGACCTGGGACCCGCTGCTCGCGCAGGACCGGGACGGCATCCTCGTCAACAAGATGAACATCACGCCGGACGGCCAGTTCCAGACGTACGCCACCGAGACCGGCGCCTACATCCGCGAGCACTTCTTCGGCGACGACCACCGCCTGCGCGCCATGGTCGAGAACATGACCGACGACCAGATCCTGCACCTGGGCCGCGGCGGTCACGACCACCGCAAGATCTACGCGGCCTTCAAGGCGGCCGTCGAGCACAAGGGCCAGCCGACGGTCATCCTCGCCAAGACCGTCAAGGGCTGGACGCTGGGCCCGAACTTCGAGGGCCGCAACGCCACGCACCAGATGAAGAAGCTGACGGTCGCCGACCTCAAGGGCTTCCGCGACCGGCTGCACCTGCCGATCTCCGACAAGGAGCTGGAGTCCGGCCTGCCGCCGTACTACCACCCCGGGCGGGACTCCGAGGAGATCCAGTACATGCACGACCGGCGCAAGGGGCTCGGCGGGTACGTCCCGACGCGTGTCGTGCGCTCCCGCCCGCTCGCCCTGCCGGACGACAAGACGTACGCGACCGTGAAGAAGGGCTCCGGCCAGCAGTCCATCGCCACGACCATGGCGTTCGTCCGGCTGCTCAAGGACCTCATGCGGGACAAGGAGCTCGGCAAGCGGTTCGTCCTGATCGCGCCCGACGAGTACCGCACGTTCGGCATGGACTCGTTCTTCCCGAGTGCGAAGATCTACAACCCGCTGGGCCAGCAGTACGAGTCGGTCGACCGGGAGCTGCTGCTCGCGTACAAGGAGTCGCCGACCGGACAGATGCTGCACGACGGCATCTCCGAGGCGGGCTGCACGGCCTCGCTGATCGCGGCCGGTTCGGCGTACGCCACGCACGGCGAGCCGCTGATCCCGGTGTACGTCTTCTACTCGATGTTCGGTTTCCAGCGCACCGGCGACCAGTTCTGGCAGATGTCGGACCAGCTGGCGCGCGGCTTCGTCCTGGGCGCGACGGCCGGCCGCACGACGCTGACCGGTGAGGGGCTCCAGCACGCGGACGGCCACTCGCAGCTGCTCGCCTCCACCAACCCGGGCTGTGTCGCCTACGACCCGGCGTTCGGCTACGAGATCGCGCACATCGTGCGGGACGGGCTGCGGCGGATGTACGGCGAGACCGCCGACGGCCGGCCGGGCGAGGACGTCTTCTACTACCTCACCGTGTACAACGAGCCCATCCAGCACCCGGCCGAGCCGGAGAACGTGGACGCCGAGGGCATCCTCAGGGGCGTGTACCGCTTCAGCGAGGGCACCGCGGGCGCGATCCCGGCGCAGATCATCGCCTCCGGCGTGGCGGTGCCGTGGGCGGTGGAGGCGCAGCGGATCCTCGCCGAGGAGTGGAACGTCCGCGCCGACGTCTGGTCGGCGACCTCCTGGAACGAGCTGCGGCGCGACGCCGTGGCGTGCGAGGAGCACAACCTGCTGCACCCGGAGGAGGAGCAGCGGGTGCCGTACGTGACGCGCAAGCTCAGCGGGGCCGAGGGGCCGTTCGTGGCCGTCTCCGACTGGATGCGGTCGGTGCCGGACCAGATCGCGCGCTGGGTGCCGGGGCCGTACCAGTCGCTGGGCGCCGACGGCTTCGGCTTCGCGGACACGCGGGGCGCGGCGCGGCGCTACTTCCACATCGACGCGCAGTCGGTGGTCGTGGCGGTGCTGACCGAGCTGGCGAAGGAGGGCAAGATCGACCGGTCGGCGCTGAAGCAGGCCGTCGACCGGTACCGGCTGCTGGACGTCGCGGCGGCGGACCCCGGGACCGCGGGCGGCGACGCCTAGCACGGCGGACCCGGCGCCGCCGGCTCCGGCCGGGCGGCAGGGGGCGGTGAGACCGTGGTCTCACCGCCCCCTGCCGCGGACGGGGTCGGCGGTGCGGGACGATGCGGGCATGGAACGGAGAACGGCACAGGCCCGGTGGGAAGAGCGGACGCAGCGGCCCCTGCTGGCGCTCGCCCTGGTGTTCGCCGTCGCCTACGCCGTGCCGATCGTGGACACCTCGGCCGGCCGGTGGCTGACGACCGCGTGCGCGGTCGTCGAGTGGGTGGTGTGGGCGGCGTTCGCCGCGGACTACGCCGTGCGGCTGGTGCTGGCGGAGGACCGGTGGGTGTTCGTCCGCACGCGCTGGCTGGACCTGTGCGCGGTGCTGCTGCCGCTGGTCCGGCCGCTGAAGCTGCTGCGGCTCGTGTCAACGCTGCTGCTCGTGGGGCAGCGGGCGCGGATGGCCTCACAGATACGGGTGACGACCTACGTCGCGGGGGCCGTCGTCGGGCTGCTGATGTTCGGCTCGCTCGCCGTGCTGTCGGTGGAGCGGGACTCCCCGGACGGGAACATCCGCACGCTGGGTGACGCCCTGTGGTGGGCGTTCACGACGATGACCACCGTGGGGTACGGGGACCACGCGCCGACGACCGGGATGGGGCGGATCATCGCCGTCGGGCTGATGCTCTCCGGGATCGCCCTGCTGGGTGTGGTGACCGCGAACATCGCCGCCTGGTTCATCGAGCGGTTCGAGAAGGACGACGCGGAGGAGCGCGAGCAGACCGAGGCGATCCGCGCGCTCACGGAGGAGGTGCGCGCCCTGCGGGCCGAGGTGGCGGCGCTGCGGCGGCATCCCGCCGAGCGGTGACGCCCGGCGGTCCGCTACAGCAGCCCGTTGCCCGGGCCCGCCGCCCCTGCCAGCCAGATGACCGCCAGGAGCGTGTCGATGGCGCCCAGGACGACGGCGACCAGGGCCGGTACCGGGCGGGGACCCGCCCAGGTGCGGCCCATGGCCAGCCAGCCGCAGACGATCGCCGCCGGGCCGAGGA
Organism: Streptomyces sp. NPDC017936; assembly: GCF_044328485.1. Lineage (NCBI taxonomy): Bacteria > Bacillati > Actinomycetota > Actinomycetes > Kitasatosporales > Streptomycetaceae > Streptomyces > Streptomyces sp. NPDC017936. The sequence goes on along the minus strand of NZ_JBIRHK010000003.1, from coordinate 643,493 downwards.
CGATCCCCAGCGCGAAGAAGCCGGCGACCGCGCAGACGAGCCCGATGATCGCGAGCGTCGCGCTGTCCAGCCCGGTCCCTGACCCCATCCGGCCACGTGAGCGGGGGTACCTGCGCGTGCCGTGTCCGAAGCCCGTCATCGTCAACTCCCTTGATCCTGGGGTTGCTTCGATGGTTCGGGTATCCCGTGCCGCGCGTCCCACACCTCCGCGGCCCCGGGCCGCCGGCGCGCTGTCCCCCTCCGGCAGCGCGCCGCAGCCCGGGCCGCCCTGCCATCCGGAGGGCTTGACCCACTGTGACCTGCGGCGCGTGCCGGGGGCGAGGGACCTTGAGCGTTGTCACCCTGACGGGGGAACCGGCTTGACAAACCGTCAGGTCCGGCAGGTGCTCACGGGCCCGTCGGTCGTGGGTCAGATGTGGCCGACGCCCGCGCCCGCCTCCGCGTTCTCACCGCGCTTGGTGAGCAGGGCGACCAGGATCGCCACCACCGCGACACCGGCCGCGACCAGCGACGCGAGGCTCATGCCGGAGATGAACGTGTCGTGGGCGACGTCCGTGATCTTGGCGGCGACCGCCGCCGGGGTGCCCTCGGCGACCGGCGGCACGCCGACCTGGACGGCCTCGGAGGCCTGGTCCAGCTGGGCGGGGGGAAGGTCGGGCAGGCCCGCGTCCTTCCAGTTGGCGGGCAGGTCGCTGTCGACCTTGGAGGCCATCACGGCGCCCAGGACGGCCGTGCCGAGGCTGCCGCCGATCTGCATCGCGGCCTGCTGGAGACCGCCCGCCACACCGGAGAGCTCCATCGGCGCGTTGCCCACGATGACCTCGGTGGCGCCGACCATGACCGGGGCCAGGCCGAGGCCGAGGAGGCCGAACCAGACGGACATGACGGCGCTGCCGGTGTCCGTCTCCAGCGTGGACATGCCGTACATGGCGAGCGCGGTGGCCGTCATGCCGCCGGCCAGCGGGACGCGCGGGCCCAGCTTGGTGATCATCGCGCCCGCGAGCGGCGAGGCGACGATCATCATGCCGGTGAGCGGGAGCAGGTGCAGGCCCGCGTCGACCGGGCTCATGCCGTGCACGTTCTGGAGGTAGAACGTCACGAAGAACAGGCCGCCCATGAAGGCGATGGCCATGAGGACCATCAGCACGACACCGGCCGACAGCGGGACGGAGCGGAAGAGCGCCAGCGGGATCAGCGGCTCCCTGACCTTCGTCTCCCAGAGGGCGAAGAGGAGGAAGCCCACGGCCGACGCGACGATGAACGCCCACGTCTTGCCGTCGCCCCAGCCCCACTCCGGGGCCTTGATGAGGGCCCAGACCAGGCAGAACATGGCCGCCGACAGCAGCGCGATGCCGAGCAGGTCGAAGGAGCGCGGGGCGTTCTCGGCGCGGTGGTCGAGCAGGATCAGCACGCCCAGGACGAGGGCGAGGGCGCCGACCGGCACGTTGATGAAGAACACCGACTGCCAGTTGACGTGCTCGACGAGGACGCCGCCGAGGATCGGGCCGCCGGCGGTGGAGGCGCCGATGACCATGCCCCAGATGCCGATGGCCATGTTGAGCTTCTCGGCGGGGAAGGTCGCGCGCAGCAGACCGAGCGCGGCCGGCATCAGCAGCGCGCCGAACAGGCCCTGGAAGACGCGGAAGGTGACGACGAGCGCGATGCTGTCGGACAGGCCGATCGCGCCGGAGGCGGCGGCGAAGCCGACGACGCCTATCAGGAAGGTCTGGCGGTGGCCGAAGCGGTCACCGAGCTTGCCCGCGGTGATCAGGGAGACCGCGAGGGCGAGGAAGTACGCGTTGGTGATCCACTGCAGCTCGGACAGGCTGGCCTTCAGGTCGTCACCGATGGCCGGGTTGGCGATGGCCACGATGGTGCCGTCGAGCGCCACCATCATCACCCCGACGGCGACGGTGATGAGCGTGAACCACGGGTGGCCGCGCAGCCCCTTGCCCGGCTGCCGGTCCGACGGTGCGAGGGGCGGCTCGTCCCCCGGCCCCTTCGCGTCGATGGTGGTCTGACTAGTCATGCGTTCGAGGCTAGTGACAGCGGCTGACAATTGACAAACGGAATCACAAGTCGGTAACTGACACATTATGGAAACACTGCGTGAGCGCAAGAAGCAGCGCACCCGGTACGCGCTGCTGCGCGCCGCGCTGGAGCTGTTCACCTCGCAGGGGTACGAGCAGACCACGGTCGACGAGATCGCCGAGGCCGTCGACGTCTCGCAGCGCACCTTCTTCCGCTACTTCGCCGGCAAGGAGGAGGCCGCGCTGGCCCTGACGGAGATGACGCTCGCGCGCTTCGTGGAGGCGGTCCGCGACCGCCCGCGCCACGAGGCGCCGATGGAGGCGCTGCGCCAGGCCGTCCTGCACGGCTGGGACTCGATCAGCGAGGTCGTCGAGTCCGTCGCCCCGATCGAGCTGTACCTGCGCATGTACCGGGTGATCGAGTCGACCCCGGTGCTGCTCGCCGCCCACCTGCGGCGCTCGGTGGAGGCCGAGGAGGAGATCGCGCGGGTGCTGGCGCGGCGCGAGGGCCTCGACGTGGACGCCGACCCCCGTCCCCGCGTCGCGGTGGCCCTCTTCGGCGGGGTGATGCGGGTGACGGAACGGCAGTGGAGCCTCAGCGAGGACCGCAGCCTGGCGGGCATCCGCGCGCTGACCTCCCGGTACCTCGACCAGGTCGGGCCGGCCCTGCTGGGCAGCTGGCGCGCCGCCTGAGAACGGCCCCGCACACGGCCCGGAGGATCCCCTACCGTCATCACGCTCATCGAAACGTGATCCCCGTCACTCAGGCCACTCGAGACCTTCCCGTTCTCCTAGTGTGTCCTCCCAGTGACTTCCTTCGACACCTCCCCGCACCTGACCGCGTGGCGCGCGCTGCTCGCGCTGGCCGTGGTGTTCGTGATGCTGGCGACCACCGGCTGGACCGCCGTGCGCCGGCAGCAGGGGACCAGTCCCCTGCGCGCCTCGCTGTCGGCCTGGGAGGACGGCCGGATCGACGGGCGCCGGCTGCCGGACCCGCACACGGCGCCCGCCCGGCTCGCCCGGTTCTTCGCCTCGCTCACCGCACCGCAGCGCGGCGAGCTCGCCGACCGCTACCCGCTGGCCGTCGGCAACATGAACGGCGCCCCCGTCGAGCTGCGCTACCGCGCCAACCGCGTCGCGCTCCGCGAGCAGGCGCAGGCCGAGCGCGCCCGGATGCACGACGCCCGGCTCACGCCGGCCGGACAGTACGAGGCCGGCCGGCGCATGCACCGCTTCGCGTCCATGAGCGCCCCCGACCGCCGGATCCTCGCCTTCGACCCCGAGGGCTCCGGCCGGGCCGCCGAGGTCTTCGGCGACCTCGGCCGGGCCGAGCGGATCTCCGTCGTCGTCCCCGGCGTCGACACCGCGCTGCTCACCTTCCAGCGCACCCACCGCAAGTACTCGGCCCCCGTCGGCATGGCCCGGGCCCTGTACGCGGCCGAGCACGAGGTGAGCCCCGCGACCAGGACGGCGGTGATCGCCTGGGCCGACTACACCTCCCCCGCCGGCCTCGGCATCGACTCGGCCACCGCGATGCGCGCCGAGCGCGGCGCCGTACGGCTCGACGCGCTGCTGCGCGCCCTGCCCGGCGCCGCGCCCGTCTCGCTGTTCTGCCACAGCTACGGCTCGGTGGTGTGCGGCGTCGCCGCGCACCGCCTGCCGCGCCGGGTGGCCGACATAGCCGTGGCCGGCAGCCCCGGCATGCGGGTGGAGAGGGCCGCGCAGCTGCACACCTCCGCCCGGGTGTGGGCGATGCGGGACGCCGACGACTGGGTGCAGGACGTGCCGTACCTGGAGCTGGGGGGCCTCGGACACGGCGCGGACCCGGTGTCGTCCGCGTTCGGCGCGCGGGTGCTGTCGGCGCGGGACGCCGAGGGCCACGGCGGCTACTTCGAGCCCGGCACGGACAGCCTGCGCAACTTCGCGGGCATCGGCACCGGCGCGTACGCGTCGGTGCGGTGCGCCGACGGCGACGGCGCCTGCCGGGCCGGTTTGTCCGACGGGTCGACGGCCGGACGCGCGTAGAGGCGCAGGAATTGCGGCCTGCGCGGGGTGGCGACGAACGAGCGGGTGCCGCATACGATGAGCCGCATGGGTGACGTACTGGCCGGATTTCATGCCGCCTGGGAGTTCGAGTCCGACTCCGTCCTCATCCGCTACGAACGGGGCATGCGCACGCCCAGGCTGTTGGCGGCGCTCGGGGAACGCCGGATCCCGCTGGCGGCGCTCGCGGGGGTGACGCTCGAACCCGGCAGGCGGGGGACCGTGGTGCTGCGGGCCGAGCCGCGGCCCGGGGCCGATCCGCTGATCGAGGCGGCGGCCGGGCAGCTGGAGGAGACGAGCGATCCCTACCGGCTGGTGCTGCCGGCCGAGCGGGAGGTCCTCGCGGAGTACTACGCCGACGAACTGCGGGCGAGGCTCGACGCGCCCGGTCCGGCCGAGCGGTTCCTGGTGGCCGCGCCCCGGGCCCCGCTGTCGTTCAAGGCGTACGACGCGAAGGCGTCCTTCGACGGGCGGACCGTGCGGTTCAGGTGGTCCTGGACGGGGGCGTCCTCGGCGAAGTGGAAGGCCGGCGACCAGAGCTTCCCGGTGGCCGGGCTGAGCGGGGTGGAGTGGCGGTCGCCGGAGGCCTTCGAGGGGCACCTGCGGCTGCTCCGGGGCACCGAGCCGCCCGCGCAGGCCGACCAGGACCCGGCGGCCGTGGTCTTCGGGCTCGGGTACGGGGCGGTGCACGAGTCGCTGCCGTTCGCGGCGGCCGTCCTCGAGGCGGTCCGCTCGCGCGGGACGCCGGCGGTCGTCCCGGCCGCGGCCGTGCCGCGCCGGGACCCCGCCGACGTCGCCGAGCGGATCCGTCACCTCGGGGAACTGCACCGGGCCGGGCTGGTCACCGACGAGGAGTTCTCCGTGAAGAAGGCGGAGCTGCTGGCGGAGCTGTAGTCGCCCGCGCCCGGGTCACTCGCGTCCGGCGGAGGTGAAGGTCATGTCCGCGTAGCGGTCTCCCGCCACCTTCTGCGCGAGGGGCTCCAGCAGGGCCAGCTCCTCCTCCGTCAGCTCGATGCCCACGGCGCGCGCGTTCTCCTCGGCCCGGCCCGGCTTGCGGGTGCCCGGGATCGGCACGACCGGCAGGCCGTGCCGGCGGGCCTGCTGCTGGACCCAGGCCAGGGCGATCTGGGCCGGCGTCGCGGCATGGGCGTCGGCCACCGTGCGGACCGGCTCCAGCAGGGCGGCGTTCGCGACCGCGTTCCCGCCCGTGAAGCGGGGCTGCTGACGGCGGAAGTCCCCGGCGGTGAGGTCCCGGTCGGCGTCCGTGAAGGATCCGGTGAGGAAGCCGCGGCCGAGGGGCGAGTACGGGACGAGGGCGACGCCCAGTTCGCGGGCGGCCGGGACCACCCGGTCCTCGATGTCCCGGCTGAACAGCGACCACTCCGACTGCACCGCGGCGACGGGGTGGACGGCATGCGCCGCACGCAGCTCCGCGGCCGTCACCTCGCTCAGGCCCAGGTGCTTGACCTTGCCCTCGCGCACCAGGTCGGCCATCACGCCGACCGTCTCCTCGATCGGCACCCGCGGGTCGCGCCGGTGCATGTAGTACAGGTCGATGACGTCGACGTCCAGGCGCCGCAGGCTCGCCTCGACGGCCTCGCGGACGTACGGGGCGTCGTTGCGTATGACGCGCCGGGTCGGGTCGTCCGGCGGGATCGACAGGGCGAACTTGGTGGCGATCACCACCTCGTCGCGGTGCGCCTTGAAGAACGGGGAGAGGAAGCGCTCGTTCTCGCCGGCGCCGTACGCGTCCGCCGTGTCGTAGAGGGTGACGCCCAGCTCCAGGGCCCGTTCCAGGGTGGCCCGGGACTCGCCGGCGTCGGAGGGGCCGTAGGCGAAGCTCATGCCCATGCAGCCGAGGCCCTGGACACCCACCTCGGGGCCGTCGTCGCCGAGTCGTGCCGTCGGGATCCTGCGGTCGGTCATCGGGTCCTCTCCGCTTCGAAGGTGCGGACGCGCGCCGCGTCCGAGTAGAACGTGATCTTCCGGTCGAGCACGGCGAGCGTGTCGTGGAGTTCGGCGATCCGGGCCCGGACGTCCCGGCGGGTCGCCTCCAGCAGCTCGTACCGCTCGCCGTACGTGCTGTCGCCCTCGCGGACCAGCTCGGCGTACCGGACCATGTCGGCGACCGGCATGCCGGTCAGCCGCAGCTTGCCGACGAGGTCGAGCCAGTCCAGGTCGCGGTTGCTGTAGCGGCGCTGGCCGGTGTGCGAGCGGTCGACGTGGGCCATCAGCCCGATCCGCTCGTACCAGCGCAGGGTGTGTGCCGTCAGGCCGGTGAAGGCGACCACCTCGCTGATCGTGTAGCGGTCCTGCCCGTCGGGGCGTGGATGCCGCCGTGGCGGGGCGGAGCAGACGTCTGCGGGGTTCGGGGCCTGCTCGGTGGTCACGGGCGTGGTCTGCAACACCGTCATGGGCTCCACGCTAGGACCTTGGAGCGCACTCCAAGCAAGCGAAATCGGCAAGAAGGCCGAAGGTAGGCTCATGGCCATGACGCTGAAGAGCCTCGCGCTGATCGAGAACTGGCCGGTTCCCTCCGCCGCGGCGGGTGCCGTACGGGCCGACGGCACGGTCCTGGGCACGCACGGCCCCGTCGGGCGGCGCTTCCCGCTGGCCTCGGTCACCAAGCCGCTCGCCGCGTACGCCGCGCTCGTCGCCCACGAGGAGGGCGCGATCGAGCTGGACGAGCCGGCCGGTCCGCCCGGGGCGACGGTGCGTCACCTGCTCGCGCACACCTCCGGGCTGGCCTTCGACGAGCACCGGGTGACGGCCGCCCCCGGGGAGCGGCGGCTGTACTCCAACGCCGGGTTCGAGCAGCTCGGGGACCACATCGCGAAGGCGACGGACATCCCCTTCGCCGAGTACCTGCGGCAGGCCGTGCTGGAGCCGCTCGGCATGTCGGGGACCTCGCTGGAGGGCTCCCCGGCGAAGGACGCCGTCTCCACGGTGGACGACCTGCTGCGTTTCGCCGCCGAGATCCAGGCCCCGCGCCTCCTCGACCCCCGCACGGTCGCCGCGGCGATGACGGTCCAGTACCCCGGCACCAAGGGCGTCCTGCCGGGCTACGGCCACCAGAACCCCAACGACTGGGGTCTCGGCTTCGAGATCCGCGGCTCCAAGTCCCCGCACTGGACGGGCGCCTCGTCCTCGCCGCGCACCTTCGGCCACTTCGGCCAGTCGGGCACGTTCCTGTGGGTCGACCCCGACGCGGGCGCGGCCTGCGTGGCGCTGACGGACCGCGCGTTCGGGCCGTGGGCGGTCGAGGCGTGGCCTCCCTTCACGGACGCGGTGCTCGGGGAGGCCGGGACCACCGGTCCCGCCCGCTGATCCCCTCGGCTAACCTCCCCCCTGACGCAGCACCCACTGCTCGGATCTCGGGGGAGAGCAATGACAGCGGTACGGCCGGGCGGTCAGTTCCGCCCGTTGGAGAGCGGCGATCCCACCGCGGTGGCGGGCTACCGTCTCGTGGCGCGGCTCGGTTCGGGCGGCATGGGCACGGTGTACCTGTCGCACACGCCCGGCGGCCATCCCCTCGCCCTCAAGACGATCCGGCCGGAACTGAGCGGGGACGCCGAGTTCCGCCGCCGCTTCCAGCGGGAGGTCCGGGCCGCCCAGCGGGTGCAGGGCCTCTACACCGCGCCGGTCATCGACTACGACACCGAGGGCGCCCCGCCGTGGCTGGCCGTCGCCTACGTGGCCGGCCCCTCGCTGGCCTCGGCCGTCGCCGAGCACGGGCCGCTGCCGACGCCGTCGGTCCTGCGGCTGCTCGCGGGCATGGCCGAGGCGCTGTCGGTCATCCACGGGGCGGGCATCGTCCACCGCGACCTCAAGCCGTCCAACGTGCTGCTCGCCTCCGACGGCCCGCGCGTCATCGACTTCGGCATCGCCCGGGCCGCCGACGCCACCGCGCTGACCGGCACCGGCGTCTCCATCGGCACCCCCGCCTTCATGTCGCCGGAGCAGGCCGCCGGGAAGCCGGTCACGCCCGCGTCGGACGTGTTCGCGCTCGGCCAGGTCGCCGTGTTCGCCGCGCGCGGCACCGGGGCGTACGGGGACGGGCCCTCGCACGCGGTGCTCTACCGGATCGTGCACGAGGAGCCCGATCTCGGCGGGATGCCGGAGCAACTGGGATTCGTCGCCCGGTGCCTGGCCAAGGACCCGGCCCTGCGCCCTTCCCCCGCCGAGATCGTCTCGCTGTGCCAGGAGGCCTCGCCCACGCCGCTGCGCCAGTCCGGGTCGTGGCTGCCGGAGGCGATCGCCGAGCAGATCACCCGGCGGGTGTCGGCGTCGGCCGCGCCGGCGCCGGCCCCGGCGGTCGCCCCGACGCCCACGGCCCCGGTCGGGCAGGCCGGCGTGACCCCGCCGCCGGCGCCCCCGCACGCGGCGCCCACCGCGGCCGCCCCGCACGTCCCGTCGGCGCCGGCCGGGTTCGGCCCCGCCGTCCCGCCGCCCCGGCCGCAGCCCGCGTTCCCGCCGGCGTACGGCCCGCCGGCCGCGCCCCGGCCGCCCTTCGGCCGGCAGCCCGCCTGGCGGCCGCAGCCCCTGCCGCCGCCGAAGCCGAACAAGGCGGGCAAGTGGATCGGGATCTGCGCCGGCGTGGTGGCCGGGCTGTTCTGGCTCGGCAGCTGCGCGTCGTTCCTCCAGGACCTGGGCGACTCCTCGGACCGCTCCACGGTCACCGGGGCCGACGAGAGTCCGGCGAGCGCCAGGCCGCTGCCCGACCCCACGCCGGTCGGCTACCGGGGCATCAACATCCCCGACGGCTACCTCGTGCGGTTCGCGGACTCCCCGCCCAAGCCGCTGGACTACGACGACGGCAGCGTCTTCTCCGGCGACCTGTACTACTACGAGGACAGGCTGGGCAGCTTCGACGACCGGATCGTCCTGCTGAACAACGCGCAGCAGGGCACGCTGAAGACCTGCCGTGAGGAGACCCGGTACGCCGAGAGCGTCTCCCTGTCGCAGCTCTCGAAGGGCGCCCGGCTCTGCGTGCACAGTTCGGGGCACATCGCCCTGGTCACCTTCCGGGGGTCCGCCGCGGCGACCGACCCGAGCGACTACGTCTCGGTCGACCTCACGATCTGGCGCAACGCCGAGGAGACCGACCCCGGGGAGTGAGACCGCTCACCCCCGCATCTCCCAGACCAGCAGTTCGGCGGGACCCGGTCCGGCGACGGCCTCCAGGTCCCTCTCGTCCGCGGCGCGCACCGCGTCCCCCGGCCCGAGCTCGTGCGGCCCGATCCGCACGGTGCCGCGCACCACGTGCACGTACGCGAGCGCCGCGTCCGGCAGCGCGGTCCGCTCCCCCGCCGCCGGCCGCCGTACGTGCAGCATCGCGCCCGCCTCGGGGACGGCGTACGGGGTGGAGTCGGCGATGCCGCGCACGAGGTCGTAGGCGGGCTCGCCGCCGGGCTCCAGCGGGGCCAGCCACATCTGCACGAAGGCCAGGGGTGCGTCGGCGTCGTTGCGCTCCACGTGCCGGACCCCGCCGGCCGAGCTGAGCCGCTGCACGTCACCGGGGCGGACGGTCGTCTCGTGGCCCCGGGAGTCGCGGTGGGTCAGCTCGCCCTCGACCACCCACGTCACGATCTCGGTGTGGCTGTGGGGGTGCTCGTCGAAGCCGGCGCCGGGGGCGAGCCGCTCCTCGTTGCAGGCGATCAGCGCGCCGAACCGGAGGTTGTCCGGGTCGTAGTGGGCGCCGAAGGAGAAGGCGTGCCGGGACTCGATCCCGGCCTGCGGGTCCCCGCCGCGGTAGCGCTCACCGGCGCGCCGTACGTCCATCACGCGGACCACGGTAGACCCCGCGGCGCCCCGGCGGACCGCGCCGTCCCCGGCGGAGCCGCGCGCCCTCCGGCGCCGGCCGCGGGACCGGCCCGTCCGGGGGCGCCCCTCGGGGGAGGTCCGGGGACGGGCCCCTCCAGGACCGGAGCGGGGGCCGGGAACGAGGTCCCCGGGGACCCGCCGATCCACGCGCGCGTCCCGATAAGGCAGTCTTGTCCCGTGCCCGAACCCGAAACCAGCACCACCGAAGCCACTGTGCACGCCGTCCACCCCCACTCCGCGACGCTGAAGCGGCTGGAGAGGTCCTCCGGCAGCCTCGCCGCCCAGGCGATCGCGCGCATGGACGAGACGCTGCCGTGGTACCGGGCGATGCCCCCGGAGAACCGTTCCTGGATCGGGCTGGTCGCCCAGGCGGGCATCGCCGCCTTCACGGAGTGGTTCCGGCGCCCCGACGCCCCGCAGGCGATCTCCACCGACGTCTTCGGCACGGCGCCGCGCGAGCTGACCCGGGCCATCACGCTCCGCCAGACCGTCGAGATGGTCCGCACGACCATCGAGGTGATGGAGTCCGCGATCGACGAGGTCGCGGCCCCGGGCGACGAGAGCGTGCTGCGGGAGGCGCTGCTGGTGTACGCCCGTGAGATCGCCTTCGCCACCGCCCAGGTCTACGCCCAGGCCGCCGAGGCACGCGGTGCCTGGGACGCCCGGCTGGAGTCGCTCGTCGTCAACGCCGTGCTCAGCGGCGAGGCCGACGAGGGGGCCGTGAGCCGGGCCGCGGCGCTCGGCTGGAACGCGCCCGAGCACGTGTGCGTCGTCCTGGGGACCGCCCCGGACGGCGACTCCGAGCTGACGGTGGAGGCCATCCGGCGGGCCTCGCGCCACGCCAAGCTCCAGGTGCTCACCGGGGTGCTCGGCTCCCGGCTCGTCGTCATCGCGGGCGGCAGCGACAATCCGCTCGCCGTGGCCAAGTCGCTGATCGGGCCGTTCGCCGCGGGGCCGGTCGTCGCCGGACCCGTCGTGCCCGACCTGCTCGCCGCGACCCGGTCCGCGCAGGCCGCCGCGGCCGGGCTGAAGGCGTGTTCCGCCTGGCAGGACGCCCCCCGGCCGGTCCTGGCCGACGACCTCCTCCCGGAGCGCGCCATCGCGGGCGATCCGAGCGCACGCCAGCAGTTGGTGGAGGAGATCTACAGACCGCTCGAGGAAGCGGGGTCCGCGCTCCTGGAGACGCTCTCCGTCTATCTCGAACAGGCGTCCAGTCTGGAGGGTGCGGCCCGGATGCTGTTCGTCCATCCCAACACCGTGCGCTACCGGCTTCGACGTGTGACAGACGTCACCGGTTGGTCGCCTTCGGATGTACGCTCGGCGTTCACCTTGCGCATCGCGCTGATCCTGGGGCGTCTGGTCGATGGAGATCCCCAGACCTAGCGTTTTGTCGAGGACCCACAAAACCCCTTGCCGTTCTTCGTCCCTGTCCCCACGGGCGGCCGTGGCCGCCCTCAAGAGAGAGTGTGAGAGTGCTCGTACTCGTCGCTCCCGGCCAGGGCGCCCAGACGCCCGGCTTCCTGACCCCCTGGCTCGAACTGCCCGGCGCCGCCGCACGCGTCGCCGCGTGGTCGGACGCCATCGGACTGGACCTCGCCCACTACGGCACGCAGGCCGACGCGGACGCGATCCGCGACACCGCGGTGGCGCAGCCGCTGCTCGTCGCCGCCGGCCTCCTCTCCGCCGCGGCACTCGGTGCCCACCCGCACGCCGCCGACGCGGCGGGCGCGCCGAACGCCGTCGCGGGTCACAGTGTCGGCGAGATCACCGCCGCGGCCTTCGCCGGCGTCCTCGACGACACCGCCGCCCTGACCCTGGTCCGCAAGCGCGGCCTGGCGATGGCCGAGGCCGCCGCGGTCACCGGGACCGGGATGTCGGCGCTGCTCGGCGGCGACCCCGAGGTCTCCGTGGCGCACCTGGAGAAGCTGGGCCTGACCCCGGCCAACGTCAACGGCGCCGGCCAGATCGTCGCCGCCGGCACGCTGGAGCAGCTCGCCGCGCTGAACGAGGACAAGCCCGAGGGCGTCCGCAAGGTCGTGCCCCTCAAGGTCGCCGGCGCCTTCCACACCCACCACATGGCCCCCGCGGTCGAGACGCTGGCCACCGCGGCCAAGGAGCTCACGCCCGCCGACCCGGCGGTGCCCTACGTCTCCAACAAGGACGGGCGGACCGTCGCCACCGGTGCCGAGGTCCTCGAGCGGCTCGTCGGCCAGGTCGCCAACCCGGTCCGCTGGGACCTGTGCATGGAGACGTTCAAGGAACTCGGCGTCACCGCGCTCATCGAGGTGTGCCCCGGCGGCACCCTCACCGGTCTCGCCAAGCGCGCCCTGCCCGGCGTGAAGACGCTCGCGCTGAAGACCCCCGACGATCTCGACGCGGCCCGCGAGGTCATCGCCGAGCACACTGCCTGACAAGGAGCCGACGATCATGTCGAAGATCAAGCCCAGCAAGGGCGCCCCGTACGCGCGCATCCTCGGCGTGGGCGGGTACCGGCCCACCCGTGTGGTGCCCAACGAGGTGATCCTCGAGACGATCGACTCGTCCGACGAGTGGATCCGCTCGCGCTCCGGCATCGAGACCCGGCACTGGGCGAACGACGAGGAGACCGTCGCCGCCATGTCGGTCGAGGCGTCCGGCAAGGCGATCGCCGACGCCGGCATCACCGCCGGGCAGATCGGCGCCGTGGTCGTCTCGACCGTCTCGCACTTCAAGCAGACGCCGGCCGTGGCCACCGAGATCGCCGACAAGCTCGGCACGGACAAGGCCGCCGCCTTCGACATCTCGGCCGGCTGCGCGGGCTTCGGCTACGGCCTCACCCTGGCCAAGGGCATGATCGTCGAGGGCTCCGCCGAGTACGTCCTGGTCATCGGCGTCGAGCGGCTGTCCGACCTGACCGACCTGGAGGACCGCGCGACGGCCTTCCTGTTCGGCGACGGCGCCGGCGCGGTGGTGGTCGGCCCCTCCCAGGAGCCGGCGATCGGCCCGACGGTCTGGGGCTCCGAGGGCGACAAGTCGGAGACCATCAAGCAGACCGTGCCGTGGACGGACTACCGCGACGGCGTGGTCGAGCGCTTCCCCGCGATCACCCAGGAGGGCCAGGCGGTCTTCCGCTGGGCCGTGTTCGAGATGGCGAAGGTCGCCCAGCAGGCGCTGGACGCGGCCGGGATCACCTCCGACGACCTGGACGTCTTCATCCCGCACCAGGCCAACGAGCGGATCATCGACTCGATGGTGAAGACCCTCAAGCTGCCGGAGTCCGTCACGGTCGCCCGTGACGTGCGCACCACCGGCAACACCTCGGCCGCCTCGATCCCGCTCGCGATGGAGCGGCTCCTGGCGACCGGCGCGGCGAAGAGCGGCGACACCGCGCTCGTCATCGGATTCGGGGCGGGTCTCGTGTACGCCGCGACGGTCGTTACCCTCCCCTAGGCACTCCGTGCCGGATCATGCGGTCCGGAGCGGGAAACACCCACTGCCACACCCTCTGGAACATCTACGAAGGAGCGCCAACATGGCCGCCACTCAGGAAGAGATCGTCGCCGGTCTCGCCGAGATCGTGAACGAGATCGCCGGGATCCCGGTTGAGGACGTCCAGCTGGACAAGTCCTTCACCGACGACCTGGACGTCGACTCCCTGTCCATGGTCGAGGTCGTCGTCGCCGCCGAAGAGCGCTTCGACGTGAAGATCCCGGACGAGGACGTCAAGAACCTCAAGACCGTCGGCGACGCGACCGACTACATCCTCAAGCACCAGGCCTGAGCCCTGCTTGGGCCGGACGCTCCGGCCCGCCCCGCCACCCGGCGGTGGCGCCGCTGAATCCCGATCGTTGGAGAAAGAATTCCCGTGAGCCCGACCAATCGCACCGTGGTCGTCACCGGTATCGGCGCAACCACACCGCTGGGTGGCGACGCAGCCTCTACCTGGGAGGGCCTGGTCGCCGGCAAGTCCGGCGTCAAGCCCCTGGAGCAGGACTGGGCGGCCGACCAGGCCGTCAAGATCGCGGCCTCGGTCGCCGTGGAGCCCACCGAGGTCCTCCCGCGGCCGCAGGCCCGCAAGCTGGACCGCTCGGCGCAGTTCGCGCTGATCGCGGCTCAGGAGGCGTGGAAGGACGCCGGTTTCGAGGCCAAGGCCGGTGAGGATCCCTCCGTCGACCCCGACCGCCTCGGCGCGGTCATCGCCTCCGGCATCGGCGGCGTGACGACCCTGCTGGACCAGTACGACGTGCTGAAGGAGAAGGGCGTCCGCCGCGTCTCCCCGCACACCGTGCCCATGCTGATGCCGAACGGCCCGTCCGCCAACGTGGGCCTGCTCGTCGGCGCCCGCGCGGGCGTGCACACCCCGGTCTCCGCCTGCGCGTCGGGCGCCGAGGCCATCGGTTACGCCATCGAGATGATCCGCACCGGCCGCGCCGACGTCGTCGTCGCCGGCGGCACGGAGGCGGCGATCCACCCGCTGCCCATCGCCGCGTTCGGCAACATGATGGCGATGTCCAAGAACAACGACGACCCGCAGGGCGCCTCGCGCCCCTACGACACCGCGCGCGACGGCTTCGTGCTCGGCGAGGGCGCCGGCGTGATCGTCCTGGAGTCCGCCGAGCACGCCGCCGGGCGCGGGGCGCGGGTGTACGCCGAGGCGGTCGGACAGGGCATCTCCGCCGACGCCCACGACATCGTGCAGCCGGAGCCGGAGGGCCGCGGCATCGCGCACGCCCTGCAGAACCTGCTGGACCGCACCGACCTGGACCCGGCGGAGATCGTGCACGTCAACGCGCACGCCACGTCGACGCCGGCCGGTGACGTGGCCGAGCTGAAGGCGCTGCGCAAGGTGTTCGGCGACGACGCCGACCACTTCGCGGTCTCCGCGACCAAGTCGATGACCGGTCACCTGCTGGGCGGGGCGGGCGGTATCGAGAGCGTCGCGACGATCCTCGCCCTGTACCACCGGGTGGCTCCGCCGACCATCAACATCGAGAACCTCGACCCCGAGGCCGAGGCCAACGCCGACATCGTGCGGGGGGAGGCGCGCAAGCTGCCCGTCGAGGGCCGCATCGCCGCGCTGAACGACTCGTTCGGCTTCGGCGGGCACAACGTGGTGCTGGCGTTCCGTACGGTCTGAGAGGCGCGTGTACGCACCTGAAGGGGCCCCCACCGGCCGGTGGGGGCCCCTTCGGTGTGTTCCCTGCGTGTTCCGCGGTGTGTCCTCGGCGTGTTCCCCGGCGCGGCGGGGGGAAGCGGCGTTCGGACGGGGTGTCAGACCACCTGGTGCAGCCAGCGCACCGGGGCTCCCTCGCCGGCGTAGCGGAACGGCTCCAGTTCGTCGTCCCACGGCTTGCCCAGGAGCTTGGCGATCTCCGCCTCCAGGTCGGTCTCGCCGCGCTGGGACCGCGTCAGCGCGGCGCGCAGCCGGTCCTCGGGGATGAGGATGTCGCCGTGGATGCCGGTGACGGCGTGGAAGATGCCCAGGTCGGGGGTGCAGCTGTAGCGCTCGCCCTCGGCGGTGGCGCAGGGCTCGGCGGTGACCTCGAAGCGGAGCAGGTGCCAGCCGCGCAGGGCGGAGGCGAGCTTGGACGCGGTGCCGGCCTCGCCCTGCCAGGAGAACTCCGAGCGCCAGGTGCCGGGGGCGGCGGGCTGCCGGATCCAGTCGAGGTTGACGCGCGTGCCGAGCACCCCGGCGACGGCCCACTCGACGTGCGGGCACAGCGCGCGCGGCGCGGAGTGCACGTACAGAACTCCACGTGTCGTCACCGGGACCTCCGGGCAGAGCGGGACAGGCTGGCAGGCTGGCATGGCGGCGGTGGCGGGGAAGCCACGTTGATGGCGAGGCTACCGTGCGGCGGGGCAAGGAGTGTGACGGACCGTCGGTCCCGGTGCCGTGAAACGCCCGCCATTCACCCGGCAGGACGCCTGTGCGGGCGCGTCGCGCGGTTTCCCGCGGGAGCCGGGAACTCCCGGACGTTGTCATGGGTGGGGGCCGGCGACTCGTCCGGCCGGGCGTACCGGACGATCCGAGGGGACACCAGGGGATGCGGAAGCGAAGTCACCGCTCGCGGGCGGTCGCGGCCGTCGCGGCGGCCGCCGTGCTGGGCGCGGCGGGCTGTGACGTCCTGGGCGGGGACGGCCCGGAGCCGTCGTCCTCGCAGGCGCGCCGGGCCTCCCCCTCGCCGACCCCGGTGTGGGACAGCAGCCCGGCCTCGATCGCGGCGGTCGGCGACTCCATCACCCGTGGCTTCGACGCGTGCTCGGTCCTGGCGGACTGCCCCGAGGTGTCCTGGGCGACGGGTGACAGCGCCGAGGTGAACAGCCTCGCCGTACGGCTGCTGGGGGCGTCGGGGGCGGCGACGCACAGCTGGAACTACGCGGTGACCGGGGCCCGGATGGCGGACCTGCCGGCCCAGATGGCGCAGGCGGCGGCCCGCAGGCCGGAGCTGGTGACGGTGATGGCGGGGGCGAACGACGCCTGCCGGTCCTCGGCGGACGCCATGACGCCGGTGGCCGACTTCCGCGCGGGGTTCGAGGAGGCGATGCGCACGCTGCGCCGGGCCGCGCCGAAGACGCAGGTGTACGTGGCGAGCGTGCCGAACCTCAAGCGGCTGTGGTCGCAGGGGCGGACCAACGTGCTGGGCAAGCAGGTGTGGAAGCTGGGGATCTGCCCGTCGATGCTGGGCGACGCCGACGCCCTGGACCCGGCGGCGAACCTGCGGCGCGAGACGGTGCAGAAGCGGGTCGAGGACTACAACACCGTGCTGCGGGAGGTCTGCGCCGAGGACCCGCGGTGCCGGTCCGACGGGGGCGCGGTGTACGAGTACCGGTTCGGCACGGACCAGTTGAGCCCCTGGGACTGGTTCCACCCGAGCAAGGACGGGCAGGCCCGGCTGGCCGAGATCGCCTACCGGAAGGTCACGGCCCGGAGCGCGTGACTTAGGGTTTCGCCCATGAGCGAACACTTCGGAACACTTTCCGACGGCACGGCGGTGCACCGCTGGACCCTGGAGCGCGCGGGCGTACGGGTGCGCGTCCTGTCGTACGGCGGGATCGTGCAGTCGGTGGAGGTCCCGGACCGTCGGGGGCGCACGGCGGACGTGGTGCTGGGGTTCGCCCGCCTGGAGGATTACCTCACCCGTCCGGAGCCCTTCCTCGGCGCCCTGGTCGGCCGGTACGCCAACCGGATCGCGCACGCCCGCTTCGCCCTGGACGGCGTGACGTACCCGCTCGCGCCGAACAACGCGCCCAACTCCCTGCACGGCGGCGAGCGCGGCTTCGACAAGCGGGTGTGGGAGGTGGAGCCGGTCGAGCACGGGCTGCGGCTGAGCCGGGTCAGCCCGGACGGCGAGGAGGGCTTCCCGGGGCGGCTGGAGGTCTCGGCGACGTACACGCTCGAGGCGTCGGGCGCGCTGCGGATCGCGTACGAGGCGGTGACGGACGCGCCGACGGTGGTGAACCTGACCAACCACAGCTACTTCAACCTCGCCGGCTCGGGGAACGCCGGCGGGCACGAGCTGCGGCTGGCCGCCTCCCGGTACACCCCGGTCGACGCGGACCTGATCCCGACCGGGGTGGCGGAGGTGGCGGGCAGCCGCTTCGACTTCCGCACGGCCCGCGGGATCGGCTCCGGGTACGACCACAACTTCGTGCTCGACAAGGGGGTCACGGACACGCCGGTGGAGGTGGCCGAGCTGTACGACCCGGCGTCCGGGCGGGTGCTGACGGTGGCGACGACCGAGCCGGGCGTCCAGCTGTACACCGGCGACCACCTGGGCGAGCCCTTCGCGCCGGGCGACGGTGTGGCGCTGGAGACCCAGCACTTCCCGGACTCCCCGAACCGTCCGGAGTTCCCGGCCACCGTGCTGCGGCCGGGCGAGGTGTACCGGTCGGAGACGGTGTACGGCTTCTCGGCGCGGTAGGGCCGCGCACCCGGGGCGGGCCGCACGGGCCGGGCGCGGGCGCCGCCCGGGAAACGACGAGCCCCGGTCCAGGGGTCAGGTCCCGGACCGGGGCTGCTCGAGGGGACGCGCGGTCCCGCGTCAGACGTTAATCGTCGCGGTGGTCCTGCGGCCCGTGAGAGACCTACCCACCTGGATTTCGTACGAACCCTTCACAAAGAACCACCGGTGGCGGCCTCGTCCCCGGCCCCGGAGGCGCGCCGCGGGAGCTCGACGACGGCCCCGGCGCTCCGACCGGGTGCGGCCTGTCGCCGTCCCCGTCACTGTCCCCAGGCCAGGGCCAGCGACTTGGCGGCCACGACGAGAACGGCGAGCGTGACCGCCCCGCCGGTGTCCCCCACGGCCACCAGGGCCAGCACCCCCGCCCCGAACCACAGCGCCTCGAAGCCGAAGCGCGCGGCGCCGCGCGCGGGGTACCGCGCCTTCCGCGCCCCGAACAGCGCCCACAGCGCGACGAGCAGCGCGGGGGCCGCGAGTCCGAGCAGCAGGGCGAGCGGGGTGGCCGTCTCCCGGGTGAAGCCCCAGCGGGAGACGGCCACGAGGGCGCCGATCTCCACCAGGAAGAGGACGCCCAGGTTCACGGACTTCGCTGCGTTCACACGCGGCAGTATCACCCGCCGGCGGCGACCGCCGCCACGACTTCGATCTCCACCTGCGCCTCGGGCCGGAACAGCCGCGGCACTTCGAAGGTCATGCTGGTGGGCGGGGTGCCGGTGAGGAACTCCCGGCGGACGGCGCCGTACTCCTCGAGGCGGGAGATGTCCGTCAGGTAGGTGCGGATGTTGACGACGTCGGCCAGGGTGGCGCCGTGGGCCTTCAGCAGGGCGTCGATGGTCTCGAAGACGCCGCGCGTCTGCTCGGCGAGCGTGGCGCCCTCGGCGATCTGGCCGGAGAGGAACAACAGGGCGCCGCCGTCGGCCTGCCGGACGCGGGCGACCTGCGAGTAGTAGGGGCTGAGCGGCTGGGGCGCGGAGGCGGGGCTGCCGAGGGTGATCTCCATGCGGTCGACGCTAGAACCGGTCCGGGGATGCGACAAGCGAATGTCTAGCATGGCAGCCATGCCGAACCCGCATGAGGAACCCTCGGACGTGCCCGACCTGTCCACCGTGTGGCTGCGGGTGTTCCTGGAGGTGGCCCGGCACGGCTCGTTCACGGTCGCCGCGCGGACCCTGGGCTGGACCCAGTCCGCGGTCTCCCGTCAGATCGCCTCCCTGGAGGCCGCGTTGGGCGGGGCCCCGCTCTTCGACCGGCTGCCGCGGGGTGTGCGGCCGACGGAGGCCGGGCGGGTGCTCGTGCCGTACGCGGAGACGGTGACCGAGGCGTTGCGCGGGGCCGGGCGGGATCTGTCGGCGCTGCGGGCGGGGGCCGGGGGCCGGCTGCGGTTCGGGGCGTTCGCCACGGCCGACGCGGCCCTGGTGCCGCAGGCCCTGGCCGCCTTCCGCGCCCGCCGCCCGGGCGTGCGCGTCACACGGGAGGAAGGCCTCACCCCGGCCCTGCTGGAGCGGCTGACCGCCGGTCACCTCGACCTGGCGGTGGTGTCGACGACCGGCCGCGCCCGGCTGGAGGCGTGCACCCTGCACCACGTGCTCGACGAGTCCCTGTACGTCGCCGTCCCGGCCGACCACCCGCTGGCGGCGTTCCCCCGTCCGGTGCGGCTCGGCGAACTCGCCGACGCCGACTGGATCTGCGGGGGCGCCCGTCCCGAGGGCACCCTGCTCGACGCGGCCCTGCGGGCGGGTTTCCGGCCGCGCGTCGCCCATGTCGTCGGCGAGTGGACGGCCAAGCAGGGGTACGTGGCCGCGGGCCTCGGCGTGACGCTGGTCCCGGCGCTCGCCGCCACGGCCGTGCGGCCCGACATCGCCCTGCTGCCGGTCCTCGACGAGGGCGCGCCGGCGAGGGCGGTGTACGCGGCGACGGTCCGGGGCCGGCCGCCGACGGCGGCGGAGGAGGAGTTCGTCGCGGCGCTGAGGGAGGCGGCCGGGGCGGTTCCGCGCCCCATGGCGTAGACCACACCCGTCACGCGATACTTCCGCCGTCCCGCGCCACGCGCCCCGCAGCGACGGAAGGACCCCCGTTCCCATGTCCGCGACACGAGTTCGCCTCGCCGTCCTCGGCATGGCCCTGACGGCCTGCCTCACGGCCCCGACGACCGCGACCGCGGCCGGCACGGCACCCGCGCCCACCGTCGAGGAGCAGCGGCTGGACCGGACGGTCCCGCAGGAGATCCTCGCGGCCTCCGGGTTCGACACGGTGGCCCCCCGGTTCGCCCGGCTGCTCGACGGGGCCCGCTCCTACGCGCAGGCGCGCCGCGTCGTCGTCCGCGAGGGCGCGGCGCTGTGGCGGCGGGCCGTGGACCGGGCGCAGGGCCGCGGACCGGCCGGTGGGGAGCTCAGCCGGGATGACGACCGTCCGCTGTACTGGGCACGGCTGGGCATGACCCGCGCGGTGCGCGCCTGGGAGCCGGGCTTCGGACTCGACGCGGTCCGGCGGGCGGCTCTGCTGGCCGACCTGGAGCGCACCTCGCGCGGCCAGGACGACATCGCCTACCGGCACCCGGCCGGCAAGGCACTGAAGCGCGTCCTGGTCACCGGCTTCGACCCGTTCACGCTGGACCGGGACATCCGGATCTCCAACCCGTCCGGAGCGACCGCGCTCGCCCTCGACGGCACGGTGATCCGGACGGCGGACGGACCGGCCCGGGTGGAGACGGCCGTGTTCCCGGTGCGCTGGCAGGACTTCGCCGAGGGGACGGTGGAGCGCGCCCTGCGGCCGTACCTGCCGCACGTCGACCTCTTCGCGACCGTGAGCCAGGGACGCGTCGGCCGCTTCGACGTCGAGCGGACGAACGGCGCCTGGCGCGGCGGCTTCCCGGACAACGACACCGCGAGCCGGACGGAGACGATCCCGGTCGCCGACCCGGCCTCGCAGCCTCAGTGGACGACCACGACCCTGCCGTACGCCCGGATCGTCGCGGCGGACACCGGCCGGTTCCCGGTCTACGACAACACGAGCGTGACCGAGGTCCCCGCGGGCTCCACCGAGTCCGTCGTACGGCCCGACGGGCCCACTCCCGGGTCGACCGCGCGGGCCGGGGGCGGCGGCAACTACCTCTCCAACGAGATCGCCTACCGGGCGACGCTGCTGCGGGACCGGCTCGGCCTGCACGACACCCTGCCGGGCGGGCATGTGCACACGCCGGTGCTCCAGTTCGGGACCGGGAACACCGATCCGGCGACGGGGTCGGTGACCGACCCGGAGTTCGTCCGCAACCGGCTGGACATCATCGCGCAGGTGCGGGCGGTCCTAGCCGTCGCCGCCGGCGAATAGCCGCACCTCGGCGGCGGGCGGGAGCTCGGCCCACCAGTGGGCGTGGCGGCCGTAGACGCCGGGCTCGCGGCCGGCGAGCAGGGTGGTCAGGGAGCGGGCCTCGGCCGCCAGGCCCTCCCACGCGTCCGGCGGGAGCGGACGGAAGGCGCTCGCCTCGACGCCGCCGTCCACCGGACGCCACACGCCCGCGACCCGGCCGTCGACGAGCAGCGTCGGCAGGACGTCCCCGTCGGCGCGGACGACCAGCGACCGGTACTCCGGCGGGATCACCCGGGCGCGGTCCGCGTAGGCCGGCAGGACGCTGTCCCCCATGGGCAGCAGGCGCGGCGGAGCCGCCGTGTCGGCGGGCGGGCGCGGGGCGCCGGGCAGGTCGTGGAGGGGGGTGCCGTCGGCGGTGGCGAGGCGTTCGAGCGCGCCGTCGTCGTCCAGGGCGCGCAGGGCCTGCCGGAGCGGGGCCCGCCGCACCATGGCGAACCGGGCGAGGTCCGCCTCCGTCGCCGGACCGAAGCCGGCGAGGTAGCGCAGGACGAGGGCGCGCAGGGCCTCCGGTTCCGGGGCCCGCCCGGCGAGCGGCGGACCGGGCGGGGCCGCGACGAAGGACGGCCGGGCGCCGAAGACCAGGGGCCGCCGTTGGGGGCGCGCAGGAGCGGCGCGTAGCCCCCCAGGCCCCACCAGGCGCCGGCCGCCCGCTCCGCGCCGAGCCGCTCCCCCAGCCATGCCTGGATCTCGGCGGCGGTGCGCCGCCGTCGGGTGAACTCCAGGAGGGCCGGCACGAGTGCGTCCGCGTCGTCCGGGGTGAGTCCGGCCGCGGCGAAGCGGTTGCCGAGCCGGGAGGCGTACAGCGTCTGCTGCATCGCGCCGCGGAAGGCGCGGTGGTCGTCGGCGTGGACGGCGTGCAGCGTGATCCGCATCAGGGTCGCCTTCACGACCGTGCCGGCGCCGAACGCCTCGTCCAGGGCGGCCGGCCGGAAGCCGGCGAGGCGGGCCCAGAGGGCGATGCAGGGCGAGGCGGGGTGCTGCGCCCGCAGGGCCACGAGGCGGCGCACCGCCTCCGTGACCTCCAGCGGCTCCCGGCCGAGGAGGAGCCGGCGGGCGAGCGTGGCCCGGTTGAGCTCGCCGGCGGTGACGGTCTCCACGGCCGCTAGTGCGAGGGCGCGAGGGCCAGGCCGACGCCCAGGCCGGCCAGGACGGAGCCGATGACCTTGTTGAGGACCTTCTGGGCGCGCAGCATCAGCGTGCGCATCCGCTCCTGCGAGAAGAAGACGGCGACGACGCCGAACCACAGCAGGTGGGCGAGCGACATGAACAGGCCGTAGCCGACCTGCCGGTACACCGGGGTGCCGGGGCTGACGGCCTGGGCGAAGGTCGAGACGACGAAGAGGGTCGTCTTCGGGTTGAGGACGTTGGTGAGGAAGCCGGCCCGCAGGGCGGCGAGCGGGGACAGCTCCGTCCCGCCGCTCAGGTCGACCTCGACCCGGGTCTCGGTGCGGAAGGTGCGGACGCCGACGTGGACCAGGTAGGCCGCGCCGGTCAGCTTGATGACGGTGAAGAGGAAGGTGGAGGACGCGATCAGCAGGCCCACGCCGAGCATCGTGTACGTGACGTGGACGAGGACGCCGGCCGCGACGCCCGCGGCCGCGAACAGGCCCGTGCGGCGGCCGTGGAGGTAGCTGTTGCGGACGATCATGGCGAAGTCGGCGCCCGGCGCGACGACGGCCAGGACGGTGATGACGGCCACGGCGAGTATCTCGGTCACGGGGCGGCGCCCTCCTCCTCACGGTCGTCGGCGGCCCGGTCGCCGGTCTCCTCCCCCAGCAGCTCCCGCGCCATGAGCGTCGCGCCCGCGACCGCGCCCGGCATCAGGAACACCGCGACGAAGGGGACCAGGAAGGCCAGGCCCAGCGGGGCGCCGAAGCCCCAGACCAGGGTCTTGCGGGCGCGCAGGAGGGTGAGGCGGGCGCGCAGGTCGACGTTCCGGCGCTGCAGGGCGACGGCGGTGAGCTCCTCGGTGAGGAAGAAGCCGGTGACGAAGAAGCCGATCACCGGGACGACGGTCTGCCCGACGAACGGGATGAACCCGAGGGCGAACAGCAGCACGCCCCACAGCAGGGCCCGCACCACGATCCGCAGGCTGTCGCGGGCCGAGACCCACAGCTCCCGCCAGAACGGCAGCCCCGACTTCGGGGCCGTCCCGTCGGGCGAGACGTCACGGTCGACCGCCTCGGAGAGGCTCTCGTAGAAGGGCTGCCCGATCAGCAGCGTGACCGCGGTGAAGGTCACCACGGACAGGAGCAGGCCGAGGGCGAACAGCACCACCGTGAGGAGGCCGCGGAACAGCCCCTGCCACGGGCTCGACCAGTCGTCGGCGAACGGCGTCGCCCACGCCACGAAGTCCCCGCCCCACACCCCGAGCGCCACCAGCGCGCCCACGTACAGGACGAGGGTGATCAGCCCCGGGAGCAGCCCGAAGCCGAACTGCTTGCCGTGCCGGGCCACCCACCGCTGGCCCTCCAGGAGGAACTTGAAACCGGCCCCGAGATCGCGCATGACGGAACTCTATCGGGCGTGTGCATATCATCTGCCCCGTGCCGGGGCCGTGCGAGGGGGACCCGTCCGCGCGCGGCGGGCACGCGGTGCCGTTCGGCACCGAGCCGCCCTTCGGAGATCATCCCGAGGGGGAAGCCCGCCCGGGTCGCACGGGCGTTGTTCACCAGGGCACACGCGCACAGCGGTCAGTTATCGAGGAGAGCGGATGACGCTGGAGATCCACGGCACCGTCGCGGACGGATTCGAGGCGGTGCGCGAGGAGTTCGCCGCGTTCGTGGCGGAGGAACGGCCCGACTACGAGGGGCAGTTGTGCGCGTACGTGCACGGCCGCAGGGTCGTCGACCTGTGGGCGGGGGACGGCGCGGACGCGGAGTCGCTGTACGGCGTCTTCTCGTCGACCAAGGGCGCCGCCCATCTCGTGGTCGCCCTGCTGGTGCAGGACGGCACCCTGGAGCTGGACCGCAGGGTGACGTACTACTGGCCGGAGTTCGGGGCCGAGGGCAAGGGCGCGCTGACCCTGCGCGACCTGCTCGCGCACCGGGCCGGGGTGGTGGGCCTGGACGCCGGGTTCTCCGCGGAGGAGCTGGCCGACGACCGGGTGATCGCCGAACGGCTCGCGGACCAGCGCCCGTTCTGGCGTCCCGGCACGGCCTTCGGCTACCACGCCTACGTCATCGGGGCGCTGACGGGCGAGGTGGTGCGCCGGGCCACCGGCCGCACCCTCCAGGAGGTGTACGAGGAGCGGATCCGCGCGCCGTACGGCCTCGACTTCCACCTGGGTCTGCCCGAGGCGCTGGAGCCGCGCTTCCGCCCGGTGCAGCCGATGGCGCCGACGCCGGAGCAGCAGGCGGTCATCGACGCCGAGCGGACCGGCCCGCACACGCTCGGCTCGATCGCGTTCAACCTGCACGTGCCGGGCGCGGGCGACCTGGTGGCCCACGCCAACTCCCGTCCGGTGCGGGCCAAGGGGCCGGCGTCGGCGGGCGGTGTGGCCGCTGCGCGCGGGCTCGCCGGGATGTACGCGGCGGCGATCAGCGAGGTGGACGGCCGGCCGCCGCTGCTGAAGCCGGACACCGTCGCCGAGTTCGGCCAGGTCCACTCCGTCGGGTACGACCTGGTGTCGCGGACGCACAAGGCGTTCGGGCTCGGCTTCCAGATGACGGCGGACCTCGCGTACCCGTTCTTGGGCGCCGGGACGTTCGGACACAGCGGGGCGAGCGGTTCGCAGGCCTTCGCGGATCCGCGCAGCGGGCTGGCGTACGGCTACGCGCGGCGGCGGTACGCCTTCCCCGGCGGGGCGGCGCCGGAGAACGAGCGGCTGGTGCGGGCGGTGCACACGGCGGCGCTGGCGAGCTGACGGGAACGCGCGCGCCTCAGGCCGCACCCCACGTCCGGGGGTGCGGCCTGCGGCGTGTGCGGCGAGCGCCGCCGGACGCACGTCACGGCGATGCTCGCGCGGGCGGCGCCCCCTCCGACGCCGGCGGGGGATGCGGGCCGGGGCCCGCTCCGGGTGCCGCCGGGGAGCCGTCAGGCCCTCACAGCTTGACGATCATCTTGCCGGTGTTGTCGCCGCGCAGGACCCCGAGGAACGCCTCCAGGTTGTTCTCGATGCCCTCGACGACCGTCTCGCGGTACTTCAGCTCGCCGGAGCGGACCCAGGGGCCGACCTCCTGGACGAACTGCGGCTGGAGGTCGTAGTGGTCGCCGACCAGGAAGCCCTCGATGCGGCCGCGGGTCTGGATGAGGCGGGCGAGGTTCTTCGGGCCGGGGGCGGGCTCGGTGTTGTTGTACACGGAGATCATCCCGCAGACCGCGATGCGGCCGCCCTGGTTGAGGGAGCCGATGGCGGCCTCGAGGTGGTCGCCGCCGACGTTGTCGAAGTAGACGTCGACGCCGTCCGGCGCGGCCTCGCGCAACTGCTCGGCCACCGGGCCGTTCTTGTAGTTGAAGGCGGCGTCGAAGCCGTACTCCTCGACGAGCAGCTTGACCTTCTCGTCGGAGCCGGCCGAGCCGACGACGCGTGACGCGCCCTTCAGCCTGGCGATCTGGCCGACCTGGCTGCCGACGGCGCCCGCCGCGCCCGACACGAACACCGAGTCGCCCTCCTTGAAAGAGGCGGTGCGCAGCAGTCCGGCGTAGGCGGTGAGGCCCGTCATGCCGAGGACGCCGAGGTAGGCGGAGAGCGGCGCGGCCTCCGGGTCGACCTTGACGGCCTGCTGGGCGTCGACCGTGGCGTACTCGCGCCAGCCGCCGAAGTGCAGCACGTGGTCGCCGGGGGCGATGCCCTCGGCCTCGGAGGCGACCACCTCGCCGACCGCCCCGCCCTGCATGGCCTTGCCCAGTTCGAAGGGGGCGACGTAGGACTTCGCGCTGCTCATGCGGCCGCGCATGTACGGGTCGACCGAGAGGTACTCGTTGCGCACGAGCACCTGACCGGGGCGCGGCTGCCGGATCTCCGCCTCGGCCAGCTCGAAGTCCTCGGGCTTCGGCCAGCCGACGGGGCGGCTGAGCAGGCGCCATTCGCGACTGGTGGCGGGGAGGGCCGGGTGGGTCATGGGGGCCGCCTTTCAAATGTTTCACTACCTGAAACAACCATGCGCCTGAATATTTCAGGATGTCAAGTAAGCCGGGTACCCTCACCCCATGGCCACCTCATCCCGGTCCCCCCTCCCGGACGCCCTGACCCTGGAAGTCGTCGAGCTGATCGGCGAGGTCGTGGCCCGCTACCACGCCGACTACGAGGAGGCCGCGGCCGGGCACGCCCTCACCGGCGCGCAGGCGAAGCTGCTGGGACTGCTCTCCCTGGAACCGCTGCCCATGCGGAAGCTGGCGAACAGGCTGAAGTGCGAGCCGTCCAACGTGACCGGCATCGTCGACCGCCTGGAGGCCCGCGGCCTGGTCGAGCGCCGCCCCGACCCGTCCGACCGCCGCGTGAAGCTGGCGGCGGCCACCGAGGAGGGGCGACGGGTGGCCAAGGGACTGCGCGAGTCCCTGCGCTTCGCCCGCGAGCCGCTGGCGGGGCTCACGAAGGAGGAGCGGGTGGCGCTGCGGGGATTGCTGCAGCGCATGCTCGGAACGACCGACTGAACGGCCCTGCCGCACGGGCGCGCGGCGCCGAGCCGACCGGTCCCGCCCGGCGGGCCCGCGCGACGCCTCACGCGTGCTCCCGCAGGCCCCGGCGGCCGGGCGCCGCGACGAGGGCGAGCAGCAGCGATGCGGGCGGCTCGGGCGGACCCGTCCTGCGGAGCACGCGGCGCCGAGCCGACCGGTCCCGCCCGGCGGGCCCGCGCGACGCCTCACGCGTGCCGCCGCGGAGCCTGGCGGGCGGGCGCCGCGATGGGGGCGAGCAGCAGCGATGCGGGCGGCTCGGGCGGACCCGTCCTGCGGAGCACGCGACGCCTCACGCGCACCGCCGCAGGCCCCGGCGGGCGCTGTGACGAGGGCAGGCAGCGGTGACGCCGGCGGCTCCGGCCGTGAGGAGGCGGCGGAGCACGCGGCGCCGAGCCGATCGGGCCCGCCCGGCGGGCCCGCGTGGTGCCTACGCGTGCCGCCGCGGAGTCCGGCGGGCGGGCGCCGTGACGGGGTCAGGTGACGGACGGGGGACGCCGGGGCGGCCTCAGGTGCACCACCACAGGAAACGGTCGCACGTCTTCGAGGGCGACGGTTCCGGATCCGGTTCCGGCGTCGTCGGGTCGGACGTCGGGGTGGGGGCCGGGTCCGAGCTGGTGTTCTCCTCGTCGGGGGCCGGAGGTTCGCCGGGCGCCGTGGCCGACCGGGGAGCCCCGGACGGGCCGGGGGTCGCCGAGGCCGACGCGCTCTCGGAGGGGGACGCCGAGGCCGAGGCGGACGCGCTCTCGGAGGCGGAGGCGGACGCCGGGGCGGAGGCGGAGGCGGGGCCCTCGCCGGCGCCGGAGTCGTCCCCCAGTGCCTCGGCGGTGGTGCCCGGCGCCGGGTCGTCCGCCTCGATCTCCGAGGACTCCCCGCCGGCCGCCGCCGGGTTCGAACCGGGGAAGCCGGGGGCGTCGATGCCGAGTTCGGCCAGGCTCAGTCCGCCGGCCGCCAGGACGAAGCCCGCGGCGATCAGCACGGTGCGGCGGCGGCGCCGGCGGTGAACGGCGGCCTTGCGATCGCGACGACTCGTGGCGCCGGTGGCGAAGCCGTCGTCGTCGGGGCCGTCGTCGCCGGGGCCGTCGTCGGCCGGGCCGTCGTCGGCCGGCTCCCGGCCGCGGCCCCGGCCGCGCCCCTGCTCGCGGCGGCGGGCGGCACGGCCACCGCCCTCCGGCGCCCGCGCACCGGACCCGGCCCCCGCGGCAGCCTCCGCGACCTCGGCGCCCTCCGCCTCGCCGCCGGCCTCCGTGGTCCTCGCGGTGTCGCCGACGTCCGCGGCACCCGCGGTGTCCGCGGCCGCGCCGCCCCACTCGTACCGGCCGTCCCGCTCGCCCCCGCCGCCGTCGTGGCCGTGCTCCCGAGGGGCGTACGACCCCCCCGCGTACGACTGCCGATCGGAGGGCACCGACGCGTACGCGTCCGGCGGGTACGCGCGCAGCGCGTCGGCGGGGGTGCCGCACCCCGGGCAGGCGAGGGCGCCGTTGAGGTGCCGTCGGCACGGGTGGCAGAAGTCCATGACGCGGGAAGATTAGATTCCCGGAGCGCCGCGTTCCTAGGCCCGCCTGTGAAAGTTGTGTGGGAAACCACCCGCCCCGCACGCCCGTGGGGCGCGCCGCGCCCGGGATCGTCCGCGGATCGCGCCCGAGTCGTGACTCGTTCCCGAAAGCGGCTTTCGAAACTGTCGAAACCGTTATGCGTTCGACCCATTGACACCCCCCTCGCCGCGTCCTTACTGTCACGCCAGCATTTCGAACGTGTGACGAAATCTCGAACAGCTGAGGGGCAACTTCCGTGCGCATCACCGGAATCAGCACACACGTGGTCGGGACGCCTTGGCGCAACCTGACCTACGTCCAGGTGCACACCGACGAAGGCATCACGGGTGTCGGCGAGACCCGCATGCTCGGTCACACCGACGCGCTGATCGGCTATCTGAGGGAGGCCGAGGCCAACCACATTCTCGGCTCCGACCCGTTCGCTGTCGAGGACCTCGTGCGCCGGATGAAGTACGGCGACTACGGGCGCGCCGGCGAGATCGTGATGTCCGGCATCGCGGTGATCGAGA
This sequence comes from Streptomyces sp. NPDC017936, assembly GCF_044328485.1. Taxonomy (NCBI): domain Bacteria; kingdom Bacillati; phylum Actinomycetota; class Actinomycetes; order Kitasatosporales; family Streptomycetaceae; genus Streptomyces; species Streptomyces sp. NPDC017936. The sequence goes on along the minus strand of NZ_JBIRHK010000003.1, from coordinate 614,610 downwards.
TGGCCTGCTGGGACATCAAGGGCAAGGCCCTCGGGGTCCCGGTGTGGCAGCTGCTCGGCGGGAAGGTGACCGACAAGGTCAAGGCCTACGCCAACGGGTGGTACACCACCGAGCGGACGCCCGAGGCCTACCACAAGGCCGCCCAGGGGGTCATGGAGCGCGGTTACCGGGCGCTCAAGATCGACCCCTTCGGCACCGGCCACTTCGAGCTGGACCACGAGCAGACGCTGTACGCCGTCTCCCTCATCGAGGCCGTGCGCGACGCCATCGGGCCGGACGCCGAGCTGATGCTGGAGATGCACGGCCGGTTCTCCCCCGCCACCGCCGTACGGCTCGCCAAGGAGCTCGCCCCCTTCAAGCCGGCCTGGCTGGAGGAGCCCTGCCCGCCGGAGAACCTGAAGGCGCTGGAGAAGGTCGCCGCCAAGGTCGACGTCCCCGTCGCCACCGGCGAGCGCATCCACGACCGCATCGAGTTCCGCGAGCTCTTCGAGAACCAGGCCGTCGACATCATCCAGCCGGACGTCGGCCACATCGGTGGCATCTGGGAGACCCGCAAGCTCGCCGCGACCGCCGAGACCCACTACATGCTCGTCGCCCCGCACAACGTGGGCGGCTCGGTGCTCACCGCCGCCTCGCTCCAGGTCGGCTTCACCTCCCCCAACTTCAAGATCCTCGAGCACTTCAACGACTTCGCCGACGCGGAGATCAAGAAGGTGGTCAAGGGCGCGCCGCAGGTGGACCCGGAGGACGGCTGCTTCCACCTCTCCGACGCGCCCGGTCTCGGCGTCGAGCTGGACGTCGACGCGGCGGCCGAGTTCCCGCAGCAGCAGGCCCGCTTCGACCTGTGGGCCGAGGGCTGGGAGCAGCGCAAGCCGAAGGGCACGCAGCAGTGAGCACCGCCGTCGTCGTCGAGGCGCCCGGCGAGCACCGGCTCGTCGCGCACACGCCTCGCGAGCCCGGCCCCGGCGAGGCGCTCGTCCGGGTGCACGCGGTCGGCATCTGCGGCAGCGACCGCGAGGTGTACCAGGGCAACCGGCCTTCAGGGTACGTCCGCTACCCGCTCACCCCCGGCCACGAGTGGTCGGGGACGGTCGGCGCCGTGGGCGCCGGGGTGCCGCAGGGCCTCGTGGGCCGCAAGGTCGTCGGCGAGGGCTTCCGCAACTGCCAGGTCTGCGACCGCTGCCACGCGGGCGAGACCACGCTGTGCGGGGCCGGGTACGAGGAGACCGGGTTCACCCAGCCGGGTGCGATGGCCGCCACGCTCACCCTGCCGGCCCGGCTGCTGCACGTCCTGCCCGAGGACGCCGACCTGACGGCGGCGGCCCTGCTGGAGCCCGCCGCCTGCATCGCGGCCGCCGCGATCAAGGCCCACGCCCTGCCGGGCGAACGGGTCGCGGTCGTCGGCACCGGGACGCTGGGCATGTTCGCCGTGCAGTTCCTGAGGGCGGGCTCGCCGAGCGAGCTGCTGGTCGTGGGCACGCGGCGGGACCGGGAGGCCCTCTCCCGGCAGTTCGGGGCCACCGACTTCCGGGTCCGGGACGAGGAGCTGCCCGGCGACTTCGACGTCGTGATCGAGACGGCCGGGTCCGCGTCCGCCGCGCACGTCTCCGCCTCGCTGCTCAGGCGCGGCGGCCGGCTGGTGCTGACGGGCATCCCGGCGCCGGGCGCCGCCGGTCTCGACCCCACCGACCTGGTCGTACGGCAGCTGGAGGTGCACACCGTCTTCGGCGCGCCGCCGGACGCCTGGTCGCACACCGTACGGGTGTTCGCGTCCGGTCTGCTCGATCCGCTGCCGCTCGTCACGCACGAGCTGCCGCTCGCCGAGTTCTCCGAGGCGATCGAGCTGGTCGGGTCCGGCGACCCGAAGGTGGGCAAGGTGCTCCTGCGCCCCTAGTCGTACACCGGCACGGGGACGCCTGACGGTCCCCGTGCCGGCGCACACCCGAGCCCCCCACGCCTTGAGCCGCGAACCTCGTCCGACATATCGAACACGAAGGACAGCTTGTGACCGACGCTTCCGCCACGGCAGCCCGTCGACCCGGCGAGCAGGCGCTCGCCTCGCTCGGCCTGGGCGCGCCCGCCCTCGACCCCGCCGACACCTCCACCCACACCTTCCCGGGCGGCGGCCGCTGGCGCACCGAGATCCCCTCGTGCGAGGGTCCCGAAGCGCTGGCCGTCGTCCTGAAGGAAGCCTCGCGGCTCGACGTGCCGGTCCACCGGATCAGCCAGGGCAGCGGCGTGTGGATGCTGACCGACGCCGAGATCACCGAGATGGTCGAGGCCACCCAGGAACGCGACATCGAGCTGTGCCTGTTCACCGGGCCGCGCGGCACGTGGGACATCGGCGGCTCGACCCGCACCGACTCCCGCGGCGCGGGGCTCAGGGCCCGCGGCCACGACGCCGTCGCCGGATGCGTCGAGGACGCCGTCCGGGCCACGGAACTGGGCGTCAAGTGCCTGCTCGTGGCCGACGAGGGCGTGCTGTGGACGCTGCACCGGGCCCGGGTGGCCGGCATCGTCCCGGCCGACACCACGCTGAAGGTCTCGGCGCTGATCGGCCCCGTCAACCCGGCCGCCTACGCGGTGTACGAGCGGCTCGGCGCCGACTCGGTCAACGTGCCCAGCGACCTGACGCTGGATCACCTCACCGAGATCCGCCGGGTGTCCGGCGCTCCCATGGACATGTACATCGAGGCCCCCGACGACCTCGGCGGGTACGTCCGGATGTACGAGGTCGCCGAGCTGATCCGGCGCGGCGCACCGCTCTACCTGAAGTTCGGCCTGTCCAAGGCTCCCGGCATCTACCCCTACGGCCACCACATGAGGGAGCTGACGCTGTCCACCGCCAAGGAACGGGTGCGGCGCGGCCGGCTGGCACTGGACCTTCTGGCACGTCACGGGGCCGACGGCGACATGGCCCCGCTGGGGTCCCGGCTGCCGGGCGAGCTGAAGCGGTTCGAAACGTCCGCATAACGTTCCGGACACGCAGGACAAGAAGTCTTCACACAAGACGACGCAGCCGAACAGAATCCCACACGCGCGTTGTCTCGGTCCCTCCCGCACCGCCCCCGGCGGCTTGGTCCACCGGACCGAGGCCTTCCCTCACCACATCAAGGATGATGACCATGCGTACTCGCAGAGCCGCCCTCGCCGCCATAGCCGGAGCCGCCTCCCTCGCCCTGACCCTGACCGCCTGCGGCCAGAACAGCGAGGGCGGCAGCGAGGAGAGCGCGGGGAGCGCCAAGGGCGGCACCATCGGCATCGCGATGCCGACCAAGTCCTCCGAGCGCTGGATCGCCGACGGCAAGAACGTCGTCACGAACCTCGAGTCCAAGGGCTACAAGACCAAGCTGGTCTACGGCGAGGACGACCCCGACCAGCAGGTCTCGCAGATCGAGAACCTGATCACCCAGGGCGTCAAGGCGCTGATCATCGCGGCGATCGACAACAAGTCCCTGAACAACGTGCTCCAGCAGGCCGCCGACGCCAAGATCCCGGTCATCGCCTACGACCGGCTGATCCTCGGCACGAAGGACGTCGACTACTACGCGTCCTTCGACAACGAGAAGGTCGGCCAGCTCCAGGCGAACTACATCGTCGACAAGCTCGGCCTGAAGAGCGGCAAGGGCCCCTTCAACATCGAGCTGTTCGCCGGCTCCAACGACGACAACAACACCAAGTACTTCTTCAACGGCGCGATGAGCGTCCTGAAGCCGTACATCGACAGCAAGAAGCTCGTCGTCCAGTCCGGCCAGACCGGCCTCACCCAGGTGACGACCCTGCGCTGGGACGGCGCCACCGCCCAGAAGCGCATGGACGACATCCTCACCAAGTCGTACCAGAGCAAGAAGGTCGACGCCGTCCTGTCGCCGTACGACGGCATCTCCATCGGCATCCTGTCGGCGCTGAAGTCGGACGGCTACGGCTCCGCCGGCAAGCCGCTGCCGGTGATCACCGGTCAGGACGCCGAGCTGGCCTCGGTGAAGTCGATCATCGCGGGCGGGCAGACCCAGACCGTCTACAAGGACACCCGTGAGCTGGCCAAGGTCGCCTCGAACATGGTCGACGCGGCCCTGAACGGCAAGACGCCCGAGACCAACGACACCAAGACCTACGACAACGGCGCGAAGGTCGTCCCGGCCTACCTGCTGGAGCCGGTCAGCGTCGACAAGACCAACTACACCCAGGTCCTCGTCGACGGCGGCTACTACACCGCCGACCAGCTCAAGTAGTCCCGCCCCCTCACGGATTGGAAGGCACGACCATGGCGGGACCCGTCCTGGAAATGCGCTCGATCGTCAAGACCTTTCCCGGTGTGAAGGCGCTGTCGGACGTCACACTGACCGTCCGGCAGGGCGAGGTCCACGCCATCTGCGGCGAGAACGGCGCCGGGAAGTCGACCTTGATGAAGGTGCTCTCCGGCGTCCATCCGCACGGCAGCTACGAGGGCGAGATCCTCTTCGAGTCAGAGGTCTGCCGCTTCAAGGACATCCGGGCGAGCGAGCAGCACGGCATCGTGATCATCCACCAGGAGCTGGCGCTGGTGCCGTACCTCTCCCTCGCGGAGAACATCTTCCTCGGCAACGAGCAGAGCACGCGCGGCGTCATCAACTGGAACGAGACGCTGCGCAAGGCCAGCGAGCTGCTGCGGCGGGTCGGCCTCACCGACCACCCGCAGACCCGCGTCGCCGACATCGGCGTGGGCAAGCAGCAGCTCGTGGAGATCGCCAAGGCGCTGTCGAAGGAGGTGAAGCTGCTCATCCTGGACGAGCCGACCGCGGCTCTGAACGACGAGGACAGCGACAAGCTCCTCGACCTGATCCTGGAGCTGAAGAAGCAGGGCATCACCTCGATCATCATCTCCCACAAGCTCAACGAGATCCGCAAGGTCGCCGACTCGGTGACGATCCTGCGCGACGGCCGGACGATCGAGACGCTGGACGTGAGGGCGCCGGAGACCACCGAGGACCGGATCATCAGCGGCATGGTCGGCCGCGACCTCGACCACCGCTTCCCCGAGCGCACCCCGCACGAGGCGGAGGAAGGGGCGGCGCCCGCCCTGGAGATCCGCAACTGGACCGTGCACCACCCGATCGACCAGCACCGCAAGGTCGTCGACGACGTCTCGATCCACGTGCGGCGCGGCGAGATCGTCGGCATCGCGGGCCTGATGGGCGCCGGCCGCACCGAGCTCGCGATGAGCGTCTTCGGACGCGCCTACGGCCGCCACGCCGCCGGCACGGTCCTCAAGGACGGCCGGGAGATCCGCACCAGGACCGTGTCGGAGGCGGTCGACCACGGGATCGCCTACGTCACCGAGGACCGCAAGCACTACGGCCTCAACCTCATCGACACCATCAACCGCAACATCTCCCTGACCGCCCTGAACAAGGTGGCCAAGCGCGGGATCGTCGACGAGCACGAGGAACGGCAGGTCGCCGAGGGCTACCGCAGGACCATGAACATCAAGGCGCCGACCGTCTTCGAGCCGGTGGGCAAGCTCTCCGGCGGCAACCAGCAGAAGGTCGTCCTCAGCAAGTGGATCTTCGCGGGTCCGGACGTGCTGATCCTGGACGAGCCCACGCGCGGCATCGACGTGGGCGCCAAGTACGAGATCTACACGGTCATCGACCAGTTGGCGGCCCAGGGCAAGGCGGTCGTCTTCATCTCCTCCGAGCTGCCCGAGCTGCTCGGCATGTGCGACCGCATCTACACCATGGCCGCCGGGCGCCTGACGGGCGAGGTCCCGCGGGCCGAGGCCACGCAGGAAGTGCTGATGCGTCAGATGACGAAGGACAAAGAGGTAACGCGATGAGCACCGAAGTGACCGACAAGAGCCCGGCCGCCGCGCCGCCGGGCAAGGGCGGCGGCACGGGCGGCGGGAACCTGCTCCAGCTGATGCTCGACGGCCTGCGCCGCAACATGCGTCAGTACGGCATGCTGATCGCCCTCGGCCTGATCGTCGTCCTCTTCGCGGTGTGGACCGACGGCGACCTGCTGCTGCCGCGCAACGTCTCCAACCTGGTGCTGCAGAACAGCTACATCCTGATCCTCGCGATCGGCATGATGCTGGTGATCATCGCGGGCCACATCGACCTGTCGGTCGGATCGCTGACCGCGTTCGTGGGCGCCTTCGCGGCCGTCCTGACCGTCGAACACGACGTGTCGTGGCCCGTCGCGGTCGTGCTCTCCCTGGTGGTGGGCGGCGTCGCGGGCTCGGTGCAGGGCTATCTGATCGCCTACCTCGGCATACCGTCGTTCATCGTGACCCTCGCCGGCATGCTGGTCTTCCGCGGCATGACGGAGATCTTCCTGGAGGGCCAGACCCTCGGCCCGTTCCCGGACGGGCTGCAGAAGCTCGGCAACGGCTTCCTGCCCGAGGTCGGCCCGGAGACCAACTACCACAACATCACCCTGCTGCTGGGCCTGGTCCTGATCGTCTCCGTGGTCCTGCAGGAGTTCCGCGACCGCAAGCGCCAGCAGGAGTTCTCGCTGGACGTCGTGCCGCGCAACATCTTCCTGCTCAAGATCGTCTCCATCGCCGCCGCGATCCTCGTGCTCACGCTGCTGCTCGCCAGCTACAAGGGCGCCCCGGTCATCCTGCTGGTCCTGGGCGCGCTGGTGGTCGGCTACGGCTACGTCATGCGCAACGCGGTGTTCGGCCGGCACATCTACGCGATCGGCGGCAACCTGCCGGCGGCGAAGCTGTCCGGCGTGAAGGACAAGAAGGTCACCTTCTACGTCTTCCTCAACATGGGCGTGCTCGCGGCCCTGGCGGGTCTGGTGGTCGCCGCCCGTCTGAACGCGGCCGGTCCGAAGGCGGGACTGAACTTCGAACTCGAGGCGATCGCCTCGGCGTTCATCGGTGGCGCGTCGATGAGCGGCGGTGTGGGCACCGTCCTCGGCGCGATCATCGGCGGTCTCGTCCTCGGCGTGCTGAACAACGGCATGAACCTCCTCGGCGTCGGAAGCGACTGGCAGCAGGTCATCAAGGGCCTGGCCCTGCTGGCCGCCGTCGGGTTCGACGTCTGGAACAAGCGCAAGTCCGGTTCTTATGACAGCTGGGACGCTCCGGTGGTAAAGCCGTACCCGTGGTGGGGGCCGGTCGTGGCGTATCGCGCTGTCCCCCGCGCCCCTTGGGGGCGCGGGCCCGGCGGGGCTCCCACCGACCCACTCACGGGAGCCGCCAGATGGAACTGAACAGACGCACGGTCATCGCAGGAGCCGCCGCCGCGGGCATCGCCGCGACCACGCTCGGCGGCACGGCACAGGCCTCGGGAGGCAGGGCGCCGGTGAAGAAGCCCTTCGGCACCCTCGCCGACGGCACGAAGATCTCCAGCTGGTCCCTGGCCAACGGCGGCACCCGGCTGAAGGTCCTCGACTACGGCGGCATCGTCCAGTCCCTGGAGATCCCCGACCGTCACGGCCGTTACCGGAACGTCTCCCTCGGCTTCGACACCATCGAGGACTACGTCGCCGGGTCGCCGTACTTCGGCGCGCTGATCGGCCGCTACGGCAACCGCATCGGCAAGGGCCGCTTCACCCTCGACGGCAAGGCCTACCAGGTCAGCGTCAACGACGGCGAGAACACCCTGCACGGCGGCGCCCAGGGCTTCGACAAGCGGGTGTGGGACGTCGAACCGTTCGCCGAGGGCTCCGACGTCGGCCTGTACCTGTACTACACGAGCGTCGACGGCGAGATGGGCTACCCGGGCACCCTCCGGGTGAAGGTCACCTACACCCTCACCCGGCAGGGCGACTGGCGCATCGACTACGAGGCCACCACCGACAAGGCGACGGTCGTCAACCTGACCAGCCACGTCTACTGGAACCTCGCGGGCGAGGACAGCGGCTCGATCCACGACCACGAGCTGAGGATCGCCGCCTCCCGCTACACGCCCGTCGACTCGGGGCTCATCCCCACCGGCGAACTGGCGAAGGCGGCCGGCACCCCGTTCGACTTCCGCCGCGCCAAGGCCGTCGGCGAGGACATCCGCGTCGCCCACCAGCAGCTGCTGTACGGCCAGGGCTTCGACCACAACTGGGTGCTCGACAAGGGCGTCACGGCGAAGCCGGTGGCCGTCGCGACCCTGCGCGACCCGTCCTCGGGCCGCTCCCTGACGATCTCCACCACCGAGCCCGGTCTGCAGTTCTACTCCGGCAACTTCCTCGACGGCACGCTCGTCGGCTCGGGCGGGACCGTCTACCGCCAGGGCGACGGACTCTGCCTGGAGACGCAGCACTTCCCGGACTCGCCGAACAAGCCGTCGTTCCCGTCGACCGTGCTGCGGCCGGGGCAGACGTACCGCACGACGACGATCCACTCGTTCGGCCGCTGACACACCGTCACCAGGGGGGCGCGGGAGTCCACACCGTTTCCCCGGTGGTTGAACAGCGCCGCCCCGGCCTCCGTAAGTAAGGGTGGCCCGCGCTCCCCCGCGCGGGCCACCCACATGACGACGGGCCCGGTCGTCCCCACCGGACCCGCCCCATACGGAGGTTCCATGGCCGACAACGTCACCTCGTTGTTCCGCAGCACCGCGGCGCACAGCCCGTCGATGGCCGCGCTGACGCGTGAGGGCGGCGAGGGGGCCGGCCCCGTCGACTTCTGCATCCCGTGCAACCCGTACTTCCCCACCCCGCAGATGTTCGACGAGATGTCCGCGCGGCTGCGCGACATCATCACGTACTACCCGAGCAGCGCGGACACCATCACCGCCGAGCTGTGCAACCTCCTCCAGCTGCCGCCGCAGGCCGTGGCCATGGGCAACGGCTCCACCGAGCTGATCACCTGGATCGACCACCTGCTGGTCCGCGAGTCCCTCGCCGTCCCCGTCCCCACCTTCGGCCGCTGGACCGACCAGCCGATGGAGACCGGCAAGCGGGTCGACATGTTCCCGCTCCAGGAGTCCAGCGGCTTCGCCCTGGACCTGGCCCAGTACGCCGAGTTCATCCGGGCGCGCGGGACCCGGGTCGCCGTCATCTGCAACCCGAACAACCCCGACGGCGGTTTCCTGCACAAGCACGCGATCACGCAGTTCATGGACGCGATGGCCGACCTGGACCTGGTGGTCGTCGACGAGTCGTTCCTGGAGTTCGCGGACGCCGAGCAGGAGCCGAGCGTGGTCCAGGAGGCCATGCTCCGTCCGAACGTGATCGTCCTGCGCAGCCTCGGCAAGAACTTCGGCCTGCACGGCATCCGCTTCGGCTACCTGGTGGCGAACCCGGCGCTGGCCGGCCGCGTCCGTTCCATGCTGCCCAAGTGGAACCTCAACTCCTTCGCCGAGCACGTGGTGTTCATGCTGAAGGAGCACGGCCCCGAGTACGCGCAGAGCCTGATGCAGGTGCGCCGGGACCGTCTGGAGATGGCGAGCCAGCTCAGCGCGCTGCCGGGCCTGACCGTCTACCCCTCCCAGGGCAACTTCCTCTTCGTGCGCCTGCCCGTGGGCGCCGAGGGCACCGTGGTCCGGGACCGGCTGCTCACCGAGCACCGCATCCTGGTCCGCGAGTGCGGCAACAAGATCGGCTCCTCCAGCCGCTTCCTGCGTCTCGTGGTGCGCCCCCAGGTGGACGTGCGTCGCCTGGTGTCCGGCCTGGAACAGGTGCTCTACGGGACCAGGAGGGGAGCCGCCGTGCCCGAGCTGGGCGCCGGCGCCGGCTACAGCTCGGGCACGGCGGCGGTGGACCGGCTGGTGGGCGCCACCAACGGCGCCGGCCTGCCGGGCCTCGCCGCTCAGGCCGTCGGCGCCGGGGCGCCGGGGCTCACCTCGGCCCCGGCCGCCGCCGTCGGCGCGCCGGTCCCGGCGGCGGCACAGCCCGCTCCCTCCCACGGCGCCGGGGTGCCGCTGCCGGCGGCGGCCCAGGTCTTCCCCCCGTCGGTGCCGGCGCCCGCGCCCGCCCCGGCTCCGGTCCCCGCGGCGGCGGCCGCGATGGCGCCCGTGCCCGCGCCGCAGATGACTCCCGTACCCGCGCCCGCTCCGCAGACGACCCCCGCGCCCGCGCCCTCCCCGGCGATGGCGCCCGCCGCCATGGCCCCGGCCGCCGCGCCGATGGCCCCGGCGGCGGGCCCGACCCCGCCCGGCGTCCCCGCCAGGGGCGGCCTCACCGCCGCCCAGGTCCGCGGCACCAACGGCCTCTCCCCCGCCGCGGCGACCGGCTGGCCCAACGCCCAGAGCTGGCCGAACGCGGCGGGGATGGGGCAGGTCGGGTAGCGCCCCCCGAAGGCCGCGCTACACCGGGTTCAGCCGCCACTGCTGGCAGGCGTTGTTCAGCCAGGTCCACTGCCGTACGTCCGCGGCGTCCGCCGTGGAGCAGTCGGCGACGTCGGCGACCTTGCCGGTGGCCTGGTTGACGACGCGGACGTAGCCGCTGTCGGTGGCGACGAAGCGGAACCGCTGGCAGGTGTTGTCCAGCCAGCTCCACTGGCGCAGGTCGGCCCCGTCGGCGGTGGAGCAGTTCGCGGTGTCGAGGACCTTGCCGGTGGCCACGTTCACCAGACGGCTGGTGTCGTCGCCCTGGTCCTCGACGCGCCAGCGCTGGTTGGCGCCGCCGTTGCAGGCGTACTGCTGGACGTCGGCGCCGTCGGCCGACGAACTCCCCGCGACGTCCAGGCACTTGCCGCTGTTGCGGTTGGTGAGGGTGTACGTCGTCGAGACGGCGGACGGTTCGCCGGACGGGCCGGCCTGGCTCGCCCCGAGACGCACCGGCGTGCCGAGGTTCGGGGTGCCGTCGGAGTTCCAGGTGAACCTCTGGGCCCGGGTGGTGCGCCCGTTGTCGCAGCCGTCGGACGCGGAGTCGTTGGCGTGGTAGACGATCCAGCTCTCGGTGCCGTCGGGTGAGGTGAAGAAGCCGTTGTGGCCGGGCCCGTAGACGCCGTTGGCGTCGCTGCGCTGGAAGACCGGAGTGGACTTCTTCGTCCAGGAGGAGGCCGAGAGCGGGTCGCTGCCGGTGAGCGTGAGCTGGCCGAGCTTGTAGTCGGGGGTCCAGCAGCCGCTGGCCGAGTAGATCAGGAAGGTCCGCCCGCCCCGCTGGAGGATCTCCGGGCCCTCGTTGACCGTGCCGTTGCGCTCCCAGTCGTAGGTGGGCGTGGAGACGGTGGAGAAGCCGGTGGCCAGGGTGTACGGGTTCGACATGCGGGCGGCGACCAGGTTCTGGGTGCCGTTGCTCGCGCTGCCGAAGAGGTAGAGCTGCCCGTTGATCGTGGCGACCGTCGGGTCGAGCATCCAGGCGGAGTTGAGCTGGTTCTTGTAGGTGTACGGGCCGAGCGGGTCGGAGCCCGCGCTCTCCAGCACGTGCGTGCGCTGGGTCGGGTTGTAGTCGGAGACGTTCTGTCCGGCGACGTAGTACAGGTACCAGCGGCCGTTGAGGTGGTGCAGCTCGGGCGCCCAGATGTTGCAGCAGCGGTTCGCCGCGTCGCCCTGCCACACCTGCACGTTCGGCGCGGTGGCGAGCCCCGCCAGGGTGGCCGACCTGCGGATGGTGATGACGTTCGTCCAGCTCGTCGTCACCAGGTAGTAGTTGCCGTCGTGGTACGAGATCCAGGGGTCGGCGCCCTTCTGCGCCTTGACCGGGTTGGCGAAGGAGGCCGCGCTCGCCGAGGGCTGCCCCAGGGACAGGGCGAGCAGCAGCGCGGCCAGCAGGGTCAGTAGGCGACGGGCCATCCGCTGCTCCAGTTCAGGAGGTTGATGCCGAGTTTGGGGGTGCCGTTGTCGTTGCCGTCGTAGTAGTGGTAGACGATCAGGTCGCCGTCGACGTCCTTCATGATCGACTGTCCGCCGGGGCCGATGTACCGCCCGTGCGACTCCAGCACCGGTGTCCCGCCGTTGTTCATGAGCGAGACGCCGTTCTTGTCGTAGTACGGCCCGGTGACGCTGGTCGCGCGGCCGACCTTGACCTTGTAGGTGGAGCCGGTGCCGGCGCAGCAGGTGTCGTAGGAGGCGAAGAGGTAGTAGTAGCCGCCCCGCTTGACGACGAACGGCGCCTCGACGGCCTTGGTCCCGGTGGGGCGGGAGGCGAGGGAGTAGCGGGTGGTCTGGGAGGACAGCTGCTTCCCGGTGGACGGATCGATCTGGATCATCTTCAGTCCGGTCCACCAACTGCCGAACGACAGCCACCACTTGCCGTTGTCGTCGACGAACAGGTTGGGGTCGATGGCGTTGTAGTCGCTGGAGGCGGTGGAGGTGTAGACGGTGCCGTAGTCGGTCCAGGAGCCCGGCAGTCCGGTCGTCGAACCGGCCAGTCCGATGGCCGACTTGTTCGAGCCGAAGGTCGAGACGGCGTAGTACATCAGGTACTTGCCGCCCTGGTACGAGATGTCCGGCGCCCACGCCTCGGTGGTGCCGTACGACGACCACCAGCCCGGCCGGGTGGAGAAGGCGTCGCCGCCCGCGCTGAACGCGATCCGGTCGGTGGAGGTGCGGTAGGACAGTCCGCCACCGGTGGCGTACAGCAGGTAGCGCCCGGCGGAGGTGCGGATCATCGTCGGGTCGTGGACGACGGTCGATCCGGTGACCGTGCCGGGGTTGGGGTAGGCGGAGGCGGTGGTGGGGGTCAGGGCGAGCAGCACGGCGGCCGGGAGGGCCAGGAGGGTGGCCCTGCGGGAGATGCGGGGCGGGCGCGGCGTGCGGGGGATGCGGCTCATGCGGACGCTCCTTCAGTGGGGGTTCGTCGTTCGTGATACCGAACGACAGTCGCGTCGTCGGACGGGAACGTAGAGTCGAACCCCTCGCGCGTCAATGGTCCGCGCGGCCACTCGAAACTCTTCGAGAGGCGGGGGCGGCGACCCGGGCCGGGCTTCGTCCGGGGCCCCGGGCGTCCTCCCGTCGTCCGACATCCCACTTGACGGACCGTCACTTTGCCGAACTGACAGCTCTCCGACAGGAACCGTTCCTACGGTGCCGTGTTCATGACAGACACCTCAGACGCGTCCGTCGGACGCCGCACCGTTCTGGTCGCCACGGGCGCCACCGCCGCCACCCTGGCCGTGGGCGCCGCCGTGGCGACCGACGCCCCCGCCCCCGCCGCTCCGGCCACCGCCCCCGTGGCCGCCGCGGCCGTCTGCACGCTCACGAAGGAGATGACCGAAGGCCCCTACTACCTCGACGGACAGTACGTCCGCTCCGACATCAGCGAGGGGAAGGCCGGCATCCCGCTGAAGCTGACCCTCACCGTCGTCGACGACGACACCTGCGCCCCGCTGAGCAACGCGCTCGTCGAGCTCTGGCACGCCGACGCCCTCGGCGAGTACTCCGGCTTCGTCGGGAACAACGGCCACAGCGAACCCGACAACGGCACCTTCCTGCGCGGCGGGGTCCTGACGAACTCCAGCGGAGTCGCGGCGATCACGACGATCTACCCCGGCTGGTACCGGGGCCGCTGCGTCCACATCCACGTCAAGGTCCACACGAACGTCACCGTGACCTCGGACGGCCACTTCACCGGCGGCCAGGAGCTCCACACCGGCCAGCTCTTCTTCAACGAGACGATCACGACCGCGGTCGCGCGCGTCTCCCCGTACTCGACGAACACGGTCACCCGCACCACCCTCGCCCGGGACTCCATCTACGACGGGGGAGGCGCCGCCTCGGGCCTGCTCACCCTCACCGCCCTGGGCAGCACCCCCGCCGCGGGCTACACCGGGACGCTCACCCTGGGCGTCGAACGCTGACCCGCGCGCCGGGCGTCACCGCGGGTGCGGTGACGCCCGGCCCGGGGCCGGGCGGGCGCCCTCCCGGGTGGTCCGCGCGGAGCCGGCCGGTGGGGGCCGGGGCTCGACCCGATCACGCCGGTGGGGCGGAATACCGGCGGCAGGCTCCTTGTTGCCCGCCACTGTCGATCAACAAGGAGGAAGCCCCCGTGCCTGCGATCCTTCGGCCCCGCGCGTTGCGCCCCGGTGACCTCGTGGTCGTCACCGCGCCCTCGGGCCAGCTCGAGCCGGGCGAGGAGCCACTGCTCGCCCGCGGTGTGGCGATCCTCGAGCGGATGGGCTTCCGTGTGCGGGTCAGCCCGATGGTCGACCCGGCGCGGAGTCGCTGGTGGGCGTCGGGCACTCCGGCGGAGCAGGCCGACGAGCTCAACGCCCTGCTCCGGGACCCGGAGGTGCGGGCCGTCGTCGCGCACACCGGTGGCCGGGCGACCATCGGCTACCTCGATCTGATCGATCTGGACGCGATCCGGACCGACCCGAAACCGATCATCGGCTACAGCGACATCTCGCTGCTGCACATGGCGTTGCACACCAGGACCGGCCTCGTCGGCTTCCACGCCGACATCGCCACCCACGGTTTCGGCAGCGACTGGTACACCCTGGGCGACGAGGCCCGCCGCTTTGAGCTCGTCGACCTCTACACCCGGGTGCTCACCAAGGCCGAGGCGCCGGGCCCGCTGCCGGCGAGGGGGGCCTGGGAGACCTGGCGGCCGGGCCGCGCGCAGGGACCGCTGTTCGGCGGTCTGCTGAACCGCCTGGTCCTGCTGCAGGCGACACCGTTCGCGCCGGCCCCCGAACGGTTCGAGGGCACCGTGCTGTTCTGGGAGGAGCTGCAGCGGCCGGTCTCGCGGATCTGGAACGACCTGCACACCCTGCGGCTGTCCGGTGTGCTGGACCGGATCGCGGCCATGGTGGTCGGCATCCCGACCGAGGTCACGCCCCACGAGGGCGGCGGAGGGCGCGCGGACCTGCGCGACGTGGTGCTCGACGTCCTGGGCCGGCGGGACATCCCGGTCCTCGCCCAGGTCGACTTCGGCCACACCTCACCGAACCTGCCGCTGCCCCTCGGCGTCCGCGCGGACGTGGACGCGGACGCCCGGACGCTGTCCCTGCTCGAACCGGCGGTCACGGAAGGCTGAGTCCTGCCGGACACCGGCGCGGGGGATTCCGCCGACGGTTCGGTGCGTGCCGAACCGTCCGGGCCGTAGCGTCCGGAGTGCCGCGCGGGAGAGGCCCGCGCCGATGACGCCGGAGGCCCCCGTGCCGGAGACGGACCTGAAGCAGCAGCTCGCCGAGCGGTTCCGGGAGGTCAACGGTGACCATCCGATGACCGGTGCGGACGACGTGTACGTCAGCGCGCAGTTCGTCGCCCTGGAGGAGTTGTGCGCGGTCCACGGCCGTGACGCCGACGCGGTCCGCCGACTGATGCTGGGGAGGCGTCTGCCGCTTCCGGGGTACCTGCGGTCCGACGGTGCCGAGATGGTGCCGGCCGACCTGTTCGCCCTCGCCGACGAGGCCGGCGGCGTGGACCTGCTCGAAGCGTGGTTCACCGCTCACTGGGCCGACCCGGTCGCCGGAAAGGCGGAGTGGGACGCGTACCTCAGCGGACAGTACGTCTGTCTGCACTCGGTGACCCCGGCCACCATCCGGCGCAAGGACCACCTGACGGCCGCGATCGAAGCCGCCGTGGAAGAGGCGGACGCCGGCTCGGCGCGGTGGTCCGGGCGGTTGCACGCCCTGGTCGACGAACTCGACGCCCTGGAAGCGGCGTTCACGGCCTACGACCGTCTCCGGTTCGGCGGGCCCACGTCCCGGGACACCTGCGTCGACGCCGTGCGCGCCCGCTTCCCGCGCCCGTGACCCCGGGGCCGTGGGCGGTGTTCCGCCGAAGCCCACGGAGTCCCTCCGGCCGGCGGTCAGGCGCCGGCCCTCCGCGCGATGCCGAGCCAGTCCGGTACGTCCACCTCCGCGCGGACCGTCTTGCCCGGCGCGGGCGTGCGGTCCAGGACCTCCCAGCGGGCGGCGACCGCGTCCACGAGCAGCAGCCCGCGCCCCGCCTCGCCGAGCGGGCACGGCGGGCGTACGACGCCGGGGCCCGGCGGGCGCGGACCCGTGCGGGTGTCGGTGACCTCGATCCGTACGCTTCCCGGGATCAGGAGGAGCCGCAGCTCGAAGTCCCTTCCCGGCACGCGGCCGTGCGTCACCGCGTTCGCCGCCAGCTCCGCCACGATCACCGCGACCGCGTCGGAGACGTCCGTGCCGTGCGGGATGCCCCAGCGGTCCAGCTGGTGCAGCGCGAGGTGCCTGGCCAGGCGGGCGCCCCTCGGGGTCGCGCTGAGCCGCTGTGTGAACACACGTACGGTGACCGGGGGTCGGGGGGTGGGACGTACTGTCATGCCGCCAATGTGACGGGCCCCGACGGGCGTTCACCAGGTCAGAGCCGCGTACGCTGCGCGAGCGTACGCGGTCACCGGCTGGACAGTACCGGTCACGGGGCGTGACCATGGGCGCGGGAGGTGACCATGGCGGTCGACGGGCAGGCGGGTACGGGCAGCGGCGAGCCGGAGTCGTCGGACAGTCTGCGGACGTTCGGCGCGGTGGTCCAGGCCCTGCGCGAGTTCAACGGGCTGAGCCGGGAGGAATTCGGGGGGCTGGTGGGCTTCTCCAAGCACACGGTGGCCTCGGTGGAGCTGGGCAGGCGCATGCCGGACGTCGACTTCGTCGAGGCGGCGGAGAGGGCCTTGGGGAACACGGGGGCGTTACGGCGCGCCGTGGAACACCTCGTGCGACAGCCCGGGCTGGCGGCCTGGTTCCGGCGGTGGGCTTCGATGGAGAAGCTGGCCATCACCCTGTACACCTACGAGTGCAGGATGATCCCAGGGCTGTTGCAGACGGAGGCGTACGCACGGCAGTTGTTCGTCGATGAGCTTCCACCGCTGAACGACGAGCAGATCGAGTCCAATTGGGCGGCGCGGGTGGAACGACAGAAGCTGCTGCGCGACCGGCCGAACACCGCCTTCGGCTTCATCATCGAGGAGCACGTGCTGCTGCGTCAGACCGGCGGCAAGCAGGTCAGTCTGGGGACCATCGCACACCTGCTGAACTTGAGCGAGCTGCGGAACATCGAGATCCAGATCATGCCACTGGTGAGGAAAGCTCACGCCGGATTGCACGGGTCGATGCAGCTGCTGGAGACACCGAAGCACAAGTGGTCCGCCTACATGGAGGCCCCCGAGACCGGGCACCTCGTCTCCGATCCGAAAGCGATCAGCGTGCTGCAGCAGCGGTATGCCAGGATGCGTTCACAGGCTTTGAGCATCGAGGACTCCGTGGGCCTGTTGCATCGGATGCGAGGGAACCTATGAGCACGTCCGAACTGGCTTGGTTCAAGAGCAGTTACAGCAGCAGCGGTTCAGGCGACTGCGTCGAAGTCGCCACCCTCCCCCACCACGTCCACGTCCGTGACTCCAAGGACGAGGACGGGCCCCGGCTCACCCTCTCCCCCGCCGCCTGGGCGGAGTTCGTCGCCCACGCGGGCAGGTGATCACGGGGCCGCCCGCACCCGCACGGGCGGCCCCCTCGCCTCACTTGCGGGGACACTCCTTCCAGGCCATGTGGTACACCGTGCTGATGTCGCCGTCGGTCGAGTCCATCGTCATGAAGCTGACCTTGCCCGGCGACGAGGTGCCGGCGTTCACCCGCAGCTCCGTGTTGATGTTGAAGTTGCGCTGGACACCACAGGGCGCGTAGACGAGCTGGGCCCAGTCGGTGACGTCGGTGGCCTGCCAGTTGTCGTTGTAGGCGCCGGTGAAGGTGTGGTTCTTGAACACCGTGCTGGACGAGCCCTGGAAGTAGTACGAGGCCCGCTGGACGGCGCTCGCGCCGGGCTGGAGCGAGGCGAAGCCCCGGTAGTCCGCGCTGGCGATGGCGTACGTGAAGCCCTGCGGGACGTGGACGACCAGGCTGAGCTGGCAGTTCTTGCGGAACGCCGTGGGGTCGGAGTTGCCGCCGGCCTGGGCGAGGTAGTCGCTGTAGGTCACCGTGAAGGCGGTGTTGTCCTCCGAGACGGCGACGGCGGCGGTGCCCGCGGGGCAGCCGGAGCCGTTGACCGTGGCGACATCGATGACGATCTTGTCCGGGGGCGGGTTGTCGAACACGGAGGACGGGGTGTGCGCGGGCAGTGCGGCCGTGACGAGAGCGGCGGCGGCGCTGCCCAGGAGCAGCCCAGCTGGCATGGTCTCTCCCCTTCGGTCGGATCGGTGGGGGGTGGATGCGCCCCGGCCGCGCACACCAACCCTGTGAAGGACCAATGAAGTTGATGTGAAGAACCGGGGCGTTCGCATCGTAGGGAGCCGCGTGGGGCGCGCCCAGGTGGAACTCCGGCCATTCACCCCGAACCGTTCACACCGGCCCCTCGGTGCCCTGCCGCCCCTTCTTCTCTGTGACCGTTCCTGTTCGAACCGTTGACACTCCGCACACTCCCTCCTAAGGTCACGCAAACATTTCCGATCATGTGTCGAGATTTCGAACGGCGGAAGGCGAGCGTCCTGAGCACCACCGGAATCAGCACCCATGTGACCTGAGTGCCGTGGCGCGGCGGCCCCACGTACCCACAGGTGCACCCCGGCAGGGGCATCACGAGCGTCGACACGACCCGGATGCCGGCCGTACCGCCGCACGCCTCCCGATCCCACGCCGCGCGCTCTCCCCGCGGTCCGGCCAGCGTGCCCGGACCCCGCAGGACGTCGGCGTACCTGCTCCCTCAATGACGAGAAGAACAAGGAACGATCACCATGCGCACTCGAAGAGCCGCTCTCGGCATCATCACCGGCGCCTCCCTCGCCCTCGCCCTGTCCGCCTGCGGCGAGCAGAGCGCGGCCGGCTCCGGTTCCGAATCCGAAGGCGGCACCATCGGGATCGCCATGCCGACCAAGTCCTCCGAGCGCTGGCTCACCGACGGCGAGAGCCTCGTCAAGGACCTCGGGGCCAAGGGGTACGAGACCACGCTGGTCTACGGGGACGACGACCCGCAGGCCCAGATCACGCAGATCGCGGATCTGGTCCAGCAGCGCGTCGACGTGCTGATCATCGCGGCCATCGACAACAAGTCCCTGACCGGCGTGCTCCAGCAGGCCGCCGACGCCGACATCCCGGTGATCTCCTACGACCGGCTCATCCTGGGCAGCGGGAACGTCGACTACTACGTCTCCTTCGACAACGAGCAGGTCGGCCGGCAGCAGGCCCGCCACATCATCGACCGCCTCGGACTGGAGAAGGGCAAGGGGCCGTTCACCCTCGAGCTGTTCGCCGGGTCGCCCGACGACAACAACACCCGGTACTTCTACGAGGGCGCGATGTACCTCCTCCAGCCGTACCTGGACAGCGGGCAGCTGGTCGTCCGGTCCGGTGAGATCAAGCTGGAGAAGATCACCACGCTGCGCTGGGACGGGACGACCGCGGAGGCGCGCATGAAGCGCATCCTGTCCACGTCGTACAACGGCAGGACGGTCGACGCGGTCCTGTCGCCGTACGACGGCATCTCCCGGGGGGTCCTGTCCGCGCTCAAGTCGTACGGCTACGGCTCCGACGGCAAGGACCTGCCCGTCGTCACCGGACAGGACGCCGAACTCGCCTCGGTGAAGTCGATCATCGCGGGTGAGCAGTCGCAGACCGTCTACAAGGACCTCCGCGAACTGGCCACGGTCACCGCGAACATGGCCGACGACATCCTCAAGGGCAGGACGCCGAGGATCAACAACCGGCGGAGCTACCAGAACGGCGTGAAGGCCGTGCCCGCCTACCTGCTCCAGCCGGCGAGCGTCGACAAGAGCAACTACGCCTCCGTCCTGGCCGGTTACTACACCGCCGACGAGCTCGGGTAGACGAGCTCAGGCAGCGGTCACGGGTTCTCCCAGGCCGCCGGCTCCGCCGCCAGCAGCCGTACGGGTTCCGGGAGGGCGTCCGCCGCGATGTCGGCGACCGTGACGCCCTCCAGGATCCTGCGGACGTTGGCCCGCAGGGCGATCCACAGGGGAAGGAGGGGCTGGGCGGAGCCCGTGTAGGTCAGACCGGTCGGGCGTTCGCCGCGGACGGACACGATCGGGCCGTCGACCGCCCTGATCACGTCCGCGACCGTGATGCTCCCGGGCTCGCGGGCGAGCCGGTAGCCGCCGCCCCCGCCGCGCCGGCTCCCGACGATCCCGCCCCGCCGCAGGTCGCCGAGGATCCCCTCCAGGAACTTGTGCGGGATGTCCTGCGCGGCGGAGATCGTCTCCGCCTTCACCGGGGTGTCGTCGCCGTGCCGTACGGCGAGTTCCAGTACCGCCCGTACCGCGTAGTCCGCGCGTGCCGAGATCCTCATGGCGCCCATTGTCCGGTGCGCCGCCGTGCGACGGCGCACCGGAGGGTCACGGGGTCAGGCCAGTCGGACGACGTTCCAGGACAGCGGCTCCAGGGTCGCCGTCAGCGTCCCGTCCGACACCGCCGTGCCCCGCGCCGGGTGCGGGGCGACCCGCTCGGGGTCGGCGAGGGTGTTGCGGGCGTCCGGGTCGGCGTCGGCGAGCACGCTGTGCTCGACCAGCCGGGAGACGCCGAGGCCGCCCAGCGCCACTTCCAGGGGGAGCGGCTCGGTCCGGCTCCGGTTCACGGCGAACACGGTGACCGTGCCGTCCTGCGCGCGCACGGCGGTCGCGTGCAGCAGGTCCGCCTCGCCGTACTTCTTCGTCTCGTACGTCGGTGAGTCGACCCGGACGTCGAGGACCTCGCCCCGGCCGTACCGGGACGCCTGGGCGAACGGGAAGAACGTCGTCTGCCGCCAGGCCGGGCCGCCCGGCTCGGTGAGGATCGGCGCGATGACGTTGACCAGCTGCGCGAGGCAGGCCACGGTGACGCGGTCGGCGTGCCGGAGCAGGGCGATGAGGAGGGAGCCGAAGACGACCGCGTCCGTGACGCTGTAGTTGTCCTCCAGCAGGCGCGGGGCCTCGGGCCAGTCGGCCGGGTCGCCGGTGCGGGCGTGCTCCTCCCACTTCGACAGGTACCAGACGTTCCACTCGTCGAAGGAGAGGTTGATCTTCTTCTTCGACTTCAGCCGCGCACCCACGTGGTCGCAGGTGGCGACCACGTTCTCGATGAAGGACTCCATGTCGACGGCGGAGGCGAGGAAGGAGTCGACGTCGCCGTCGAGCGGTTCGTAGTAGGCGTGCAGGGAGATGTGGTCGACCAGGTCGTAGGTCTCGGCCAGGACCGTCGCCTCCCACGCGGCGAACGTCGGCATCGACTGGCCCGAGCTGCCGCAGGCGACCAGTTCGACGCCCGGGTCGATCTGGCGCATGGCGCGGGCCGTCTCGGCGGCGATCCGGCCGTACTCCTCGGCGGTCTTGTGGCCGGTCTGCCAGGGGCCGTCCATCTCGTTGCCCAGGCACCACAGCCGGATGCCGAAGGGCTCCTTGTCGCCGTGGGCGATCCGGCGCTCGGACAGCGCGGTGCCGGAGGGGTGGTTGGCGTACTCCTGGAGCTCGAGGGCCTCGGCCACACCGCGCGTGCCGAGGTTCAGGGCCATCATCGGTTCCGCCTGGGGGCCGATCTTCTTCAGGAAGGCGATGTACTCGGACAGGCCGAAGCGGTTCGTCTCCGTCGAGCGCCAGGCGAGGTCCAGCCGGCGGGGGCGGTCCTCGACGGGGCCGACCGAGTCCTCCCACTTGTAGCCGGAGACGAAGTTGCCGCCGGGGTAGCGGACGGCGGTGACGCCGAGTTCGCGGATCAGGTCGAGGACGTCCGTGCGCAGGCCCTCGGCGTCGGCCGAGGGGTGACCGGGTTCGAAGATGCCGGTGTAGACGCAGCGGCCGAGGTGTTCGACGAAGGAGCCGAAGACGCGGGGGTTCACCTCGCCGACGGTGAAGGCGGGGTCGAGGGTGAAGCGGGCCTTCTTGGTCATGGGGTCCCTTCGGGGTGGTTCCGTTCCGTTGCCGGGTGCGGGTGGGTGCGGGGTGGAGGTGGGGGGTGGGGGTGCTCGCGCTCGTGCGGCGGAGCCGCCCGGGGACACGGCCCCGCGCTCTAGCGGACGACCGGCCAGCCGTCCTTCGTCCAGCTCAGCCTGTTGAGCCCGAGCTTGGGGGTGCCGTCGTCCTCCGCGTCGTAGTAGTGGTAGGCCAGCCAGTCCTGGCCCCGATCGCGGAACACGGACTGGCCGCCCGTGCCGACGTACCGGCCGTGGCCCTCCAGCAGCAGGTCGCCGCCGCCCTCCAGCAGGGGCTTGCCGGTGCTGTCCGTGTACGGGCCCGTGATCCTCGTCGATCTGCCGACCTTGATCTTGTACGTGCTGTTCACGCCCGAGCAGCACGCGTCGTACGACGCGAACAGGTAGTAGTGGCCGCCGTGCCGGACGATCTCCGGGCCCTCGACCGCGTACGGCTCGTCGGGGCGGGTGGCGAGGTGGTGGACCGGCGCGTCCTCGATCGCCTTGCCGGTCCCCGGGTCCAGTTCGACCATGCGGATGCCGGTCCAGTACGAGCCGAACGTCATCCACAGGCGGCCGTCGGCCCGGACGACCGCCGGGTCGATGGCGTTCCAGTGGTCGGTGGTCCGTGAGGTGAAGACCTCGCCGTGGTCGGTCCAGGTGCCGGGCAGGCCCGTGCGGGAGGTGGCCACGCCGATCGCGGAGTGGTTGGTGCCCCAGGAGGAGACGGCGTAGTAGAGCCAGTAGCGGCCGGCGCGGTAGGAGAGGTCGGGGGCCCAGGGGTCGCCGGTGTCGTTGTACTCGTACCACCAGGCCGGGGGTTCGGCGAAGGCGTTGCCCGCGTCCTTCCAGTGGACGCGGTCCTTCGAGGTGCGGGCGCCGATGACGCCGCCCGTCGAATAGGCCACGTAGCCGCCGGACTTCAGGCGCATCACGGTCGGGTCGTGGATGATCCGCTGGCCGGTGACCGGCTCGGGGTCGGGGTAGGTCACGTCCGCCCGGGCGGTGGCCGGCAGCAGGGCCACGGCCGCGGCGGCCAGGAGGGCGACGAGTCTCAGACGCTTCACCTCAGGCTCCTCTCGGCGGGATCACTGACCGGCCAGACCGGTGTGGGCGACGCCCGCCACGATCTGCCGCTGGAAGAAGACGAAGACGACGATCAGGGGCAGGCCCGCCATCAGGCCGCCGGCCATGAGCTGGGCCCACTGGATGCCGTAGGAGTTCATGACGGTCGCGATGCCGTTCGGCATGGTCATCAGGTCGGGGTTGTTGGTGACCATGTAGGGCCACAGGAAGTTGTTCCAGGAGCTGATGAAGGTGAAGATGCCGACGGCCGCGAGCGAGGGGCGGGACAGCGGCACGATGATCGTGAAGAAGACGCGCCAGCGGCCGGCGCCGTCGAGGAAGGCGGCCTCCTCCAGTTCGCGCGGGACGCCCTGGAAGAACTTGTAGAGGATGTAGACCATCGCGGCGGGCGCGCACTGCGGCAGGATCATGCCCCAGTAGGTGTCGACCATGCCCATCTGCTGGACGGTGGTGAACAGGGGGACGCCGAGCACGGCCGGGGAGACCATGAGGCCGGCCATGACCACGCCCATCAGGACGTTCTTGCCGCGGAACTCGGTGCGGGCGAAGCCGTATCCGGCCAGGGCGCTGACCACCAGCACGATCGCCGTCACGCAGACGGACACCACCAGGGAGTTCACGAACCAGTTGGTGAGGTTGCCGGTCTCGAAGACGGCCGCCCACGCCTGGCCGGTCCACTCCTCGGGCAGCCAGTGCGGCGGTACCTCGACGGCCTCGGTCTCCGACTTCAGGGAGGTGAACAGGGCCCAGAAGAGCGGGGCGAGGAACACCACGGAGACGGCCGTGCCGAGCAGGGTGAGGACGATCTGGCTGGGTGTCCAGCTCCGGCGGGGCCTGATCCGTGTCTGCTGTGCGGCGGTGGTCATCGGCCGCCCTCCTCACGGTTGCGCAGCAGCCACATCCGCGCGAGGGCGACGGCCGCGATGATCACGAAGAAGATGATGGAGACGGCGGAGGCGTAGCCCACGCGGTAGCTGGTGAAGCCCTGTTCGAGGGTGTACTGCACGAAGGTGCGGGTCGATTCCTCGGGGCCCGGGCCGAAGTCCTGCATCACGACGGCCTGGTCGAAGACCTGGAGCGAGGCGAGGATCTGCAGGGCGACGACGAGGCCGGTGATGTGGCGCAGCATCGGCAGGGTGATGTGGACCATGCGGTGCCAGGCGTTCGCGCCGTCGATCCTGGCGGCCTCGTAGAGGTGCGCGGGGATGCCCTGGAGGGCGGCGAGGTAGAGCAGGAAGCTGAAGCCGACGGTCCACCACAGGGTGGTGATGACGACGGCGAGCATGGCGTACGACTTGTCGGTCAGCCAGGGCGTCTCGAGGCCGAAGACGTGGTTGATCATGCCGGTGCCGGGGTTGAACAGCCACTGCCAGAGGTTGGCGGCGACGGTGGACGGCAGCAGGAACGGCAGGAAGAAGCAGAGCCGCCACAGCCATTTCCCGCGCTCGATGTGGTGGGCGAGCATGGCCAGGAGGAAGGCGAGGACGGTGATGCAGGGGACGACGAGCAGCGTGAACCAGGCGCTGTGGCCGAGGGAGTCCCACATCAGGGGGTCGTCGAGGGCCTCGCGGTAGTTGTCGAGGCCGAGGAAGCTCGCGCCGTCGCCGGAGATGTTGGCGTCGGTGAAGCTGAGGTAGAGGCCGCGCAGCAGCGGCCAGACCACGAAGAGCGCGAACAGCACGAGGAACGGGGCGATGAACCAGCCGCCGTGCTGGAAGCCCTGCCTGCGGCGGACGGTGGCGCCGGCGGCGGCGGTGTTCGCGCGTGCCGGGCGGATGACGGTCTCGGCGCTGGTCGTCGTCATGCGACGGCACCTCCCTGCGCGGCGGTGCGGCCGTCCATGGGGTTCTTCGAGGCGAGGAGCCGGACGAGCGTGCTCTTCATGCGGCGGGCGGCGGCGCCGGGCTCGGCGGAGCCGGTGGTGGAGGAGACGACGACGGGGCCGACGCGCTGGGCGAGGACGCCGGTGGAGCCGGCGAACCACACCTTGGGCTCGGTGGCCTGGTGGTCCATCGCGGAGACGTACTCGCTCTGCGGGTTCAGCTTCCGGTACGCGTCCGTGGACAGGGTGGGCGTGTGGGCGGGGATGTGTCCGCCGGCGGCCCACTGCCGGGCGTGCCGGACGATGTAGGCGGCGAGCCGGTGGGCGCCCTCGTCGGCGGCGCCGCCGCGGCCGGACTGGTGCGGGAGCACGAAGGCGTGCGACTCGGCGTGGGTGGCCGGCTTGCCGAAGACGGGCGGCAGGGGGGTCGCCCCGTACTCGACCTTCGCGGCGTCGAAGACCGGCACCGACCAGTTGCCCTCCCAGACGAAGGGGGAGCCGTTGACGAACTGTTCGGCGCCGGCGTTGCCGCCGAAGCCGGGGTCCGCGTACCCGTCGGTGATGTGGCGGCGCAGGAACTCCAGGACCTGGGTGGCCTTGTCGGTGTCGAAGGTGACCTCGGTGTTGGCGTCGTCGAACCAGGTGCCGCCGAGCTGGGTGTAGAAGGCGACGAAGAACCACCACTGGAAGTTCTGGTCGCTGTGCCACAGGCCGATGGTCTGCAGCCCCTTCCCGGTGGCCTTCCTGGCCTCCTTCAGCACGTCGAACCACTGGTCGGTCGACGTCACCTGGACCATCCTGCCGTCGGGGCCGAGCAGGCCCGCCTTCTTCAGCACGTCCTTGCGGTAGAAGCAGAGCTGGACGTGGATGTCGAGCGGGAGGGCGTAGAGCTTGCCGTCGATGACGGCCCGCTTCCACAGCGCCGGGTTGAAGTCGGCTTCCTCGACGCCGTACTCGGCGAGCAGGCCGACGTCCCAGGGGTCCAGGAGGCGGCCGGGCGAGAACCCGGTGACCCGGCCCAGGTGCATGACGCCGAGGTCCGGCGCGCGGTTGCCCGCGGCCGCCATGGCGAGCTTGGTGTAGAAGGGGTTGCCCCACTGGAGGGTCGAGTCCTTCACGTCGATGCCGGGGTTCGCCGCCCGGAAGGCGTCCAGCATCGCGATCATGTTGTAGCCGTCGCCCCCGCTGAAGAGGTTCCAGTAGCGCACCCGGGTGTCGGCGCCGGAGGCGAGCGCGTCGGCCCCGGTCCCGAGCGCCGCGAAGCCGAAGCTCCCGGCCACGGCCAGCCCGCCTGCGGCGGCGAGGAGTTGCCTGCGGTTCAGGCCAGGTTGTCCCATACCTTGCCCCTGTCGTTCGACATGTCGAATAACGCCCGTAACTTCGAACGGGACCGTAGGTTCGATGCGCGCCCGCGTCAATGGTTCCGACACGACTTCCGACAGCGCTTTCTGTCACCGGCCGCCGGTCGGGTCCGGTCACGCCCGCCCGGACCCGCCGGTCACGCCCGCCCGGGCCCGCCGGTCGCGCCGGCCCGGGACCGCCGGTCGCGCCCGCCCGGACCCGCCGGTCACGCCCGCCCGGGACCGCCGGCTGCGCGGGCGCGGACACGCCGATCACAACCCGCCTGAGACTGTCCGCCGTTGGCCGTTCGCGCCCACCGCCGGTGTACCTGTGAACGACTTCGCGTGACGCGGGCAGTTCCGGCCGCGTAGGCTCGAACAGGCTGCCGCAGGGCGGTCAGAAGGGGGACCGGATGGACATCGCGGGCGCGCGCGGCAAGGCGTCCCGGGTCGCCTCGGCGCTGCGGCGCGCGAGGACCGGGCCGGCCATGCGCGAGCTGACCGGCGCGCTCCGCACCGCGCTGCGGGCGCGGCCCCGGCCCCCCGCCGGGGTGCGGGAGGTCTCCCGGGCGCTGTGCGAGGAGGTGGCCGCGCTGCGCGGCGGGCGTCCGGTCGAGCTGCGCTTCGAGCGGTTCCCCGACGAGTTCGACGTGACCGGACTGTGGCTGGAGTTCCAGGACTTCGACCTGGTCATCGTCGAGGAACGGGCCGAGGCCGTGCAGCAACTGGTCATCCTCGGGCATGAGTTGTGGCACCTGCACGCGGGACACCGGCACCACCGCGGGATCGGCACGGCCGCCGCGCACGCGTTGGCCGGACGGCCCGGCTGGGACGACGTCGCCCTGACCGTCGCCGCCCGCGACGGCTCCCGCAAGCACGACGAGGCCGAGGCCGACGCCTTCGGGCACCGGCTCGCGGCGGCCTTCCGCCCGTACCTGTCCGACCGGTCGGACGACGCGCCGCCCGACCCGGTCCAGCGGACGCTCGGCTACCGCGGACGAGGAGGCCGGGCGCGGTGACGCACGCGATCGCCCTCGACCAGTTCTACATCTCCTTCTGGATCCCCACCGCCGTCCTGTGCGCGGCCCTGGCCATCAAGCTGCCGACCATCATCCGGCTGTGGCGGGACCCGCTGCTGCGCGCGGTGGGCGGTCTGCTGCTGCTCGCCTGCACCGTCTTCGTCTTCGTGGCGCCCTCGACGATCGCCTGGACCAACCGGGTCACCGGGGTGCCCAACATCTCGGCGCCCTGGTGCTACTCGCTGCTCACCGCCTTCGCCGGCTCCTGCCTGCTCCTGATCATCGCCTGGCGCAACGGCCTGTCCGAGCGCTCCCCCGCGACCCGCCGCGCCATGCGCTGGGTGATCGGCGCCTACACCGGTGTGATCGCCGCGCTGTGGATCCTGTTCTTCCTCGCCGACGCGGACGTGGAGCGGCTGCGGGACCTCGACACCTATTACGCCAACACCCCGTTCATGCGCGAGGAGATCCTGCTCTACCTCCTCGCGCACTGCGTGGCCGTGCTCATCACCTCACGGCTGATCTGGAACTGGGTGCGCACCGACGGCCTGGACGCCTGGCTGCGCTCGGGGCTGGCGTGCCTGGGCGTCGGCTACGGTCTGAACCTGGTCTTCGACGCGTTCAAGCTGACCGCCGTCGTCGCCCGCTGGACCGGGCACGACCTGGACTGGCTGAGCACCAACGCGGCACCGCCCGTCGCCTGCCTGTCCGCCATCCTCGTCGCGGCCGGCTTCATCCTGCCGCACGCCGGACAGTTCCTGCACGACCGGTGGCGGGTACGGGCGGCGTACCGCGCGCTGCGGCCGCTGTACGTGCTGATGCGGACCGTGCAGGGCTCCGGCATCCCGTTCGCCGTGCGGGCCACTCCCGAACTGCGGCTGATCCGTCGGGAGACCTACATCCGGGACGTGCTGCTGGCGCTGTCCCGGCACATCGACGAGGACGGCATCCGGCGCGCCCACGCCGCCGCGCTCGACCTCGGCCACCCGCCCGAGCGAGCACGGGCCCTGGCCGCCGCCGTGGGCATCCAGGACGCGGTCGCCCGCAAGATCCGGGTGCCCGACGACGGGAGCACGACACGTCCCGACACCACGGACCTGCTCCAGGAGATCGGGGCCGTCTCCCGGGCCCTTCGCACCCCAGACGACGTGGCTGCCGTCCGTGCCCGCGCAGCCGCCCCGCACGATCCTGATCCCCAGGCCCCGGCAGCAGAGAGCAGCGTTCCCGCACATGAGACCGAGACCGTCCACCACCACGTCCATCACCGCCGCGACTGATCACGCGCCCGAGCCTCCCGCCGCCGTCGTCCTCGGTGGCTCGCTCGCCGGTCTCCTCGCCGCCCGCGCCCTGGCGGACGCCACGGGTGGCCGTGTCACCGTGGTGGAACGCGACACGCTGCCCACCGGGCCCGAGCCGCGCCGGGGGCTGCCGCAGGCGCGGCACGTGCACCAGATGTGGTCGGGCGGAGCGCGGGCCCTGGCGGAACTGCTGCCGGGCATCAGCGACCGGCTGCGCGAGGCCGGGGTACGCCGGCTGCCGGTCACCACGGACATGGTCGCGCTGTCGCCGTACGGCTGGTACCGGCGGTGGGAGGAGTCCCACCACATGCTCCTGGCCGGCCGCGACCTGCTGGACGCGGCGATCCGCGCGGCGGTCCTCGCGGACGATCGGATCGAGGTACTGGAGCGGACCGAGGGGGTGGGACTCGTCGGCACGGGGGATGCGGTGGCCGGGGTGCGGATCAGCGGGGTCGGCCGTGCCGACACCTCCGAGCGTGTCCTGCGGGCCGGGATCGTCGTCGACGCCACCGGGCGCGGTTCCCGGGCCGTGCGCTGGCTCGGCGAGCTGGGTCTGGGTGAGCCGCGGCGGCGGGAGGTGGACTCCGGGGTCGCGTACGCCAGCCGGCTGTTCCGGGCGCCGGAGGCGGCCCGCGAGGTGTTCCCCGTCGTCAACGTCCAGCCCGACCCGCGCACCGGCGAGCCGGGGCGGGGTGGGGTGCTGCTGCCGATCGAGGGCGGGCAGTGGCTCGTCACGCTGTTCGGCTCCCGCGGCGGCGAACCGAGCGCCGACCCGGCCGACTTCGTCCGCTACGCCCGAGAGGAGCTGCGCCACCCCGTCATCGCCGACCTCCTGGGACAGGCCGAGCCTCTCGGCGAGGTGGCGTTCACCCGCACGACCGCGAACCGGCGGCTCTACTACGAGCGCATGCCGTCCTGGCCGGAGAACTTCGTCGTGGTCGGCGACGCGCTGTGCGCCCTGAATCCGGTCTACGGGCACGGCATGTCGGTCGCGGCCCAGGAGGCGCTGGCGCTGCGCGAGATGGTACGCCGTCACGGGCCGGGCTCGCCGGGGCTGTCCCGGCGGATCCAGAAGGCGGTCGCCCGGCGCGCCTCCGCCGCCTGGGACCTGGCCATCGGCATGGACGTGTTCTACCCCGGTGCCACCGAGCACGGGCCCACCCTCCGGGAGCGTCTGCTCGCGGCGTACGTGGGGCGCCTGCTGTACACCGCCACCGGCAACGGCCGTATCGCCCGCCGGGTGACGGACGTGACGTCCCTGGAGCGGGGCGCCGAGGTGCTCGTGACGCCGGGGATGCTGGTGGCGGCGGCGGTGGGGCCCTTGAAGCCGGCACTCACCGCTCCGCCGCTGACGGCCGAGGAGCTGAAGAGGGCGGGGTTGGGGTAGCGGACCCGGCCCGCCCCGGAGGAACCGCGGGGCGGGGGCGGCCGGTCCGGCCGTCCCCCGATCCGGCCGCGGCGTCGGGGCTCAGCCCGCGAACGCCGGCTGGGCGACCCCCTTGCCCGCCCCCGGCACCACCAGCAGGGAGCCCGCCACCGGGTGCGGGGCGTCCAGGCCGACGCGGGCGGTGGTGACGTACAGGTCGGTCAGGTCCGCGCCGCCGAACGCGCAGGCCGTGACGCGCGGGGTCGGCAGGACGATCACCCGGTCCAGCTCGCCGGCCGGCGTGTAGCGGCGTACCGCTCCCCCGTCCCACAGCGCCACCCACACACAGCCGTCCGCGTCGACGGTGAGGCCGTCCGGGAAGCCGGCGCCCTCCTCGATCTCCACGAACGGCCGGCGGCCCGAGACCCGGCCGTCCGCGTGGTCGAGGACGTCGACGCGACGGGTCGGGGAGTCGACGTAGTACATGAGGCGGCCGTCCGGGCTCCAGCCCGTGCCGTTGCTCACGGCCACGTCGTCGAGGACCACCTCGACCGTGCCGTCGCCGGTGAGGCGGGAGAGGGTGCCGCCGCCGGGGGCCTCGTCGTAGCGCATGGTGCCGGCCCACAGGGAGCCGTCGGGGGCCACGGCGGCGTCGTTGGCGCGGCGGCCGGGGACGGGCTCGTGGTGGAGCCAGCGGAAGCCCTCCCCGTCCGCGTCCAGCAGGGCGACGCCGTCGCGCAGGTTGAGGACCAGCCCGCCGCCCGCGCGGGGCTTGGCCGCGCCGACGTGCTGGTCGGTGACCCGGACCGCGCGGCGGCCGGTGGCGGGGTCGTAGGCGTGCAGCCGGGCGCCCAGGATGTCGAGCCAGAGCAGACGGCCGGCGGCCGCGTCCCAGGTCGGGCCCTCGCCGAGAGCGGCCTGCGCGCGGACCGCCACCTCGTACCGCGTCGTGTGCGTCGTCGTCATGCCACGCTCCGGTAGCCCAGCTGCTCGGACAGCTCGGCGGCGCCCTTGGCGGCGAGCTCCTCCAGTTCGGCGCGGCGCTCGTCGCTCCAGCGGATCATGGGGACGGAGATGGACAGGGCGGCGACCACCTGGCCGGTGCGGTCGCGCACCGGTGCGGCCACGCAGCTGACGTCCGGGTTGGACTCGCGGCTCTCCACCGCGATGCCCCGCTCCCGGATCTCGGCCAGGGCCTCGCGCAGGGCGTCCGGCTCGGTGATGCTGTTCGGGGTCATGCGCACGAGGTCGGCGTCGTCGGGGATGCGGGCGCTCAGCTCCGGCTCCGGGAGGGAGGCCAGCAGCATCTTGCCCACGGAGGTGCAGTGCGCGGGGAGGCGGCGGCCGGCCGCCGAGACCATGCGGACCGCGTGCGTCGAGTCGACCTTGGCGATGTAGATGACGTCCGTCCCCTCGAGGATGGCCACGTGGACCGTCTCGTCGCAGGTCTCGGCGACGGAGCGGGCCACCTGCTGGCCCTCGGCGGCCAGGTCGAGCTGCTCGGCGTAC
Source organism: Streptomyces sp. NPDC017936 (assembly GCF_044328485.1). Classification (NCBI taxonomy): domain Bacteria; kingdom Bacillati; phylum Actinomycetota; class Actinomycetes; order Kitasatosporales; family Streptomycetaceae; genus Streptomyces; species Streptomyces sp. NPDC017936. The sequence goes on along the minus strand of NZ_JBIRHK010000003.1, from coordinate 583,511 downwards.
CGGCTGCCGAGCTGGTACGGGCGCACACCGAGGCGGTAGCGTCCGGGCTGTCCGGGCACGGGGACGATGTAGGACCGGGCGGCGAGCGTGGTCACCAGCTCGTGCACGGTGGTGCGCGGCAGCTGGAGCCTGCGCACGATGTCGGGGGCGGAGAGCGTCCCGTCCCCGTCGAGGAAGAGCTCGAGAATGTCGAGAGCCCGGGTCACGGCAGGTACGAGTCGTCCCACGACCGGCCCCCTCCCTAAGTCGTCTCAGGTGCCTGCGTTCGAGATTTCAACAGGCGATCGGCATGACGAACACAGGCTAGTCATACTCGCTCGCGCCGGGCAATGGCCCGGAAAAGTCCGGCCGGCCACGGCCCCGCGGGCGCCCGCCGCCGGTGGGGGCGCCGCCCCTGCCGGAGGGCCGCCGCCCGGGACCGGGCCCGATGGGTGACGATGGTGCGCATGCCGTCCGCGAAGCGCCCCGCAGACCCGTTCACCGCCCGCGACCTCCAGCTGGTGCTGCTGCGCCGCATGGCCGACCACAACCCGGACCTGGTGGACGACGCGCGGCGCGAGCTGGGGGCCTCCCCGGCCGAGATGCGCGAGGCCAACCGGCGGTGGCAGGCGATGGTCCGCTCCCCGCACGCCCGCGGATCGCTGTCCCGGTACCGCTCGGTCCTGGGCGAACCGGAGTCGAGGACGCCCCGCCGGCTCGGCGACCTCGACTGCGAGGCCTGGCTCTGGCCGCTCCCCCTCTGGCCGCACCTGCGCTTCGAGGTGCTGCTCGCCCCGAACGGCGCCGTGGGGAACGAGTGGCTGGTCCGCGCCCCGGGAGCCGAACCGCCGGTCCTGCGCACCCTCGACGACCTCACCCCCTGGTCCTGCACGGTCGACGACGCCGCCCGCGCCTTCGCCCCCGCCCGGCCCCTGGAGGGCACGGCCCCCACTCGGTGGGGCCTGGCCCTCACGGCACCGGACGGACGGGGGGTGCGGCGGCGGGTGGTCGCCGAGTTCACCTGGGGGCTGCTGCAGCGGACGACGGTCGTCGGGGAGCCGGACTGAGCGGACATCACCTCGGCCCTCCGTCCGGCCGGTTCAGGATCAGCGACTTCACCTCGTCCCTCATCCGTCTCGCCTCCCCGCGCCGCCCCAGCGCGTCGAGGCAGACGGACAGTGAGTTGAGGCTGCGGGCCAGCGACAGCCGATGGGCCGACCGGTTCCGGGCCGTCAGTCCGCGGTAGATCCGCACCGCCTCCCCGAGGGCGTCGACGGCCTGTGCGAGCTCCCCGGCCTCCCGCAGCCAGTGGGCCGTCCCCTCCAGCGTGGCCGCCAGATCGGCCTCACGCCGTCCGGGCCGTTCGGCCTCGAGCTGCCGGTAGAGGCCGACGGCGCGGTGCAGCGCGGCCAGCGCCTCCGGCAACTGCACCGGTCGGTCCGACGTCAGCCACACCGACAGGTTGCGCAGGCTGAGTGCCAGGGCCGGGCGGTGGTCCGCGGCGGAACTGCCGTCCGTCAGACCGGAGTAGAGCGTCACGGCCTCCCGGGAGGACCACACGGCCTGGCGGAACTGCCCCGCGTCCCCGTGGCTGACGGCCAGGCAGTCGAACGCGTCGGCGAGGAGCTGCCGCGAGCGCTCGGTCTCGTCCCGCTCCAGACGGCGCCGTTCCGTGTACTCGACGATCGCCCGGAGCGCCGCGCCGTTCTGCCCCAGCCGGCGCTCCAGCCGCCACAGCTCACGCAATCCACGGACCAGTTCCTCCGAGGGGGCGGCGCCGCTCTCCTCGGCCTGTTCCCGGAGGACGTGCACGGCCTCGGCCGTCGCGTCCCGGGCCTCCCGGTGGCCGCCCAGGGCCACGTGGACCCTGGACAGCACGGCGAGGCTGCGGGCCAGCCCGGAGCGGAAGGCGTTCTGGTCGAACGTGATCAGGTCACGGCAGAGACGTACCCCTTCGAGTGCCACGGCCAGGGCGTCCTCGGCCCGCTCCGCGCCCAGCAGCAGGCCGGCGAGCCTGCACAGGCTCGACGCGCACCCCGGGCTGTTCGCCGCCGAGTGCCGGACCGCCAGCCGCCAGGCGGCCGCCGACTCCTCCGCTCGGGCCAGTGCGTCCCGCGGCCGGTCCAGCTCGGCGAGCCGGTCGGCGAGCCCGTCCAGGGCCTGCCCCAGCGCGGGCAGCGCGGCCGCCGGCTCCCGGTCGGTGAACGGTGTCAGGACCTCCACCGCCGACTCGGCCGCGGCGAGCGCCTCCTCACGGCGGCCCGCGCCGGCGTGCCGTTCCGCGAGCCGGTGCAGGGCACGGCCCGCGCCGATGGCGTGCTCGGTGCCCAGCAGGCCCATGTTGGTCACCGCGCGGTCGCGCTGCCCGGACGGGGTTTCGGGTTCGGCGATCACCTCCCGCAGGAAGGCCCCGGCCTCGGCGGCGTACGCCTCCCCGAAGCCGGCCGGGTCGACGTCGTCGGGGAAACGGCGCAGGGCGTAACGGGGGTTGGGCAGGAGGGGACCGGGGGTGCCGTACGCACCCACGGCCCGGGCCCCGCCCAGGCCGCCGGACGCGGCGACCTCCAGCAGGTCGGCGCCGGTGACGAACCTGCGGCGCGGCTCCCAGCCCGGCTCGGGAGGCGTGGACGGCCCCCGGTGCAGCATCCGGATCAGCCATCCGCCCAGTGACCGGTGGGGGGAGGAGCCGGGAAAGGCCGTCGTGACGACATGCCCGGCCCATTCGGCCGCCCCCGGCACGTCCGCGGGGGCGGAGAACGACGCGGACGGGCCGCCCAGGGTGTTCCAGGACAGGTCCAGCACGATCAGCACCTGCGACGCGCCGGACCGGACACAGGCCGCGTACAGGTCCCGGGCCCCCAGATGCGTCGCGGGGACGCGGGGGTCGCTGTCGCGGACGGCGAGCAGCAACTCCTCCCCGTCGCCGCGGAGCACGGCGGGGCCGCGGTAGTACACCACCAGCGGCCCGTCGGGCGGGTCCGCCGGACCCGGCCGCAGCCGTGCCGGCAGGTACTGGAGCGTCTGCAGTGTGGGATCGTCGAGGTACTCGAGCGTGTAGTGCTCCGCCAGCGCGTTCCCCACCTCGCGGGCCTCCGCGGCCGCCTCCGGCAGTGCGCCCGGCCCGCCCGCGTACCCGCCGACCGTGACGCCGAGGAACCGCCCGCGCAGTTCGGTGCTCCGCGCCACCGTGGCCTGCGCCGGGACGAGGAACACCTCCCCGCGCGCGTTCCGCACCTGGAGCGGCCCGGCCCCCACCGGCACGCGCACCCGGCGGTTCACCGGGACCGACACCTCCCGGTCGGTGCCGCGCGGGCCGCCGCCCAGCACCGTGAGGGTGCGGGGCGCGGTGTCCGGGACGGTGAGGGCGTAGGTGTGCGGCCGTACGGCGGCCCGCGCATCCGGGTCGACCGGTGTGCCGTCGACCTCGAGTCCGCCGCCGTCCCGGCGCACCGTGATCCGGATGTCGTCGAGACAGCGGGCGAGGTCGCCGAGGAGCCCGTTGGTCACGGGTGCCTGCACGGTGTCGAGGGGGAAGCGCCCTCGGGGGAAGTGGGGGCGGGCGACCTGGGCGAGCTGCCACGCGGTACCCGACTCCCGGACCGCGGCCGGCAGCCGCTCCCAGGCAGCCGCGAACCATCGTCGCAGTCCGTCCCGGCCTTCGACGGTGACGGCCTTGAGCACGGGGGCGAGGGCGTCTTCGGCCTCGTCGGTGCGGCCGGCCAGGGCGAGCCAGGTGACGCGCTCCTCCAGGAGCAGCGCGGGCGACAGGTCGGCGTGCACCCGGGCGACGACGTCCCAGAGGGAGTGCACGGGGTCCTCGGGCGGACGCCGCGTGAGCCGGTGGCCGAGGAGCCTCTGGAGCTCCCGCCGCTCGGCGGTGTCGAGAACGATGCCGCGCGGTCCGCGCGAGCGGACGAGTCCGCTGAACCACAGGGCGCTCTCGGTCTCCACGCCGTAGCGCGGGAAGAGGGCCAGCCGCACGGCCCTGATCAGTTCGGGTTCGATGCGCACCGCCACGCTGAGCGCGGTCGCCAGGTCGTGGACGCGGTCGTGCATCAGCGTCGTCGCTCGCCGAGCGCGGCGACCGTGCCCACGGTCGTCGTACGGTCCCAGGTGAGGGCGGACAGCAGTCCGGCGAAGGCGGCGGGCACCCAGGCCACCGGACAGGGCACGAGGGCCAGGGTGGAACAGCCCGCGCGGGCGATGTCGTCGAGCACGTGGTGCCACTCGGTCACGGAGGCCCGGCGAGGGCTGAGGAGGGGGCTGCCCACACCCAGATCGGAGACGATCAGTACCCGGGTCCCTGCTCCTGGCGGACGGTACGGCCGCCAGGTGTGCCGGCCGCCGGGGCCCGCGCCGCGCGTCGGCAGGTCCGCGAAGTAGCAGAGGTGGGTGAGTTCGGCCCCGACCAGCCCGGTGATCTGCCGCACCAGTTCCCGCTGGTCGCGCAGGTACGGCTGCATGCTCTCGCCGAGGTCCACCAGGAGCTGCACGCCGAAGCGCAGGGTGGGGCGGGGTGTGCGCGGCAGCCGGGTCAGCGGCAGGCCCCGCGCGAACGTCTCCACGAGGACGTCGATGTCCGGTTCGCCGTCCGGGACGGTGGTGGTCAGGGCGCTGGTCAGCAGGGCCCGCGAGGAGCGCGGGGCGAACAGGGGTTCCAGCCGCGGGCGGGCTTCGATGTGTTCGTCGGTCACCTGGGGCAGCGACGGCACGGACGCCCACCGGGTGGAGGCGGGGGTGTCGGTGCGGACGGGGAGCAGCAGGGGGAGCTCCCCGGGTCGGGCCGGTCCTTCGGACGTGGCGGTGTCGGGTCCGGGGAGCGGCGTCCGCGGAGCAGGGCCGGCGGGCGGCTCGGGGATGCCGGCGGGCAGGGGAGGCAGGACCGCGGACGGGGCCCCCTCGGAGGATCGCGTCGGCGTCGGCGGAGGCCGGAGGCCCAGGAGCCGGACGACGCGCCTCTGTGTGTCGTGCCCGTAGCCCACCGCGTCCAGGGCCCGAGCCAGGTCGGCGAGCCACACTTCGGGGGGCCGGCCGGTCACTGGACGGTGTCCCGTTTGCTCAGCGCCATCGCGCTCAGCGCCTTCCACCGGGGGTCCCCGATGCCGATCCCCAGGCTCCGGCAGGCGTGGAAGGCGTCCAGGAACTCGGCGGTGCTGGGCCGCCGGTGGGCGGAGCGGGCGGCCTCCTGGCGCAGGTCCTCCAGCTGGTCGGCCAGGGTGCCGGCCAGTGCCCGGTCGGCGGCGGTGAACTCACCGTCGTAGGCGACGACGTGCTCTCGGGCGATGGCGACGAGTTCTTCCCGACCGGGGTGTTCCAGCGCCACGACGAGGCAGCGCCGCAGGAACGCCTCGGGCAGTTCGCGTTGTTCGTTCGTGGTGATGACCACGAGCGCCTCGGTGCCGTCCTCGGGCTCGACGCGCTGTCCGGTCTGGGCCACGGTGAACCGACGGGCGCCCAGCGGCACGAGGAGCCCGTTGGGCAGGTCCGGGTCGGCCTTGTCGATCTCGTCGATCAGGACGACCGAGCGGCGCGCCGCGTCGTCCGCCTGCCCGGCGCCGTCGTCCCAGAGCGTGTCCCCGTGCGCGCGGCGGACGTGCTCGCGGGCGGCGCGCGGAGCGTACGCCTTCCACAGGGCGCCCGGCTCGACGTAGGACCCGATGAAGCGCAGTTGCTGCGCCTGCGCGTCGGCCAGCCGGCGCACGTGGTCGAACGACCAGAGCAGGTCCTGCGCCTGGGTGCGGGAGGTCACCACGTGCTCGTGGTAAGCCCAGCGCCTGACGCCGGCCACGTGCGCGGCGAACGACGACTTGCCGGAACCGGGGTCGCCGCGCAGCAGCAGCGGCCGCCCGGTGGCGAGCGCCACCTCCACGGCCAGATCCAGGTCGCCGCGGACGACGTAGGCGCTGCCGTCGGGCCGGTCGGGCGCGACGGGCGTGCGGGGCCGCTCGTCGGACGGGCTCGAGGTCATGAGGCCAGCCACCTTCCGTCAGCCTCCCGTTCCTTGATCAGTTTGGTCAGGGCCACCTCGGTGCGGCGCATCGTCTTCTCGTCCTCACGGTCCATGGGGAGGTGCACGACACGGTGGGGCTGCTCACCGAGGCCGGTCGTGCCCATGTCCTGGGCCAGCACGATCACATTGAGCCAGGGCAGGCGTTCGGTCAGCCGGCGCACCAGCGCGCCCACGTCGCGCAGGTCCGCCCCGTGCGGGTCGATGACGAGGAAGACCACGTCGTCGCCCAGGGGTTCGTACTCGTCCGGCGACTCGTCGTCGGGCAGGTGCAGCAGATCGCGTACGGCGTCCATGCAGTCCCGCATGAACTCGCGTTCCTGGGCCTCGCCGGCGGCGAGTGTGACGGTGGCGGTCCAGTAGTCCCGGGAACAGCAGGACGCCCGCCGCACGTGCTGGTCGGCCGTGGTGCCGCGCGCGCTGTCAAGGGTCGCGACGACCGGGCCGCCGTCCGGCAGGAGCCGGCGCACCGCCGCGGGATCGATCCAGGCCGGCAGCACGAGTCCGGTGAGTCTCCGCAGCGCGTCGGAGTCGAGGTGGTCGGCGACCGTCTTGAGCGCGGAGTAGACGTGCTCGGGGGGTACGTGACCCAGGAACTGGTGAGCGACGTAGCGGTGCCCCTCCGTCAGCGTGGGGAAGGCCCAGTCGAGCGCGCCGAGCGCACGGGCGGCCCCCCGCAGCGGGTCCTCGTGGCTCACCGTCTCGAGACAGGCGATGATCTTGTTCGACCAGGTCCGCAAGGCGGAGGCGTCGTCGCCGGACAGGACACTCGCCGTCAGGTCCGGCAGCAGTTCCGCCGCCAGGTCGGCGATGTCCGAGCACTCCGGGGTGAGGCTCTTCTGCGCGACGTACTGCAGATCGACCAGGTCCGCCAGACGGGAGTGCCGCACGTCCCCGGACGTCAGGCCCTTGAGCAGCACCGGCACGATGGTGAGACGGGCGCCGAGCGCGCGACGCCACAGCAACAGGTCTGCCTCGCGTTTCAGCCAGTCGGAATCCAGGCTGTTGCGGTGCAGCATGACGATGGCCGCGTCACAGTCGGCGAGCCAGAAGTAGAGGGTGGGCTTCCACTCCACGCCCCCTGCCAGATCGTCCTCGTCGACCTTGACCGACCATCCGCGCCGCCGCAGCCGCTCTTTGACCCGCTGCCGCACCGAGTGGTCGTTGAGCTGGTCTTCCTCGGCCTCCGCCTTGCTGTGACTGATGAAGACCATCGCCATCTGACACTGACCACCCTGTCGCACCCGCGCCCTGTAAGTGCCAGAGCGTCGCAAACCCGACCGGGACAATCAACTCATTCCCGGAAAGCGGGAAGTGACGGCGGGTGAGAATGGCCGAAACCCATTGGGCCAAGGCCTTCGGGTCACCCCCGTGGCGACTTCCGGCACCACCCCGACCGCCGTCGGGATCAACCGTCGGCGACCTTCAGGACCGCCTCCACGACCCGGGGCACCGATGCCGGGTGCAGGTCCAGGAACAGGTTCGGTTCGACCAGCTCCAGCTCCATCACGCGCGGCTGCCCGTCCTCGCCCTCCACGAGGTCGACGCGGGCGTACAGCAGCTCGGGCGCCCCGGGCACGGCGACCAGCGCCCGCTCGGCGACGGCGAGTTCGGCCGGGGTGGGGGTCCAGGGCTCCAGTCCGGGGTGGGCGACCTTGTCCGCGTCGAAGGCGGTGCCGGGCGCCAGGACGGCCCGCTTGCGGCTGGCGTGCAGCAGCCGTCCCCCGAAGAACTGCAGGGCCCGCTCCCCGCCGGTGTCGATGGCCTTCACGTACGGCTGGACCATCGCCGTCAGCCCCTCCTCGTGCAGGCGCGCGAGGTGCCGTACGGCGGTGTCGTGCTGGTCGGGGGTGTAACGGGCGGCGTAGCGGGCGCCCGCGCCCGAGGCCGGCTTGATCACGTACTCGTGGTCGGCCGGGAGGCCGGCGGGCTCGCCGGGGGCCGCGTAGCGGGTGGGGACGACCGGCACCCCGGCGTCGGCGAGGTCGCCGAGGTACCGCTTGTCGGCGTTCCAGCGGACGACGCCGACCGGGTTCGCGAGCCGCGTCGCCCGGGCGCAGCGCTCCGCCCAGGCCGTGAACTCGGCCGCCCGCCAGCTGTAGTCCCAGGTGGAGCGGATGACGGCGAGGTCGTAGGAGGCCCAGTCGGCGTCGGCGTCGTCCCAGGGCACGGCCGTCGCCTCGGCCCCGGCGTCCCGCAGCGCCCGCACGAGGCCCGGCAGGTCGCGGTCCTTGCTGGGCTCCGGGCCGGGGTCATAGGTGACGAGGGCGATGCGGGGCACGGCGGATGACCTCCTCGGACGGCTGTACGACTCCCGGCAGGCTAGCCGGGAGCCCGGCCCCCCTCGGCCACGGGTGCCGCGCGGGCGCCGGCGGGCCGGACGACGTGGGCCGTGGAGCGGCGGACGTGGTGGAGGGGGCGGGGAGGCGGATACGTTCCTGTCGTCGGTGTCCGCCGTCCGCAAGGAGTGTCCGCGTGTCCTCTCTCTTCCCGGCCCTGACCGAGGGTCCGTCCGCTCGTGCCGCACTGCGGTTCGGTGCGCGGGCCCTGACGTACGCGCAACTGGCGGCGGCGGCCGGGGCGGTGGGCGAGCGGGTCCGGGCGGCGCTGGGGGGCGCCCCTCCCGGGCGGGGGCGGGCCGCCGTGTGGGCCACCCCGTCGCTGGAGACCGCCGTCGGGGTCGTGGGCGTGCTGCTCGCCGGGGCGGCCGCCGTGCCGCTGAACCCGAAGTCGGGCGAGAAGGAGCTCGCACACATCCTGGGCGACAGCGCACCGGGGGTGGTGCTGGCGGCTCCGGGCGACGAACTGCCCGACGTCCTCCAGGGGTTCGTGCGCGTCGACGTCGACGTGCACGGCGCCGGACCGGCGTCGTTCACGGAGCCCGACGACGACGAGGCGCCCGCCCTCGTCGTCTACACCTCCGGCACCACCGGCCCGCCCAAGGGCGCGGTCGTCCCGCGCCGGGCGATCGCCGCGACCCTGGACGCGCTCGCCGACGCCTGGCGGTGGACCGGGGACGACGTGCTGGTGCACGGGCTGCCGCTGTTCCACGTGCACGGGCTGGTGCTGGGCGTGCTGGGCCCGCTGCGGCGGGGCGGGGCCCTGCGGCACCTGGGGCGGTTCGGCACCGAGGGCGTGACGCGGGAGCTGGGCGCCGGCGCGACCATGCTGTTCGGGGTGCCGACCATGTACCACCGCATCGCCGAGGCGCTGCCCGCCGACCCCGCGCTGGCCGGGGCGCTCGCCGGGGCCCGGCTGCTGGTCTCGGGGTCGGCCGCGCTGCCCGTGCACGACCACGAGCGGATCGCGGCGGCCACCGGACGGCGGGTGGTCGAGCGGTACGGGATGACCGAGACGCTCATGAACACCAGCGTGCGGGCGGACGGCGAGCACCGGCCCGGGACGGTGGGCGTGCCGCTGCCGGGCGTGGAGCTGCGGCTGGTCGAGGAGGACGGGTCGCCGGTCGCCTCGTACGACGGGGAGACCGTGGGGGAGATCCAGGTGCGCGGGCCGAACCTGTTCACCGAGTACCTCAACCGGCCCGACGCGACCGCGGCCGCCTTCACCGCCGACGGCTGGTTCCGCACCGGTGACGTGGCGGTGCGCGAGCCGGACGGGTACGTCCGGATCGTGGGGCGCAAGGCCACCGACCTGATCAAGAGCGGCGGGTACAAGATCGGCGCCGGGGAGGTCGAGAACGCGCTGCTGGAGCATCCGGGGGTGCGTGAGGCCGCCGTCACCGGGGAGCCGGACCCGGATCTCGGGGAGCGGATCGTGGCGTGGGTGGTGCCCGTGGATCCGCAGTCCCCGCCCGGCGACGGCGAGTTGGCCGACCACGTCGCCCGCCGGCTCGCGCCCCACAAGCGGCCCCGCGTGGTCCGGTACCTCGACGCGCTGCCCCGCAACGACATGGGGAAGATCATGAAGCGGGCGCTGACCGCATGACCGGCGCCCGACGGCCCGGCGCGCGGGAGGTCCTCGCGCTGGTCTCCGACACGTTCGCCGAACTCCCGTACCCGGAGTGGGAGCCGGCGCCCGACGGACCGCTCGGCTGGCCGGGTTACGACGCCTCGCGCGCCCGTGCCGCCGAGCGCACCGGCGAGACGGAGTCCGTGGTCTGCGGCACCGGGAGCGTCGAGGGCACCCGGGCCGTGCTGATCGCGTTCGAGTTCGGCTTCCTGGGCGGCTCGCTGGGCGAACGCACCGGGGACCGTCTGGAGGCGGCCTACGCGTACGCCCGGGAACACCGGCTCCCGGTCGTCCCGTTGATCGCCACGGGCGGCAGCCGGATGCAGGAGGGGATGCTCGCCCTCACCCAGCTCCAGCGCGTGGCGCGGCAGTCGGCGCTCACCCGGGAGGCGGGGCTGCCGCAGATCGCCGTGGTGCGGGACCCGACGACCGGCGGCGGCTGGGCCACCCTGGGCGCGGGCGCCGACGTGGTCCTGGCGCTGCCGGACGCGCAGGTCGGCTTCGCGGGGTCGCGGGTGCGGCCGGCCGACGCCGACCCGGCGGCCTACACGGCGCAGGCGCAGGTCGCGGCGGGTTCGGCGGACGCGGTGGTGGCGCCGGAGCGGCTGCGCCGGACGCTGGGCCGGTGGCTGCGGCTGCTGACCGCCCCGTCGGACGAGCCGGCGCCGGTGCCGCGGCCCCTCGGGGCGACGGACCCGCCGGCCTCCGGCTGGGACGCCGTCCGGCGGGCCCGCTCGCCCCGGCGTCCGCGCGCCGCGCGCTACCTGGACGCCTACTTCGGCGACCGGGCCGGGATCAGCGGCGACCGCTGCGGCGGCACCGATCCGGACGGCATCCTCTGCGGCTTCGGCGAGCACGGGGGCCGTACGGTCGCGTACGCCGCCCAGACGGGGGCCGCGACCCGGCCCGCCGGGTACCGCACGGCCACCCGGCTGATCCGGCTCGCGGACCGGCTCGGCATCCCGGTGCTGACCCTCGTCGACACCCCGGGCGCCGCCAACGACGCGGAGGCGGAACGGCAGGGGGTGGGCGCGGCGATCGCCGAGCTGTTCGGCGCGGTCGCCGGCGCGCGCACGCCGGTCACCACGCTGGTGATCGGCGAGGGCGGGTCCGGCGGGGCGCTGGCGCTGGCCGCGCCGGGGCGCACCTGGGCCACCCCGGACAGCTACTTCGCCGTCATAGCCCCCGAGCAGGCCGCCGCCATCCTCAAGCGGCCTCCGGGGGAGGTGGAGCGGACGGCCGGACAACTGCGCCTGCGGCCGCAGGACTTGGCGGACCTGGGGGTGATCCGGACGGACGGCTGACGCGGTGGCCGGTTTCCGACGGCGCCGACGTTTCCCGCGAGCGGGAACAGGACAACCTCACGTACCGTCCGTAACAATGACGGTGCGCGGAGCCGCACCACGACGGTTCGGCCGGCACGACGGAGAACGACGGGGGCGCCGTGGCAGGAGTGGTGGAGTTCACGACGGACGACGGCGCCGTGGTCGCCGTCGAGACCGTCGAGGAGCCGCGGCCCGGCTCACGGCTGGTGGCCCGCGGCGACGGCACGGTCCGGGCGGCCCGCACCTTCGAGGGTGCCCTGGAGGGGGTGCGCGCGGCCGCGGAGTCGGCGCTGCGGACCTTCCGGGACGGCGCGCTGCGGCCCGACGGCGTGGAGATCGAGTTCGGGGTGAAGCTGGCGGCCGAGACGGGCGCGATCATCGCCAAGGGCACGGCGGAGGGCCATCTGGTGGTGAGACTGACCTGGTCGCCCTCCCCCGCCGGGCCGCAGGCGTCCGCCGCCCGGCCGGAGCCGTCCGCCGCCTCATGAACAGCGCCGAGTGGCACGCCCGCGTCGAGTGCGCGGGCCAGGTCGTCGGCGCGGGCTTCCTGGTCACCCCGCGCAAGGTGCTGACCTGCGCGCACGTCGTGCACGAGGGCCCGGCGGACGCGCTGACGGTGACCTTCACCGAGCGCCCCGGCTCCGCCCCGGTCCCGGCGCGGGTCGTCGTCGACGGCGGCTGGGCCGGCTCCCCCACCGACCCGGGCGACCTCGCCGTGCTGGAACTGGCCGAGGAGGTCCCGGTCGCGCCGGCCGCGCTCGCGCCCGTCGGCGCGGCGCACGGCCGCCGGCCGCGCAAGCTCGTCGTGTACGGCTTCCCGTTCGGCTTCGACGAGGGCACGCTCGCCGAGTACCGCATCACCGCACCGCAGTTGATCAACCGTGAGTGGATGCAGCTGGAGGCCTGGCAGCCCGACGGGCAGCCGCTCGCCCCCGGGTTCAGCGGCGCCGCGGTCACCCTCGTCGACACCGGCGAGGTCGTCGGCATGGTCACGGCGGCCGCGGGGGCGCAGGGGGTGCGCAACGGACGGATGATGCCCACCGAGGTGATGGCCCGGTACTGGCCCGATCTGACGGGCCTCGTCCCCACCTCCGACCACCGCACCGCCGACCGCGCCCGGCTGCGGGACCTGGTCGAGCGGGCCGTGCGCGCCGGCCTGGACTGCGACCCCGTACGGCTCTACCGGTCCGCCGCCGGCCCGTTCGACCCGGAGCCGCCGGAGGAGGGCTTCGACTCGCTGCGCTCGGCCGCCCTGTTCGTGCTCTGCGAGATCGACGGCGAGGACGCGGCCGGCACCGTCGCCCGCTTCACCGAACACGTCGAGGCGTTGTTCCAAGCGCCCGTCGAGACGCCCGCAGCGGCGCCCGACTGGTCGCCGATCCTCGTCGACCTCCAGCACAGCGGCGCGGGCGACGGGCAGGTCCTCGTCGAGGTGTCCGCGTACAGCGGGGGACGCCGGCACCCGGTCGGCTCCGACACCGTCCCGCACTCCCGGCTGCCGGCGTACGTCCAGGACCGCATCGAGGCCGCGTTCCGTCATCTGACGCCGGGGTCCGACGAGTTGATCGCGTTCGCGCTGCCCCGCGACTGGATCGACCTGCCCGTCGACCGCTGGGCGAGCGCGCCGGACGACGACACCCCGCTGGGCTGTGTGTACCCGCTCGTCGTCACCGACCAGGCGCGCCGCAGGGCCGGTACCCGGCACCAGCTGACCCGCGTCTGGAACCGGCTCGACTCGCTGCCGGGCGCCCGGGTGCACCGCGTCGAGTGCGGCGGCGCCGAGGAACCGGCCCGGCTGCGGGTGCGGCTGCGCAAGCCCGACGCCTGTCTGGCCGGCTTCGCCACCGTGCCGGCCGCGGCGGGCACCCGCGCCCACTTCGACACCTCGCTCACCGCGCCGGCCCCGGTGGTCGTCTGGTCCCGGGGCGGCTGCGACAACGGCTCCCAGGAGCCCTGCGCGGGGGGCGCCGGGTGCGCGGGCAAGACGTTCCTGGACGAGCTCGACGCGGTGGTGTCCGGCGTGCCGCCCGCCGAACTGCCGCGCCGGATCCTGGCGTTGCGCGAGGAGGCCGACGCGGAGGACGGCCACTGGGCGCGGGACATCCAGCTGCTGTGGGACGACCCGCGCGTCTTCACCGATCCGCACGGCGGTTCCCCGGCGCACGCCCGGTCCCCCGTGGCCTGACCGGCCCGCCGCCCGGGTCCGGCACGGAGTCCGCCGCCCGGGTCCGGCACGGAGTCCGCCGCCCCGTCCGCCACCGGGCCCGGGCGCCCGGCCCACCGCCGGGTCCGGCACGCGGTCCGCCGCCGGGTCCGGCACCCGGTCCGCCACAAGGTTCACCACCGAGTCCGCCGCACGGAGAGAAACCCCATGCCCCACTGGTCCGTCTACACCGGGAACAGCCAGCCGCACGACGGCATCGACCGGTTGCCCGCCCCGCCGCCCTGGCGGGCGTTCGACGGCGAGCCCGTCCTGCCGCCGCCCCGGGACCACGACGACGAGGCGGCCGTCTCCCCCGACCGCGTGCACCGGGCCCGCGCCTACGTGGCCACCCCCGAGAGCGTCCAGCTCGTCAACGCCGCGCTGGTCCTGCGCCGTCCGCTGCTGGTCACCGGCCCGCCCGGCACCGGCAAGTCCTCCCTGGCGTACGCGGTCGCGCGCGAGCTGCGGCTCGGACCGGTCCTGCGCTGGAACATCACCAGCCGCTCCACGCTGGCCGACGGCCTCTACCAGTACGACCCGCTGTCCCGGCTGTACGCGGCCCGGCAGGCGGCGTGGCGGGCCGGGGCCGGCGCCCCGGGGGCCGGTGTTCCCGGCGCTGACGGGCCCGGGGCCGGAGCGCCCGGAGCCGGAGCGCCCGGGACCGGTGTCCGCGGCGGCGGTACGTCCGGCGGTGTCGAGGACCACCTGCGTCTCGGACCGCTCGGCACGGCCCTGCTCCCCTACGAGCGTCCCCGCGTCCTGCTCGTCGACGAGATCGACAAGAGCGACCTCGACCTGCCCAACGACCTGCTGAACGTGCTGGAGGAGGGCCAGTACGAGATCCCCGAACTGATGCGCGCCGCCCGTGACCCGGCCGACGGCGCCACCGCCGAGGTCCTCGCCGACGGCACGGGCGTCCCGGTGACCGTGGCGCGCGGCCGGATCCGCTGCCGCGCCTTCCCCTTCGTGGTCATGACCAGCAACGGCGAGCGCGAGTTCCCGCCCGCCTTCCTGCGCCGCTGCGTCCGCCTGAAGCTGCGCCGCCCCGGCCGCGAGCAGCTCACCGAGATCGTCCGCGCCCACCTCGACACCCCGCCCGGCACGGCGGACCACCTCATCGACCGCTTCCTCGCCCGCGCCGCCGACGGCGAGCTCGCCACCGACCAGCTGCTGAACGCCCTCTACCTCACCGGCGTCGCCGGCCTCGACGCGGACTCCCGCGACGCCCTCGCGGACGAGCTGATGCCGTACCTGAGCGCCACGGCGGACGGCGATGGCTTCTGAGCAGGGGCTGCCCGAGGCCCGTACGGGGGCGTCCGCGCCGGCGCGGGAGGCCCCCGCGGGGTCCGGGGCGCCCTCCGCGGGGGCCGGGGCCGGGTCCGCGCAGGAGCGGGCGGGCGACGGCACCGCCGTCCACCGGCTGGCCGCGCTCCTGACCGCCGCCGGGACGTCCGCGCCCACCCCGCTGGAGCTGGCCGAAGTCCTCTGGCTGGCAGGGCAGTCGGCGGACGGTGAACAGCCGGCGCCGGAGGCCGCGCCGACGCCCCCGGCGCGCACCGACGGCGACCGCGCCCCGGACGCCCCCTCGGCCCCCACCGCCCGGACGCGTCACGGCGAGGGCCCCGTCGCCCTCCCCGCGGCGACCGGACCGACCCCGCCGGCCGCCGGCCCCGGCCGCGTCGCGCTGCACCTCCCGGCACCGGCGCCGCCGGCGGAGTCGCCGTCGCCGTCACCGGGCCGGCCGGGGGGCGGGGGCACGTCCCTGCTGGCCCCCGCGCCCCCGATGCTCGCCCGTCCCCTCGACCTCCAGCGCGCCCTGCGCCCGCTGAAGCGGACGGTGCCGTCGGCGCGGGCCCGGCTGCTGGACGAGCGGGCCACGGCGGACCGCATCGCCCGGCTCGGCGCGCACCCGGACGTCTGGCTGCCGGTGCTGCGTCCGGCGCACGACCGGTGGCTGCGCCTGAACCTCGTGCACGACACCGGCCCCACCATGCCGGTCTGGCGTCCCCTCGTCCGCGAAATGCACACCGCCCTCGCCCAGTCGGGCGTCTTCCACACGGTCACCCTGCACCCGGCGGACGCCGACGGCCGCACCCGGTACGTCCCCGGCCCGGCCGACCGCCGGACCGTCACCCTGGTGATCAGCGACTGCACGGGCCCGCAGTGGCGGCCCGGCCCGGCGGGCGACCGCTGGTACTCCACCCTGCGCCGCTGGGCGGCCAGGATGCCGCTGGCCGTCGTCCAGCCGCTGCCGGAGCGCCTGTGGCCGACCACGGCCCTGCCGGCCGAGCCGGGCGTGCTGTCGTCCCCCTCCCCGGCGGCCCCGCTCACCGACCTCGCCTTCGCCCCGTACGACCCGGACGCCGCACCGCGGCCCGCCGGCGCCGTCGCCCTGCCCGTCCTGGAGCCGGACGCCCGCTGGGTCACCCACTGGGCGGCCCTGCTGGCCCGCTCGGGCGGCGGACGGGCTCCGGGCGCGGCGGCCTGGCTCCCGCCCCGGCCCGGCCCGCCGCCCCCGGCCGACGCGGGCGCCGACCCCGCCGCCCTGCCCGCCCGGGACCTCGTCCTGCGCTTCCGCGCCACCGCCTCCCCGGAGGCGTTCCGCCTCGCCGGGCACCTGGCGCTGGCCGTGCCCTCCGTCCCGGTGATGCGCCTCGTCCAGCGCGCCGTGGAACGCGATCCCCGCCCGCAGCACCTGGCCGAGGTGATCCTCAGCGGCATGCTCACCGCCGTCCCCGGCCCGCCCGGCTCGTACGCCTTCCGCCCCGGCGTCCGCGACCTCCTCCTGCGCACCCTGCCCCGCACGGTCCGCGGCCGGACCCGTGAACTCCTCGCGGCCGTGGGCGGGTCGATCGACGACCGGGCGGGCCTCGCCACCGGCGAGTTCCGGGCGGAGACCGGCCGGGAGGACGGCCCGGGGAGCGGTCCGGCGTTCGCGACGGTGAGCGAGGAGACGGTACGGCGGCTGGGCGGGGGCGGCGAGGAGACCCGGCCGAACGGGCCCGCCTCCCCCGAGGGCGACGGGGACGCCGCCCCGCTCCCCCACGCCACCCTCCTCTTCGAGACCGACACCGATCTGGGCACCCGCCCCGAGGCCCGCATCGGCCTCGAGTACGCGGTCCACCAGGTCCTCGACCGCGGCGACCTCACCCCCCAGCAGTACGAGGTGCGGGTCCGCCCCGACGGCTACCGCGTCCGCGTCGCCCCGGACGCCTTCCTCCTGCCGGTGCTCGCCGCCGCCCTGCGCTGGCTCCCGGGCCGCCTGGCCGACCCGGCCGGAGCGCCGCGGCTGCGGGTGACGTTCCGGCCCGGCGGCGCCGGGGCCGCCGGACCCGTCGCGCTCCCGGAGACGACCGCGCCCGTCCTGGTCGTCGTCCCGCCCTCCCTCTACGAGGGCTTCGCCGACAGCTCCGCGGCCGCCGGCCCGCACCGGTTCCACCCGCTGTACGGCGACGCCCCCGACTCCCCGCCGCTCGCCTGGTACTGCCCGCTGCCGGCGCCGCGCGCCGAGGACGAACGGCGGGACCTGGTGCGGGGGCCGTTCCTCACCCGCGACCTGAGGGAGCTGGGCATCCCGGCGCCCGGCCGCACCGCCGTCGTGCACACCCGGCCCGACGGCCCGCTGACCCTGCTCGACCCCGCCGAGCCGTAC
The DNA here is from genome assembly GCF_044328485.1 of Streptomyces sp. NPDC017936. Lineage (NCBI taxonomy): Bacteria > Bacillati > Actinomycetota > Actinomycetes > Kitasatosporales > Streptomycetaceae > Streptomyces > Streptomyces sp. NPDC017936. Next base: position 566,376 of record NZ_JBIRHK010000003.1, on the reverse strand, counting down.
GGCGGGCGCCCGCCGCGGACGGTGACGTACTACCAGGTCGACCTCACCCCGCACCGCGCCGTCCACCGGGTGCCGCTGCCCAGTTCCGGCAAGGGCGACTTCACCGCGCACGTGGAGCTGACGTGGCGCGTCGTGGACCCGGTGGCGTTCGTGCGCTCCGGCGCCGACCAGGTGTCCGAACGGCTCCTCGCCCATCTGACGCGGGCCGCGTCCCGGATCACCCGCCGCCACTCCCCGCGCCGGGCGGCCGGCGCCCAGCGCGCGGTCGCCACGCAGCTGGGCAGGTGGCCGGTGCCGGGGCTCGCGGTGGCCTGCACGGTGCGGCTGGCGCCGGAGTGGGCGCCGGTCACGACGGGCGACGAGACCGGGGAGCGGCCGCTGACGCCGGCCGGTCTGCTCGCCGGGGCCGAGACCGTGCTGGTCGGCTTCGACGGCCCCCTCACCCGCCTGTTCACGGCCACGACGGCGCGCACGGCGGCTCTGGACCTGCTGGCGCTCGCCGCCGAGCACCGGGACCCGGGGGACGCGTTCACGGGGCGCCCGCTGGCGGTCGCGGCGGCCCGGGAGTCGGTCGTGCACCCGCTGGACGTGCTGCGCGTCTTCGCCCGCGACGCGGTCGGGCCCCTGCTGCGCGACCGGCTCGACGCACTGGAGCTGGCGGCCGTGCCGAACGCGCCGACCACGCACAACTCCGTGGCCCTGGTGCGCGCGCTGTACGCGGCGGGGCGGCGGGTGGCCGTGGTGACGGACGTGTGCGAGGAGGCCGTGCACCGGTATCTGCAGCCGTACCGGCTGCCGTTGGCGGGGGTCCACGGCCGGGACGGGGACCTGACCCTGCTCACCCCGCACCCGGACTGTCTGCTGCGCGCCCTGCGCTCCCCGGACGCCCCGGCCGCCACGGGGGTGCTGATCGGCTCCTCGGTGGCGGAGCTGACCGCCGCCCAGCAGATCGGGCTGCGGTTCATCGGTCTGGCCCGCAATCCGACCGTCGAACAGGATCTGCGGGCGGCGGGGTGCCAGGTGACCGTGCGGTCGCTGGCGCCCGTGCTGGAGGCGGCGCGGGCGCTGTGACGCCCACCGCCCCGGCGACGGCCGGGGCAGGGGCCCCGGCGCCGGCTCGCGCCACGCCGGCCTCCGCCGGCGGCACCCGCCGTACGGCCACAGCCCGGGCCCGCTGCACCCGCGCGGACCGTCGCACCCGCGCGGACCGCCACGCCGGCTCGCGGCCGACCCGGCGGCAGACCCCCGCGCGGCGGCTCCTGCCCACGGCAGCCCTCTCGGCGGAAGTCTCCCGTGCGCGGGCTCCTCCGCACGCCTCCCCCGCGCGAGCCCCTCCGCACGGCAGCCCCTCCGCACGGCAGCGCCCCCGGCGGCAGCGCCCCGGGCGAGCTGCTCCCACCTCCGGGAGCCCCCTGCGTCCGCTCCCGGCCGCGACGGCTGTCCCTTTAGCATCCCCCGGGCCGGTTCCCCGTTCCCCGGCGGAGACACAGCGCGGCGGAACCCCCGTTCGGCGGCTGCCCGCCCGGCCCCCTCCAGCAGGCGCCCGCCCTCCCGGCCCCGCACGATGGCGAAGGAGGCCACCGCCCGGCGGCCCACGGAGGAAGGCCCGCCCGCCGGGCGGCCGCCACGGTACGCGCTCTCGGGAGGACCCGCCATGACCGCCAGTCTGGAGCAGTTGCGCCGCTGCCACTTCGCCGTCGACCTGGGAGCAGCCCGGACGCGGGTGTACGTGAAGGGGGCCGGGCTCGTCGTCGACCAGCCGTCCGTCGCCGCCGTGAACACCCGGACCGGCGCGCTGATCGCGGTGGGCGAGCTCGCCGAGAGGATGACCGGCCGCACGCCCGACTACATCCGGGTCGTCCGCCCGGTCTCCGGCGGCACGGTCGTCGACATCGAGATGGCGCAGCGCATGCTGCGGCACCTGCTCGGCGACAAGATCCGCCGGCAGCTGCGCCGCAAGCCGTTCCTGCGGGCCGCCGCCTGCACCCCGCACGACGCCGACCCGCTGGCCCAGCGCGCGGCCGTCGAGACGCTGGTCGGCCTCGGCGCCCGGCGCGTGGAGCTGGTCGACACCCTCATCGCGGCCGCCGTCGGCTGCGGGCTTCCCGTGGAACAGCCCGAGGCCACCATGATCATGGTGTGCGGGGCGGCCGCGACACAGGTCGCCGTCCTCTCCATCGGCTCGATCGTGACCGCCGAGCGCGTCCCCGTGGGCGGGGAGGCGGTGGACCACGCGATCGTCCAGCACCTGCGCCACGAGCACGAGCTGATGCTGCCGAGCCAGTCCGTGCGGCCGCTCCAGCTGGCCCTGTCCGGCAACGGCCTCACCCCGCAGGGCCCGGCGACCACGGAGATCCACGGCCGGGACGTCGCCACCGGACTGGCCCGTTCCGTCAAGGTCGACACCGCGGCCGTGCGGGACGCGATCGAGACGCCGCTGACGGCCGTGCTGGACGGCATCGGCCGGGTGCTGCGGGCGTGCCCGCCCGACCTGGTGGCCGACCTCGCCGACCGCGGGATCATGATGGTCGGCGGCTCCGCGCTGCTCCCCGGGTTCGACCAGATGCTGCGTCAGGCCACCGGCATGCCGGTGCACATCGCCGACCGGCCCGACATCTGCGCCGCCCAGGGCCTGGGCGCGATGCTGGAGGGCAGGATCCGGCCGCTGACCCTGACCCCGATCCCCACCGACTGACCGACCGGGCCCGCCCCGGGCACCCGACCGCATCCCGGCCCGCCCCGGGCACCCGACCGCATCCCGGACGGCCCCTCCCGGACGGTCCCACCCGGACGGTCAGCCGCCGACCGGCCCGCCTCCTCGACGACCGGCCGCCGACCGGTCCGCCTCCCGGGCGGCGGACCACCGGCCGGCCCGCTCCCGCACGACTCCTCCGGCGGCGCCCGTGCCACGGCACCCGCGTCGCGCGCCCGGCCTGCCCGCGCGCACCGGCTCCGGGTCACCGCCCCCGCGGCCGGCCGGACGTCCCGCACGGGGAACCCCGACGACCACCGGACGCACCGAGAGCGCGCGGGCGGCACCGCGTCGCCGTTCGCCGTTCGCCGGGTACCGCGGGACCCGGATCCCGGACGGTGAGGCGTTCGACGGCGCCGGGGCACGGGCGCCCCGCTCCCGTTCACGCACGCCCCGCCGGGCCGGCGGAGCGCGGCGGCCGCCCGGTCCGGCCGACCCCGGAACCCGTACCCACGAGCCCGCCGGGCGGCGAACCGCCGCCCGGCGTCCGCTCAGCTCCCGCCCAGCCCCGCCCGGCGCGCCCGCACGATGGCCTCGGACCGGCTCGCCGCCTGGAGCTTGGTGAGGATGTTGGACAGGTGGTTGCGGACCGTCTTGGGGCTGAGGACGAGCCGGCGCGAGATCGCCGGGTTGTCCAGCCCCCTGGCCACCAGGTCGAGCACCTCCCGCTCGCGGGCGGTCAGTTCGGGCAGCGCGACGGGGGGCGCCCCGGCGGTGCGCAGGCCCGTCAGGTGGGCGACGGCCCGGGAGGCGACGGCGGGACCGAGGATCACCTCGCCGTTCGCGACGGCACGGACGGCCCGCTCGATCTCGGCGGGGGCCGCCCCCTTGAGGAGGTAGCCGCGGGCCCCGGCCCGCATCGACGCGAAGACCGAGTCGTCGTCGTCGAGCATGGTCACCACGAGGACGGCCGTGGCGGGCCGCAGCCGCAGGATCTCCCGGGTGGCCTCCACCCCCGACGGCGTACGGTCGCCGAGGTGCAGGTCCATGACGACCACACCGGGGCCGTGCGCCCGGACGGCCGCCACCGCCGACTCCAGGTCCTCGGCCTCGGCCACCACCGTCAGTCCCGGCAGCGAGCCGAGCAGCGCGGCCATCCCCATGCGGAACACGGGGTGGTCGTCGACGACGACGATCCGGACGGTCCCCGGGTCCGACGCCTCAGCCGGCACGGCCGCTCACCTCTTCCTCCTGTTGCTCCTGCCCGGGACCGGGCGTCAGGGGCACGTCGAGGACGACGCGGGTGCCGCGGCCGTCCTCCCCGGGCTGCCAGGTGACCGTGCCGCCGACGGCCTCCGCGCGTTCCCGCAGCGACTGGGTGCCGACCCCGGCGCGGGCCGCCGTGCCGACCCCGCGGCCGTCGTCCACCACGCTCACGGTCAGCCGGGGCCCCGCGTCCGGCGCGAGGCCGGTCAGCGTCACCGCGCAGGTCCGGGCCCCGGCGTGCCGCGAGACGTTGCGCAGCGCCTCGGCGACGACGGCGTACACCGTGCCGGCGACGTCCGGCGGTACGTCCCGCGCGCCCGTGGGCGGCACGTCCGGCCCGCCCGCCGGAGGCGCGTCCCGCACGCCCGCCGGGGGGCCGTCGGCGTCGGCGCGCACGACGACCCGGAGGCCGTCCGCCTCGTGACGCATGACCAGTTCGCGCAGGGCCGGCACCAGGCCCAGCTCGGCCAGGACCGGCGGCACCAGTCCCCGGGCGAGCACGCGGACCTCCTCGACGCGGGCGTCGACCTCCGTGCGCAGCCGGCCCAGCAGGGGGCCCGCGGGCGAGTCGCCGGGGAGCAGGTTGCGGGCGGCGGCGAGGCCGAGTCCGATGCCGGCCAGCGCGGGGCCCAGCTGGTCGTGGAGTTCCCTGCGCAGCGCGCGGCGCTCGTCGTCGCGGGCCGCGGCGAGCCGGCCGCGGGACTCGCGCAGGGCGCGGGTGACGGCGGCGAGGTGCACGGCGGTCGCCACCACCGGGGCGACCTCGTCGAGGGCGGCGCGGGCGCGCCGGTCGAGCCGTTCGCCGGGCCGCGCGGTGACCACGAGGGTGCCGGCGGCGCGCCGGCGCACCACCAGCGGCACGGTCACCGGCTGTCCGCCGGCCGGTTCGCCGACGCCGGCCAGGGTCTCCCCGGTCTCGTCCCGTACGCGCACCGACCCGAGACGGAAGGACGCGGCGACGCTCTCCGCCATGCCGGTGAGCGCCTCCTCGGGCCCGGCGGCGCTGCCCAGGTGGCGTCCGACCCGGCTGAGCGCCCCGGCCGTCGGCTCCCCGTGCACGAGCCGGTCCACGCGGCGCTGGAGCCAGCCGCGGGCGGGCTGGATCCCGGCGGCCGGCACGGCGGTCGCCAGCACCCGCCCCAGCGCCCCCTCGCCGGGCAGCAGCAGTCCGAGGACGGCGACCGTCAGGAGGTACCCGGCGACGAGCAGCCCGGTGAGCAGCCACCACACCAGCGCGCGGCTGACGACGAGGTCGATGCCCCACAGCCGCTGGCGCAGGACCGCGACGAGCACGGCGGCCGGGAAGAACGCCTGCGAGGCGAGGTGCGTCAACGGCGTGAACGGCGCCGACGAGGCCGGTCCCCCGTCCGCCCACACGACCAGCGGCAGGAAGGTGGCCGCGACGAGCGCCGTGCCGATCGCCAGCCAGCCCAGGCCGCGCGCCTCCGGGTCCCGCCGGCGGCGCCGTGCGGCGTGGGCCGCGGCGCCCAGCCCGAGCAGGACGACGGCCCCGAGCAGCACCCGTTGCGCCGGTTCGACCAGCCGCGCCCAGTCGGCGTCCCGCACCGGCAGCGGCGCGTGGGACCGCGGGGCCGCGGGCCACGGCCAGGGATCGGTCAGCCGGACCGCGAGCAGCCCCGCGATCAGCAGCACCCCGGCGCCGATCGCCGCCCGCACCCGGGGCGTGGCCGGCCGCTCCGACACCAGGTAGGGCACGACCAGGATCAGCGCGAGCGTCCCCGGCACCCAGGCCGTGCCCTGCAGGACCGACCAGGCCGGCGGCAGCGCGTCGGGGCCGGCGTCCCGCGACCGCAGCAGGGTCAGCTGGGCGGTGACCGCGGCGACGCCCCCGCCGACGGCGGTCAGCGCGACCAGCCAGGGCACCGGATGACGGCGCCTGCTCAGGACGACGGCCGCGACCAGCCCGTACACCAGGGCGTCGGCGGTGTCGACGACGAAGTACCACTGGGACGTGTCCCAGGGCGCGTCCGCCGCCCCCGCCAGAACGACGGCGGTCACCGCGAGCCCCCACGTCACCACGAGCACGCCGACGGCGGGGACCCGATGGCCCCCGCCGTCCCCGCCCCACCGGGCCGGTACGCCTGTTCCCCCCACGGGCCCAGCCTCGCAGCGGGCGGTCCCGGTTGTCACCGCGGCGCGGTCGTCACTGCGCCGCCGCTACGCCGAACGCCGGTCGTCGCCGCCGCGCGATGACGTAGGACCCGCCGCCGTCGCGCGGTGGCGCGGGTCCCGCCGCCGCGCGACGACGCAGGACCCGCCGCCGTCAGCCGAGGGCGTCCGGCCGGCGGCCGAAGGCGAACGCGGCGCCCAGCACCAGCAGGTAGGGCACGCCCGCGAACAGCGCCATGTACTGGAACGGCACCAGCTGCGTGACCAGCACCAGGAAGCCGAAGATCCCGCTGACGACGCCGATCCAGCGGCTCACCGCGCCCTGCCGGAACGCGGCGACGACGAGGGCGGCGGCGGTGAGCAGCAGCCCCGACCAGACCCACCCGTAGGTCCCGAGCTGGGCGAGTTCGCCGATGACGGTGTCCGGGTCGGTCCTGTCGGCGTTGCGCAGGTGGTGGAAGACCTCGGTGCCCATGCCGGCGCCGACCAGGCTCATGACCCCGACCAGGAGCATGCCGAGGTACGCCGTCGTCGGGACGAGACTGCCCGCGGGGCACTGCCGTTCGAGCCGGCGCCGCAGCCCGGCCCCGAAGAGGACCGCGCCCAGCGCGGCCGCGGTGAACGCCACCTGGGTGACGAACACCCAGCCCTGGGCCGAGCCGTCGAACCGGGCCAGCATGCGCGCGTTGTCCCGCAGGTCGGCCTCCTCGAACGGGTACAGCGGCCCCGTGGCGGCGAAGACGGCGAGTCCGCCGAGCGCGGTGACGATGCCTCCCCAGGCCCAGCCGCGCCCGTCCCGGGCCGCGCGCGGCGGCTCGAGGACGGCGGGGTGGCCGGCGGTGGCCGGATCGGAGAGCGGTGTGGACATGGTTCCCCCGTGGAGTGCCGTGCTGTCTGCTGACGGATGCGCGCCGGCCCGCGGAACCGGCGTGCGGTGCCACTCTGGCGCGCCGGGTGTCCCGGGGGCATGGGGCCGGTGTCCCGTTCGGCCGGGCGGGACGGCCCGGGCGAGCCGCCCCCGGGGGGCGGCCGGCGCCGGCCGAGGAACGGTGGGACGGAAGTGGGAGAAATCCTGACCGGACGCCGGGGCTCGGCTAGCCTCGTTCTCTCTTGAGGGGGAACTGGCGTACGTCGAAAAGAACTTCGGGGGACCCGTGTCAGAACAGCGGCCGGCGCCACCGGACCCGGCGGCGGACGAGGCCGCCGCGCTGCGGCGGACCGGCGCCTCACCCCTGCGCGCCGGCGACCCGGACCGGGTCGGCCCCTACGTGCCGCTCGCCCTGCTCGGCAGCGGGGGCATGGGGAGGGTCTACCTGGCGCGTCCCGTGGACGGCCGTCCCGGCCTGGCCGCGGTGAAGGTGATCAGGCCGGAGTACGCGGAGGACCCGCGGTTCCGGCGCCGGTTCGAGCGGGAGGCGTCGGTGCACGCCCGGCTCCGCACCCCGCACACGCCGGGGCTGTGCGGGACGGGGTTCCGCGACGAACTGCTGTGGATGGCCACCGAGTACCTCCCGGGGCTCGACCTGGCGCAGGCCGTGCGCGCGGACGGCGCCCTGGAGCCGGGCGCGGTCTGGCGGTTGGCGGCGCAGCTGGCGCAGGCGCTCGTCGACCTGTCCGCCGCCGGGATCGTGCACCGGGACCTCAAGCCGTCCAACGTCCTGCTGTCCGTCCGGGGCGCCCATGTGATCGACTTCGGCATCTCCCGGGCCGCCGACGCGAGTTCGATCACCGGCACGGGCAACCGGGTGGGAACGCCGGCCTACATGTCGCCGGAACACCTGCGGACGGGTCGCTCCGACACGGCGTCGGACGTGTTCGCGCTGGCCGGGACGCTCGTCTACGCGGCCACGGGCCGGGCGCCGTTCGGCGACGGCACGGGCGTCGACGTGATGCACCGGGTGGCGTTCGAGGAGCCGGATCCCGAGCTGCTCGGCGGCATCACGGCGGCCGACGAGACGCTCGGGGCGCTGCTGTCCGCCTGCCTCGCCAAGGAGCCGGGGCGGCGGCCCGCTCCGCAGGACCTCGTGGAGGCGGCAGCGGCGCACGGCGCGCCCTCCGGCTGGCCCGAGCCGCTGCGCGCCAGGGTGCTGGACCGGCAGCGGGCGTACGAGGTGCTGTACCGGCTGCCCGCCCGCGGGGCCCGCGCGGCACCCACCGGCGCACGGGTCGGCGCCCCCGCCCCGGCCCCCGCCCCCGCTCCTCCCGCCGCCGGGTCCCCGGCGTCGCCGACGGATCCGTCCGCCGCCGGGCCGGACCGGTCCCGCCCGCCGGCGGCCCGGCTCCGGGCGCGGAAGCCGGTGCGGGCCGCCGTCGCGGTCGCCGCCCTCTGCGCGGTGACCGCCGGGATCCTCGTGGCCGCCCGCCCGGACACCCCGGCGACCGCGCACTCCCCGGCGTCCGGTCCGACGGCCTCCGCCGGGTCCGCGCCCGGCGCCACCGCTTCCTTACCGGCCCCGCGGGCGTCGGGCGGAACGTCCGCCGAGGACCCGGCCGGCAGCGCCGCCCACGCCGACGCCGGGCACCCCTCGGACCTGGTGGCCTCGACGCCCGCGTCCTCGCCCGCCGCGGCCGGCGACGGCAGCCGGGACGCCCCCTCCGCGCCCGCCGCCGAACCCGGCGCCTCCGCCGGCGCCGGCGCGTCTCCGGACGGCCCGTCCTCCGCTCCCGCGACCCCGCCGTGGATCTCCGAGTGCACGTACTACTCCGGCAACGGCCGCACCCGCCTCGGGGACAGCGGCAGACGCGTGTCGCAGGTGCAGTGCATGCTGACGCACCGCGGCCGTCCCGTGGGGGACGGCGGCGTGGACGGCCTGTTCGGCTCCGGGACGGAGTCCGCCGTGCGGAGTTTCCAGAGCTCCAGGGGGCTGGACGCCGACGGCGTCGTGGGCCGCGAGACCTGGGAGGCGTTGCGCGACACGGAGTGACCCGGGCGCACCGCCCCTGACCGTGCTCCGCCGGGATCACCGCGAACGCGGGCGGAGACGTCACGCGGGCCGACCTGCAAGCGGCCCACCGAGCCCCGTCGGAACCCGTGCGGCGCCTGTTCGACGACCTCACCGCCGTCTGCCTCGGTGATCCCGCCCAGTGCTCCCCGACGCCCCGGGCCGGTGCGGAGAAGCGCCTCGAGGTCGAGCATCCGCTGGTGGTCTCCCCTCCGGAGACCGGCGAGCGCGGCTTGTGCTTCAGCACCTCCGCCGTACGGATCCCCGGCTTGGACGAACTCGAGGAAGCGACGGTCAGGCGGCTGCTCCTCGAGCACGTGACCCGGGCCCGCTTCACGGTCCGGCACCGGTGGCAGCCGGGCGACATCGCCGTGCGGGACAACCGCGCCGTGTGGCATCCAGCCGTGGACGACCACGGCGACGTCCCTCGCCTCGGCCGGCACGCGTCCGTGGTGTCCGACCGGCGTCCGGGCTCGGCGACGGCCGCGGCCTGAGCACCGCCGCGGTTCTCCCCGGTGCGCGTGGGCGCCGGGATCGCTCCTCGGCGCCCACGCGCGTGTGCGGGGCTTCGTCGCCGCTCGCGGGCGGACTACGGCATCAGCGCGGCGTGCTCGTGCGAGAGGTACGCCTGCATGACCGACGTGTGCGCGGGGAACGCGAGTTCCACCGGTTCGTAGAGGACGAGCCACTCCGTCGCCTCCTCCGTGGCCACCGATTCCGGAAGCCCCTCCGCGGCGCGCGCGGGCAGCAGGGCGAAGAGGTCCAGCGTGTTCACGGCGCTCCGCGCGTCGAAGAGTTCGGCCTGCTCCGCCGAGGCGTCCAGGCCGGTCTCCTCCTTCAGCTCCCGCACGGCGCCCTCCTGCCAGGTCTCGCCCACCTCGAGGTAGCCGCCGGGAAGAGCGAGCAGGCCACGGCACGGCTCGATGTCCCGGCGGACGACGACGAGCCCCCGGTCGCCGGCTTCCGTGGTGACGGGCTGGAGCGCGACGGCGACGGGGAGGGGGTTGGCCCAGCTCGTCTCACCGCATCCGGCGCAGTCCCTGGGCCACCCGGTCCCGGCCCGGTAGCGGAAACCGCAGAACGGGCAGTGCGTGACGCGGCGGCCTCGTGTGTATCCCATGGGGGCCCCATCCCTCCTTCGTGCTTCTGAGGAAAACAACACGGTCGATCGGCGGACACCGTCCGCGCAAGTCATCGGGGGCCGTGTCCGCCCGCACGGCACGCAGCCGTGCGGGCGGACGGTCGCGTCGGTCAGCCGCGGGCCGGCACGAAGTTCACGAGCTTGGGGGCGCGCACGACGGCCTTCGCGATGTCCGCGCCTCCGAGTGCCGCCCGGACCTTCTCCAGCCCCGGGGCCAGCTCCTGCAGCTCGTCCTCGCCGGTGTCGGGCGAGACCACGAGGCGGTCCCGGAACTTGCCGGCCGCCTGGACGACGCAGGTGACCTGCTCCTCGACCAGGAGCGCGGGATCGGCGTCGGGCCAGCCGGCCCCCAGGACGGAAGGGGTCTGCCCGAGCCGGACCCAGCACTCCTCCGCGGTGAAGGGGGCCACGCGGGCCAGCATGCGCACCAGGGCGGCGGTGCCTTCCCGGACCGCCGCGTCCTCCGGCCCCGGCCGCCTGTCGACCGCCTGCCTGAGCGTGTCGGTGAGCTTCGTCAGGCAGGCGATGCCGACGTTGAACCGCTTGGACTCCATCGCATGGGTGGTGTCGTCGACGAGCCGGTGAACGACGCTGCGCCCGGAGGACGTCGGCATCTGCGCGCACCCGGCCCGCCGCCGCCTCACCGGTCTGCGCCGGGAGGAGCCGGCCACGCTCGCCGGCGTCGGCATCACCCACTGCACCCGCCTCGAACAGGGCCGCGCCAGGAGCGCCTCGGACGGCGTGCTGAACGCGATCGCCCGCACCCTGCGCCTGACCGACGACGAGACCGCGCACCTGAAGGCCCTCGCCCGCCCCGCCGCCGCCGTCTCCCGCCCGGCCGCACCCCGCGTCGAGCACGCCGGCGCGTCGGCACGGCAGCTGCCGGCGGCCATGGCGGAGGTACCGGCGCTCGTCCTCGACCGCCGCAACGACGTCCTCGCCCGGAACCGGCTGGGCCACGCCCTGCTCGCCGGGCACCTGCCGGCCGGGAGCCCCGGCGCCCGGGACGACCGCCCCCATGTGACCCGGACGCTCTTCCTCGACGAGCACCACCGGGAGCTCTACACCGACTGGGACGAGGAGACCCGGCTCGCCGTCGCCTCACTGCGGCAGGTCGCCGGCCGGCACCCCGACGACCGGCGCCTGGCCGAGCTCGTCGGCCACCTCACGGTGCGGTGCGAGGAGTTCGCTTCCCGTTGGGCCCGCCACCCGGTGCGCGCCTGCGCCTCGGGCGTGAAGCGGCTGCGTCACCCGCTGGTCGGCGCCATGGACCTCAGCTTCGAGAACCTCGTCGTCCCCGGCTCGTCCGGCCGGCGCCTGATCGCCTGCACGGCCGAGCCCGGCTCGCCCTCCGAGGCCGCTCTGCGGCTGCTGGGCGGCCTCGCCGCACCGGAGGCCGAGGACGCGTCCGCGGCCGTGTGGCACCTGCTTGTCGTACGCGGTCCGAGCGGCGTTGGCCCCGCACACGCGGGAACAGCTCTCCGCCCGTCGTCACCGTCGCTGCGCGCACGTGGTGGACCCCGCGCCCGCGGGGGCAGCTCCAAGGCGGCGGGCGCGTTCGGTGCGCCGAAGCTGTCGGCTTCGCGCATGCGGGGATAGGTCGTAGTGATGCGCCCCGGAGACATCGATCACCGAGGTCAGAAGCCGACAGACGTGTTCCTGCCTCCGGAGATCAGGCTCGTGCGTCTCGCTGCTGGACTTCCTTGAGGACTCCGGCCACCGTCGCGAAGTCATTGTCCACGTGGAGGACGGTGTGCCCATGGTGTACAGCTGTCGCACACACCAACAGGTCGATCGCTCCCGCCGCCCGATGCCGGCCCCTCTGGGTCAGTTTGTACTGGGCGGTGTCGACCCACCGCCAGGCGTTCTTCGGAACCGGGGAGAGCAGACAGAGCGCGTCCAGTTCCTCGGCCAGCTCGTCTCGGTGAGACGGGCTGGTCGCCGAGTAGAGGAATTCGGCACGTGTCGGCTCGCAGAGATGGAACACCCCGGCGGCGATGTGTCCCTCCCAGGGGCGCAGCGCACCTGGGGTACGGAACAGATGCCACAGAGCCGAGGTGTCGACCAGATACGTGATCACTCGAAGACCTCGCGCCGCGCACGCTTCTCGGCTTCATGCGCCGCTGCGGCCTGCTCGAACTCGCCGCGCTCACCTCGCGCGGCCAGCTTCTCCGCGGCCTCAAGCCTCCTGATCCGCGCCACGTAGTCCCGAAGCGCCGCGTTGACGGTCTCCTTCTTCGTCGTGGCACCCATGAGCCGCATGGCCTCGGCCAGCGCCTCGTCGTCGAGATCAATCTGCGTGACGGACATCGGACACCCCCAACATCCACGATGTATGCATCCAAGATACGTCACCAACATCGGACGCAGCCATCGATCACCAACAGACCACGCGAGGGAAGCGTGCTGGATGTCGGGGCGTTCCCATGGGCCGCTTCCCGCCACGGGGCGAGCCGGCGGAGACCTGCTCGACGTCGACACGAAATACCGCGTAGGCGCCATGCCCGACTTGACCGGAATCGGCGTCCAGAATTCGTCCAGACGATCATGAAATCATGATCACGACAGGGTCGCCAGGCCCCCCACACCCTCGCCGCAACCGGCAAAGCTACTGGTCAGAAGGTTTCTTCTCACGTAGCGAGTGGTGGGGCGGGTGGGACTCGAACCCACGGCCGACGGATTATGAGTCCGCTGCTCTAACCGGCTGAGCTACCGCCCCATAGCGGCGTGTCGCGTACATGCGTGCGCGCCGTCTGCCGCAGCATAGCCGCTCATACGATCTCACGCTCCACCTGGTCCGACGTCGCACGACCAGGAGGACCGCGCTGCGACCTGCACGGTTCCCGCCGACGGGAAACCGATGGGGAGACCGACATGAAAAAGGACCCCTGTGGGGTCCTCGATCACGATGCTCCCCCGACTGGACTCGAACCAGTAACCTGCCGGTTAACAGCCGGCTGCTCTGCCAATTGAGCTACGGAGGACCGAGCTCCCCCGACTGGACTCGAACCAGTAACCTGCCGGTTAACAGCCGGCTGCTCTGCCAATTGAGCTACGGAGGAATGCCTCGTCGCATCGAACGTACCTCCCTGGGTATTCGCCAGGGGGCGGGCGCTCGCTGCGACACATACATTAGCGCAAGCAGGGGGGTGCTCCGCCAATCGGTTCCCCCGGCACCGATGCCGCACCACAGACCTCCACGGGAAGGGTGGCCGTCATGCGCTACCGGCTCACGTTCGTCGTCGGACTCGCCCTGGGTTACGTCCTGGGCACGCGAGCCGGACGCGAGCGCTACGAGCAGTTGAAGAAGTCGGCCCAGCAGGTCGCGCAGAATCCCGCGGTGCGCAACACCGCGGAGTCGGCGGCCCAGCAGGGCCGCCAGTTCGCGGGCCGGGCCTACCACGTGGTGAGCGCGAAGGTCGGGGACCGCATGCCGGACTCCGTCGCGGACCGGGTGCGGTCCCTGCGGGAGCGCTCCGCGCACAGCAACGGCTCGGACGACTGGGGCACCAGTAACACCTAGAGGTGCCGGAGCCGACACGGCCACCCCTCGCGGTGCGGCAGAATTTTCGCCATGGGGATAGTCGCCGGGTTGGACAGTTCGCCCGATTTCACTCGTATCGTCGTCTGCGACACGGACACGGGGGCCGTGCTCAGGCAGGGATATGCGCCGCATCCGGTGGAGAGTCCTCAGGCCGGGGGACGGCCCAGCGACGTCGATCCCCAGGCCTGGCTGCTGTCCCTCGGGGAGGCCGCCGGCGGCGGGCTGCTCGAGGGCGTCCAGGCCATCGGGGTGTCCTCGCAGCAGAACGCGGTCGTGCCGCTGGACGCGCAGGGCAACACCGTGCGGCCCGCGATGGTCGGCGGCGACAAGCGGGCGCAGGTCGCGGCGGCCGATCTGGTGGACGCGCTCGGGGGACGCGGGGCGTGGGCGCAGGCGGTCGGCTGCGTGCCGCAGGCCGCGCAGCCGGTGACCAAGCTGCGGTGGCTGGCGAAGAACGAGCCCGAGGCGGCGATGCGGACCGCCGTGCTGATGCAGGCCCACGACTGGCTGGTGTGGCAGCTGCTCGGGCGGCCGGTCCGCAGGACGACCGACCGGGGCGGGGCCTCCGGCACCGGGTACTGGTCGGCGGCGACCGGCGGCTACCGGCCCGACCTCGTCGAGCTGGCGCTGGGTCACCAGGTGATGCTGCCCGAGGTGATCGGGCCGTCCGACGCGGCCGGCACCACACCGGAGGGGCTGCTGATCTCCGCCGGCACCGGCGAGACCATGGCGGCGGCGCTCGGCCTCGGGCTCGGGGTGGGCGACGCGGTCGTCTCGCTCGGCGCCTCCGGGTCCGTGATGGCGGTGCACCCCGAGGCGCTCGTCGACCAGGGCGGGATGATCACCTCCCTGGCGGACGCGACGGGCATGCACCTGCCGGTCGTCACCACCCTGAACGCCGTACGGACCCTGCGCGGGGCCGCCGAACTGCTCGGGGTGCCGGACCTGGAGGGTCTGTCGGATCTGGCGATGAAGTCGACGCCGGGGTCCCACGGGCTGGTGCTGCTCCCCTATCTGGAGGGTGAGCGCACGCCCAACCTGCCGCACACGGCGGGCACGCTGGCGGGGCTGCGGCGCGAGTCGATGAAGCCGGAGCACTTCGCGCGGGCCGCCTTCGAGGGCATGCTGTGCGGGCTCGCGGACGCGCTCGACGTGCTGCGCGGGCGGGGCGTGGAGGTCCGGCGGATCTTCCTGCTCGGCGCGGCGGCCGAGCTGACGGCCGTGCAGGCGGCGGCGCCCGCCCTGTTCGGGGCGCAGGTCGTCGTACCGCAGCCCGCCGACTACGCGGCGATCGGGGCGGCGCGGCAGGCGGCCTGGGCGCTCGGCGTGTCGCAGGGGACCCTCGATCCGCGGACGCCGCCGGCCTGGCAGGGGGCGGCGGCCCAGGTGCTGGAGCCGGGCGAGGAGCTGGCCGTGGGACAGGCGGTGCGGCAGCAGTTCGTGTCGGTGCGGGAGCAGACGCATCCGTCGGCGTTCCGCCAGTGACGGCCAAAAGCACGTCCGCGCCGGGTTAATCGGTTGAGGTAACGCCGGTGGGGTGTCCGACGATAGGGGCCACGGGCAGCCCATGCCCCTCCCGCCGACTCCGAGAGACGTAGCGTGCTCATACGACTTCTGCGGACCTATCTCAGGCCCTACAAGAAACCCATCACCCTGTTGGTGCTGCTGCAGTTGCTGCAGACCTGCGCCACCCTCTACCTGCCCACGCTGAACGCGGACATCATCGACGACGGCGTCGTGAACGGGGACACCGGATACATCCTGTCCTACGGCGGCCTGATGATCGGCGTCTCGCTCGTGCAGGTGGTGTGCAACATCGGCGCCGTGTACTACGGCGCCAGGACCGCCTCCGCGCTCGGCCGGGACATGCGGGCCGGCGTCTTCGACCGGGTCCAGTCCTTCTCCGCGCGCGAGGTCGGCCACTTCGGCGCGCCCTCGCTGATCACGCGGACCACGAACGACGTCCAGCAGATCCAGATGCTGGCGCTGATGACGTTCACCCTGATGGTGTCGGCGCCGATCATGTGCGTCGGCGGCATCGTCATGGCGCTCGGTCTGGACGTGCCCCTGTCCGGGGTGCTGGTGGGCGTGGTGCCCGTGCTGGGCATCTGCGTGACGCTCATCGTGCGGCGGCTGCGGCCGCTGTTCCGGTCGATGCAGGTGCGTCTGGACACGGTGAACCGGGTGCTGCGCGAGCAGATCACCGGCAACCGCGTGATCCGCGCCTTCGTCCGCGACGAGTACGAGGAGCAGCGCTTCCGGCAGGCCAACGCCGACCTCACCGACATCTCGCTGAAGGCCGGCAACCTGCTCGCGCTGATGTTCCCGGTGGTCATGACCACGGTGAACCTGTCGTCGATCGCCGTGGTGTGGTTCGGCGCCCACCGCATCGACAGCGGCGGGATGCAGATCGGCGACCTGACCGCGTTCCTCGCCTACCTCATGCAGATCGTCATGTCCGTGATGATGGCCACCTTCATGTTCATGATGGTGCCGCGCGCCGAGGTCTGCGCCGAGCGCATCCAGGAGGTCCTGGGCACGGAGTCCAGCGTGGTGCCGCCGAGCGCGCCGGTGCGGGAGCTGCGCCGGCACGGGCACCTGGAGATCCGGGGCGCGGGCTTCCGCTATCCGGGCGCCGAGGAACCCGTGCTCAAGGCGATCGACCTGGTCGCGCGGCCCGGGGAGACGACCGCCGTCATCGGCTCGACGGGCAGCGGCAAGTCCACGCTGCTCGGGCTGGTGCCGCGGCTGTTCGACGCCACCGACGGCGAGGTGCTCGTCGACGGGGTGCCGGTGGCCGACGTCGACCCCCAGGTGCTGGCGCGGACCGTCGGGCTCGTGCCGCAGAAGCCGTACCTCTTCGCGGGGACGGTCGCCAGCAACCTGCGCTACGGCAATCCCGACGCGAGCGACGAGGAGCTGTGGCACGCGCTGGAGGTGGCGCAGGCCAAGGAGTTCGTGCAGAAGCTGGAGAACGGGCTCGACTCCCCCATCGCGCAGGGCGGGACGAACGTCTCGGGCGGTCAGCGGCAGCGGCTCGCCATCGCCCGCACGCTCGTGCAGCGGCCGGAGATCTACCTCTTCGACGACTCCTTCTCGGCGCTCGACTACGCCACCGACGCGGCCCTGCGGTCGGCGCTCGGGCGGGAGACCGCCGAGGCGACCGTCGTCATCGTCGCGCAGCGCGTGGCCACCATCCGGGACGCCGACCGGATCGTCGTGCTGGACGAGGGGCGGGTCGTGGGCACGGGAACGCACCGCGAGCTGATGGCGGACAACGAGACCTACCGGGAGATCGTGCTCTCCCAGCTGACGGAAGCGGAGGCTGCCTGATGGCGGGGCCCATGGGGCGGATGATGGCCGGGAGCGGCCCCGAGAACCGCTCGCTGGACTTCAAGGCGTCCGGGCGGCGGCTGCTCGCCCGGTTCGAACCGGAGCGGCTCACGCTCTACGGGATGCTGTTCTGCGTCGTGGTGAGCGTCGGCCTCAACGTCGCGGGGCCGAAGATCCTCGGCAGGGCCACCGACCTGGTCTTCGCCGGCATCATCGGGCGGGAGATGCCGGCGGGGGCGAGCAAGGAGCAGGTCCTCGACTCGATGCGGCAGCGCGGCGAGGGCGACGTCGCCGACATGCTCCGGAGCACGGACTTCACGCCGGGCGAGGGCATCGACTTCGGCGCCGTCGGGAACGTCCTGCTGTTCGCGGTGGCGGTGTTCCTGGTCGCCGGTCTGCTGATGGCGGTGGCGACGCGGCTGGTGAACAGGGCCGTGAACCGCACGGTGTACCGGATGCGCGAGGACGTGCAGACGAAGCTGTCGCGGCTGCCGCTGTCGTACTTCGACAAGCGGCAGCGCGGTGAGGTGCTGTCGCGGGCGACCAACGACATCGACAACATCGGGCAGACCCTCCAGCAGTCGATGGGCCAGCTCGTCAACTCGCTGCTGACGATCGTCGGTGTGCTGGCGATGATGTTCTGGGTGTCGTGGATCCTCGCCCTGGTCGCGCTGGTCACCGTGCCGCTGTCGGCGGTCGTCGCCACGAAGGTGGGCAAGCGGTCGCAGCCGCACTTCGTGCAGCAGTGGCGCTCCACCGGCCGGCTGAACGCGCACATCGAGGAGATGTACACCGGCCACACGCTGGTGAAGGTGTTCGGCCGGCAGCGCGAGTCGGCCCGGCAGTTCGCCGAGCAGAACGACGCGCTGTACGAGGCCGGGTTCAGGGCGCAGTTCAACAGCGGGATCATGCAGCCGCTGATGTTCTTCGTGTCGAACATCAACTACGTGCTGGTGGCGGTCGTCGGCGGTCTGCGGGTCGCGTCCGGGTCGCTGTCCATCGGTGACGTGCAGGCCTTCATCCAGTACTCGCGGCAGTTCTCGATGCCGCTGACGCAGGTCGCCTCGATGGCGAACCTGGTGCAGTCGGGCGTCGCCTCCGCCGAGCGGATCTTCGAGCTGCTGGACGCCGAGGAGCAGGAGCCCGACCCGGTGGCGGGCGTGCGGCCCGAGGAACTGCGCGGGCGGGTGGCGCTGGAGCACGTCTCGTTCCGCTACGACCCCGACAAGCCGCTGATCGAGGACCTCTCGCTGGTCGTGGAGCCCGGCCACACGGTCGCGATCGTCGGGCCGACCGGAGCGGGCAAGACGACGCTGGTCAACCTGCTCATGCGGTTCTACGACGTCTCCGGCGGGCGCATCACCCTCGACGGCGTCGACATCGCCGCGATGTCCCGGGACGAGCTGCGCGCCGGGATCGGCATGGTGCTGCAGGACACCTGGCTGTTCGGCGGCACGATCGCGGAGAACATCGCGTACGGGGCGTCCCGGGAGGTCACCCGGGGCGAGATCGAGGAGGCGGCGCGGGCGGCGCACGCGGACCGGTTCGTCCGGACGCTGCCCGACGGCTACGACACCGTGATCGACGACGAGGGCAGCGGGGTCAGCGCCGGCGAGAAGCAGCTGATCACCATCGCGCGGGCGTTCCTGTCCGACCCGGTGATCCTCGTCCTCGACGAGGCCACCAGCTCCGTCGACACCCGTACCGAGGTGCTGATCCAGAAGGCGATGGCGAAGCTGGCGCACGGGCGGACGTCGTTCGTCATCGCTCACCGGCTGTCGACGATCCGGGACGCGGACACCATCCTCGTGATGGAGAACGGGTCGATCGTCGAGCAGGGCGCGCACGCGGAGCTGCTCGCCTCCGGCGGGGCGTACGCCCGGCTGTACGAGGCGCAGTTCGCCCAGGCGGTGGCCGAGGTGGACTGAGTCGGCGCCCGGCGCCGGGCCCGGGCGGGGGGTGGGTGCGCCGGCCCGCGCGTGCGGGGTGCCGCCGCGCCCACCCGTGCCGCCCGGGGCTCCCCCAGGGCCTCCAGGCTCTGGGGGAGGCACGACTGCCCGCGGCCACGGCGGCACGAAGGCGCCGGGAGCCGCGCGAGCCGGAAGGGGCGCGGGGAACCGCGCGACCGGCCCCGCCGGCCGGCAGCCGCCCTAGTCCAGGTAGCCCCTCAGCTGGTCCGCGAAAGCGTGGTCCCTGAGCTTGTTCAGGGTCTTGGACTCGATCTGCCGTATCCGCTCCCGCGTCACCCCGAAGATGCGGCCGATCTCCTCCAGGGTGCGCGGGCGGCCGTCGGCCAGGCCGTAGCGGAGCTGGACGACCTTGCGCTCCCGCTCGCCGAGCGTGGAGAGGACCGCCTCCAGGTGCTCGCGCAGGAGCAGGAACGCCGCCGACTCGACGGGGCTCGCCGCGTCGCCGTCCTCGATGAGGTCGCCGAGGGCCACGTCGTCCTCCTCGCCCACCGGGGCGTGCAGGGAGACCGGCTCCTGGGCGAGGCGGAGGACCTCGCCGACGCGTTCCGGCGGCAGGTCCAGCTGGCCGGCGACCTCGTCGGCGGTCGGTTCGTAGCCGCGTTCCTGGAGTATGCGGCGCTGGACGCGGACGACCCGGTTGATCAGCTCGACCACGTGGACGGGGACGCGGATGGTGCGGGCCTGGTCGGCCAGGGCCCGGGACATGGCCTGCCGGATCCACCAGGTGGCGTACGTGGAGAACTTGTAGCCGCGGGCGTAGTCGAACTTCTCGACCGCCCGGATCAGGCCGAGGTTGCCCTCCTGCACGAGGTCGAGCATGGTCAGGCCGCGCCCGACGTACCGCTTGGCCACGGACACGACCAGCCGCAGGTTGGCCTCGATGAGGCGGCGCTTGGCCATGCGGCCCCTGACGACCAGCCGGTCGAGGTCGACGGCGAGGTCGCTGTCCAGGTCGGGGGTGCTGCTCAGCTTCTCCTCGGCGAAGAGGCCGGCCTCGACGCGGCGGGCCAGTTCCACCTCCTCGGCCGCGGTGAGCAGCGGGATCCGGCCGATCTCCCGCAGGTACTGGCGGAACAGGTCCGAGGACGGGCCGGCCGTCTCGGCGGCGCGGGGCGCGGGCGCCCCGACGGGCTCGACGGCCTCGGGGAGGTCGGAGGGTTCGGGGGCTTCCTCCAGCGCCTCGGCGGGCGGGCCCTGCGGTTCCGCGGGCTCCGTGTGCTCGGTGCCGGGGTCCGGGCCGGCCTCCGCCGGCGTCCCCGTCTCCGTCCCCGGGTGGTGCGCGGCGCGGTTCTGCGGCGGGACCGCGGCCAGGACGTCCGGCTCGGCGTCCGGTTCCGTGTCGTCGGCGGCGCTGCCGGTCGTGCGGTGGGTCTGCGTCAGAGTCTGGGTCTGCACGGGGGCGACCTCCAGGATGATCGCTGCTGAGGTGAGCGGCAGCGGTGCTCCGTGGGCCGCTCCGAGGACTCAGGCACCGGACCCAGTGTGGAGTACGACACATCCCCGCCACGAGGGGCGTGCGGTGACTTTTTGGGTCCGGTCCGTGACGGCCTGTCGACCGGATCGTCAGAGGGCGGACGGGCCCTCGTCCTGGAGCGCCCTGTCGTACCTGGTGAGGATCATCATCTCGTTCTGCACCGCGGCGGACCGGGCCGGGTCCGTGTGCCCGAGGCGGGTCAGCAGGCTCTGCAGCTCGGTGAGGCGGCGGGCCACGGCCCGGCGGCGGACGGTCACCAGCTGGAGTCCTGCGTACTGCTCGTCGACCGTCCTGCGCATGATCGCCTCGACGGCCAGCTCGGTGACCATGGCGCGGACGGTGTCGTCGGGGGCCGCCTCCCGGACGCGGACCAGGTAGTCCTGCGGGTCCTGGACGCCCCACTCGGCGCCGCCCGCGTCCAGGATCGCCTGGCGCACGGCGGCGTAGGGGGCGGCGGTGAACTCGTCGACGCCGTACGCGTCGAACGCCGGGGAGACCAGCTCGGGGCGCTGGAGGGCGAGTTTGAGGAGCTCGCGTTCGGTGGCGTAGACGGGGTTGCGCAGGGTGAGGGCGGGCCCCGGGGCGGCGGGGCGGGGGGCGGCCGCGTAGGGCTGCGGGGCGCCGCCGCGGGCCGGGGCCGGGGGCTTGCCGCCGCGCTCGCGGGCCCACCGGGCGAGCTGCGCCACGCGCTTGACGACGAACTGGGTGTCGAGGATGCCGAGCAGGCCGGCGAGCTGCACGGCGACCTCGTGCTGGGCCCCGCTGTTCTTGATGCGGGCGACGACCGGCGCGGCCTCGTCCAGCGCCGCCGCGCGGCCGCCCGGGGTGTCGAGGTCGTAGCGGCTCACGATCTGGCGCAGCGCGAACTCGAAGAGCGGGGTGCGGGGTTCGACCAGGTCGGCCACCGCCTCGTCGCCCTTGGTGAGGCGCAGGTCGCAGGGGTCCATGCCGTCGGGGGCGATCGCGATGTACGTCTCGGCGGCGAACTTCTGGTCGTCCTCGAAGGCGCGCAGGGCCGCCTTCTGGCCGGCCGCGTCGCCGTCGAAGGTGAAGATGACGCGCGCGCTGCCGTTGTCCATCAGCAGCCGGCGGAGGATCTTGATGTGCTCGCCGCCGAAGGCCGTGCCGCAGGTGGCGATGGCGGTGGTGACCCCGGCGAGGTGGCAGGCCATGACGTCGGTGTAGCCCTCCACGACGACCGCGCGGGAGGCCTTGGCGATCTCCTTCTTCGCGAGGTCGATGCCGTAGAGCACCTGGGACTTCTTGTAGATCGCGGTCTCGGGGGTGTTGAGGTACTTGGGCCCGTTGTCCGTCTCGTACAGCTTGCGGGCGCCGAAGCCGACGACCTCGCCGCCGATGTCGCGGATGGGCCACATCAGCCGGCCGCGGAAGCGGTCGATGGGGCCGCGGCGGCCCTCCTGGGCGAGGCCGGAGAGGATCAGCTCCTTGTCGCTGAAGCCCTTGCCGCGCAGGTAGCGGGTGAGGTGGTCCCAGCCCTGGGGGCTGTAGCCGACGCCGAAGTGGACGGCGGCGGCCTGGTCGAAGCCGCGCTCGGCGAGGAAGATCCGGCCGGTGTCGGCCTCGGGGCTGACGGCGAGCTGCTCCGCGTACCACTCGGCGGCGATCTTGTGGGCCTCGACCAGGCGGATGCGTTCGCCGCGCTGGTGGGAGGGGTTGTAGCCGCCCTCCTCGTACCGCAGGGTGATGCCGGCCTGGGCGGCGAGCCGCTCGACCGCCTCGGAGAAGGTGAGGTGGTCGACCTTCATCACGAACGTGATGGTGTCGCCGCCCTCCTGGCAGCCGAAGCAGTGGAAGAGGCCCTTGCCGGGGCTGACCTGGAAGGACGGCGACTTCTCGTCGTGGAACGGGCACAGGCCCTTGAGGTTGCCGCCGCCCGCGTTGCGCAGCTGGAGGTACTCGGACACCACGGCGTCGATCGGGACCGCGTCCCGTACCGCCTTCACGTCCTCGTCGTTGATCCGTCCTGCCACGCGTGAATTCTACGGTGGCGCGCCGACAGCTCCGGCGGGCCGCGGCGCCCCCGGAGGGGCGCGGGGCCGTGCCGCCGTGCGGCTCCGCCGCGTGGCGCGACCCGCCGCACACGGCCGCACACGGCCGCACGCGGGGCGGCGGAGCCCCCGTACGGGCCTAGGCGCCGAGGCTGCCCAACGGCACGTGGGGATCGGCGAGCGCCTCCGTGTCCACGGGGACCCCCGCGCGGATCAGGTTCTGGATCGCCTCTGTGACATCCCACACGTTCACGTTCATCCCGGCCAGCACGCGCCCCTCCCGCACCCAGAACGCGATGAACTCCCGCTTCGCGGCGTCGCCCCGGATCACCACCTCGTCGTACGTCCCCGGCGGAGCCCACCCGCTGTACTCCATGCCCAGGTCGTACTGGTCGGTGAAGAAGTAGGGCACCCGGTCGTAGGCGACGTCCCGGCCGAGCATCGCGCGGGCGGCGGCCGGGCCGCCGTTGAGGGCGTTCGCCCAGTGCTCCACGCGCAGCGTGGTGCCGAAGAGCCCGAGCGGGAACGACGCGACGTCGCCGGCCGCGAAGATGTCGGGGTCGGAGGTGCACAGCCGCTCGTCCACGGCGACGCCGCCGCCGTGGGCCCGGTCGGCCAGCTCCAGCCCGGCCGCCTCGGCCAGCGCCGTGCGGGGGGCCGCGCCGATCGCGGCGAGGACGTCGTGGGCCGGGTGCTCCTCGCCGTCGTCGGTGCGGGCGGCGAGGACCATGCCGTCCTGGCCGACGATCTCCGTCAGCCGGACGCCGAAGTGGAAGCGGACGCCGTGCTCGCGGTGCAGCTCGGCGAAGACGTTGCCCAGCTCGGGACCGAGGACGCCGTGCAGCGGGGTCGGCTCGGGCTCGACGACGGTGACCTCGGCGCCGTACTCGCGGGCCGCCGCCGCGATCTCCAGGCCGATCCAGCCGGCGCCGACGATGACGAGGTGGCCGTTGTCGCGGCCCAGGGCGCCCAGGACGCCCTTGAGGCGCTCCGCGTGCGCGAGGCGGCGCAGGTGGTGCACGCCGGCCAGGTCGGTGCCGGGGACGTCCAGGCGGCGGGGCTCGGCGCCGGTGGCCAGCAGCAGCTTGTCGTAGTGGACGAGGGTGCCGTCGTCGCCGTAGCGGACGGTCTTCGCCGCGCGGTCGACGGCGTCGACGGTCTGGCCGAGGTGCAGCTCGATGTCGTGCTGCGCGTACCAGGCGGGCTGGTGCACGAAGACGCTCTCGCGGGTCTCCTTGCCGAGGAGGAAGCCCTTGGAGAGCGGCGGGCGCTCGTAGGGGTGGTCGCGTTCGTCGCCGATCAGTATCACGCGGCCGGTGAAGCCCTCCGCCCGCAGCGTCTCGGCCGCCTTGGCACCGGCCAGGCCTCCTCCGACGATGACGAATGTCTGATCCGCGTCGACCACGTGATGCCTCCTCGTAAACGTGTCGCCACCCGAGCGTCCCGCACGCGGCGTGAGGGGGGAAGGGGACGTGACCCGATCAGGCCACCCGACGTCACCTTCGGGTCGTTCTGTCCGCGTTCACCCCGTTGTCGGCGGCGTCCGTGTCATGCGTGTCCGGTCAGGCGGGCGTGCAGGGAGCGGGCCGAGGCGTCGGTGAGGGAGGCGATCTGGTCCACGACGACCCGCTTGCGGGCCCGGTCGTCGCCGGCCCGGTCGAACAGGGCGCGGAACTGCGGGTCGAGGCCGTCGGGGGCGCGGGCGGTGAGCGCCTCGGCCAGTTCGGTGATGACCACGCGCTGGTCGGCGCGCAGCCGCGCCTGCTCGGCGCGCTGCATGACGTACCGGTCGGCGACGGCCTTGAGGACCGCGCACTCCAGGCGGGTCTCGCGGGGGACGACCAGCGCGGCGTCGTAGCGGGTGAGGCGCCCGGGCCCGTACCTGTCCCGGGTGGCGGTCTCGGCGGCCAGGCAGAAGCGGCCGATGAGCTGGCTGGTGGCGTCCTTCAGGCGGGCCTGGGCGACCGCCGAGCCGTCGTAGCCGTGCGGCCACCACTCCTGGTCCTGGAGGCGGTCGAGGGCGGCGGCCAGTTCGGCCGGGTCGGTGCCGGCCGGGGCGTAGCGGCGGACGGCGACCTGGAAGACCTCCTGGCGCTCCGGCTCGGCGTGCAGGCAGTTGGGGTCGATGTGGCCGGCGTGCAGGCCGTCCTCCACGTCGTGCACCGAGTAGGCCACGTCGTCGGACCAGTCCATGACCTGCGCCTCGAAGCAGGTGCGGGTGCCCGGGGCCGTCTCGCGGACCCAGTCGAAGACGGGACGGTCGTCCTCGTAGACGCCGAACTTCACGGAGTGCGGGTCGGTGGGGTGGGCGCCCCGGGGCCACGGGTACTTGGTGGCGGCGTCGAGGGTGGCGCGGGTGAGGTTGAGGCCGACGGAGCCTTCGGGGGTGAACCGCTTGGGTTCGATGCGGGTGAGGAGCCGGAGGGACTGGGCGTTGCCCTCGAAGCCGCCGCAGTCGTGGGCGAAGTCGTTCAGGGCCTGTTCGCCGTTGTGGCCGAAGGGCGGATGGCCGAGGTCGTGGGAGAGGCAGGCGGCCTCCACCAGGTCGGGGTCGCAGCCGAGGGCCGCGCCCAGCTCGCGGCCCACCTGGGCGCACTCCAGGGAGTGGGTGAGGCGGGTGCGGGGGGCGGCGTCCCAGACCTGGCTGTGCTCCCCCGGCGCGACGACCTGCGTCTTGCCCGCGAGCCTCCTGAGCGCGGAGGAGTGCAGGACGCGGGCGCGGTCCCGCTGGAAGGCGGTGCGGCCCGGACGCTTGTCGGGCTCGGGGGCATAGCGGGCCACGGACGGGGGGCCGTAGGGGGAGGGCGGGACGTGGTGGGCGTGCGGGTGCGGTGCGGGTGCGGTGCCTTCCATGTCTCGACATTAAGCGGCGGCGGTGACGATCGGGGCGTCGCCGGAGCCCGCCCGCGCCCGGACGGCGGCCGCAGGCGCGCGTCCTGTCAGGCGGCGTTGCTCGTGCCCCCCACGTCCAGTGACCGCTCGTAGCGGTGCAGGACCAGGCGGGCCATGGCCTCGTGGGTGCCCAGGGGGGCCGAGGCGATCCAGGGCGCGGCCTGGGCGCACTCGGTGGCGAAGCGGCCGGGGGCGGTGAAGCAGGACGCGATCGCGACGCGGTGGCGGCCCCGGGCGGCGAGGGACCGTACGGCCGCGGGGACCGTCGGGACGGCCGTGGTGGCGTAGGCCGGGACCACCGGGACGCCGAGGCGCGCGGCGAGCAGGTGGGCGGTGCGACCGGTGTCGACGGCCGAGTCGGGGTCGCGGGAGCCGGCCGCCGCCAGGACGACGGCGCTCTCGCGGCGCTCGGTCTCCGTGCCGGGCGTGCGCCAGCCGGCCTCGACGAGGCGGGCGTGCAGGGCGTCCACGAGCAGCGGGTGGGGGCCGAGCGGGGCGGCCACACGGGTGCGGACCGCCACGGCGGCCGCCATCTGCGGGATGTCCCGCTTGACGTGGTAGCCCCGGCTGAGCAGCAGCGGCACGAGGACGGCCTCCTCCGTGCCGCGGGACTCGAGGCCGGCGAGGGTGTCCGTGAGCAGGGGCTCGTTCAGTTCGATGTGGCCGAGGTGCACGGGCACGTCCGGGCGCAGGGCGCGGACGCGGTCGAGGAGGGCGCGGACGGTGCTCAGGGCGCGCGGGTCGCGGCTGCCGTGGGCGACGACGACCAGCGCGGGCGCGCCGGGGCGTCGGCGGCCGGCGAGGGAGACGAGGCCGAGCCGGCCGGCGAGCTGGGTGCTGATCCGGTTCATGAGGTGCGCCGTACTGTCGAGGTGGGCTTCGGATTCGTCGTGCGGGGAGGGCGACGCCGTCATGGACCGATCCTGCCGACGCGAGGTTGCCCCTCCGTTGCCTGACCGTCACGAGTGTTTTCCGGGCGTTCACCGCGGGCCCGGCGGCGCTGTGAGGTCGGGTGCGGGCCGGGGCGCTGAACCGGATCACCGTACGCCGCGTCTTCCCGTGCCGAAGGGTTCGTCTACCCGGAGGGACACCGTATGAACATCCGTCGACCGCGGCTGCCGCGCACCCGCAGGGGCCGGCGGCGGCTGGTGCAGGGCGTGATGGCCGGGTGCGTGCTCGGGCTGCTGCCGGCCACGTGGCTGTTCGTGTCGACGGCGGACCGGCTGGGCACGACGGCCGACGCGCCGCGCGCCGAGGTCGCCGTCGTCTTCGGGGCCGGGCTGTGGAACGGCGAGCCGTCGCCGTACCTCGCGCACCGGCTGGACGCGGCGGCCGAGCTGTACCGCGAGGGGCGCGTCGAGGTCCTGCTCGTCACCGGCGACAACAGCCGCGAGGACTACGACGAGCCCGACGCGATGCGGACGTACCTGACGCGGCACGGCGTCCCGGACGCGCGGATCGTCAGCGACTACGCGGGCTTCGACACCTGGGACTCCTGCGTCCGCGCCAAGAAGATCTTCGGGGTGGACCGGGCCGTCCTCGTCAGCCAGGGCTTCCACATCCGGCGGGCGGTCGCGCTGTGCCGGGCGGCGGGGGTGGACTCGTACGGCGTCGGCGTGGACGCCGTGCACGACGTGACCTGGTACTACGGGGGCGCCCGGGAGGTCTTCGCGGCGGGCAAGGCGGCGCTGGACGCCGTGTTCGAGCCGGACCCGCGCTTCCTCGGCCCGAAGGAACCCGGGGTGTCGCGGGCGCTGGCCGCGGCCGGGTAGACGGCCGGACGGCGCGCCCGGCCACCGCGGCGGCCCGAGCGGGGCCGGTCCGAGCGGGGCCGGTCCGAGCGGGGGTGGTCCGAGCGGGGGTGGTCCGAGCGGGGGTGGTCCGAGCGGGGGTGGTCCGAGCGGGGGTGGTCCGAGCGGGGTGGTCCCGAGCGGGGGTGGTCCCGAGCGGGGTGGTCCCGAGCGGGGGTGGTCCGTGCCTCACGCGGGGCGGGCGGCGCCGGGGAGGTCACCAGCACACCGCCGTAACAGGACGCCGCACGGGGCGTAACACGGGCGAAGCACGCTGAACGGCATGCAGACCGCCTCGACGCCCACCCACTGCCCGTACTGCGCCCTGCAGTGCGGGATGAATCTGTCGCCCCTGCCACAGGGGGGCGTCGAGGTGGTCGAGCGCACCGACTTCCCCGTGAACCGGGGCGCGCTGTGCGGCAAGGGCCGTACGGCGCCGGCGGTGCTCTCGTCCCGGGTGCGGCTGACCTCGCCGCTGGTGCGCTCCGGCGGCACGCTCGTGCCGGCCGGCTGGGACGAGGCGCTGGACCGGATCGCCGGGGAACTGGGCAGGATCCGGGCGGAGCGCGGTCCCGACGCGCTCGGCGTGTTCGGCGGGGGCGGGCTGACCAACGAGAAGGCGTACGCGCTCGGCAAGTTCGCCCGGGTCGTGCTCGGCACCTCGCAGATCGACTACAACGGCCGCTTCTGCATGTCGTCCGCCGCGGCCGGCGGCATCAAGGCCTTCGGCCTGGACCGGGGGCTGCCGTTCCCGCTGGAGGACGTCCCGAGGACCGGCTGCGTGATCCTCGTGGGGTCCAACCTCGCGGAGACCATGCCGCCCTCGCTGCGCTTCTTCAGCGAACTGCGCGAGAACGGCGGCACGCTGATCGTCGTCGACCCGCGCCGCACGAAGACGGCCGAGCAGGCCGACCTGCACCTGATGCCCCGGCCGGGGACGGATCTCGCGCTGGCGCTCGGGCTGCTGCACCTGGTCGTCGCCGAGGGACGCGTCGACGAGGAGTACGTGCGGGAGCGGACCGTCGGCTGGGAGGACGCCCGGGCGGCGGCGATGGCCCACTGGCCGGAGTACGTGGAACGGATCACGGGGGTGTCCGTTCCGCAGCTCCGGGAGACCGTGCGGCTGTTCTGCGAGCCGGAGTCCGCGATGGTGCTGACGGCCCGCGGGCCCGAGCAGCAGTCCAAGGGCACCGACACCGTGGGCGCCTGGATCAACCTGTGCCTGGCCACCGGGCGGGCGGGGCGCCCGCTGTCCGGGTACGGCTGCCTGACCGGGCAGGGCAACGGGCAGGGCGGACGCGAGCACGGTCAGAAGGCCGACCAGCTGCCCGGCTACCGCAAGCTGGACGACCCGGCGGCACGGCGGCACGTGGCCGGGGTGTGGGGCGTGGACCCCGACGCGCTGCCCGGGCCGGGGCGCAGCGCGTACGAACTGCTGGACGCGCTGGGCACGGACGTCCGCTCCCTGCTGCTGATGGCGTCCAACCCGGTGGTGTCCGCGCCGCGCGCCGCGCACGTCGAGGAGCGGCTGAGGTCCCTGGAGTTCCTCGCCGTCTGCGACGTCGTGCTCTCGGAGACCGCCGCCCTCGCGGACGTGGTCCTGCCGGTCACCCAGTGGGCGGAGGAGACCGGGACCACCACCAGCCTCGAGGGGCGTGTGCTGCTGCGGCGGCAGGCGATCACCCCGCCCGAGGGCGTGCGCAGCGACCTGGAGGTCCTGCACGAGCTGGCCGCCCGGCTGGGCGTGGAGAAGGGCTTCCCGACCGACCCCGAGGAGGTCTTCGACGAACTGCGCCGGGCCAGCGCGGGCGGTCCCGCCGACTACTCCGGGATCACCTACCGGCGGCTGGTGGAGGAGAACGGGGTGTTCTGGCCGTGCCCGGCCCAGGACGGCGCCGACGGCACGCCGGACGCGGACGGCGTGCTCGGCGGGAACGGCGGGAACGGCACGGACGCCGTGGTCGGCACGACGGGCACGGACGCCGTGGTCGGCACGACGGGCACGGACGCCGTGGTCGGCACGACAGGCACGGACGCCGTGGTCGGCACGACAGGCACGGACGCCGTGGTCGGCGCGAGGGACATGGACGCCACGGCCCGCACGACGGGCGCGGACGCCACGGCCCGCACGACGGGCGCGATCGCCGGGGCCGGCACGACGGGCACGGACGCCATGGTCGGCGCGAGGGACATGGACACCGTGGTCGGCACGACGGGCGCGGACGCCACGGCCCGCACGACGGGCGCGGACGCCACGGCCCGTACGACGGGCGCGATCGCCGGGGCCGGCACGGCGGGCGCCGGCGGTCCGGTCCGGGGCGAGGACCGCGCCGGCGGCCGCGGCGGACACCGCGTCACGTCCCCGCACCCGGGCACGCCCCGCCTCTTCCTCGACCGGTTCGCCACCCCGGACGGCCGGGCGCGCTTCGTGCCCGTCTCGCACCGGCCGGCCGCCGAGGAGCCCGACGACGAGTACCCCGTCCTGCTCACCACCGGCCGGGTCGTGGCCCAGTACCAGTCCGGCGCCCAGACCCGGCGCGTGGACGAGCTGAACGCCGCCGCGCCCGGCCCCTTCGTCGAACTGCACCCCCGGCTCGCCGCCCGGCTCGGCGCGGCCGAGGGCGATCCGGTGGCCGTCGTCTCGCGGCGGGGGCGGGCGGTGGCGCCGGCCCGGATCACCGCGGGCATCCGCCCCGACACCGTCTTCATGCCCTTCCACTGGCCCGGCGAGGGCCGCGCCAACACCCTGACCAACCCGGCCCTGGACCCGGCCTCGCGGATGCCGGAGTTCAAGGTGTGCGCGGTGCGGGTGGAGGCGGTGCGAGCGGAGGCGGTGACGTCCTGAGCTCCGTAGGGGATCCCGCCGGAGCGGTCGGGGACGGGCCTCAGCCGGTGGTCCAGCCCGGGACGGTGGGCAGCACCTTCTCGGCGACGCGGAGCAGCGCCGCGTCGTCGGGCAGGAGGGTGTCCTGGCGCCAGATGGCGAGCTCGTAGGAGCCGCCGCTGTCCTTCGGGTCGGGGGCGATCAGCAGGCTGCGGGCGGTGCCGCCGGGGCCGGTCTCGGACTCGCCGCCGCCGAGGCTGAAGCGGATGGCGATCGTCGGGCTCGAGTACAGGACCGCGGGGCGGCCCAGGACCGTCTTCTTCTCCGCGCTGTTCAGCAGGTGTTCCGTCCCCGCGACCGGGAGGTCGTCGTAGGAGCGGGAGAGCTGCACGGTGTAGGTGCCGAAGGTGACGGTCGCCTCGGGGGTGGCTGTCTCGGTGCCGTTCGCCGTCTTGACCGAGCCGTCACCGCCGTGCGCGGTCTTCGCGTGCTCCCCGGGTGTGCCGAGGAGCACCGGCAGGTCGGCGCGGTTCAGGGCCGTGCACAGCTGCGCTCCGGAGATCCGCTCCGACGGCTCGGCGTCCTCGTCGGTCGAGCAGGTCGCCGGCGCGTCCGGGTCCGTTCTCCCGGCGTCGTGCTGCTGCATCACCCACAGCCCGCCCCCGAGCCCCCCGATCAGCACCAGCGCCGCGACGGCCTGCCCCCACGCGTTCGGGCTCTTCTCCGCCGCGGCGACTTCCTCGCTCATGTTCCCCATGACCCCTGGTTTCCCCTGGTCACCCAGGCCCCCGGCGCGCGCCGGACGCGCGCGCCGGGGGAGCCTAACGGGTGATCGGTTCACGGGGAAGCGGGTTTGCCCATCCGTGCGTTCCGTACGGGCGGTCAGTTCACGTTCACCGCGCTCCACGCGGCGGCCACCGCGTCGTGCTCCGTGCTGCCGGCGCCGTAGAGGTCGCGGGCCGCGTCGAGGGTGGCCGCGCGGGCGCCCGCGTAGTCCGTCGAGGACGTCATGTAGACCGTCAGGGCCCGGTACCAGATCTTGCCGAGCTTGTCGCGGCCGATGCCCGTCACCGTGGAGCCGTCGTAGGTGGGCGAGTCGTACGTGACGCCGTCGACGGTCCTGGTGCCGCTGCCCTCCGCGAGGAGGTAGGCGAAGTGGTTGGCGACGCCGGAGGAGTAGTGGACGTCGAGGCTGCCCACCGAACTGCTCCAGTAGTCGGCGGAGGCGCCGTCCTTGGACGGCTCGTCCATGTAGCGCAGGGCGTCCCGGCCGAAGCCGGAGCGGACGATCTTCTCGCCGATCAGGTAGTCGCCGGCGTCGGAGGAGTTGCCCGCGTGGAACTCGACCAGCGTGCCGAAGATGTCGGAGGTCGCCTCGTTGAGGCCGCCCGACTCGCCCGAGTACGTCAGGGCGGCGGTCTTCGAGGTCACGCCGTGGCTCATCTCGTGGCCGGCCACGTCCAGCGACACCAGCGGGCCGAGCCGGGTGCCGTCGCCGTCGCCGTAGGTCATGCAGAAGCAGCTGTCGTCCCAGAAGGCGTTGTTGTAGCCGCTGCCGTAGTGGACGCGGTTGTAGGAGCCCTTGCCGTCGCCCGCGATGCCGCTGCGGCCGTGGACGTCCCGGTAGTAGTCCCAGGTCGCGTCCGTGCCGTACTGGGCGTCCACGGCGGCCGTGGCGCGGTCGTCGGCCGCGCCGGTGCCCCAGTGGTTGTCGGCGTCCGTGAAGAGGGTCGAGGGGGCGCGGCTGATGCAGATGCCGAGGATGCACAGGTCGGTCCTGCCGGCCGCGTCACCGGTGTGGGTGTTGCCGCGGGTGGGGTCCTTGAGCTGGTGGGTGGAGCCGGAGGGGGTCGTCTCCAGCGGCACCGTGCCGCTGTACAGGGACCGTCCGTCGCCGGTCGCGGTCTCCAGGGTGTCCCAGGCGTCGATCCGGGCGCCGCTGCGGGCGTCGGTCAGGACCGCGCGGGCGACCGGGTTGCCGGCGGAGTCCAGGGCGACGACGTTCGTCTGCCAGGCCAGCCGGGGGGCACCGTGCAGGGCGTCGACGACCAGGCGGGGCTTGGCGGTGAGCTTCCTCAGGGCCTCGCCGAGGTGCGCGGCGCGCAGGGCGTTCGCGGCGACGTCGGCGGCCTTGGGGGCGGAGAGCGCGGGGGTGACGGTGGCGAGGGAGATCTCGCTCCTGGTCGCGCGGTCGGCGTCGCGGTACGTGCCGTCGGGGGCCAGGTGGACGACGAAGTCGCCGCCCAGCACCGGCAGCTGACGGTACGTCCGGTCGTAGCGGACGTGCTGGGCGCCGTCCTCGTCGACGACGACGTCCCGGACGGTGGTGCCCTGGGCGGCGGTCAGTCCCAGACTCGCGGCGTGTTCGGCCAGGGCCGAGGCCGCGTTGTCGATCGCGGTGGCCCGGCTCGGCCGGCCGGCCGCGCCGGCGGTGGGGGTGAGTACGGCGGCCAGGACGGTGGCCGCGGTGGCGGCGATGCCTGCGGTGGCGAGACGGGAACCTCGGACGTGCGGCCGTATCCGGCTCATCGGTCTCCTCGGGAAGGCGCCGGGGGCGCGTGGGGGCGGCGCCGGGGCGCCGGGGCGCGTGGGGGGTGGCGCTGACGTGGTCCTGAGATTCAAGAGGGCCCGACATGTCATGTCCATAGCCATGCGTGGTGAAGGAGTGCGGGTGCGGTGAGAGGAGAGAATCGTTTCCGTGAGCGCCCCTGAACTGCCCTTCTTCGTCTACGGCACCCTGCGCCCCGGTGAGGCCGACCACGGCCTCTTCCTGCGCGGCCGCACCCTCGCCGAGGAGCCCGCCCGCCTGCGGGGCGCGGTCCTGTACGACGGCCCCGGCTACCCGTACGCCGTCGAGGAGCCCGGCGGGGTGGTGGCCGGCGACCTCGTCACCGCGCTCCCGGAGACGTACGACCGGCTCCTCGCCGAACTCGACCGCCTCGAGGAGTACCGGCCGGGCGACCCGCGCAACCTGTACGAGCGGGTGGCGCGCGAGGTCGTCCGGGGCGACGGAGGGCGGCCGGCGCGGGCCTGGGTGTACCTCGCCGCCCCGGCGGTGGCGGCCGGGCTGCGGCAGCGGGGCACGTCGATCGGGAGCGGGGACTGGAGGGAGCGGGAGGGGCTCGGACGGTGAGCGGGCGAGCGCGACGTACGCGCCGTCGCGGCCCGCCGGCCGGCCGGCGAACGCCGGAGCGCGGTCCTGGGGCGAGCGCGCGAGCGCGCGAGCGCGGCGAGCAGGCCGCCGGGGCGCGTCGGTGAACCCCGCGAACACGCGAGCGCGGCGGCCCGACCATGCGGCGAGCGCGCCGTCGCGGCCCGCCGGCCGGTCGGCGAACGCCGGAGCGCGACAGCGCGGCGAGGGGTGACCGCGGCGCCCGGGCCCGCGGCGCGCCGGACCACGGCAGCGCGGCGGGCGCGGTGAGCCGGCGGGCGCGGTGAGCCGGTGGGCGCGGTGAGCGCGGTCACCCGTTCACACCCCCTCCCGCCGCTTTTCCGCGGGGTCTTCGCCGCACCGCGGTGACCTGCCGAAACGACCGCGCGGGGCTGCTCCCACCGCCCTGCCCGACACCCGTTCGCCCCATTCCCGACGTCCCCTCAGGAGGCGCGTCGGCGCCGCGGGGACTTACCTCTGAAGGGCAGGGACGCGACCGACGCAGCGGCACATGGGGGTGCCGCGGGCCGTGCTCCCTCGACGAGCTCGGAGGAGCACCGATGCGACCCACCGCCGTCCGCCTGCTGACCGGCACCGTGCTCGTCGTCGCCGCCGCGGGTGGGGCCGCCGCGCCCACGCACGGCGCGGGGATCGGCAGCGGCAGCCTCGAGGTGTACCCCTCCACGGCGGTCCCGGGCGACCAGGTGTCCGTGAACACGGCCGCCTGCGGGGAGGCCGGATCGGCGGCGGGCGACGCCGGCGCGGTGGGCGCCGGGCGCTTCACGCTGGCGCCCAGCTCGCACGAGGACGAGGCGGTCGGGCAGTTCCGGGTGCCGCCGAGCGCGCAGCCGGGGACGTACGAGATCGTCGCGCACTGCGCCGCGGACGGGCGGAAGGTCACCGGGGACCTGGAGGTCACGCTGAGCCCCGCGCCGCAGCAGGTGTATCCGCGAGGAAGTGTGAAGACGGGGGTCGGCGGCGCTCTGGGCCCCGACCCCGTGCAGACCGCGGCCGGCGTGGCGGCTCTCGCCGTCGCCGCCGCGGGCGGTACCTGGCTCCTGCATCGCCGGGCGAGAGGCGACGGGATCTGACGGACACCCTCCGCTGTCCGTCCGCCGGTACCGCATGTCCCCTCCCCCTCCGGGTCCGACGCCCCTCGCGGCCCGGAGGGGGGCACGGGGGCCCGTCCATCGGGACTCGGCCAGGAGAGGGGCCGCACGGATGCGCAAGGTCGGCAACACCCTCATAGCGACCGTCACCGCGGCCGCCCTGTGCTGCGGGGCGTGGCTGCTGCACAACGGCGCCGAGACCCACGCCCCGCCGCAGCCCTCGGCGGCCCAGGCCCACCCCGGCCGCCCCGACCCGCGTTCCGCGCCCGCCCTGCCGCCCTCCCCGCCCGACCGCATCCGCATCCCGTCGATCCACGTCGACGCCCCGCTGAGGGGCCTGGGCCTCACGGAGTCCGGCAGTCTCGACGTCCCGCCCGCCGGGGACGCGAACCTCGCCGGCTGGTACGAGGCCGGCACCACCCCCGGCGAGACCGGCACCGCGATCGTCGCCGGCCACGTCGACACCGCCGACGGTCCCGCCGTCTTCTACGACCTCGGCGCGCTCGAACGGGGCGCCGTCATCGAGGTGGACCGGCAGGACGGCAAGGTCGCGCTGTTCACCGTGGACGCGGTCGAGATGTACGAGGCCCGCGACTTCCCCGACAAGAAGGTGTACGGAGCGGCCGCCCGCCCGGAGTTGCGCGTCATCACCTGCGGCGGCGGCTACTCACGGGCGACGGGGTACGAGGGCAACGTGGTGGTCTTCGCGCACCTCACCGGGGACCGGGCGGGCTGACCGCGGCGGCCCCACGCCCCCGACGGACCCCTGACCACCCCGGCACCCCGGCACCCCGGCACCCCGACGGCCCGACGGCCCGACGGCCCGACGCTTTGACCATCCGGCGCTCCGACGCCCTGACGCCCTGACAGGCCGCCGCCCGACGCTCCGGTGCCGTCACGCCACCCACTGCTCGTACGCCATGTTCGCCACGAGCGCGAACACCACCGTCAGCAGCACGACCCGGACGAAGCCGCTGCCCTTCTTCAGGGCCGTGCGGGCGCCCAGCATCCCGCCCGCCAGGTTGAAGGCGGCCATCAGGACCGCCAGTTGCCACAGCACCGCCCCCTGCCAGGCGAACATGGCGAGGGCGCCGGCGTTGGTGCAGCAGTTGACGATCTTGGCGGTGGCGGAGGCGGTGACCAGGTCGAGGTGGAGGACGGCGGTCAGGGCGAGGACGAGGAACGTGCCGGTGCCGGGACCGATGAAACCGTCGTAGAAGCCGATGCCGATGCCCGCGAGGCCGATCGCGGCGAGGACGCGGCGGGGGCCCGCCGGTCCGGTCGCGGGGGCGGTGCCGAAGGCGGGGCGCAGGATGACGAAGGCGGCCACCCCGAGCAGCACCACCATGATCACCGGTTTGAGGACCTCGGTGCTCATCCCGGCCGCGAAGAAGGCCCCCGCGGACGACCCGGCGAGCGCCGCGAGCCCGATCCGGACGGCGACCCCCACGTCGACCGGCGCCCTGCGGACGTACGTCACCGCCGCCCCGGCCGTGCCGACGATCGCCACCGCCTTGTTGGTGCCGAGCGCGTGCGCGGCCGGGCTGCCGGCCGGCAGGCCCAGCAGCAGCGCCGGCAGCAGCAGGAGCCCGCCACCGCCGACCACGGCGTCGATCCAGCCGGCCGCGAGGGCGGCGAGGCAGAGGAAGGCCACCATGGCCAGGGATATGTCGGGCATGAGCGCGACCTTACGGGACCGGATACGTGCTCTGTCCATGCACCTGAGGATCTTCTGAGCAACGGGCCCGGCGCCCGGCCGCGTCCCGCCCGGAGCCCGGTCCCGAGCCCGGTCCGGGGCCCGGCTCGGCGCTCAGCCCGGCGTCCGGCTCGGGATCCGTCGACCCCGCGGGCCCCCAGGCTAGGCGGGCCCACCGGGCTCGGCGGGTTCAGTGGGCTCGGCGGGTTCAGTGGGCTCGGCGGGCTCAGTGGGCTCGGCGGGTTCAGTGGGCTCGGCGGGTTCAGTGGGCTCGGCGGGTTCAGTGGGCTCGGCGGGCTCGGCGAACTCTCGGCGGCTCGCGGGGCTCCGCGTGCCGCCGACGCCCGCCGACGCCTGCCGACGCCCGCGTCGAACGGCCCGCTCCCGCGCCTCACTCCCGGCCCCCGAGGCCCCCGAAAACCCTCACACCCCCACCCCGTCCCCGCTGAGGGCAGCGTTCCTCGCGGGAAACAACGGTGATGCGGCCGGGTAACCTCCGCACCGCACGCTCGATCGCATGACCTCGAATTCGCGTGTGGTGGTGATCGGCGCCGGCCTCGCGGGCGTACGTCTCGCCCGACGGCTCGGTGAGCTCGGCACGCCCGCGCTGCTGATCGGCGACGAGGAGCACGTCCCGTACAACCGGGTGCTGCTCGCCGAGGTGCTGTCCGGGCGGTACGCCCCCGAGGTGATCGCCCTGCCCGCACCCGCCGAGCTGGTCCGGGCCCGGGTCACCGGCATCGACCGCGACCGGCGGACCGTGTCCTGCGCGGACGGCGCGGAGATCGCATACGACACGCTGGTGCTGGCCACCGGCTCCAACCCGGTGCTGCCGCCGCTGCGCGGCCTGTTCACGCCGGACCACGTGCTGCCGGAGGGCGTGCACGCGTTCCGGACCATGGACGACTGCCTGGGCCTGTCCAAGGCGGTCCGGCCGGGGGCGCGGGCCGTCGTCGTCGGCGGCGGGCTCCTCGGGGTCTCCGCGGCCCGTGCGCTCGCCGTGCGCGGCGCCCAGGTCGTCCTCGCCCAGCAGGCCGAGCGGCTGATGGAGCGCCAGCTCGACCCGAACGCCTCCCGGCTCGTCCGGCGGCACCTGGAGGACCTCGGCGTCGAGGTGCACACCGAGTGCCGGGTGCGCGACGTGCGCTGCGTCGGCGGCGCGGTCCGCTCGGTGGAGATGGCCGACGGATACGCCCTCGACGCCGACCTGGTGGTGCTGGCCTGCGGGGTCCACCCGCGCGCCGGCCTCGCCGAGGCGGCCGGGCTCACCGTCCGCAAGGGCGTCGTCGTCGACGACGAGCTGCGCACCAGCGACCCGCACATCCGGGCCGTCGGCGACTGCGCCCAGCACGACGGGAACGTCTACGGCCTCGCCGCCCCCGCCCTCGAACAGGCGGACGTGCTGGCCGAGGCGCTGGCCGGGAACACCGCCGCCCGCTACACCGGCACCCGTTCCCTGACCCGCCTCACGCTCGACGGGCACACCGCGTTCGACCTCGCCGCCTTCGACCTCGCCGCGTTCGGCGAGACCGAGGCGCGCCCCGGCGACGACGTCGTGCAGCTCGCCGACGCCACCCGGGGCACCTACCGCAAGGTCGTCGTCCGCGACGACCGCCTGGTCGGCGGGGTGCTCGTCGGCGAACTCGGCACCGTCGGCGCGCTCGCCCGCGCCTGGGAGGGAGCGGAGCCGCTCCCGCGCGACGGCGCCCCCCTGCTCCACCTGCTCACCAACGATGGAGGCTCCTGAATGACCGCCACCCCGGGGGCCACCCCCACGATCGTGCTCGTCGGCCACGGCATGGTCGGCCAGCGCTTCCTCGAAGCGCTCGCCGAGCGCGGCCTGACCGCCACGCACCGCGTGGTCGTGCTGTGCGAGGAGCCGCGCCCGGCGTACGACCGCGTCGCCCTCACCTCGTACTTCTCGGGCAGGACGCCCGAGGACCTCTCGATGACGGACCTGCGGTTCATCGAGGACCACGGCATCGAGCTGCACGTCGGCGACCCGGCGGAGACGGTCGACCGGGACGCCCGCAAGGTGACCGCCCGCTCCGGCCTGGTCGTCGACTACGACGTCCTCGTCCTGGCCACCGGCTCCTTCCCGTTCGTGCCGCCGGTGCCCCACAAGGACGCCGAGGGCTGCTTCGTCTACCGCACGATCGAGGACCTGCTCGCGATCGAGGAGTACGCGAGGACGAGGGCCACCACCGGCGCGGTGGTCGGCGGCGGTCTGCTCGGCCTGGAGGCCGCGGGCGCGCTGAAGGGCCTCGGCCTCGACGCCCACATCGTGGAGTTCGCGCCCCGGCTGATGCCCGTCCAGGTCGACGAGGGCGGCGGCGCCGCGCTGCTGCGCACCATCGAGGACATGGGCCTGACCGTGCACACCGGTGTGGGCACCCAGGAGATCGTGGTCGGCGAGGACGGCGCGGTCACCGGCATGAAGCTGTCCGACGGCTCCGAACTCGCCACCGACATGGTGGTGTTCAGCGCGGGCGTCCGCCCCCGCGACCAGCTGGCCCGCGACTGCGGTCTGGCCGTCGGCGAGCGCGGCGGCATCACCGTCGACGAGCAGTGCCGCACGGTCACCGACCCGCACGTGTTCGCGATCGGCGAGTGCGCCCTGGCCGCCGACGGCCGGGTCTACGGCCTGGTCGCGCCCGGCTACGAGCAGGCCGAGACGGCCGCCGCCACCATCGCCGCCGACGAGGCGTCCTTCACCGGCGCCGACCTGTCCACCAAGCTGAAGCTGCTCGGCGTGGACGTGGCCTCCTTCGGCGACGCGCACGGCACCACCGAGGACTGCCTGGACGTCGTCTACTCCGACTCCCGCTCGGGCCTGTACAAGAAGCTGGTCATCGGCCGCGACGGCACGCTGCTCGGCGGCATCCTGGTGGGCGACGCCGACGCCTACGGCACCCTGCGCGCCCTCACCGGTTCGGTCCCGCCGGTCTCGCCCGAGTCGCTGGTGCTGCCCGCCGGAGCCGGCGGCGGCGCCCAGCTCGGCCCGTCCGCCCTGCCCGACGACGCGGTGATCTGCTCCTGCCACAACGTCACCAAGGGCGCCATCCGCGGCGCGGTCACCGAGCACTCCTGCACCACCGTGCCCGAGGTGAAGAAGTGCACCAAGGCCGGTACGGGCTGCGGCAGTTGCGTCAAGGTCCTGGGCCAGCTCGTCACCGCCGAGCTGGAGGCGTCCGGCGTCGAGGTCGACAAGGGCCTGTGCGGCTGCTTCGCGCAGACCCGCGAGGAGCTGTACGAGATCGTCCTCGCCCTGCGCGTCACCACCTACCAGGACCTGCTCGACCGCTACGGCCGCGACGGCGCCCGCGGCGGCGACGGCTGCGAGGTCTGCAAGCCCGCGGTCGCCTCGATCATCGCCTCCCTCGCCCCCACGATCGGCGCGAGCGGCTACGTCCTGGACGGCGAGCAGGCCGCGCTGCAGGAGACCAACGACCACTTCCTCGCCAACCTCCAGAAGAACGGCTCGTACTCGGTCGTGCCGCGCATCCCCGGCGGTGAGATCACCCCCGAGGGCCTGATCGTGATCGGCGAGATCGCCCGCGACTTCGGCCTCTACACGAAGATCACCGGCGGCCAGCGCATCGACATGTTCGGCGCGAGGGTCGAACAACTCCCGCTGATCTGGACCCGGTTGGTGGACGCCGGCTTCGAGTCGGGGCACGCCTACGGCAAGTCCCTGCGCACGGTGAAGTCCTGCGTGGGGCAGACCTGGTGCCGCTACGGCGTGCAGGACTCCGTCCGCATGGCGATCGACCTGGAGCTGCGCTACCGGGGCCTGCGCTCCCCGCACAAGCTGAAGTCCGCGGTCTCCGGCTGCGCCCGCGAGTGCGCCGAGGCCCAGTCCAAGGACTTCGGCGTCATCGCCACCGCCAACGGCTGGAACCTCTACGTGGGCGGCAACGGCGGCGCCACCCCGCGCCACGCGGACCTGCTGGCCCAGGACCTCACCGACGCCGAACTGATCCGCCTGATCGACCGGTTCCTGATGTTCTACATCCGCACCGCCGACCGGCTGGAACGCACCTCGACCTGGCTGGAGCGGATCCCCGGCGGCCTGGACCACGTGCGGGACGTGGTCGTGGAGGACTCCCTCGGCATCTGCGAGGAGCTGG
The DNA here is from genome assembly GCF_044328485.1 of Streptomyces sp. NPDC017936. NCBI lineage: Bacteria > Bacillati > Actinomycetota > Actinomycetes > Kitasatosporales > Streptomycetaceae > Streptomyces > Streptomyces sp. NPDC017936. The sequence goes on along the minus strand of NZ_JBIRHK010000003.1, from coordinate 526,283 downwards.
AGTCCCTGATGGCGGCGCACGTGGCGCACTACGCCGACGAGTGGGCGACGACCATCAACGACCCCGAGAAGCTGGCCCGTTTCGTGTCCTTCGTGAACGCGCCCGACACCCCGGACCCGGTCGTCGGCTTCGTTCCCGAGCGCGACCAGATCAAGCCCGACCTGCCGCTGCTCTCCCTCGGCATGCGGCCCACGGAAGACGTCCTGGAAGGAAGTGCCCAGCGATGACCCTGGCGCCCGAGACGACCGACCTGAAGGTCCAGCTGCGGCTGGGTCCCGCCGAGGACGGCTGGTTCACCGTCTGCGAGCTGACCCGGCTCGTCCCCGGCCGGGGCGTGGCCGCCCTGCTGCCGGACGGCCGCCAGGTCGCCCTGTTCCGCGACCGCGGGGGCGAGCTGTACGCCGTCGGCAACCGCGACCCCTTCGGCGGCGCGGCCGTCCTCTCCCGCGGCCTGACCGGCACCCACCGGGGCCGCCCGTTCGTCGCCTCCCCCCTGCTCAAGCAGCGCTTCGACCTGCGCAGCGGACAGTGCCTGGACGACGCGTCGGTACGCATCCCGACGTACGAGGTACGAGCGGCCTGACGACCGGCCACCCCCCGCCGCGGGACACGGCCCGGACCCCGGCCCCCGCCCCGCGGCGGCCCCGGCCGCGCCGGGCTCACGGACGGTGAGCGCGGCGCCGTACGGGTCAGGACCTCAGGGCCTCGTAGGACACGCCGGTCAGCTGCTCGGAGGCGGCCCAGAGCAGTTCCCCGGCCCGGTCGTCGCGGGTCCAGGGGGCCCGCCACGACGGTGCGGGCGCCCCGCGCCACATCGCGCGGGACGGCCCGGTGAAGGAGTCCGGGGCCACCCCGGGCGCGGTCGCCGCGTACAGGGCGGGCAGCGCGCCCGCCTCGGCCGGCTGGGCGAAGACGCGGTTGCCGAGCTCCATGAGCCGCTCGGCGCCCCGGCGGCCCTCCGCGCGCGGCGCCGCGGTCTGGAGGTCGGTGTCCGCGTACCCCGGGTGCGCGGCGGCCGCGACGACGTCGGCGCCGCTCGCCGCCAGCCGGCGCGCGAGCTCGTGCGTGAAGAGCAGGTTGGCGGTCTTGGAACGGCCGTAGGCGACCCAACGGCGGTAGCGGCGCTCTGCGCCGAGGTCGTGGAGGTCGATGTTCCCGAGCAGGTGGGCCATGCTGGAGACGGTCACCACGCGGGCGCCGGGCGTGGCGAGCAGCGCGGGCAGCAGCAGCCCGGTGAGGGCGAAGTGCCCGAGGTGGTTCACCCCGAACTGCGTCTCGAACCCGTCGGCGGTCGTGCCGTACGGCAGCGCCATCACGCCCGCGTTGTTGACGAGCAGGTCGAGCCGTTCCTGGGGCAGGGCCGCCGCGAACTCCCGCACGGAGGACAGGTCACCGAGGTCCAGCGCCCGCAACTCCACCTCGGCGTCCGGCACTTCCCGCAGCAGCCGGTCGACGGCCGCCCGCCCGCGCGTCTCGCTCCGGCAGGCGAGGACGACCCGGGCCCCCTTCCGGGCCAGCTCCCGCGCGGTGACGTAGCCGAGGCCGCCGTTGGCTCCGGTGACGACGGCGGTGCGTCCGCCCTGGCCGGGGATGTCGCGCGTGCTCCAGCCGGCCATGACCGTCCTCCTCCGCCCGCCTCCGCTGCTGTCCTCAGCCTAGGCACCCTCCCGTTACGGCGCGTCCACGACACGGCCACCCCGCGCTCCTAGCCTCCCTGACCGCACGACCCCGCGGCCGGTCCCGGCGGCGGGGCTCTCACGACACCCCTTGGGAGTGAGCGTGGAACGTCGTACCCTCCTGCGCGCGGCCGCCGTCGGCGGGTCCGCCGCCGTCTTCGGCGGAACCCTGTCGCGCGGCGCCGCGTACGCCGCACCGGCCCAGCCCGGCACCGGCCCGTACGGGGCGCTCGGCGCACCGGACGCCAACGGCATCCGTCTGCCGAGCGGCTTCACCAGCCGGGTCATCGCCCGCTCCGGGCAGACGGTGCCCGGCACCTCGTACACCTGGCACAACGCCCCCGACGGCGGCGCCTGCTACGCCGACGGCACCGGCTGGATCTACGTCTCCAACTCGGAGATCAACCCCTCGGGCGGGGCGAGCGCGGTGAAGTTCTCGTCGACGGGCACGGTGACGGGCGCGTACCGCGTCCTGTCCGGCACCCGCCAGAACTGCGCGGGCGGCAGGACGCCGTGGAACACCTGGCTGTCCTGCGAGGAGGTCGACCGCGGGTTCGTCTACGAGACGGACCCCTGGGGCGTGAACGCGGCGGTGCAGCGGCCCGCGATGGGCCGCTTCAAGCACGAGGCCGCCGCCGCCGACCCGGTGCGCAGGGTGATCTACCTGACCGAGGACGAGACGAACGGCCGCTTCTACCGCTTCGTCCCGACGACCTGGGGCGACCTGTCCTCCGGCACCCTCCAGGTCATGGTCGCGGGCAGCGCCACGTCCGGCTCCTTCAGCTGGGCGAACGTCCCCGACCCGGGCGGCTCCCCCACGAGCACCCGCACCCAGGTGTCGGGCTCGAAGTCCTTCAACGGCGGCGAGGGCTGCCACTACGCCGACGACACGGTCTGGTTCACCACCAAGGGCGACAACCGCGTCTGGCAGCTGAACCTCACCACCGACACCTACGAGCTGGCCTACGACGACTCCCTGGTCTCCGGCACGGCCCCGCTCACCGGCGTCGACAACATCACCGGCTCCGCCTCCGGCGACCTGTTCGTGGCGGAGGACGGGGGCACCATGGAGATCTGCGTGATCACCCCGGACGACGTCGTCGCCCCCTTCCTGCGCGTCGACGGCCAGTCCGCCTCGGAGATCACGGGCCCGGCCTTCTCCCCCGACGGCACCCGCCTGTACTTCTCCAGCCAGCGCGGCACGTCCGGCAGCTCGACGGGCGGGATCACGTACGAGGTGAGGGGTCCGTTCCGGACGTAGGGCCGGCCTCGAGCGGCCCGGCAGGAACCCGACAGCCGATCGACCGGATCGACCGGATCGACGTCGGATGGAAAGGAACCCGACAGCAAAGCGGAGGAACACGGTCGGACGGCGGCTCGTTACTCACCGACGAAGCGCACGACGGAAGCACGCCGGAAGCGCAGCAGTCGCACAGCGGTCCATGCCGAGTCCGCCGCCCGACCCCACCCCCGGAGGCACCGGCATGACCACCACCCCGTCCCGCACCATCACCTCCCCCCACTTCGACGTCCCCACCACGGCCACCGCCTCTACCTCGTCAACGCCCGCTCCACCAGCCCGCAGACCCCGGAGACGACGTTCACGGGGGTGACGGTCCCGCTCTGACCGCGGCCTCCGCTCACCGCGGTCCGCTCCCCTCCCGGAGCGACCGGCGCGAGGCCCCGCCTCAGCGGGTAAGGTGGCGATCTTCGGTCGGCGGAAGCCGTACGGAGTCCTCGAAGGCCGGGCACCTCATGCATCTCGCCGACCGTCCCGCACGCCGCCGCCTCAGCGCCGCCCTGGAGAACCTCTCCGTCACCTTCCGCGGCATGACCGCGCATCCGGACGAGCACAACTGCGCATGCCACTGGGGCAGCCCGGAGGAGCTCTCCCTCCTGAAGACGCCGGACGCGGAACTGGAGCCGGACCTCCTGTGCCGAACCTGGCAGGCCATCGACTGGACCGATCACGCGGCCGTGCTGCGCCGCATCCTGCCGCAGTTCGCCAGGGCCCTGGTCACCGGTCGCGCGGAACCCCTGTTCGGACCGGAAGAGGCCGGAGACTCCTTCGCCCGCGGGCACTGGCAGCAGTGGCCCGGCGAACAGGCCGATTCGGTCCGCGAGTTCCTGCATGCCTGGTGGATCCAGAGCCTCACCGATCCGGATGCCGCCGTCCCCGCGCACCAGGTCCTCGCCGTGTGTGCCGAGGCGTCCGGAACGCTCGGCCCCTGGCTCGCCGACTGGGAGAACCAGACCGGGGACCTCAGCGACCGGCGTCTCGCCGAGGCGGCCGCGGAATGGGAGTACGCGTTGCGGGGGGACAGGCTGCCGTGGAGCGTCGGCTGGTACGAGCACGACGAGGAGGACATGCGCGCCGAACTGGTCGCCTGGCTCCTCGGCCACGCTGCGGCACGGCTGCGCGAGGCGGGCGCACCGGCGGATCTGCAGCACCGGATACGGCTGCTCGGCCTCACCGGCGAGGACCGCTGGACGGATCCGCACCGGCCCGGCCACCGCTCCTGACGACCGGTGGGCGCGAGGGCCGCCGGCAGCCGATCGCTCGCCGGGTCGGCGCCCGGTGTTCCCCGTGGGTCCCCGCACGATCCGGCACGGGACCGGCACGGCCTCCGTATTCCGCCGTCCTGCGGATGGGTACCCGTACTCATGCCTGAGCGTTTCCTTCGGTGCATCGTCAGGATCACCGACCCGGACGGACCGAAGGAACCCCGATGCCGAACGCCTCCCGCCGGCGCCGCGTCCCGCGCCTGCGTCGACTCCTCGTGTTCGCCACGGGCCATTGGCTCGCCCGCGGCTATCTGGCTGGGTTCGCCGCCTCCGTGCTGGTCATGTTCCTCTTCCCGGGCAGCGCCTTCGCCTCAGGCCCTCTGATGCTCACGGCACCGCTCTCCCTCCTGAGCCTGGTTCTCCCCTTCGGCCCCGGCACTGAGGGCAGTGGGGCGGCCGCGGTGTTCGCTGTCGGTTCCTGGACCGTTTGGCTCCTGTCGTGCGCCCTCGTGAACGCCGCTGTGCTGGGTGCCCTCGTGACGAGATCCGTGACCACCGCACCGGCCGGCGCGCATGACTCCCTCCCCCGTGGCACGGCCCTCCCCGAGCAGGGGGAAGCGGACCGGACGCCTTCCGCGCGTCCTCGCCCGCACGGCGTTCGGGCCCTGCTGGCGCCCGCCGTCGACAACTGGCTCGCGCGCGGTTACCTCGCTGTGGTCGCGGTGGCGCTGGGGTTCTTCCTGTACGCCGTGTACCTGTCGTCGGACCCGGGGTTCGCCGGGATCTGGCCGCTCATGGCCACGGCGCCGTTCAGCATCCTCGCCCTCCTGATGGCGTCACCCGTGGAGTACTTCTCGTCCTCTTGGCTGAGCCCGCTGGTCTTCTCCGCCGGTGTGACACTGTCCGGGCTGGTCAACGCCGCGCTGCTCGGCTCGCTCGCACGCAGACTGCGGGCGCCGGGAGCCCGTCCGGTCAGCCGACGTCAGGCCCTGTAGCCCGACGTCACGCTCTCGACACCCGCTTCAGGAGTTCGGTCTGACCGCCTGCCCACCCGTGCTGCGCGGGCGGCCGTGGCCGTGTCGGACCGCACTGCGCCGCCGTTGTCCGCTGTCGTTGATGTCAGCCATGGATGTCACCTCGCATCCGCTGGGGTCACTTGCGACGCTTGCGTGTCTTCGCCTTGCGTTCGGCTTCCTTGCGCTTCTCGATGGTGTACGACGACCACTCGCCACGGTGCAGGTCGCATCGCGACGCACCGACCATCGCCAGCCGCTGACACCGAGTGCCCTTCTCCGTGAGCGCTCCACACCTGGACTGCGTACGAGCCACGTCTCCCACCCCCGGTCTCGACCGTTGTGCGGACCAGTGCAGGATTGCCGGGCACATGTCCTCTGTGGAAGGCGCGCTGCTCCGCGCAGCGGTGCACGGCGGCCCAGGGAGGTCGCTCAGGGGCGCACGCTTTCCCACTGCGGTGGCGGCGCCGGGGGTCTCGGACGGGACCGTTCACCTGCGTTCATGGGCGGCCGGCTGAGCTAGCGGCTACTGGCTCCGGTCTCGTCTGAACGTCCGCGAACGACGGCGAACGAGACGGAAGAGAGCCGAACCTCCTTCCTGACTCGGTGACTGTCCCGCGTGCCATCATCTGCACATGCTCAAGATCCCCGGATACGAAGGCGGCCCCTTGGTCCGGGGTGACGCCTACCTGGACGACCCGTTGTTCTGGCCTGTGCACCTCGGCTCCTGCCTGCGGGGGGAGGACGCACAACGAGCCGCGTTCGGCGCAGACTGGGATGCGGCCATGGAGCTGTATCGCACACTGTCCGCCGAGCATGAGTGGCCGGTGTTCAGTGTGCCGCTGCGCTCTGGTCATACCATCTACGTCGTCTACCGCAACTTCGTGGACGAATGGGGCGTGGACTATCTGATCCATCAGCCGGCTTGGTCCGAAGCGGAAACCCTCGCTGTGGTCGACGGTCACTTCATGGGGCCCGGCATGGCCTGGCCGGAACTGCTGTCCGCTGCTCGGCAGTCGGCAGCAGAAGGCATTGGTGATGCTGACGCCCGTCTCTTGCTGCTCTTCCCCACGCTCGGCGACGCGCTGCTTCCCGACGATGCAGCCGCGGCTCTCACCACTTCGCTCGCGGCTCTCACCCTGATCGAAGAGCCCGCCGAGGTGGCAAGGATGCTCCTTGAGAACCAGGGTCAATGGGCTCCCGTTCGGTGGAGGTCGGCAGGCGGCGTCTGGACCAACGACGGTGGGCACTCCTACCGAAACCCAAGCAACGCATTCGCTCTGCCCGAGGGGCGCCTTCTGGAGATCAGTAGCGCACTGCACAGCGGGAGCTGAGCACCACGTCAGGAAAGAGGCAGGGCGATCTGCCGGCTGAGCTGCGGCTTCGTCGCCCGAGGAAGCGGGTAGCTGCTCGACCGTGAGCCACCGGCGTTGACCGTTGAATCAGTGCGGGTCTGTGGGTGCCGCGTCGTCGGCGTTGGGTGAGGTGGGTTTCTGGCTTGCGTCGAAGTCGTATTCCAGGACGTAGGAGGCGGCGTCCAGGGTCATTTCGTTGACCTCGACAGGGCGGCCCTGGTCGGTGAACGCGGTGCGGCAGATGAGGATGACCGGGGTGCCCGGGGCCATGCTCAGATGTGTCATCTCGTCCGGCGACGGCATGCGTGAGCGGATCTCTTCGCGGAAGTGTACCGGCTCGTAGCCGAGTTCGGTGAGCCTGGCGTACGTGCCGCCCGGTCCGGTGTCCTCCTGGGTGATGGCGGACCCGGCGACCAGGGACAGGGGGAGGTAGCTCGTTGCGAGCAGGACCGGCTTGCTGTCGACGACGAAGCGCCGGCGCCTCACGCACGTCACCTCTTCGTCGGCCAGGTCCAGGACCGCGCTGATGTGCTCGGGGGCTGCCTCCTCGGACACGGAAACCTGGTCGACCTCGAGTGCTCTCTGATCCATGTCCGCCGACCAGATGGAGCGGCCGTTACCCCACTGGTCGCGCGCCAGTCGTTGGATGCCGTGGCGGCGAAGCGGGCGGAAGGCGCGGACGAATACGCCGGCACCCTTCCGGGCCTCGGCGAGGCCCTCGTCGCGCAGGACGCCGAGTGCCTGGCGGGCTGTCATGCGAGCCACGCCGTGCGTGGTCATGAGGTCGTTCTCTCCCGGAAGCCGATCACCGGGACCGTACTCGCCCGACTGAATCGCCTTGCGCAAAGAATCCGCGATCCTCTGGTACTTGGGCCGACGGTCATCGGTAACAGCCATTCCGGAACCCTCCTCGCTTCTCTAGACACCTTAGGCCATAGGTCGGGTGCGGGCTCGCAGCGTGTAGCCGTGCGGGACTCCGTTCGGGCGGACTGCGAGCGATGGGGTTGCCATCTCTAGAGACGTACCGAGAAGGTGATGATGTCTAGAGAGGTTGCTTCTGGTCGCTGGACAAGGGACATTCGCGTGCCGTCATCGCGTAGCGAACTCCTCTTCGGGCTGTCGGCGGGACCGTCAGACGGTCCGGCGTCCGGATTCAACGCCGCCGTGCACGTGACGGCAGCGGTAGGGAGAGTGCAGATGGCTTTTGTGATCGACCGGGACCCCTGCGAGGGTTCACCGAGCCTCGGATCGATGACCTTGCACCCGGCTCCGGAGTCCGTCCCCCAGGCGCGACGCTGGTTCCGGAAGCTCATCGTCCCGTACCACCCGCGCTGTTCGGTCGACGACTGCACGCTGATGATCTCGGAACTGGTGACCAACGCGATTCTCCACGGGCGGTCCGACGAGGAGTGGGTCGTGCGCGTCGAGTGGTTCCGAGAGGGAACGTCGCTGCGCGTGGAGGTGCACAATCCGGGCTTTCCGGCGAGCGTGCGCCTTCGCCGGCCGGACGCCGATGAGGCTCACGGACGCGGACTGCTCCTGGTCGACTCCATCGCCACGTCCTGGCACTCCGGACCGAGCCGCTTCGGAGGAACGGTCGTCTCCTTCGAGCTGGCGGACGCCTGGCCCTCATGACGCCCCGCGCAGCGCGGCCGTGGTCGCGCCCTGTGGGGGAACGGGAAGCCTCGGGCGCTCCCGGATCGCCGCCAACGTCCACCCGCACGTCGTGCAGGACGCGCAGGGGGAGGTCACGAGCCACACGGGCCGACTGCTCAGGAAAAGGTGTCCTCGCTGGGAGCGAACGCCCTCGTCGATGTCAGACGTGGATGTCGAAAGGCCCAACACTCACGAACCATCGCACGTGTTGGGCCTTTGGCCTGGTGCCCCCGGCAGGATGCGAACCTGCGACACCCACTTCAAGAGTTCGGTCATCCGACGGTTGCGGCCCCTCAACGGCACCTTGAGGGCGGCCACTCTCAACTCCTGGCGGAGGGACCGACGTTCGCCGGTCAGCCCCCCCCTTGCGCACACCTCACGCAGTGGGCGTACCGCAGGCGTCAACAGCCGCCGTGGGCCGGATACCGTTCCCCGACATGAAGATCGTGATCTGGTCCTTCCTCTCCCTGTTCCTCGTCGTCGGCGCCATCGGCGGCTTGCTCAGCGCCGTCAACGGACACGACGCCCCGGACGTCATCCGTGGACTGGCCGTCAGCGCACTGTTCTCCCGAGGGGCCTGGGGCAGCTGGAAGCGGGCATCCCGCCCCCGGCCCCCGGAAATCGCCCGTGTCGTGGAACCGCGCGAGAGACCTTGGCGGCGACGATGACCCCGCTGCCCGACACCGCCCTGACGCCTCCCGACAGGCGTGCGGCGTCCCTCGTGCGAGAAGACCTGCGCGTCAGCGAAGACGGCACCGCGCCCCGAGCTCGAGCGGCCGGGGAGGTCATCCGAGGAAGTGCGCGGCCAGGCCGACCAGCGTCGTGATCGCGGTGAACGCGCCGCCCGAGGTGTACCACCGCTTCGCTCTGCCCATGTACGCCGCGCCCGTGCCGGGGTCGGTGCCGCCCGTCGCGCAGTACGCGCCCACCGCCGCCGCGATCGCGCAGACCTCCCCGAAGACGACCCAGCCGATCCGGGCGACATCCGGCGCACCGTCGGGCAGGCCTAACGCGGCGGCCACAGCGGCCACGTCGACCAGCGTGCCCACGAACCCGCTGCCCGCGGGCAGCAGCGCCAGCCTGGTAGGGGCGCCACCGCTCACGGCGAGCTGAAAGCCCAACAGGCCGATCATCGACGCGACGAGGGTGAAGGTCCCCAACAGCGCGGGTGCGAGACTGGACACGGCACTGCCCCCCAGGGCCACGGGTCGGTGAAGTTCTCGGGGCACGCCGAAAGAGCGCCAGTGGGACGTCCGACACCCCCCGAGGGTGTTCCATAGATTACGCAACATTGGAACAGAGGGGAAACAATGGAGGTGAGAGCCTGATGTCCCCACGCCGCGTGAACCCGGTATCCCCTGCCGTCCCGCCCGCCAACCGGGAACTCGTCCTGCGCTTGCGCGGCCTGTGCGGCGAATCGGGTCTGACCTACGCCCAGTTGGCCGAGCTGACCCGCACCAGCGTGTCATCGCTCTCCCGGTTCCTCGGCGGATCCCGTCTTCCTGCGGAAGACGCTCTGAACCGCCTGTTCCAGGTTCTCGGAGTCGAGCCCGAGGAGCAGCGGCAGCTCACGCAGTTGTGGCGCCGCGCCCTCGACGAACGGCACCGGCCCGGGTCCACGCCCGGCGAGCAGGCCTCCGCCGCCACAGGGCTGAGGACGATGCTGGAAGGACTGCGGGAAGCGGCAGGCCGTCCGAGCCTTCGCCGTATCGCGGCCCTGACGGACGGTCTGTCCACCACGACGGTTCACCGCGTGCTCCGAGCCCCGGAAGGGCGTCCCGCTCTCGTGGTCCCGGTGGCCCGTGCGCTGACGCGGCTGCTGCCGGAGACAGCCGACCGGGACCGCGCTCTCGACAGCGTCCGTGAGGCAGTCAGCGACGCCTTCCCCGGACCGCCCCCCACGGTCGGGGAGTGGTCGCGGACCGTGCGGAACCTCTTGGCGCACAGTGCGGAACTGGAGCGGCAACTGGCCGAGCGGCTGTCCACCGGCGAACGGGACGCCCTCCTGGCCGACAGCCGGCGCAGTGCCGAGGAAGCCCGTGCCGTCCTGCGGCGTGCCCACCAGCAGGACGAAGGGGAATCGCCCGGCACGACCTCCCCGGCGGTCCGTGCCGTCCGTCCCCTCGCGGAGGCCGGCGACGACCGTGGCGAAGACGGCGGCAGGCCCGGAAGGCCGGCGCCCCGCTCCGGGTCCCTCGAACGCAGAGAGGCGCGGCGAGGCGAGGAGTGGGTGGTTCGACCGGTGGCCGGTGCCGGCGGCAAGGCCTACCGCTGCCCCGGGTGCGACCAGGAGATCGCGCCCGGGGTACCGCACGTGGTGGTCTCACTGGCGGACGGGAACGTCGACGACCGACGGCACTGGCACACAGCCTGCTGGAACGCCCAGGACCGTCGGACCGGGAAGCTGCGGCGGTCCGCGCCGAGCAGCCTGCGGCACCCGCTCTAGGGTTTCGGTTCGGGAGGACGGGATCGCGCACTGCCACGCCCGCGCTTCGGCCCACGCCCCCGGTCGGTGACGGCGGTGGCGCGTGCGGCGGACAGGCCGGTCACGTGGCGGCTCCGCAGGACGGGCGGCGGGTGGATCGCATGACGCGGGACAGCACGAGAGGGCGGCACCCCCGCACAGGGTGTATGGCTGACTTCCTGAGCTGGGAAGTCAGCCTTTTTCTATGCCCTCAGGGCACTCTCAGGGCACTCAGCTGAGAGCCGCTTCCATCATGTCGGCCGTCTTGTCGACGTCCGTCTCCCACAAGTGGGTGTAGACGTTCAGCGTGATCGATGGCTTAGCGTGACCAAGCCGCTTCTGTACCTGCTTCGGCGTCGCCCCGTTCTGGATGAGCACGGAGGCATAGAAGTGCCGCAGGTCGTGCAGCGTCGCGTCGTCCGGCACCCGCGCCGGGTTGCCGGCGTCCTTGAGCGCCTTGTTCGCCCGCTTCACGATCCGTCCCCACATCTTCGACCAGCTGGCACGGCGGATCGCCTGGCCGTCCTGGTTGGTGAACAGCAGATGGGCGGTACGCCAGACCGGCTTCCGCGGGTCGGTGCGGTCCTCGATGCGCACGGCCCGGGGCGGGAACTGCTTCCGGTACGACTCGACGTCGTCGGCGGCCGACCGGGCGAGCGGCACCGTGCGGTAACTCTGGCTCGTCTTCGGCTCCCCCAGGTACGGCACGCCCTTGTCGGGGCCGACCAACTGCCGGGCAACGGTCACGCCCGCGGCGGTGACGTCCTCGGGCTGCAGGCCGAACAGCTCACCCTGCCGCAGGCCCGTCACGGCGGCCAGGCGGACGAGGGGGCGATAGCGGTCCCCCGCGGCCTCGATGAGCGCCTTCACCGCGTCGGGGTGCAGCGGGTGCACCTCCGGATAGAAGATCTCCGGCAGGTCGATGTCGACGCACGGGTACTTGGCGATCGCCCCCTCATGGTGGGCCATCTTCAGAATGGACGACAGGCAGTTGTACGGCGTGGCCAGGGTCGACGGCTTGATGACCTTCTGCCGCTCCTTCACCCATCGCTGAATGTCCGTGCGTTGAATGCTGCCGATCTGCCGGTTCCCGAAGAACGGATAGACGTGCAGCCGGAGAGCGCGCTCGACGTTGGACTCGGTGCGCTGCCGGTGAACCGTCAGCTCACGCCAGCGCTCCCCCACCGCACGGAACTTCTCCTTCCCCCGCTCGCGGTTCACGAAGGTGCGGTTGTCCAGCTGAGCCTTCACCTCGGCCGCACGGGAGTCGGCCTGAGTGCGCTTCTCGAAGTTCTCCTTGCACTGCTCGCCGGCCAGATCCCGATAGCGCACCTGCCAGCGCTTCCCGACGCCGTGTTCCGCGCTCGCGTATACCGGCTTCGTCTTGGTGCTGTGCTCCTCGCACGGCTCGGCATCGGCCGGCGGCCTGGACAGGTGCCAGCGGTCATACACCTTCGCCATCGAGCCTCACTCCTCCGGCACCGACCGGTCATCGCCGCTCCACGCTCGCAACTCAGGGAGGGGCACTTCGGTATGAAAGATGCGCGGGTCCATTCCCGGCAAAGGCACAATGCCCCTGACCCATGGCCTCACCCGATGGGCTGGCAGCACCTCGTTCGGCGTCACTCGGTACGGCTGCTGGTCCTCGATTGGTACCAGCAGGTTGATCGGTGCGACGTCGAGGACACGGGCAAGCGCGAGCAGCTCAACGACGGTGACGTTCTGCCGCTTGCCGTTCTCCAGGCTCGACACGGTAAAGCGATTCCACTCGACGCCGGCCGCGGTCATCGCTTCACCGAGTTGCTGCCGGTTGAGTCCCTTCCGTTGCCGTAGGGCCGAGACCCTGCGTGCGATCGCTTCCGTAGGCCCCTCGGGCGGCGTCGTCATCTGGCAGGCTCCTGTCGTCTATGTGACTTGAGTTCACGGTAGCGAGCACTTGCGTCACGCGCAATGACGGTGCATCATCGCTCGCAACGGGCAGTTGAATGCTCGCCAATGTGAATTCATCTCACAACTTGGAGCGCTCATGGCACGGGCAACACTCCCGTACTCACGTCGCCCCCTCGCCACCGTCCCAGACCTTGCCGAGCACTACGGCGTTCCCCAAGCGACCGTTCGCCGCTGGCACCACACCCAGACCTACATCGGCCCCTTGATGTTCCGCGTCGGCAAGTACCTGCGGGCCAGGTGGGACGACATCGATCGTTACGACGCCGAGCAGGCGGGCGGAGGTCAGCGCGCGGCATGACCCTGAACAGCAACGATCCCCGGGAGTCCCTAGCTCCCGGGGATCGTGAAAGCAACGCGGCGGGCGAAGCTGCTGCCAGCGTAGACCAGGTGCGCCGCCGACGCGAAGCCGCCGACCGGTGCGAACCCCTCGACTGCGGCCACCGCGACCCGCTCGACTGCACCGCAGCCGAAGGGTCGGAGACAGCCCCCACCTCCGACCCGGACGCCGACCCGGACGCCATGACCGAACTGTGGGCCAACGCCAAGGCCGCATGGACCGCCCGCGACTTCCCCAAGTACGGGTCCCGGGCCTGGATCGCCCTCAGCCCCGACGACCCCCGCCGGCTGGCGGGCGCCCTCGAGGCCGCTGAGATGTGGCGGAAGTACGGCGACGAGGAAGAACTCATCGCCTGGCTGAAGAACTTGGGCCGCCAGCCCAACCTCGTCGACACGCGCAGCCGCGCCGAGCTCGACGCCCTCGCCAAGCCCAAGCCCCCGCACCAGTTGCAGGCCACACCCGGCTGGCCCCCCATCCGCGTACCGGGCAAGCCCGGCCGGTACCTCACATGCCCCAGGAAGGAGGCGGCGTGACCGACGAGCACGAGATGCCGCCGCCCACCAACCCGATGGCCGTGGCCCGCGAGCTGGCCCCGGCCTGGCGGCACGCTGACACCGGCCTGCTCACCCGCCGCCACTGGCGCGGTACATGGATGCGCTGGGAAGGGTCCTACTGGCGGGAGATGGACGACCAGGAAGTCCGGGCCAGCCTCTACAAGAAGCTGGAGCACGCCGAGTACCTGGCCGGGTACGACAAGCACGAGCGTCCGGTGTACCGGGCCTGGTCGCCCACCAAACGGAAGATCTCCGATCTGATGGAGGCGATCTCCGCTGTCACCCATCTGCGGCCGTCCGTCGACGCACCGCAGTGGATCACCCGAGACGGGATGAGTCGGGACTCTGGCAGTTCTAACGCGCACGGTGATGAAAGTCCCATCGTGGCTTGCACGAACGGTCTGCTGCGCGTCGCCGACCGCGAATTGCTGCCGCTCACCCCGGGGTTCTTCAACCTCGTGTCGGTGCCGTTCGACTATGACCCGGACGCCACCGCTCCGAACTGGGAGCAGTTCCTCAAGCAGGTCTGGCCGGACGACGAGACGTCCATCAAGGCGCTGCAGGAGTGGTTCGGCTACGTGCTGTCCGGGCGTACCGACCAACAGAAGATCCTGCTGATCGTCGGCCCCACCCGGTCCGGTAAGGGCACCATCGCGCGCATCATGACCAACCTGGTCGGCAAGGGCAACATGGCCGGTCCGACGCTCGCCGGCCTGGCCACCAACTTCGGTCTGGCGCCGCTGCTGGGGAAGTCCCTCGCCGTCATCTCTGACGCGCGGCTGGCCGGGAAGGACGGGCATCAGGTCGTCGAGCGGCTGCTCACCATCTCCGGTGAGGACACCATCGACGTGGACCGGAAGTTCCGGGAGGCGTGGACGGGCAAGATGCCCACCCGGCTGATGATCCTGTCCAACGAGCTGCCCAACTTCGGCGACGCCTCCGGTGTCATCGCCCGCCGCTTCATCGTGCTGAACATGACCGTGAGCTGGCTCGGCAAGGAAGACACTGCCCTCACCGACAAGCTGGCCGCGGAGATGCCCGGCATCCTCAACTGGGCGCTGGACGGGCTGGCCCGGCTGGAGCGGCAGGGCCACATCACCGAGCCGCCCGGGTCGGCTGAGGCCGTCACCACCATGCAGGACACCGCGTCGCCGACGTCGGCGTTCGTCCGTGAGTGCTGCGACAAGGGCCCCACCCGTGAGGTCACCGTCGACGAGCTGTGGGACGCCTGGAAGGAGTGGGCGGAAGACCAGGGTGTCCGCCACGGCACCAAGGCCATGTTCGGCCGCAACCTTCAGTCGGTCGTCCCCCAGGTGAAGCGGACCCGGCCCCGCGGCGACGACGGCAAGCAGGTCCCGACCTACTCCGGGATCGCTCTGAAAAGTACCGCCCGCAATGACGTGAGTCCCGACTCAACCCGTCTCAGCGGCTACGGGAGCGGCCTGAGTCGGGCTGAGTCGGGACTCAGCCCATTGCAACTCCAACACTCCGACCACCCGAAGTGCACCGGCTGTGGCTTCCCGTTCGAGCCGCTGGAGCCCGGCCAGACCACACACCCCGGATGTGATGCCGCATGACCAGCCACGTCGACCAGCAGGTGCAGGCCCGGATAGCGGCCGCCGCGCAGAAGCGGGCCAGGCGCCGCCAGCGGCGCGCCGAGCTCGACGAGGCCCGGCAGCACGGGCTGCAGGCCCGGCACAGCGCCAAGATGCGGCGCTGGGCAGACGAGGAGCAGCCGTGAGTATCCAGCCCACCCGGACGGTGTCCCTCGTCTGCGCGGCCGCCCTCCGCGGCGACGACACCGCAATGCGGCACCTCCTCTACACCTGCCCGCCCGACCTCCTGCCCGTCATCGCCGAAGCGTCCGTCCTCGCCCTCGCCGACCTGCTGCGGGAGTTCCTCCCGCCCGACGCCATCACCCGCGCCGTGCGCGAAGCACAGAACATCGCCCAGACCGAAGCCACCGAAAGGACCCACCGATGAACCGCGAGCAGATCATGACCGCCTACAGCCGCAAGCTGGAGCAGATCGAGAACAGCCGCACGTACAGCGACCACGCCAAGCGCGTCATGGCCGCCAAGGCGTACACGGCCGCCCAGGACGCCATGAACCAGCTGCGGGAGGCTGAAGTGCAGCAGCTCACCAGTCGCCGCAGCGACCTGCGCCGCCGCATGTTCGGGCACCCCGACACCAGCGACGCCCAGACCCTCATGGCCCGCCGCAACGCCACCGAGATGGCCGGGCAGCTCGACAACCCGCGCATCGCCGCCGAGGAGCTGAACAAGGCGCTCCAGCAGGGCGACAGCATCATGGCCCGGGCCATCGCCCAGCGGGCCAGCGACTGGAACTGGGGTGACGTCCTCACCACCTACGCCGACACCCGCACCGACTTCCGCCGGCTCGTCGACGAGTACAACTCGACCCCCGACCCGGCAGACCAGAACTGGCGGCTCGGCCACAACTTCGCGCACGTCGTCCCCACTCCGGACGTCCTCGGCGGGATGCCGCACCACCAGGTCGCCAGCCTCGCCACGCAGGAGCTGGAGGACGTCGCGTGAGCCGCATCCCCGCCGCGCTCACCGCCGTGGAGGCCGCGGAGCGCAGGAAGCTGCCCGTACCGGCGGACGTGTATGAGACGTCCGCCGTGCGCGGCGCCATCTTCCAGACCGTGCAGCAGCCGGACCCCGAACGGCCGGCGCTGCCCGGCACGGCCGCCGACGTCGAGCAGGTCATCCGCGAGTACGCGGCCACCCTGCAGACCCTCGACCTCACCCGGCGCGCAGCCGGCCGGTTCCAAGACGAAGCCGACGCCCGGTTCGTCGAGGCCGTTCGGGCGGCCGTGCCCGGCTGGATCGCCGGCCTGCGCAAGGAGTTCACCACCCTCGTGGGTGTCGTCAGCAAGGCCGCCGAGAAGCTGCCCGAGTCCCTCGACCTCATCGACCCGCGCCGTATGAACTGGGCCAACCCCAGCCACATGGCCGCCTACACCAAGGCCGAAGGCGCGGTGGTCCAGCTGGAGCAGCTCGTCGCCGACAGGACCTGCATCGTGAAGGTGGCAGGCGGAGACGGAGGCAAGGACAACGCCCTGTTTGCCGTCGCTGCCCTGCCTCAGCCCACCACCGAGCGGGTCATGGCCCATGACTGGAAGCAGCTGTCGCCCACCCTCGTGCAGTGGCGGGAGCTCAGGCAGCAGCCCGTCGCACGGTGGGTGTACCTGACCAGGCAGCAGGAGCTGACCCTGTCGCTGGCCACACCAGGTGAGGTCAGGCAGCGGTCCATCCAGGTGGAGCGCTGGCGCGAGGCAGGCATGGCCATGCGGTCGGCCCTGACCACAGCAGGCGGACGGCAGGCAGTGCAGACGTACCTCGCACAGACGGCATGACCCATGAACACGGCGTCAAAGGCACCGAAGCTCGCAGGTCATGACGAGCGGAGGACCCATGGAGCAGGGCTCTTTCCGGCTTTCTCGCCCGCTCCAGCGCCGTCCCCGGTCCCGGCCGGCCCCCACACCGGCCGGGACCACCAAAACGGACATAGGGGGCATACCCCCTCCCCATGATCCTTCCGGATCGGGGACGTATAGAAGCTGACTGTGGCTGACACCTGAAACGATCCCATGCACCCCGCTGACCTGCGGGTTTACCCGATACGCTGACGGACCGTCAGAGATGATAGGAGGACCGATCATGACTCATCTGAACGTTGCCGCAGGTCAGGGCGCTGCATCCGTAACGCCCGTGCCGGACGGCTTGGACGAGTCGGGCACCCGGTTGTGGGAGTCGGTGGCCGACGGCTTCGACTTGGACGTGCACGAGCAGCTGCTCCTGCTGCAGGCGTGCCGTACCGCGGACCTGCTGGACCGGCTGTCGAGGGAGGCGTCGCGGGGCCGGCTGACGATCCGGAACGCCAAGGGCGAGGAGGTGACGAACCCGGTCATCACCGAGCACCGGCAGCAGTCCCTCGTGCTGGCCCGGCTGCTGGCTTCGCTGCGGATGCCGTCGGGCGAGGAGGACGAGCGGCCGCAGCGCCGCGGCGCTGCCCGGGGCAGCTACGGCGTGCGGCGGGTGTCGTGAGGCGCCGCTCGCCGCAGGCCCGCGGCATGCCGGAGTATCTGCTCCGGTACGACTGGAGAGACTGGCGTCCGCCGGCCGATCCGGACGATCCGCAGCCCTGGTATTCGACGTGGTACCTCGGGCTGGCCGACTGGCGGGCGGCCCGGGAGGCGTGGGCGTCGGGCCGTGAGGTCCCGGTCCGACAGCTCCCGCGTGAGGTGCCGCCTCCCCGGGGCGACTTGACGGCCGCCTCCCCTGAGCGTCCGCACCGGAGCAAGCCCGGTCCTACTGCTCTCAACCGTGGGCCGCACTACCCGAGAGCCCGCGTCATCAAGCCCTGATCAAGAACAGACCCCCTCGAGGCCCGCGCCGCACGACTGCCAGAGAGGGGCAGCCATGGCGGCAATCTCCGTCGGCTCCGTTGAAGTCGACGTCGTCCCCAATGCACGCAACATCCGTCAGCGCCTGCAGCAGCAGGTCGTACCCGCAGCCGACTCGGTCGGCGACGAGGTAGGCCGGGTCCTCGGCCGGTACATCACCCGGCATATCGGCCAGGCCGTGGTGCAGGGCATCATGCAGGGCGGCCGGCAGGCGCAGGCCCCGGCGGCCCGGCAGGGCACGCAGACCGGCTCGGCGTTCGCCCGCGGCTTCAAGGGCCGTCTCGAGGCCGCCCTCCGTGATCTGCCGGAGGTGCGTCTCCACGCGAACTCCTCAGACGCGGACCGGGAGATCGCGCAGATCCGCACACAGCTGCAGGCCCTGCGGGATGCCCGTATCGGCATCGATGTGGACGCGGGCACGGCGACGGCAGCGATGGCCCGGCTGCAGGAGCGGCTGGAGCGCCTGTCGGCGTCGAGCGCGAACGTGCAGGTGCGCATCGACACGGCGGCGGCCGCCGCGCAGTTGGCGGCGATGCAGGCTCAGGTCAACTCGTTGGACGGGCAGACCGCGGACGTCGACGTCGACGCCGACACCCGTCCGGCGATCCAGGGCTTTTCGGCCCTGACGACGGCCGCCCTCGCGTTCGGCCCGGCGATCCTGCCCGTCCTCCCGGTCGTCGCGGCCGGCCTGGGCGCGATCGCCGCGGCCGGTGTCGCGGCGGCGGCCGGCATCGGCGGTATCGCCCTGGTCGCCGTTCCGGCGTTCAAGCAGATCGGCACCGTCTTGCAGGCACAGAAGGCGGCGCAGGACGCGGCCGCGCAGTCGACGGCGGCGGGCGGGCAGGCTGCGGCGCAGGCCGCCTCGAGGTCGCTTCAGTTGGCGTCGGCTCAGCAGGCCGTGGCGTCCGCCGAACGCAACGGTGCCCGGCAGGTCGCTCAGGCTCAGGCTCAGGTGACGCAGGCCCGGCGTGCGGCGGCTCAGGTGGCCGCTCAGGCGTCGCAGAGGGCGCAGCAGGCCGCACGGGCCGTCGAGGACGCCGAGGACGCCCTGAGCGACGCTCAGAAAGCGGCAGCGCGGGCGCAGCGGGATCTGACGGACGCCCGCCGCACGGCCGCGCAGGAGCTCCAGGACCTCAACAACCGGCTGACGGATTCGGTCCTGAGCCAGCGGGACGCCGAGCTGTCGCTGACGGAGGCGACGCGGGAGCGGGATGCGGTCCTGTCGTCGGCGACGTCGACGGAGCTGGACAAGCAGCGCGCGATCCTCGCCTACGACCAGGCGGTGCAGCGGCTGAAGGAGCAGACCACCGAGACGGCGCGGCTGAAGAAGGAGACGGCCGCGGCGAACAAGGCCGGCGTCGAAGGCTCGAAGACGGTGCGCACCGCTCAGGAGCAGCTGGCCGCGGCTCAGGAGGCCGTGGCGGACAAGGCGCAGGCGCTGCGGGACGCGCAGGCCGACCAGGCCCGCCAGCAGATCGAGAGCGCGCAGGCCATCGCGGACGCCCAGCAGCGCATCGTCGACGCACAGGCGAACGTGGGGGTGGCGCAGGAGCAGGCGGCGGAGCAGGCGGCGTCGGCGGCCCGCCAGCTGCAGCAGGCGCAGCTGTCGGCGGCCGGCGGCACGGATGCGGCCGCCCAGGCTCAGGCCAAATACCGGCAGGAGTTGGCGAAACTGACCCCGGCGGCCCGGACGACGATGACGGCGTACACGAACCTGCGCGGCGCGTTCTCCGCCTGGTCGAGGAGCCTGCAGCCGCAGGTGATGCCCATTTTCACCCGCGCCCTTGACGGCATGCGGCGCGCCCTGCCGGGTCTGACCCCGCTGGTCACGGGTGCGGCGGACGCCATCAGCGGCTTGCAGGACCGGGCCTCGCAGGGCTTCAAGTCGCCGTGGTGGAAGACGTTCAAGAAGGATCTCGACACGTCCGTGAAGCCCGCGATCACCGGGCTGGGTGTCGCGTTCGGCAACATCTTCAAGGGGATCATCGGCGTCATCGGCGCGTTCCTGCCGCACATGAACGGCATCAGCGGCGGCCTGCAGGACGTCACCAAGCGGTTCGCCGACTGGGGGACGAGCCTGCGCGGCTCGGACCGCTTCGAGCGGTTCCTGTCCTACGCGGCGGAGATGGGCCCGCGGGTGTGGAAGACGTTCAAGGATGTGGCGGGCGCCGCCCTGGACATCGCTACCGCCCTGGCACCGGTCGGCGCCGTGGTGATGCGCGTCATCCAGGGTGTCGCTCAGGGCTTCAGTTGGGTCGCCGAGAAGGCGCCGTGGCTGGTGCGGGCGGTGTGGGGCGTCATCGTCGTGTGGGGGGTCCTCAACGCGGTGATGGGCCTCAGCCCGTTCACGCTCATCGTGATCGGGGTCGGCCTGGTCGTCGCCGCGCTGGTGTATGCCTACAACCGGTTCGGATGGTTCCGCACCGCGGTGCAGGCCATCGGCGACGTCTTCGTGTGGCTGTGGAAGTCCATCATCAAGCCCTACGTCGAGTTCATGATCGGCTATTGGAAGATGGTCGGCCAGGTCGCCATGTGGCTGTGGCAGGAGGCCATCCGCCCGGCAGTCAACTTCATCATCGGCGCCTTCAAGCTGTGGTGGTCGGCGGTCAAGCTGTACTTCAAGGGCATCGAACTCGCCTTCAAGACGCTGGCCGCCGGGTTCTCGGCGATCTGGACCGGCATCAAGGACGGCTTCAAGAACAGCTGGGACTGGCTGAAGAAGTGGGTCCTCAACCCGATCGGCACCTTCTTCACGAAGACGATTCCCGGCTGGGCGACGACGCTGAAGGACAAGACCGTCGAGGCGTTCAACCTGGCCAAGACCGGCATCAAGACCGCGTGGGATCAGATCCAGGACATCACGAAGAAGCCCGTCGAGTTCGTGGTGAACACGGTCTACAACGACGGCATCCGCAAGGTGTGGAACCTGGTCACGGACGCGTTCGGCGGGAAGAAGCTCGACCCCATGAAGTTCGCGTCCGGCGGCATCATGCCCGGCTACACCCCGGGCCGTGACGTCCACCTCGTCCCGTCGGCCGCCGGCCCGGTGGCCCTGTCGGGCGGCGAGGCCATCATGCGCCCGGAGTGGACGCGGGCGGTCGGCGCCGGCTACGTGACCGCGATGAACGCCGCGGCCCGCTCGGGCGGGGTCGGCGGCGTTCAGGCCGCGCTCGGCTTCAAGGACGGCGGCATCTTCTCCGGCATCGGCAGCGCCCTGTCCGGGGCGTGGGACTCCGTGAAGAAGGGCGCATCCTGGCTGAAGGAGTCGTTCGGCTCCGCCATCCAGGCCGGTGTGAAGTCCGTGGTCAATCCGCTCATCGACAAGATTCCCGGCGGCAGCATCGGATTCGTGGGGCTGCTCAAGTCGCTGATGAAGTCGGCGGTGACGAGGCTGGTCGGCGCTGGGAAGAAGGGCGACGAGCAGATCACACCGAGGGTGTCCTACACCCCGTCGGCGGGCGTCGAGCAGTGGCGGCCCGTCGTCCTGCAGGCGCTGAAGGAGGTGGGTCAGTCCGCGGGCCTGGCGGACACGACGCTGCGCCGGATGCAGCAGGAGTCCGGCGGCAACCCGACGATCGTCAACAAGTGGGATTCCAACTGGATCGCCGGGCACCCGTCGGTGGGTCTCATGCAGGTGATCGGCCCGACGTTCCGTTCCTACGCCGGCAAGTACCTGCGCCGCGGCCCGTTCTCCTACGGGGTGTCCGTGGACCCGCTCGCCAACATCTACTCCTCGATGCGGTACGCGCTGGGCGCCTACGGCAGCCTCAGCAAGGCGTACAACCGGGCCGGAGGCTACGACTCGGGCGGCTACCTGCAGCCGGGCTTGAACCTCGCGTTCAACGGCACGGGGAGGCCGGAGCCGGTGTTCACCACCAGGCAGGCGAACGCCCTCACGTCGATGGCCGCCCGCGGTTCGTCCGGGCCGGCTGGGCTCCAGCCGGGCGACCAGCTGCAGCTGGTGGTCGACGGGCAGGAGTTCTCCGCCTACGTCGACGTCCGGGCGAACAACCGCCTCGACGCGACGCTGCGCCCGATGGCCGCTCAGATCGCCGGCCGGAGGGGATGAGCTCTCCCGAAACGCAGAAAGGCCCCCGTCCGTGGGTTCGGACGGGGGCCTTCTGCACCCCTCTACGGGCACTACTTCGCAGATCACAGCCCTCTACCGGCCCCGCTACCGGGGTAGCGGGGCCCCTCTACATCAGGCGCCCTCGACGCTGTCGCCGGAAGGGGTGTCCGTAGCGGGGTCGGTAGAGGGGGACGGGTCTACCCGGCGTGCGGACAGCAGCAGCTCGGCGGGCACGGCGGCCTCGAGGTCGGAGCGGCGGTAGCCGGCGAGGTTCTTGCCGTCGACCTTGACCTGCCGGGTGGTGCGGTCGACGCCGGCCCGGTCGAGCTCGGCGGCCAGGCGCTCGGCGTCCCAGTCGCCGTAGCGGTCCTCGTCGAGGTTGACCAGCCTGTCCAGCAGCACGACCGTGTGCATGCGGTCGGTGTGCCGCATGACGTCGAGGCAGTCCGACAGCACCGGGGCGATGGACAGGCCGGCGTCGTCGGCGGCCGCGGTGACGTCACCGACGGCGTCCCCGGTGAGCTGGCCCGCCTTCTGCCGCAGCAGGCGGCCGCGCTGGCACAGCTCGGCGAACGCCGGGCCGTCGAGGAAGTCCGCCCGCACCGTCACGAACGAGGCCGGGCCGGTGACGAGGACGCCCGTACCGCGGTGGTCCTCGGACAGCACGGAAGCGTCCGCGCCCTGCGCGGCCTTGCCCTTGCCGAGCACCATGTCGGAGGACGTCTGGTCGACGACCTGCGTCGAATACCTCAGGGTGATGATCTCCCGCAGCTTCGTCGGCACGCTCTCCGCGTCCGGCCGCTGCGAGGCAAAGTTGCTGATGAACCCGGCGGCCGGCCCGCGGCGGGCGATGCGGCACAGGTCGTTGATGACCTGCTCCCGGTCTTCCTTGTCCATCGCGGTGAAGAACTCCTGCAGCTCGTCGATGGTCACGAAGATGACCGGCAGGTTGTACCGCTCGACGATCGCCGGGGTCAACTTGCCCTCAGGGCACACCGACACCGGCAGGCCGCGCAGCAGGACGAACCGGCGCTCCATCTCCGCCAGCAGCTCCTTCAGCATCGCCTTGAGCGCCTCGACGGCGTCGTCCTCGGCGCCCATCACCAGCCGGTGCGCGACGGCCTTCATGGGCATCCAGTCGGCGCCGCCCTTGCCGTCGGCGACGTAGTGCCGGACGTAGGGGTCGAGGAGCCCGGCCGCCGTCATCAGGCGCTGCGTGAACGTCTTGCCCCTGCGCGGGAGGCCGCCGAAGAAGAGGGACTGCCACATGACCGGCACGGTGATGCGGTTGCCGCGGGCGTCCTGCCCGAACGGGATCGGCTCCCACACCGAGAACCGCTCCAGCTTCTCCAGCGGCGACTTCACCGGCGCCCCCAGATAGGGGTCGTCGTCGGCAACCCACATCGACACCCGTCCGGCGTTGCCGCCGGCCGCAGCCCGCACGCGGGAGGCGATGACCTGGATCTCGTCGACGCCGAGCTCGGCGGCGATCGTGGTCCGTTTGGCGAGGACGTCCGCGGCCGTCTTCCCGCCGCCCTTGGGCAGATCGAAGATGACCGCCCACCCGTTGCCGTCGCGCACCGGGCCCATCACGCAGGTGACCCGGGGCCCCTCGTCGTCGCCCTTGCCCGCCTTGAGCAGGCCGGCCGCCCGCAGCGCGTCGTTGAGCTGCTGCGCCGTCATATCCACCCGCAGCGGCGGCGTCGGGTTGTCGAGGAGCTGGACGTCGTCGCCGCGCCCCAGGTAGGCGAGGGGGAGAGCGGCGGCCGCCAGCATGCCGGCCTGCACCGGCAGGGGAGCCAGCCACCAGCCGACGGCGGTAGCGGCGACGGCCGTGGCGGCGGTCCCCCACCGCCAGCGGCGGGCGAGGGTGCGCTCGCGGTGCAGCAGCGCGTAGCGGACGGCGAGGTCGACGTCGTCCGGCTTGGCTTTCACCTGCGCCCTCAGTGCCTTCACGGCGGCGCTCTGGTCCTGTGCGGCCAGCGTCGGCCACAGGCCGCGCATCCCCCGGACCAGGCCCTTCACGGCGAGCCAGGCGAGACGGACCGCGTACTTCGGTGCCCGGAGGGCGTGGTAGCGGGCGTGCCAGGCACACAGCCGTCCCAGGGCCACCGCGTTGGCCTTCAGCGAGGCCGCCGACCTGGCCCACACGGGCAGGATCGGCACGTCCGGCACGGTCAGCCAGTCGGCCAGCGGGTTGTCAGGGCGGTCGACGGCCTCGACGACGACGTCCTCGACTGCGGCCGGCACCGGCTCCGGGGCGAACTTCAGCAGGGACACGGCCGGCTTGGCGTGTCCGTTGACTACGGGCGGCGGCAGGGTGTCCGTCATGATGTGATCTCCGGTTGCTCGTAAGGGCGGTCGGGAGGCCCGGGGACGGCGGACAGCTTGGCGGTTGAGCGCCGTCCCCGGGGCGTGGTCAGGTGTTCTGCTGCTTGCGGCGGCGGGCGGTGTTCTCGATGCGCTCGATGCGCCGCTGCAGGTCGCTGATGTCGACGCTGTCGCCCGCCAGTCCGCGCTTCGCCATGCGGGCCGTCAACGCGGCGACGCGGGCCTTCTCGGCGGTCGTGAAGTCGGAGAACCGGATGTCGTCGGGCATGGTCACTTCCCCTTCTGGAAGTCGGCCCACAGGCCGCGGAGGATCAACAGGCAGGCGGTCGCGCAGACGGCACCGATGGCGATGGCCACCGCGAACAGCGCGCCGACCAGGCCGACGGAGACGACCACGCCGCCGATGACGAGCCACTGAGTGGCGTTGAACTCCCGCCGTACCGGCTGCGGGGCGGCCGGCTGCTGAGCGGCAAGCAGCTGCTGAGCGGCGAGGATGGCGGCGATCTGCTTGACCATCTCGGTGTTGTCGGCGGCCTCGACGGCGTCCCGGGCGGCTTTCTCGATGGCGTCGCTCATGACCGCTCCCCCACCACTTCACGGCGCAGCTCAGTCGCCTCACGGCGCGACAAGCCGAGCTCGTCCTGAAGCGTTCGGATGGTCACCGGCCGATTCGTCGACATGACCGCCTGCCGGTGCAGGCTGCGCGCCTTCCTGCGCAGCTCAGACGGGGACAGCGTCACCACCTCCGTGACCACCTCACGGGCCGTCTCAGCGGGCACCGCGGCGGTCACCTTGGTGTACAGGTCAGATCCCTTGGTGGCATCCCAGTACGTCCCGGACTCCAGCGCGGGCACCGACGGGATGACCACCGGGGCAGGCTCGGTAACCATGTCCGTCTGAGCAACGGTTGGCTCGGCGACCGTGTCGATATCGACACGGTCGACGGTCACCTCGGCCTGGTCGTCGCCCAGGCTGTGCACCCGCCACAGCACGAGCGGCGCGATCGCGGCGACCGCGACGACCAGCCACACGTTCACCGGCAGCAGCCCGGTGGTGACCAGATGCGAGGCGGCGTTGACGCCGATCATCGCGGCTACCGCGGCCAGCACCTCCCGGTGCGCCCGCAGCGCCCGCACGGTGTACAGGTCCAGGGCGGCCGGCACCGCGGCGGCAACCCACTGGTTGAAGCCGACCGCGCGGGCCAGCTCGTACTCAGCGGACGCCGTCGCCACCAGAGCAGCGGCCAGGGCACCCCACTTCAGGTAGTCGTGCTTCACTCGCCCACCTCCGGGGCAGCGGCCCGCACCACACGGTGCGCGGCCAGGCAGACGCCCTCACGGTCACGCCGCTCGTTCGCGTCGAGCAACGCGGCCATCAGGGCAGGGACAGACGGGGTCGGCCGGGCCGACCGGCACACCGCGCGCAGGGCGGCGTGCTCGGTCGGCCGGCGGATCGGCCAGCGGGCGGTCACGAGATCTCGCCCCGCAGCCGGATCGTCTCGGCGGCGACCCGCTCCATGCGGGTGGCGGCCGTGCGCAGGACACCCGCCAGGTGCGTGATCTCCTCGGCCTCGTACTCGCCCGCCAGGTCCAGCTCGACGACGACCCGCGGGACCAGCTCCACGAACGGCGCCCACGACGTGTGCACGCACAGCAGCGTCTGCACGCCGTAGGAATACGTGTCCGCCGCCGCCTTCACCCGCACGCTGTTGTGCGTGATGTCGTTACGGCCGATACCGGCACCCATCTGCCAGCCGTGGCCGACGCACCACGCCGGCTCCTCGAAGACGACCAGCCCGTGGTCGATCGTCTCCAGGGCCACCGTGCGGGCGCTCACCGCTCCTCCCCGTCGGGGAGGGCGACGGCCTCGGACCAGGACTTGCCCAGGGCGAGCGCGGCGTGCGCCTGGGCGACGGTGACGTACCCGGTCGCCGGGTGCTTGGCCAGCTGCTCACGCAGGTAGGCGGTCGTCCACTCCACGTCCATCAGCGGCTTGTCGTCGAGGACGGAGCGCAAGGCCACCACCACGTGCGTGGCGCGGTCGTTGCGGATCCGGTCGTAGACCTTCTCGCCGCCGGCCGCGGCCGGGTGCGGGATGTCCAGGGCCTCGAGGACCGCGGCGAGCAGGCCGCGGATGTCGTCGTTCACGCCGACCACCGCCGACGGCGGGCCTTGGCGGCGAGACGGCGCGCGTCCCGCTTCGACAGCTCCTCGACGGCCACCCGCTGGCGGCTGCGGTCGACGTTCCCGTTACGGCGCGGCATCAGACGGCACCGCCCTCGCGGACCCGGCGCAGCGCCTCGTCCATGTCCGGCTCCGAGTCGCCCTCGGCGGCCGTGGCGCGGGCGGCACGGGCCAGCGCCCGCAACTGCTCCATCGCCGCCTGCATCCGGTCGCACATCTCGTCGATGTGGTCCGGGTCCATGTAGCGGCCGTGGACGCCCTCGCCGTCCTCGCCGTACACGAACGTGCGCCGCTTGTCGGCGTCGCTGCTGTACGGGTCGAGGCCCAGCCGGAAGTAGGCGAGGAGCTCGGTGCCGTCGCGGTGCGGCAGGACCAGGTCGACGAAGTCGCCCGAGTGCCACACGTCCTCGATGGCGATCTGGCGGTCGTTGGCGTGCTCAAGGGTGCACCACGTCGGGCACTCGATCCACACCGTGGCCGGGTTCGGGTCGGACGGCCGCCCGATCAGCGTCGGGACGAGCCGGAAGCCCGGCTTGATGGCCGGCTGCGCCTTCTCGGCGGCCGTCGGCTGGCTGGGGATGGCGCCCACGAGGGCGGCGACGTGCTGGCTGATGGCATGATGCGTCACAGCGGTTCTCCTGTGTCAGCAGGTGATCCGTCAGGCCCTGCCTTGCGTGTGTCAGCACGCAGGTAGGGCCGTTGACGTTCCGGGAGGTTCCCGGTGTCATGACACCCACCGTAGACCCTGGTGTCATGACACCGCAAGAGGCTACGCTCAGGCCATGCCGAACGTAGAGAAGACCCCGAGACAGACCGTGAGGGTCGAAAAGGAGCTGTGGGATAAGGCCGGCGCTATGGTCGGCGCCCGGAACCGCGGCCAGTACATCCGGGACTTCCTGCGGTGGCTCACGCACGAAACCGATCAACTGCCCGCGCGACCTGACACACAGCGTGAAGAAGCCCCCGCTGTACCGGCAGGGCACAACGAGGGCACAGTGCAACGGGAAACGACGAGTCACGACGGGGCACACTGAGCTACATTTCAGCAGGTCAGAGCGCGATTTGACTTAACACAGCAGATCATGCACAAGAGGGCGGCACCCCCGCACAGGGTGCCGCCCTCCTCTTGCGTGCCGGAGCCGCCGCGATCGGTACTGAGGGTCGGGGACCGCGGCGGCTCCGGGGTCGGGGGGATCGGCGGCGCCCGTCGCCGGTCCCGTGAGGGTCAGCCGTGGGCGCCGCTCCCGTGAGGCTCAGCGGTGGTCGCTGCCCGCCGACTGCGTGGCCGCCCGGCCCGCCTCCAGGCGCGCCACCGGGATCCGGAAGGGCGAGCAGGAGACGTAGTCGAGGCCGGCCTCGTGGAAGAAGTGGACCGACTCCGGGTCGCCGCCGTGCTCGCCGCAGACGCCGAGCTTCAGGTCGGGGCGGGTGCGGCGGCCGGCCTCGGCGGCGGCCTTCACCAGGGAGCCGACGCCGTCCTTGTCGATGGTCTCGAAGGGGGAGACGCCGAAGATGCCCTTCTCCAGGTAGGCGGTGAAGAAGGAGGCCTCCACGTCGTCGCGGCTGAAGCCCCAGACCGTCTGGGTCAGGTCGTTCGTGCCGAAGGAGAAGAACTCCGCGGCCTCGGCGATCTGACCGGCGGTGAGCGCGGCCCGCGGGAGTTCGATCATCGTGCCGATGGCCAGCTTCAGCTCGACGCCGGTCGCGGCCTCCACCTCCGCGATGACCTGGTCGGCCTCCTCGCGGACGATCTCCAGCTCCTGGACGGTGCCGACGAGCGGGATCATGATCTCGGCGCGCGGGTCGCCCTTGGCGTTGCGGCGTTCGGCCGCCGCCTCGGCGATGGCACGGACCTGCATGGTGAACAGGCCGGGGATGACCAGGCCCAGGCGGACGCCGCGCAGGCCGAGCATCGGGTTCTGCTCGTGCAGCCGGTGCACCGCCTGGAGCAGACGGAGCTCGTTCTCGTGGGGTTCCTGGCGGGACTCGGCGAGGGCCACGCGCACGGACAGTTCCGTGATGTCCGGCAGGAACTCGTGCAGCGGCGGGTCCAGGAGACGGACCGTCACCGGCAGGCCGTCCATCGCCGAGAACAGCTCCACGAAGTCCTGCTTCTGCAGCGGGAGCAGCGCCTTCAGGGACTCCTCGCGCTCGTCCTGGGTGTCCGCGAGGATCAGGCGCTCGACCAGTTCGCGGCGGTCGCCGAGGAACATGTGCTCGGTGCGGCACAGGCCGATGCCCTGCGCGCCGAAGCGACGGGCGCGCAGCGCGTCCTCGGCGTTGTCGGCGTTGGCGCGCACCCGCAGCCGGCGCTTGCGGTCGGCGAACGCCATGATCCGGTGCACGGCCTCGACCAGTTCGTCGGCGTCCTGGGCGCCGGCGTGCATCCGGCCCTCGAAGTACTCGACCACGGGGGACGGGACCACCGGCACCTCGCCCAGGTAGACCTTGCCGGTCGAGCCGTCGATGGAGATGAGGTCGCCTTCCTCGACGACCCGGCCGCCGGGCACCGTCATCCGGCGGCGCTTGGTGTCGACCTCCAGCTCCTCCGCGCCGCAGACGCAGGTCTTGCCCATGCCGCGGGCCACGACGGCGGCGTGCGAGGTCTTGCCGCCGCGGCTGGTCAGGATGCCTTCCGCGGCGATCATGCCGTCCAGGTCGTCGGGGTTGGTCTCGCGGCGGACGAGGATGACCTTCTCGCCCGAGCGGGACCACTTCACGGCCGTGTACGAGTCGAAGACGGCCTTGCCGACCGCCGCGCCCGGCGAGGCGGCGATGCCCCGGCCGACCTGCTCGGTCTTCGCGTGCTCGTCGAAGCGGGGGAACATCAGCTGCGCGAGCTGGGCGCCGGTGACGCGCTGGAGGGCCTCCGTCTCGTCGATCAGGCCCTGGTCGACGAGCTGGGTGGCGATGCGGAAGGCGGCGCCGGCCGTGCGCTTGCCGACCCGCGTCTGGAGCATCCACAGCTGGCCGCGCTCGATCGTGAACTCGATGTCGCAGAGGTCCTTGTAGTGGTTCTCCAGCGTCTCCATGATCTGCATCAGCTGGTCGTACGACTTCTTGTCGATCCGCTCCAGCTCCGCCAGCGGGACGGTGTTGCGGATGCCCGCGACGACGTCCTCGCCCTGGGCGTTCTGGAGGTAGTCGCCGTAGACGCCCTGGTGGCCGGAGGCGGGGTCGCGGGTGAAGGCGACGCCCGTGCCGGAGTCGGGGCCCAGGTTGCCGAAGACCATGGAACAGACGTTGACGGCGGTGCCGAGGTCGTGCGGGATGCGCTCCTGGCGGCGGTACAGCTTCGCGCGGTCGCCGTTCCAGGAGTCGAAGACGGCCTTGATCGCGAGGTCCATCTGCTCGCGCGGGTCCTGCGGGAAGTCCCGGCCGGCCTCGGTCTTGACGATCTTCTTGAACCGGGTGACGAGCTTCTTGAGGTCCGCGGCCTCCAGCTCGGTGTCGACCGTGACCTGCTTGGCCGCCTTCGCCGCCTCCAGGGCCTCCTCGAAGAGGTCGCCGTCGACGCCGAGGACGGTCTTGCCGAACATCTGGATCAGGCGGCGGTAGGAGTCCCAGGCGAAGCGGTCGTCGCCGGCCTGCTTGGCGAGGCCCTGGACGGACTTGTCGGAGAGCCCGATGTTGAGGACGGTGTCCATCATGCCCGGCATCGAGAACTTCGCGCCGGAGCGGACCGAGACGAGGAGCGGGTCGTCGGCCTGGCCGAGCTTCTTGCCCATCTTCTCCTCGAGGGCGACGAGGTGCGCACTCACCTCGTCACGCAGTGCCGCCGGCGCCTCCCCGCTGTCGAGGTAGACCTTGCAGGCCTCGGTGGTGATCGTGAAGCCCGGAGGGACGGGAAGGCCCAGGTTGGTCATCTCGGCGAGGTTGGCGCCCTTGCCGCCGAGGAGGTCCTTGAGGTCCTTGTTGCCCTCGGTGAAGTCGTAAACGAACTTCACGCCCTCAACGCTCGCTGCCTGATCGGCTCCGCGGAGATCTTTGTTTTCCGACACGGGTCTCGACTCCTCGAGGACGCGGTGGCTGCCCTGACGGCGAGGAACATACCCAGATCGAAGGCGTCTGGGTACGTCCACTTGTGCGTCATGCGCCTGTAACCGGTCGTCCGCCAGGAGATCAAAAGTCAAGGCGGGGCAAGCGCTGAGCTGCCTTTGTTTTCACTTCTTGAACGCGACCACGCTCATGGGTACCGTTTTATCGCTCATATGAGCGCACCACAGCGCGTCTGATTTCGATCGATGAACGATCAAGGCGTGGCACTGAGTGCCACCCCTTGAGGAAGTGCAGTCGCCCATGATCCGCTCATCTGAGCGTCACCCCTATCAAGGGTGGCGAGAATCACGCTCCCACACCCGGCCCGAGACCACCATGCGGACGTGCCCCGGGAGGGGAAACGCGCCTGTCACACGCCGGATACCCCTCACACCCCGAGCGCCCGCAGCCGCTCCTCCACCCGCTCCGGCGCGTACAGGTGCTCCACGACCAGCGCACCGGCCCCCACCAGCCCCGCACGCTCCCCCAGCCGTGAGGTCACCACCTCCAGGCGGGCGGTGGAGCGGGGCAGCGCCCGCTGGTAGAGCAGCTCGCGCACGCCCGTCAGGAAGGGGGTGCCGGCCAGGTCGCCGGCGATCATCAGGACCCCGGGGTTGAGCAGCGTCACGACCGTCGCCAGCACGTCGCCGACCTGCCGCCCGGCCTCCCGGGCCAGTGCCGCCGCCCCCGGGTGCCCGGCGGCGAGCAGGTCCCGCACGTCCGAGCCCGAGGCCGCGGGGACCCCGGTCTCGGCCAGTTTCCGGGCCACGGCGCCACCGCTCGCGACGGCCGCGAGACAGCCGTGGGAGCCGCAGCGGCACAGCGCCTCCGCGCCGACGCGGATGTGGCCGATGTCGCCGGCCCCGCCGTCCAGGCCCCGGTAGACCGCGCCGTCGACGACGACCCCGGCGCCGATGCCCGTCGACACCTTGACCAGCACGAACGCCGGGCAGTCCGGGTACCCGGAGCGCTGCTCGCCGTACGCCATGAGGTTGGCGTCGTTGTCGACGAGGACCGGGACCGGCGGGGCGCCCGTGCGTTCCGTGAACGCCCTGGCGAGGCGGCCGCGTATGTCGTAGCCGTCCCAGCCGGGCATGATCGGCGGCTGGACGACCCGGCCGGTCTCGCTGTCGACCGGGCCGGGGACGGCGAGGCCGATGCCGCAGACCTCGTCCGCGCGGTGGCCGGCCTTCTCCAGCAGCTCGGCGAACCAGCGGCCCAGCTCGCCGAGGACGGCGTCCGGGCCGTCCTCGACGGCGAGCGTGCCCGAGTGTTCGGCGAGGAGTTCGCCGGTCAGGGAGAGCACGGCCGCGCGGGCGTGCCGGGTGTCGAGGTCGGCGGCGAGGACGACCGCGTGGGCGTCGTCGAACTCGAGGGTGATGGAGGGGCGGCCGCCGAGCGGGGAGTCGACCGGGCCGCCGGCACCCTCGCGCAGCCAGCCGGCCCGGAAGAGCCGGTCCAGGCGCTGGCCGACCGTGGCCCGGGAGAGGCCGGTGGCCTGCTGGAGGGCGCCGCGCGTCGTCGCCCGCCCCGTGCGCACCAGTGCGAGCAGGTCTCCGGCGCCTGTCCGATCCCCGCTCCTGCCGGTCCGTCCCGGCCGTCCGGTCATGCGCACCCCCTTGTGTTTCTCAAGCCTGCATTACATATTGAGTTTTGCGTGTTAAATAGACGTAACCCTACGGTAGCCACTGCCGAACCAGGTCGGCGGTGCCGTCGTCGTCGCTCTTCGGGGAGCCCCGAGTGGATCGCACCGCCCAGTTCGCCGCCCGTGCGGCGGAGTACCCCGCCGTATACGATCCGGCCCCGCCGACGGGGTCGTTGCACCTCAGAGCGGTGAACGTGCTCGAGGGCAACTGGACCGGGGCCTCGACGGTGCCCTCGCGCTCCCTGTACCCGCACCAGTGGTCCTGGGACTCGGCCTTCGTGGCGATCGGGCTGCGGCACGTCTCGCCGCACCGGGCCCAGAGGGAGCTGGAGACGCTGCTGGACGCCCAGTGGGGCGACGGACGGATCCCGCACATCGTCTTCAACCCCTCCGTGCCGCTCGACGCGTACTTCCCGAGCCCCGACTTCTGGCGCTCCTCGACCGCGGGGCGCGCTGCGGGCGCCCCGCGCACCGTACAGACCTCCGGCATCGTGCAGCCACCGGTGCACGCGCTGGCGGCCTGGCTGGTGCACTGCGCCGACCCGGAGCTGTCGCGGGCGCGCGGCTTCCTGGCCCGGGTGTACCCCCGACTGGCCGCCTGGCACCGCTATCTGCTGCACCGGCGCGACGCGGGCGGGGGCGGGCTGGTGTCCGTCGTGCACCCGTGGGAGCAGGGCATGGACAACGCCCCCTCGTGGGACGCCCCGCTCTCCCGGATCACCCCGGCCCCGGCCCGCTCCTTCCGCCGCGCCGACCTCGACCACGGCGCCGCGGAGGACCGGCCGACGGACCTGGACTACGGGCGGTACGTGCGGCTGGCGACGGACTACCGGGACGGCGGGTACGCCGACGGGGCGGGCGACTTCGCCGTCGAGGACCCCGCCTTCAACGCCCTGCTGATCGCCTCCGAGCACGCGCTGGCGCGCATCGCGCGTCAGTTAGGAGCTCCCGGCACGGCCCGGCACGCACGGGCCGAGCGGCTGACGTCGGCACTCGTCGACCGACTGTGGGACCCGGCGGCGGGTCTCTTCTTCTGCCGGGACGTGCGCGGCGGGGGGCCGATCCGTGAGCGCGGGGTGTCGGGCCTGGTCCCGCTGCTGCTGCCGGGCCTGCCGCGCGAGGTCGCCGCCGCCCTCGTACGGACCTTGTGCGGCCCGCACTTCGGGATGGGCGCCACCACCCGTCTCGTGCCCAGCTACGACCTGCTGGGCGAGGCCTTCGACCCGCACCGCTACTGGCGCGGCCCGGCCTGGTTCAACACGAGCTGGCTGCTGGAGCGGGGCCTGCGGGCGCACGGCGAGCGGGCGCGGGCGGACGCGCTGCGCGCGGCCGTGCTGGAGGTCGCGGACACCTCGGGGTTCGCCGAGTACGTCGACCCGTACACCGGCGAGGCCTGCGGGGCGACCGGCTTCAGCTGGACGGCCGCGCTCGCGCTCGACCTGCTGCACGACACGAACGACCTGCACCGCCTGCTCCACGACCCGCACGCCCGGCTGCACGGCCGGCCCCACGACCCGCTCGGCCGGCCCCACGATCAGCGCCACGACCCGCTCGACCTGCTCCACGACTCGGACGACACCGCACTCAAGGGAGGGGACCGGGGATGACGAACCGGCATCATCTGCTCGTGTACGGCGGGACGTTCGCCGCCGTCGGCGACCGCGGGGACATCGTCGGCGTGCGGGGCGCCGGCTCCCCCGACGGGCTGTTCGTCAGGGACGCGCGCCACCTCAGCCGCTGGCAGCTCACGGTCGACGGGGCCGTGCCGGACGTCCTCGCCCCGGTCGCCGACGGGGACGCCGCGCGCTGTGTGCTCGTCCCGCGCGGCGGCCGCACCGAGCCGCCGGCGTGCACGGTCTTCCGGGAGCAGGCCGTCGGGGACAGCTCCTTCGTGGAACTGCTGCGGGTGGTCGGCAACCGCCCGGTCCCGCTGACGGTCCGTCTGGCGCTCACCGTCGACGCCGACTTCACCGACCAGTTCGAACTCCGCTCCGACCACCGCACCTACGCCAAGGCCGGCGCCGTCCGCCGCCGTCAGGTCCTCGACCACGGCGTGGAGTTCAGCTACCAGCGGGGCGAGTGGCGGTCCGTGACGACGGTGACCGCCGAGCCCGCCCCGGACGGCGTCGAGGAGACCGGCACCGGCGCCCGCCGTCTGGTGTGGACCGTCGACCTGGAGCCGCACGGGTCCGCCGAGCTGACGCTGCGGGTGATGGCCCGCCCGCACGGCGAGAAGCGGGCGCTGCGGGTGCCCGGCTCCCCGTCGGCGCTGACCGAGAGGCTGCTCGTGCAGGAGGGGGAGTTCGTGGAGGGCGTGGCCTTCCCGACCGGCTGGCCCGAGCTGGCCGCCGCCTGTGCCCGCGGCCTGTCGGATCTGGCCGCGCTCCAGGTCCCGGCGAACGGCCCGGACGGCGAGGAGCTGCGCGTCCCGGCGGCCGGCGCCCCCTGGTTCCTGACCCTGCTGGGCCGCGACGCCCTGCTCACCTCCCTGTTCGCCCTCCCCTACCGCCCCGGTCTGGCCGCGGCCACCCTCCCGGCGCTCGCCGCGACCCAGGCCACGGAGACCGGCGTGGAGTCGGTGTCCCAGCCCGGCAAGATCGTCCACGAGGTCCGGCACGGCGAACTCGCCCACTTCCACCAGGTCCCCTACGGCCGCTACTACGGATCGGTGGACGCGACCCCGCTCTTCCTCGTCCTGCTCGGCGCGTACGTCGAGCAGACCGGCGACGCGGCCCTCGCCCGCCGCCTGGAGCCGAACGCCCGCGCGGCCGTCGGCTGGATGCTCGACCACGGCGGACTCACCTCGCGCGGCTACCTGGTGTACCGCGCCGATCACGGCGGCCTCGCCAACCAGAACTGGAAGGACTCCCCCGGCGCCATCTGTTCGGCCGACGGCACCCGCCCGCACGGGCCGGTGACGGCGGCGGGGGCCCAGGGCTACGCGTACGACGCGCTGCGCCGCACGGCGTGGGTGGCCCGCACGGTGTGGGAGGACGAGACCTACGCGGCCCTGCTGGAGCAGGCCGCCGCCGATCTGCGCGACCGCTTCCAGCGGGACTTCTGGATGCCGGAGCACTCCTTCCCCGCCCTCGCGCTGGACGGCCGGGGCCGGCGGGTCGACGCGCTCGCCTCCGACGCCGGGCACCTGCTCTGGTCCGGGCTGCTGGACAAGGAGTACGGGGAAGCGGTCGGCCGGCGCCTGCTGGAGCCGGACTTCTTCTCCGGCTGGGGGGTGCGCACCCTGGCGGCCGGGCAGCCGGCGTACCACCCGCTGTCGTACCACCGCGGTTCGGTCTGGCCCCACGACAACGCGCTGATCGCCCTCGGCCTGGCCCGCTACGGCCTGCACGACGAGGCCCGTACGGTCGCCCACGGCCTGGTCGACGCGGCCACCGTGACCGGCCACCGGCTGCCCGAGGTCCTCGCGGGCTACGGCCGCGACACCCATGCCGAGCCGGTGCCGTACCCGCACGCCTGCCTGCGGGAGTCCCGCTCGGCGGCGGCCCCGCTGGCGCTGCTCACGGCCGTGGGCGGGGCGTAGACGGGGCAGTTGGCCGAGCGTTTGCGCGGTGTTTGCCGAGCGCTGGCCGAGCGGGGTGAACACCGGCCGGGGGCAAGCCGTACGGAACGGTGGTGGATCCGGGACGCCCCTCGGATCCACCGATCCACCCGGCTCCGTACGGAAGGACCCCTCGGGTGCCCGTCTTCGCTCGCGCTCGTCAACTGCCCGACCGGTCCGACCCGAAGGAACCCGAGGAGTCCCCGGGGACCGCGGAGACCGCGGAAACCGCGGAAACCGCGAAAGCCGCGCCGGACACGGCGCCGGATGCGGCCCCGGACGCGGTGCCGTCGCCCGGGGCCGCCCGGCGCTCGTGGCGGGAGCGTGTCGCGCACTGGCGTGCCTGGCGCGCCCGGTATCCGCGGGTCGCGCGGGTCCTGTGGTGGACGGCGACCGTGCTGTCGGCCGTGCTCGTGATCGGGGCGATGCTGCTGCCGAACCGGCTGTTCGCGCTCCAGGTCCACCGGTTCGTGCGGCTGCCCGGTGAGGCGGTCGTGGGAGCGGCCGTGCTGCTGGCGCTGCCCCGCCGGCCGCGGGTCGTGGTGGCGGCGCTGACCGGGGTGTCCCTCGGGGCGCTGACCGTGCTGAACCTGCTCGACATGGGCTTCGTGGACTACCTGGGCCGGGACTTCAACCTGGTTCTGGACTGGGGCCTGCTCGACGACGCCCAGTCGTACGTGGCCGACTCGATGGGCCGCACGACGGCGATCGCCGCCACGGTGGGCGTGTTCCTGCTGGTCGCCCTGCTGTGCACGGTGATGGCCCTGGCGACGGTCCGGCTCTCCGGCCTGCTGGTCCGCGACGTCCCGCTGGCGACCCGGGCCACTTTGGCCTCCGGCACGGTCTGGATCACCTGCTCCGCCCTCGGTCTGCAGTACGCGGGGCTGCCGGTCGCCTCCGACCAGGTCGCCGACACGCTCACCACCGAGGCCAGGCGGGTGCGGGACACCCTCAGGGACGAGGCCGCGTTCGCCGAGGAGGCCCGTACCGACACCTTCGGCAACACCCCGCCCGCGCAGCTCCTGCCCGATCTGCGCGGCAAGGACGTGCTCTTCACCTTCATCGAGAGCTACGGCCGCAGCGCGATCGAGGACCCGGTCATGGCACCGGGGGTGAACCAGACGCTCGACGCGAGCACCGAGGCCCTGGCGAAGGCGGGCTTCCACGCCAGGAGCGGCTGGCTGACCTCGGCGACCTTCGGCGGCAGCAGCTGGCTCGGCCACTCCACCACGTTGACGGGCCTGTGGGTCGACAACCAGCAGCGCTACCGCACCGTGATGGCCAGCGACCACCTCTCCCTCACCAAGGCCTTCCAGAAGTCCGGCGCCTGGGACACCGTCGGGATCATGCCGGGCGTGCAGAAGGGCTGGCCGGAGCAGAAGTACTACGGCCTCGACAAGGTCTACAACGCCTTCCAGATGGGGTATCAGGGGCCGAAGTTCAGCTGGTCGACCATGCCCGACCAGTACGCGCTGGAGGCGTTCCAGCGGCTGGAGCACGGCAAGGAGCGCGACAAGCCGCTGATGTCGGAGATCATCCTGACGTCCAGTCACCAGCCGTGGGCACCGGTGCCGGAGATGGTCGACTGGGACGAGGTGGGCGACGGCTCGGTCTTCGAGGGCGTCGAGAAGGCGGGGCGGAAGGCGTCGGAGGTCATCAACGACTCCGGGAAGTCCAAGGAGGAGTACGGCAAGTCGATCCGGTACTCGGTGACCGCCCTCACCCAGTGGCTGGAGCGCTACGGCACCGACGACACCGTCCTGGTGTTCCTCGGCGACCACCAGCCGATCGCCCGCGTCAGCGGCGACAACGCCAGCCGGGACGTGCCGGTGTCGATCGTCGCCAAGGACCCGAAGGTCCTCGACAAGATCGCCGGCTGGAAGTGGACGGAGGGGTTGGCGCCGGCGCACGACGCCCCGGTCTGGAAGATGAGCTCGTTCCGCGACCGCTTCCTGCTGGCGTACGGGTCGACCCCGAATCCGTCGAAGGGGTGACCCCGGGGCCGGGGTGGGCGGACCTCGCCCCCGCCGCCCCTGCCCGTCCCGTCCCCAGGGGCTCCGCCCCCGCACCCCCTGTGGGGCTGCCGCCCCGCACCCCGCTCCGGCCCCGAACGGGCCTCGTCCTCAAGCGCCGGACGGGCT
The DNA here is from genome assembly GCF_044328485.1 of Streptomyces sp. NPDC017936. NCBI lineage: Bacteria > Bacillati > Actinomycetota > Actinomycetes > Kitasatosporales > Streptomycetaceae > Streptomyces > Streptomyces sp. NPDC017936. The sequence continues at coordinate 488,375 of NZ_JBIRHK010000003.1, read as the reverse complement.
GAGACGCCGCGAACGGCGCGAGGAGCCGGACCTCCGAGGACACGGGGGCCTCGGGGCACGGGGGACACGGCCCGGAGAACGGTCACCCCGTGGCCGACCGAGTCGGACGGGCGGGCGCCCCACCGGGGTCCGGGGCGCAGTCCCCAGGGCCTGCTCCCCTGGCCGGCCGAACGGACCCGCGGGGCGCAGGGGGCGCGGCCCCCGCCCGGGTCCGGGGCGGAGCCCCGGGGGCCGTCGCCCTCCGGCCGACCGGGTCGGGCGGCTGGGTGGGCGGAAGCCGCTCAGCCGCCGGAGGTGTCCAGCTCCGCGTCCTCGCTCACGCCCGCGCAGTCGTACGGGTCCTTCAGCCAGCCGTCCGGCAGGACGACCCGGTTGTTGCCGGACGTCCGGCCCCGCGGCCCGGCGGCGCCGACGGGCCAGGGCTGGTCGAGGTCGAGCGAGTCGAGGCCGGCGCGGAGTTCCTCCAGGGAGGAGGTGATCGCGAGCCGCTTGCGCATCTCGGAGCCGACGGCGAAGCCCTTGAGGTACCAGGCGACGTGCTTGCGGAAGTCGACAACGCCCTTGGTCTCGTCGCCGGCCCACTCGCCGAGGAGGCCGGCGTGGCGGACCATGACGTCGGCGACCTCGCGGAGGGAGGGACGGGCGATGTCCGCCGTCCGGCCCTCGAAGGCGGCGACCAGGTCGGCGAAGAGCCAGGGCCGGCCGAGGCAGCCCCGGCCCACCACCACTCCGTCGCAGCCGGTCTCCCGCACCATCCGCAGCGCGTCCTGCGCCGACCAGATGTCGCCGTTGCCGAGCACCGGGATCTCCGGCACGTGCTCCTTGAGGCGGGCGATGGCGTCCCAGTCGGCGGTGCCGCCGTAGTGCTGGGCGGCGGTGCGGCCGTGCAGGGCGATGGCGGTCACGCCCTCCTCGACGGCGATCCGGCCGGCGTCGAGGTAGGTGATGTGGTCGTCGTCGATGCCCTTGCGCATCTTCATCGTCACCGGCAGGTCCCCGGCGCCGCTCACCGCCTCGCGCAGGATGGCGCGGAGCAGGTTGCGCTTGTAGGGGAGGGCCGAGCCGCCGCCCTTCCGCGTCACCTTGGGGACCGGGCAGCCGAAGTTCAGGTCGATGTGGTCAGCGAGGTCCTCCTCCGCGATCATGCGGACGGCCTTGCCGACGGTCGCCGGGTCGACGCCGTACAGCTGGATCGAGCGCGGCTTCTCGGTCGCGTCGAAGCGGATCAGCTGCATGGTCTTCTCGTTGCGCTCGACCAGCGCCCGGGTCGTGATCATCTCGCTCACGAACAGGCCCTTGCCGCCGCTGAACTCCCGGCACAGCGTGCGGAAGGGCGCGTTGGTGATCCCGGCCATCGGGGCGAGGACGACGGGCGGCCGGACGGTGTGCGGGCCGATCCGGAGGGCCGTGTTCTGCGGGGACGCGGTCGTGGGCATTGCCCCATTGTCCCGCACGCGGGGCGGTGCCCGGGCATCACCGGCATTATCATGTAACAGTCATTAGTTAGTCGCACTATTGATGTGGGCGTACGATGGACCCCATGCCCGAGCTCAGCCATCGCCGACGTCTGCTCGTGCTCGCGATCTGCTGCATGAGCCTGCTGATCGTGAGCCTCGACAACACCGTCCTCAACGTCGCCCTGCCCGCGATGGAGCGCGATCTGCACGCGAGCACCTCCGGCCTGCAGTGGACGATCGACGCGTACACGCTGGTGCTGGCCATGCTGCTGATGCTCGCGGGCTCCACGGCCGACCGGACGGGCCGCCGCAGAGTCTTCATGACGGGCCTGGTCGTGTTCTCGGCCGGCTCCCTGCTGTGCTCCCTCGCGCCGAACCTGGACCTGCTGATCGTGGCCCGGACGGTGCAGGCGGTCGGCGGTTCGATGCTCAACCCGGTCGCCATGTCGATCATCACCAACACCTTCACCGACCCGCGCGAGCGCGCCCGCGCGATCGGCGTCTGGGGCGCGGTCGTCGGCATCTCGATGGCCGCGGGACCGCTGGTGGGCGGTCTGCTGGTGGAGTCCGTGGGGTGGCGCTCGATCTTCTGGCTCAACCTGCCGGTCGGCCTCGCGGCCCTGCTGCTGACCCTGCGCTTCGTCCCCGAGTCCCGCGCGCCCAGGGGGCGCCGCCCCGACCCCGTGGGGCAGCTTCTGGTCATCGCGCTCTTCGGCTCCCTGACGTACGCGATCATCGAGGCGCCGGAGGCCGGGGCGGCGGTCAGCGGGCCCTTCGCGGCGGTGGCGCTGGCCGCGCTGCTCGGTCTGCTGTGGTACGAGCCGCGCCGGGACGAACCCCTCGTCGACCTGCGGTTCTTCCGGTCGGCGCCGTTCAGCGGGGCCACCGTGATAGCGATCAGCGCGTTCGCCGCGCTGGGCGGGTTCCTCTTCCTGTCGACGCTGTACCTGCAGAACGTGCGCGGTCTGGACGCCCTGCACGCGGGCCTGTGGATGCTGCCGATGGCCGTACCGACCTTCCTGTGCGCGCCCCTGTCCGGGCGGCTCGTGGGCAGCAGGGGACCGCGGCTGCCGCTGCTGGTCGCGGGGTGCGCGATGACCCTGAGCGCGGTGATGTTCGCCGTCTTCGACGCCGAGACGTCCGATGCCACGCTCTTCCTCGGGTACGCGCTGTTCGGCGTCGGCTTCGGCTTCGTGAACGCGCCGATCACCAACACGGCGGTGTCGGGGATGCCGCGCAGCCAGGCGGGGGTGGCGGCGGCCGTCGCCTCCACCAGCCGGCAGCTGGGGCAGACCCTCGGGGTCGCGGTGGTCGGCGCGGTCCTGGCGGCGGGCGTGAGCGCCTCGGCGTACCGGGAGACCTTCGTCTCCGCCGCCGTGCCCGGCTGGTGGGTGCTCACCGGCTGCGGTCTGGCGGTCCTCGTCCTCGGCGCCGTGACCACCGGGCCGTGGGCGCGGCGGACGGCCGAGCGGACGGCGCGCCGGCTGGAGGCGCGGGAGGTCCGGGAGGCGGCGGGCGTCAGCGCCTGAGCGGCACGGTCCGCCGCGCGGAGGCCGCCGCCCGGCCGTCGTCGGTGTAGTCGAAGAGGGCGACGGCGGCCACCCCGATGCCGAGCAGCGCCACGGTGGCGCCTCCGCCGGCGGACGCGGACGCGAGGGGCGACGCGCCGAGCACGGCGGCCGTCGGTCCGGCGGCGAAGCCGAGGGGCTGGGTCCGGTCGCGGCCGGTCTGGCGCTGGCGCCGATGGCGCTCGCGTTCTTCGCCGCCTCGCTCGCCGGCCCCCGGCTCGTGGCCCGGTACGGCGCCCGGGTGGTGACGGCGGGTGCGGTGGTGCAGGGCGCGGGCGTGGCCCTGATCGTGCTGGCCGTCCGGCACGGCTGGCCGGACCTGGGCGTCGTCGAGCTGCTGCCGGGTGCGGCGGTGGCCGGCGCGGGCCAGGCGCTCCAGCTTCCCGTCGTGATGCGGATCGTGCTGTCCGAGGTGCCGCCGGTCCGCGCGGGCGTCGGCGGCGGTGTGATGGTGACGACTCAGCAGGCCTCCCTGGCGCTGGGCGTGGCCACCCTCGGCACCCTGTTCCTGTCCCTGGTGCCGGGGATGGGCATGCGGGACGCGCTGATCACGACGCTCCTCGTGCAGGTCGCCGGGGTGGTCGTCACCGGTCTGCTGAGCCTGCGGCTGCCGCGCAGGGTCGGCTGAGGCGGGACGGGCGGAACCGGGGCACGGGCACGGCGGGGGGCCGGACAGGACACGGGTCGGTCACTTCGCCGCCCGGCGGCCCCTGCCGGTGGTGGACTGTGGTGCCGCGCGAGCGGAGTCGATGTCCTCGGACGCGGGAGGCGTCATGCCGGCGGTCAACACGAGCAGGGTGCGGCGCTGGGACCAGCACGGGCGGGAGCACGTGGTCCGGGTGGAGCGCAGCGGTGTGCAGCGCACGATCCGGTGCGGCACCTGCGGCTGGCGCAGGAACGTCCAGTTCCTGCCGTGGCTCAAGGCCGAGGAACACCTGGCGCAGGCGCACCAGGCGACGGTGGATCCGACGGCTGCGTAGGCGACCCCACGGCCGCGCAGGAGACGCACGGCGGCGCACGGGGGTCCCCGGCCGGGTGCGTGCCGGGCCCGCGGCCGCCGGGCGCGGGGGTCAGGCCCGCAGTCCGCGCAGCACCAGGGCGATCACCGCCGCGCAGTCCTCCCGGGCTCCGGGCTGCTGCCACTCGCGGGCGTGGCACGGGTCGTGGAAGCGGGCCGTGGCCTGGAAGACCGCGCGGGCGGCGGCCGCCGGGTCGGGGGCGGTGAAGGCGCCCGCCGTCACGCCCGCCTCGACGATCCCGGCCAGCTGGCCGGTGAGGTCGGCTATGTGTCCGGCGACCGCCTCGCCGTTCTCGCCGGTGAGCACCGTGTAGGTGGCGAACAGCTCGGGGTCGTCGCCGGCCTTGCGGCGCTTGGCCTCGAAGAGGGCGGCGAGCCAGTCGTGCAGCCGGGTCCCCGGGTCGCGGTCCTCGTCGGCGGCGATGCCCGCCAGCGCCTGTGCCGTACGGTCCAGCCAGCGCTTGGTGACCGCCTCGCGCAGCGCCGCCTTCGTGCGGAAGTGCCGGTAGACGCTGCCGTGGCTGACGCCGAGCGCGCGGGCCACGTCCACCACGGTGGCCTTGGCCGGGCCGTGGCGGCGCAGCACCTCCTCGGTCGCTTCGAGGATGCGCTCGGCGGTCAGGGTCTCGCTGGTCGGGGCCATGGGAGAGACGGTACCCGGCGCCCGGATCAGCGTTCGCTGTCGAGGTGGGTCATCTGACCGGCCGGGTAGCGGTCGCCGGCCGCCGCGTCCGCGGGGACGGCCTCCTCGATCGCGGCCAGGTCGGCGGCGTCCAGCGTCACGTCCAGCGCGCCGAGCGCCTCGGTCAGGCGGTTCCGGCTGCGGGCGCCGACCAGCGGCACGACGGTGGCGCCGTGCCGCGGCCCCTGGGCCAGCACCCAGGCGATGGCGATCTGGGCGACCGACACGCCCTTCTGCTCGGCGATCTTCCTGAGCGCCTCCACCAGGGCCAGGTTGTGCCGGAGGTTGTCGCCCTGGAAGCGCGGCGAGAGGGCCCGGAAGTCGTTCGCGGCGAGCTGCCGGTCCGCGGTGAAGTGGCCGGAGATCAGCCCGCGGGACAGGACGCCGTACGCGGTGACGGCGATGCCCAGCTCGCTGACGGCCGGCAGGATCCGCTCCTCGATGCCGCGGGAGATCAGCGAGTACTCGATCTGGAGGTCCGCGATCGGCGCGGTCGCCGCGGCCCGGCGGATCGTCTCGGCGCCGACCTCGCTGAGGCCGATGTGCCGGACGTACCCCTGCTCGACCAGCTCGGCGATGGCGCCGACCGTCTCCTCGATCGGCACGTCCGGGTCGAGCCGGGCGATGCGGTAGACGTCGATGTGGTCGGTTCCCAGGCGCTGGAGGGAGTAGGCGGCGAAGTTCTTCACGGCGGCGGGCCGGCCGTCGTAGCCCAGCCAGGAGCCGTCCGGGCCGCGCAGGGCGCCGAACTTCACGCTGACCAGTGCCTGCTCACGGCGGGCCGCGGGGGCGGTGCGCAGGGCCTCGCCGACGAGCAGCTCGTTGTGCCCCATGCCGTAGAAGTCGCCGGTGTCCAGCAGGGTCACGCCGGCCTCCAGGGCCGCGTGGACGGTCGCGATCGATTCGGCCCGGTCCGCGTCGCCGTACAACGCGGACATGCCCATGCAGCCGAGGCCGAGGGCGGAGACCTGGGGGCCGGTGGTGCCGAGGGTACGCGTAGGAGTGGTCATGCGGACAGCTTGGCATGACAGCTGACAGATTTCAATATCTGTCAGCTGTCATTTGTCATGCGCCGCCGCGCCGCAGCCGGTTGCCGCGGCGCGACGACGCACGGCCCCGGCGGCGCGCGGCCCCGGCGGCGCGCACACCGTCCGCGGAAGACGAAAGGCCGGCTCCGGCGGGGGGATCCCCGCCGGAGCCGGCCTTTCGCGTACGCGGTGCCTAGCAGCCGATCAGACGGGCGGCCAGGTAGCCCTCGATCTGGTCGAGGGACACGCGCTCCTGCTTCATCGAGTCACGCTCGCGCACGGTGACCGCGTTGTCCTCGAGGGTGTCGAAGTCGACGGTGACGCAGTACGGCGTGCCGATCTCGTCCTGGCGGCGGTAGCGGCGGCCGATGGCGCCGGCGTCGTCGAACTCGATGTTCCAGTGCTGGCGCAGCGCCTGGGCGAGGCCCTTGGCCTTCGGGGACAGCTCCGGGTTGCGGGACAGCGGGAGCACCGCGACCTTCACCGGCGCGAGACGGTGGTCGAGGCGCAGGACCGTGCGCTTCTCCAGCTTGCCCTTGGCGTTGGGCGCCTCGTCCTCGACGTAGGCGTCGAGCAGGAAGGCGAGCATCGCGCGGCCGACACCGGCCGCCGGCTCGATGACGTACGGCGTCCAGCGCTCGCCGGCCTCCTGGTCGAAGTAGGAGAGGTCCTGGCCGGAGGCCTTGGCGTGGGCGCCGAGGTCGTAGTCGGTGCGGTTGGCGACGCCCTCCAGCTCGCCCCACTCGTTGCCGCCGAACTGGAAGCGGTACTCGATGTCAGCGGTGCGCTTGGAGTAGTGGGAGAGCTTCTCCTTCGGGTGCTCGTACCACCGCATGTTCTCCTCGCGCAGGCCGAGACCGGTGTACCAGTTCCAGCGCTGCTCCATCCAGTACTCCTGCCACTTCTCGTCCTCGCCCGGCTTGACGAAGAACTCCATCTCCATCTGCTCGAACTCGCGGGTGCGGAAGATGAAGTTGCCGGGCGTGATCTCGTTGCGGAAGGACTTGCCCATCTGCGCGATGCCGAACGGCGGCTTGCGGCGCGAGGTGGTCTGCACCTGGGCGAAGTTGGTGAAGATGCCCTGGGCGGTCTCGGGGCGCAGGTAGGCGATGGAGCCGGAGTCCTGCGTCGGGCCGAGGTGGGTGGAGAGCAGGCCCGAGAACTGCTTGGGCTCGGTGAAGGTGCCCTTGTTGCCGCAGTTGGGGCAGTTCAGGTCCGCCAGGCCGTTCTCCGGCAGGCGGTTGTGCTTGGCCTCGTAGGCCTCCTCCAGGTGGTCCGCGCGGAACCGCTTGTGGCAGGAGGTGCACTCGGTGAGCGGGTCGGTGAACGTGGCGACGTGACCGGAGGCGACCCAGACCTCGGGGGCCAGGATGACGGACGAGTCGATGCCGACCACGTCCTCGCGCGACGTCACCATGTAGCGCCACCACTGGCGCTTCAGGTTCTCCTTGAGCTCGACACCCAGCGGTCCGTAGTCCCAGGCGGCACGCTGGCCGCCGTAGATCTCACTGCAGGGGAATACGAAGCCACGGCGCTTGCTCAGGCTGACGATGGTGTCGATCTTGTCGGCGGCCACGGTGCTCTCTTCATTACGACGACGGGCGACGAAGCGAGATGCTTCCAGCGAATGATTCAGGGTACCGGCGGGGGCTCCCCCTCGACCAAATCGGTGCCCCCTCCAGCCATCCCCGGGCCCCGGTCCGGGGATGACCGGCGTCTTGTTGACAACGGTTTCCATATTTGTTGAAAATGACTGTCATGAACGTGCGACGACTCATACCGGGCACCGCGATCGCGGCGGTCACGGCACTCGGCCTCTCCACCCTCACCGCCTGCGCCGGCCAGAGCGCCGCGGCCGGCAACACGGACAAGTTCGACGTCGTCGCGTCGTTCTACCCGATGGCCTTCCTCGCCGAGCGGATAGGCGGCGACCACGTGAAGGTCAGCAGCCTCACCGAGCCCGGCCAGGAGCCGCACGACCTGGAGATGAGCACCAAGCAGCGCGTCCAGGTCGAGGAGGCCGACGCGGTGCTCTACCTCAAGAGCCTCCAGCCCGCCGTCGACGACACGGTGGCCCAGTCCGAGGTCAAGACGAAGATCGACGCCGCGACGCTCACCTCGCTCGAGGAGCACGGCGACGAGGCCGGCGGCCACGCGGCCGAGCACGACGGCCACGACCACGACGAAGAGGGCGGCAAGGACCCCCACGTCTGGCTCGACCCGGTCAAGTACGCCGAGATCGCCGAGGGCGTCGGCGCGGCCTTCCAGAAGGCCGACCCCGACCACGCGGCCGACTACAAGAAGAACACCGCCACCCTGGTCTCCGAGCTCGACGCCCTGGACACGAAGTTCAGGACCGGCCTGGCCGGCACGAAGACCAAGGTCTTCATCACCACCCACGCCGCCTTCGGCTACCTCGCCGAGCGCTACGGCCTGACCGAGGAGGCCATCAGCGGCCTCGACCCCGAGTCGGAGCCCAGCGCCGCGCGCGTCAAGGACCTTGAGAAGATGGCCGAGGCCGACGGGGTCACGACCGTGTTCTACGAGACGCTCGTCAGCGACAGGACCGCGAAGACCATCGCCGGGGACTCCGGGCTGAGGACGGACGTCCTCGACCCGATCGAGGGCATCACGGACCAGTCCCGCGGCCAGGACTACTTCGCGGTCCAGGAAGCGAACCTCAAGGCGCTGCAGACCGCCCTGGGAACCAAGTGATCGTCACGGAGGACGTCATGGACGCACAGGGCGAGCCCGTCATCTCGCTGCACGGCGTGCGCGCCGAGCTCGGCTCGCGCCCCGTCCTGCGCGGCATCGACCTGACGGTGCGCCGCGGCGAGGTGGTCGCGCTGCTCGGCGCGAACGGCTCCGGCAAGTCCACGGCCGTCCGCAGCGTCATCGGCCAGGTGCCGGTCAGCGCCGGGCGGATCGAGCTGTTCGGCACGGACCGCCGGCGCTTCCGGGACTGGCGGCGCGTGGGCTACGTACCGCAGCGCACCACCGCCGCCGGCGGCGTCCCGGCGACCGTCACCGAGGTCGTCTCCTCGGGCCGGCTGTCCCGGACCCGCTTCGGCATCCTGCGCAAGGCCGACCACGAGGCCGTACGGCGCGCCCTGGAGCTCGTCGGCATGGCCGACCGGGCCAAGGACTCCGTGGGCGCCCTCTCCGGCGGCCAGCACCAGCGGGTGCTCATCGCCCGCGCGCTCGCCGCCGAACCCGAGCTGCTGATCATGGACGAGCCGATGGCGGGCGTCGACCTGGCCAGCCAGGAGGTCCTCGCGCGGACCCTGCGGGAACAGGTCGCGGCCGGGGCGACGGTCCTGCTCGTCCTGCACGAGCTGGGCCCGCTGGAGCCCCTCATCGACCGGGCGGTCGTCCTGCGCGACGGTTGTGTGACGCACGACGGCCCGCCCCCGCGCGCGGTCGGCCAGCACGCGCTGCCCGGCCACGACCACGTACACCCGCACGCGCCGGCGGGCGCCGAACCGATCCGCACGGGACTGCTGAGCTGATGGAACTCCTCGACTACGCCTTCATGCAGCGGGCGCTGCTCGCCGCCGTCCTGGTCGGCGTCACCGCCCCCGCCGTCGGCATCTACCTCGTGCAGCGCCGCCAGGCGCTCATGGGCGACGGCATCGGCCACGTCGCGATGACCGGCGTCGGCCTCGGCTTCCTGCTGTCCTGGTCCCCCGTGTGGATGGCGACGGCCGTCTCCGTCCTCGGCGCGATCCTCATGGAGCTGATCCGCTGGTACGGCCGCACCCGCGGCGACATCGCCCTCGCCATGCTCTTCTACGGCGGCATGGCCGGCGGCGTGATGTTCATCAACCTCGCGCCGACGGGCTCCAACGCCAACCTGAACTCGTACCTCTTCGGCTCCCTGTCGACGGTGTCGGAATCGGACGTGACGGCGATCTGCGTCCTCGCGGCCTTCGTCGTCCTGGTCACCCTGGGCCTGCGCCGCCAGCTGTTCGCGGTCAGCCAGGACGAGGAGTTCGCCCGCGTCACCGGGCTGCCGGTGCGCGCCCTGAACCTGCTGACGGCGGTCACGGCGGCGGTCACGGTGACGGTCGCCATGCGGGTCGTCGGCCTGCTGCTGGTCTCGGCCCTGATGGTGGTCCCCGTGGCCGCGGCCCAGCAGCTCAGCCGCAGCTTCGCCGCCACCTTCGCGATCGCGGTGGCCATCGGCATCACCGTGACCATCGGCGGCACCGTGACCTCGTACTACCAGGACGTTCCGCCCGGCGCGACGATCGTGCTGCTGACCATCGCCGCGTTCGTCGCGCTGACCGCGCTGGCGGCGCCACTGGCCCGGCGGCGCGCCCGCGCGCTCGCCGCCGGACAGCCCGCGGGGGACCCCGCCGAGTGCGCGATTCCGGCCACCCGGGCGGCCGACGACACCGCGGACGTCTGACCCGCCACAGCCCGGGCTGGCACAATGGCCCGGGCCAGGCGCAGACGTGAGGAGGCAACGGTGACGACCGCTGGATCGCCCGTGAAGGGCCGCGCCACGCGGCAGCGCGCCGCCGTGGCGGCCGCGCTCGACGAGGTCGACGAGTTCCGCAGCGCGCAGGAGCTCCACGACATGCTGAAGCACAAGGGCGATTCCGTCGGGCTCACGACGGTCTACCGCACGCTCCAGTCCCTCGCCGACGCCGGCGAGGTCGACGTCCTGCGCACCTCCGACGGCGAGTCCGTCTACCGCCGCTGCTCCAGCGGCGAGCACCACCACCACCTCGTCTGCCGCGGCTGCGGCAAGGCCGTCGAGGTCGAGGGCCCGGCCGTGGAGAAGTGGGCCGAGGCCATCGCCGCGGAGCACGGCTTCGTGAACGTGGCGCACACCGTGGAGATCTTCGGTACGTGCGCCGACTGCGCGGCCTCCTGCGGCGGCTGAGCCGTCGTTCGCCCGCCGTGGGCCCACGGCGGAGCCGCACGACGCCGACGCCCCGCGGGACTGCGGCGCCGCGCTCCCGGGGAGCTGCGGCGCCCCTGCCCGCGCGGCCCGCGGGGGCTACGAGGTGGCCTGCTGGTCCGGCGTCCTTCCCTCCATGGCCAGCAGCTCCTCGTTGGGGATCGCCCCGCCGAAACGGCGGTCCCGGGAGGCGAACTCCACGCAGGCCCGCCACAGGTCGCGGCGGTCGAAGTCCGGCCACAGGACGTCCTGGAAGACCATCTCGGCGTAGGCGCTCTGCCAGATCAGGTAGTTGGAGGTGCGCTGCTCGCCGCTCGGGCGCAGGAACAGGTCGACGTCCGGCATGTCCGGGTAGTACAGGTACTTCTGCAGGGTCTTCTCGGTGACCTTGGACGGGTCGAGGCGGCCCGCCTTCACGTCCTCCGCGAGGGCCTGCGCCGCGTCGGCGATCTCGGCGCGGCCGCCGTAGTTCATGCAGAAGTACAGGGTGAGCCGGTCGTTGTCCTTGGTCTGCTCCTGGGCGATCTGGAGCTCCTTGGCGACCGACTTCCACAGCTTGGGCATCCGGCCCACCCAGCGCACCCGGATGCCGAGCTCGTCGAGCCGGTCGCGGGTCTTGCGGATGAAGTCGCGGTTGAAGTTCATCAGGAAGCGGACCTCGTCGGGCGAGCGCTTCCAGTTCTCGGTGGAGAACGCGTACAGCGAGATGTTCTTCACGCCGATCTCGACCGCGCCCTGGAGGACGTCGAGGACGCGCTCGGCGCCGACCTTGTGGCCCTCGGTGCGGGGCAGCCCGCGCTCCTTCGCCCAGCGGCCGTTGCCGTCCATGACGATCGCCACGTGCTCGGGGACCAGTTCGCCGGGGAGCTTCGGCGCGCGGGCGCCGGACGGGTGCGGCTCAGGTGCCTTGTACTCCCGGCGCTGCCGCCCCAGGAACCCGCGTACGACCATGTGCTTCTCGTCTCCTTCGCTGCTTACTTTTCCACGTACCGAAGGGAGCGCAGTCCGCGCTCCAGGTGCCAGTGCAGGTAGGCGGACACCAGCCCGCTGCCCTCCCGGACGTAGCGCGCCTCGCACGCGTCCGCGGTCTCCCAGTCTCCCGTGAGCAGCGCCCCGAGGAGCTCCAGGGTCCGCGGCGACGGCACGACACTGCCGGGCACCCGGCAGTCGGCGCACACGGAGCCGCCCGAGGCCACGGAGAAGAACCGGTTCGGGCCGGGCATGCCGCACTTCGCGCAGTCGCCGAAGCTGGGCGCGTACCCGTTGACCGCGAGGGAGCGCAGCAGGAAGGCGTCGAGGACGAGGTGGGGCGCGTGCTCGCCGCGGGCGAGGGTCCTGAGCGCGCCGACGAGCAGCAGGTACTGCTGGACCGCCGGCTCGCCCTCGTGGTCGGTGAACCGCTCGGCGGTCTCCAGCATGGCCGTGCCGGCCGTGTAGCGCGCGTAGTCGGTCACGATCCCGCCGCCGTACGGCGCGATGGTCTCGCTCTGCGTGCACAGCGGCAGCCCGCGTCCGACCAGCTCGCTCCCCCGCGCGAAGAACTGCACGTCGACGTGGGAGAAGGGCTCGAGGCGCGCCCCGAACTTCGACTTCGTGCGCCGCACCCCCCGGGCCACGGCCCGCACCCGGCCGTGCCCACGCGTGAGGAGCGTGATGATGCGGTCGGCCTCACCGAGCTTCTGGGTCCGCAGGACGATGCCGTCGTCCCGGAAGAGACTCATCGCACACCCCCACGGCACCGCTGGGGGCGCGGGGGTCGCCCCCCGCACCGACGCAGCATGACGCGGTCGGCCTCACCGAGCTTCTGGGTCCGCAGGACGATGCCGTCGTCCCGGAAGGGACTCATCGCACACCGGCGCGGCACTGCTGGGGGCGGAAGGGGCTCATGCCGTCCATTCTCGCCTACGCCGGCGGGGCGGTGGTCCGCCGGTTCGGGGCCGGCCGTCCGGATCGTGCCGCGGGCGCGGGCGCACCGCGCTGACCACGGCCTCGGTCGGGGCGGGAAACGGGTCCTCGACATCCGCCGACGGCTTTCTTCGAAATCTTCTTCCGCGCCGCCGTCGACCGGCCCGCGCACCGGAGCGACGCGAACGATCAACCTACAGCGCGGCTCCACGCCGGCGTCGATCCTGCGCCCTGGTGAAGGGTCGGGCTCAGCCGCGGCCGTCGTCCTCCTCCCGGATCTCGTGGCCCCCGGCCCGGAGCCGGGCGACGGGCCCTACGATCCACCGGGTGGGGCGGCGGGCGCTGGGGCGCGACTTCGGGTGGTTGTGGGCGGCGTACGCCGTGAGCACGTTCGGGACCTGGCTCGCCTTCGGCGCCTTCCCGATGATCGCCGTGCTGGAGCTGCACGCGGGACCGTCGCAGGTGGCGGCGCTGGCGGCGGTGGGGCCCGCGGTGGGGGCCGTCCTGGCGGTGCCGCTCGGGCCGTGGGTGGAGTTCCGCCGCAAGCGGCCGGTGATGGTGGCGGCGGACCTGGTGCGGTGCGGGGCGCTGCTGAGCGTGCCGGCCGCCTGGGCGCTCGGCGGGCTGGGGTTCGGGCAGCTGCTGCTGGTGTCGGTGGTCGTCGCGGCGGCGGACATCTCGTTCACGGCGGCGAGCGGCGCCTTCCTGAAGGGGCTGGTGCCGCCGGAGGACCTGCTCACCGCGAGCGGGCGGTTCGAGTCGACGACCTGGACGGCCACCATGCTCGGGCCGACGCTCGGCGGGGCGGTGGTCGGAGCGTTCGGGCCGGTGGTGACGGTGGCGGCGGACGCGGTCAGCTACCTGCTGTCGGCGCTGGGGCTGCGGGCGGTCGGCGGCCGGGAGCCGGCGCCCGCGGCCGTGCGCGAGGTCCCCGCCGGCCGGCTGACCGCCGGGGACCTGCTGGCCGGGTGGCGGCATCTGCTCGCCCACCGGACGCTGCGGCCGCTGTTCCTGAACACGATGCTGGTCAACGGGCTGATCATGGTCGGTGCGCCGCTGCTGGCCGTGCTGATGCTGGGGCCGCTGCACTTCGCGCCCTGGCAGTACACGCTCGCCTTCGCCGTGCCCTGCACCGGCGGCCTGATCGGGTCGCGGCTGGCCCCGCGCCTGGTCGCCCGGCACGGGCGGCGCCGGGTGCTGCTGACGGCGGGGACGCTGCGCGCCTGCTGGCCGGTCGGGCTGGCCTTCGTCGGGCCCGGGGCGGGTGGGCTGGCGCTGGTGATGGTCCTGGAGTCCGGGCTGATCACCTGCTCGGCGGTCCACAACACCGTGCTCACCACGACCCGCCTGGAACTGACGCCGGCGGACCGGGTGGCCCGTACGCTGTCGGCCTGGTCGGTCGGGACCAAGGCGTCCATCGCCACGCTCACCGCCCTGTGGGGCGCCCTGGCAGCCCTCACCGGCGCCCGCACGGCCCTCGCCGTCGCCGGGGTGCTGCTGCTGGCGACGCCCCTGCTGCTCGCAACCGTGCGGCGGGACGGGACGTCCGTGACAGAAGGGACCGCGGAGATCAGCGAGGTCCCCTGACCCAGTCACCGACGGACGGAGAGAACGATCTTACGCTCGACGAACCGCCGTACCCTGCTCACCGCCACGGCCGCCACCGCGGCCTCGCTGCTGGCCGCCGGTCCCGCCCGCGCCGCCGGCGCCGCCGATCCCGTCACCGCCCGGCTGCGCGAGCTGGAGGAGCGGCACGGCGCCCGCCTCGGCGTCTTCGCGCACAACGTGCGGACGCGCCGGTCCGTGCGCCACCGGGCCGGCGAGCGCTTCCCGGTCTGCTCCCTGTTCAAGGTCCTCGCGGTGGCCGCCGTCCTGCGCGACCTGGACCGGGACGGCGAGGTGCTGGCCCGTCGCGTCCTCTACACGGCCGACGACGTGGTGGAGAACTCCCCGGTCACCGGGGACCCGGTGAACGTGGCCCGCGGCATGACGGTCGCCGAGTTGTGCGGGGCCGCCCTGTGCCGCAGCGACAACACGGCCGCGAACCTCCTCCTGCGGGAGCTGGGCGGCCCGACGGCGATCACCCGTTTCGCCCGCTCGATCGGCGACCGCGTCACCCGGCTCGACCGGTGGGAGCCGGACCTGAACTCGGCCGAGCCGTGGCGGGTGACGGACACCACGACCCCGTACGCGATCGGCCGCTCCTACGCCCGGCTGGTGCTGGGCGGCGCGCTGGAGGCCGGCGACCGGCGACGCCTGACGGACTGGATGCTCGCCAACGAGACGAGCGTCAACCGCTTCCGCAAGGGACTGCCGCCGACGTGGACGCTGGCCGACAAGACCGGCGGCGGCTGGTACGGCGCGAACAACGACGCCGGGATCGCCTGGACGCCGGACGGCGCCCCGGTGGTGCTGGTGGTCCAGGTCACCGGCCCGGACCGGGACGCGGCCCCCGACCACGACCTGATCGTCGAGACGGCCGCGCTGCTGGCGCGGACGCTCGGCTGAGCCGGCGGTGACGGATCCGGTCCGGACGCCTCACGCGGCGTCCGGACCGGTCCCGTCGGGGAGGACGGGGACGCCGTCGGGAACGCCGTCCAGCAGGCCGTTCAGGGCGGGCTCGTCCTGCGGCTCCTTGGCGGCGTCCCATATCTGGTGGAACCGCCGGATCAGGATCTGGACCTCGCCGCGGTCGGCGTTCACGGTCGTCGACGAGATGCCCTCCATCAGGTCGGCCTTGATCTCGTAGGACATCGCCTGGTCGAAGACGATGAAGTCGATCATCGTGCCCCGGCCGAGCCGGCGGGCGATCCTGTCCTGGGGCACCACCCGGACCTGGATGCCCATCTCCTGCTGCTCCTTGCAGATGGTGGCGAGGGCGGCGAGGGACTCGCGGTCCTGGCCCTCCTTCAGGATGAACACCCGCCGGACCGTGACCGTCCGGTCGTCGATCGCCTCCCGCTGCGCGGTGAGGTAGCGGCCCGCCGGCTCACTGGTCCAGAAGCCGTCGTCGACGACGGTGGTGCTGACGGCGTCGATGCTCCTCCTGGTGTGCTCGGTGAGGTTGATCAGCCACTCGTGGTTCTCCCCCGCGCAGTCGGCGCTGAGGTTCGTCAGCTTCTCCATCTGCCGGGCGAGCCGGTTGATCTCCTCGTGCGCGAAGTCGTGCAGGATCTCGGGCCCCGTGGAGACGACCTTGGTGGCGTGCTCGGCCAGCCGGGGCACCCCGTCGCCGCGCAGCTTCTCCACCTCGTTGAAGAGCTTGGTGGCCTCGCCGATGTCGGCGAAGCGCTTCTCCACCACCTCCTTCAGTTCGCCCAGCTGGTTCACGAAGGACGCCATGAACTGCACGATCAGCACCGTGCCGCCGCACAGCACCGACAGCACCAGCTGCCAGGGGCCCTCCTCCTTCGGCAGCAGCACGTTGGTGAGGACGTAGACCACCCCACCCACCACCGCGGTGACCAGCAGCTTCAGCGTCAGCTGCCGGGCGCCGTCCGTGTCGGGCCGCCCCTGCGGGCCACCCCTGAACGAGTTCGTCGGTGCGCTCATCTCACGTTCTCCCCCCGTCGGGACCGTGTGCGGACAGAAGTCGTAGCGGTGTTCTTCGGATGTGGGGCGCCGCCGGGGCTCCTCACTGCGTCGTCAGCGAGGAGCCCAGGGCGTCGCGCTGGGTGCGGATGGCCTGGAGGAGCAGCTGGTCGCGGATCCGCCGCACCAGGGTCTCCCACTGGCGGCTGAACCCGGGCTCCTTCTCCAGCCCGTCCCACAGGGACTCCAGCGACGGCTCGACGCGGGCCCTGGGCAGCCACAGGTGCAGCAGGTGGTCGACGAGCGGACGCAGGACCTTCAGCGCGGCCTCGTCGTCCGCGGCGCCGAGCCGGAGTCCGTCGAGCTTGTCGACGACGGTGGTCAGCAGCCAGTCGTGCAGGGCGAGGTCCTCGCACAGCGCGGCCGTCGCGGCCGGTGCGGTGCCGGGCGGCAGCCGCAGTTCGAGGGTGCGCAGCCCGTCGTCGGCGACGGTGAAGCGCAGGGACGGCCCCTCGCCGTCCGGGGCGGGCGACGCGGCCCAGCGGACCCGGGTGTCGATCGTGGTGAGCGGCGGGTCGAAGGAGTCCAGCAGCAGGCGCGAGATCCGCGACAGCTGGCCCTCGGCGATCGAGCCGACGTCCAGCTCGTCCTGCTGGTGGCGCGTCAGGAAGCCTTCCACGACGGCCTTCGGGGTCACCCTGCCGACCGGGACGAGGACGCCGGGACGCACCAGGTACCAGCCCCACGGCCGGCGCCGGTCCGGGCCGGCGGCGGGCGCGGAGAAGTACGCGGTGGCCTGGAGCACCCGGCCCTCGACGAGGGCCGCGCGGGCGGTCACCGTGCCGACCGCGCGGACCCTGGAGCCGCCCGCCGTGGGCAGCCGGCAGTCGACGCCGGTGAGGACGTCCGGGGAGACGGCGTACCGGTTGGGCCGCCGGGAGAGCCGGACCCGTTCGTCGGCGCGCAGCCGCAGCAGCCGTTCGGCGACCTGCTCGTCCACCGCCTCCCGGGTGGGCAGCAGACAGGTGCGGACCTCCCCGCAGGCGAGGACGGCGTCGGTCGTGCGCACGGTGCTCATGTCACAGCCCCGGCGGGAACACGTAGGAGGTGCGGTCCACGACGCCCGCGGGGACGTCGAAGCCCTCGCCCGAGGCGCGTTCGGCGGCCTGCCGCAGCGCGTCGGCCTCGACGTGGACCTGGTCGAGGATGACGCGGACGGCGTGCTCCACGGGCAGGAACCGGGCCGGGAGGATGCTGCACGTGGCGTACGCGGTGAAGGGGGCGGCCAGCGGGTTGAGGCGGACGACGGGCGGCAGGGCGTCCCACTCGGCGGGGAACTCCTTGGCGTCCCACGGGGCGGGGGCGAGGACCGCGCGGCCGTTGTCGCGCAGCAGGCCGAGCCGGACGAGCTGCCAGACGGCGGCGAGGAAGGCGCAGGACCAGGTGCGCTCGTCCGCGGGTC
The DNA here is from genome assembly GCF_044328485.1 of Streptomyces sp. NPDC017936. Lineage (NCBI taxonomy): Bacteria > Bacillati > Actinomycetota > Actinomycetes > Kitasatosporales > Streptomycetaceae > Streptomyces > Streptomyces sp. NPDC017936. The sequence goes on along the minus strand of NZ_JBIRHK010000003.1, from coordinate 470,815 downwards.
CGCTCCACAGTTCGACGTCCATGAAGACGGAGTGGCCGCGGGCGCCGGTCTCGCTCGGCGGCTCCCAGACGCCGCCGGTGAGCGCCGGGGAGGTGCGGTGGGTGGGGGCGCGCCGGCCGTTGGTGAGCCAGCCGGTGCGGCTGACGGGCGGGCGGAAGCCGTTGCTGCCGGGCGGCGGGGACTCCACCAGCCGGTGCAGGACGGCCTCGGCGAGTTCGACGCGGTCGCGGCGGCCCGGCTCGGCGACGGCGCAGCCCGACTCGCGGGCCAGGTAGTCGATGGTGAGGCCGGCCTCGGCCGCCGCCGCCAGCAGCGGCGGTATCAGCTCGGCGGGGGTGGACAGGCGGCTGAAGTAGTCGTCGACGAGGAAGCAGGTGCTGATCCGGGGCCGTCTGCCCGGCGGCAGCGGGCCGACGCCGGCCCGGGCGGCCTCCACCCAGGGCCGTACGGCGGCGAAGTGGCGGCGCAGCCGGTCCGGCCCCTCGACGAAGTCCTCCATGTACAAGTGCCCTAATTCCAGGGAGAGATGGGAGAAGGGAACGGATTCCGTGCGCGGCTGCGCGCTGGTCTCCCGGAAGACGGTTTCCCGTCCGCTCACAGCTGCCCCCAGTACTTGTCGTCGGTGAGGCGCTGTGCGAGTTCGCCCATCTTCTGCCAGGTCTCCACGTGGGCGATGCGGCGGTCGTGCACGTCCTCGTCGGTGATGAGCCGTTCCTGCCACTGCAGGACGGGCTCCAGCGGAATGGCCGACAGCACCCGGGTCTTGCCGATACCGCGATTGGCGGCGATTTCCTCGAGCTGGATGTCGCACTGCCGCATCCACGCGTACTGCGCGGGCGAGACCTGCGACCACAGCGGCGACTCGAGATTCGGCACGGCGGCCCGGACGAAGCGGATCGCGGCGGAAAGGGCGTCGGGGTCGTGGCCCATGGCGACACCGGCCTGCACAATGCCCTGCTTGCCGTACACGAGTTCGGCGGCCGCCATCACGTGCTGACGCGTCCAGCGGTGATAGACGAGCCAACGGGTTTTCAGGCGTCCGAGTCCCCCGCGCGGGGAGGTGGCGGCGAGGGCGAGGTCCATCGCATAACTGCGTCCGGCGCTCAAGTCGACGATGATGACGTCGAATTCGCGTTTCAGGCGCAGCACGAGGTCCACGCACCGGTGCAGGTTCTCCTCGTCGGTGACGAATTCTCCGCCGGTGCGGTCCCCGGGCAGCAGCACCAGCCGCCCGGATCCCCCGGGACGGCTGCGGAGCTGGGGGTGTTCGGTGCGGGCCCAGACGTCGACGCGGAGGGGTTCGCCGGCCTTGCCCTTCAGGTACGAGTGCAGCCCGCGGCCCTCGGCCTCGGACAGGACGTCGGGCAGGTCGAACACGGCGGCCGCGGTGGGCGAGCCGAAGTCGAAGTCCAGGTAGCAGACGTCGTCCCCGTCCAGCGCCCGGTGGTAGGCGACGTTGGCGCTGGTGACGGACCGTCCGGTGCCCCCCTTGTCGGATGCGGCGAACACGAGCACGCCTCACACCCCCCGGGACGAGGAGTCGCCGCGGGCCCGGGCGAGGGTGTCCAGCCGGGAGAGGATGCCGAGGGCGAGGGCGTAGGCGGTGCCGGGCTGCTCGTCGACCAGGAGGCGGGCGCGGCGCAGGTCCGCCTCGATGCCCTTGATCTCCTCGCCCTGCGGGCTCTTGGGGGCGGGCGCGGCCTGTTCCATCTGCTCCTTGCCGAAGAGGTGGGCCGCCTCGCTGATCAGCGCCCTGGACAGCAGGGAGAGTTCGGCGCTGCGGACCGGCGGCTGGTCGTAGAGGGCGTGCGCGGCGACCATGCACTCGGTCACGCGCTCGGTGACCGACCAGGACAGCGGGCCCTGGCGGGCCGGGGTCTCGGGGTACACGGCGTGGACGTTGTCCCACAGGCCGACGCCGTCGCCCTCGGTGATCCGGCGCTGCCAGAGGTGGTCGAGGATGTTCTCGGCGAGGCGCAGCAGCCGGTCCTGGGAGGCGATGTTCCGGGACAGCGAGCAGAGCTGGACGGTCCGTTTGAGCAGCTGCGCGGAGAAGTCGCCCATCGTCCACTTCATGGCGGGGCCCAGGGCCTCGCTGCCCAGCAGGGGCAGGGTGACGCCGGGGTTGTGCAGGACGATCGCCGGGTCGTCCCGGGTCATGTTGCTGGTGATGCGGCCGCGCTCGGCGAGGCGTTCCATGACCGCGACGGTGCGGGTGAGGTCGTCGTCGGTGGCGCGGCGGCGGACCAGGTCGTGGACGAGGATGGAGGCGACGGAGAGGGAGAAGTAGGGCGACTCCAGTTGCTGGAGGGTGGTGCGCCAGGGGATCTCCTCCAGCGGCCAGGTGCCGTCGCCGAAGCGGGCGATGGCCGACCAGTACTGCTGGGTGATCTCCCAGCGCAGCCGCAGCGCGTCGGCCAGCTTCTGCTGTTCGGGGTTGAGCAGGCCGAGGACGAGGGTGCGCTCGGAGAACAGGTCGGGGATGCCGTCGAGGGCGACCACGGTGAAGTAGAGGTAGGGCGTGGGGTGGGCGACGCCCGCGGGCTGCTTGCCGATGCCCTCGGCGGTCTGCGGCTCGACCTCGACCTCGGGGGCGCCCTTCACCAGGCTCCAGGCCCAGCCGCACTCGAACAGGCGGTTCTCGTTGCGCAGTTCCTCGGTGACGTCGGTGTCGAGGCCGAGGGTGACGCTTTCGCTGATGACGGCGCGCAGTGCCCGGAACCGCTCCTGGAAGCGGTGCAGGACCTGCCGTTCGGAGAGCCGGCCCTGTCCGAGGAGGCGGGTGAGGGCCTGTCCCTGGTCGGAGGAGACGTCGACGACGTTGACGGTGAACGAGCGCAGCAGGCTCACCATGGCGGCGGTCAGCCGGGCGCTGGTGGCCTCCCGGAGCCGGTCGATCTGGGCGAGGGTGCTCTTGCGCTGCGTCTTGCCCCGGTAGACCTTGAGGAAGCCGAGGGTGGCGAGGCACAGCGTGACCGACATGGAGTAGGAGTCGACCACCCCTACTTCCCGCTGTTCCTCGGAGAGTTCGTGGCGGGGGTCCTCGGGGGCGAAGTAGTAGCCGCCGGCGAAGGTGGGGCTCTCCTCACCGCGGTGCTTCTCCATGAAGTCGGAGAGGACCTTGACGAGGTTCCCGGGGATCTCGCTGGAGTCGCCCGCGCTCCTCAGCGACCGCTCCACGTCCCGCTGGGTGGTGTCGGGGTCGTCGAGACGGAACGCGGAGATCTCGGTGGCGGGGTACAGCAGGCACAGCAGGCGCTCCGCGTCGGCCACACTGCTGCGGCCGCCCCATTCGCCCCAGTCCCATTTCCCGTCCTCGAAGGAATGGCGGGCGATGGCCTGCCACACTTCGAGCAGATTCTGTCTCGGCTTGATCTGCATGCCCATCCCCCTCGCACAGGCCCGGCACCACGGAAAAACGGTCGGATATCAGGCTCTCCGTCGCCCGCAGGCCAGGATCATTCCCGTGTATCCGGTGCGCACCAGCTGCTTCGGATTGGCCATGCGGTGATAGGTGACGCCTTCCGCGTAATCCTTCAGCGCCGAGCGCACGTCGTCCGCGTCGATGTCGCGGGCGGGGAATTCCTGTGAGCCCACGCGATACCCCTCGGAATGCTCCATGAAAGCGGCGGCGAAGGGCGCGCCCCCGTGCAGGGAACTCATGAAGCAGCCCACGCCCCGCTGGAATTCGGTGAACGACGTGGTGATGGACTCCGCGACGAAGAACATCGTGCCGAGGTGCCAGCGGGGTTCCTTGCCGCAGAGGTCGAACAGGCTTCCCCGGAGGGGCTGTTGGACGGCTTCCTGGAAGCGCGCCCGGGGGTCGCCGATCCCGGCGTATTCCGGTTTCTCGCGCAGGACCTCCCAGAACTGGTCCCAGTTGGCGTCGTAACCGGAGAGCTGACCGTCGAGGTACGCGAGGTTGGCCTTCGACCGCTCCAGCAGGGTGATCTCGTCGCACCAGGGGAGCATGGCGAGGGCGGGGTAGAGATTGGGCCCGGCGCCGACGTCGACACCGGCGGGAACCCGCCCCTCGCGGCCCTTGAAATGATCACGGAAGTGGTCGCGCACCAGGGACAGGATCTGCCGGTCCACCGGCTGGATCTCGAGGTAATTGCGCTTGATGTACTCGCCGGGATCGAAGGTGTCCCAGCGCACATCGGCATTCAGTTTCTGCGCAGCGGTGCGCGATCCCGAGGTCATTGGTTCAGCCTAGCAGTCGACGGGGGTCTTGAAGGAGTGGATGCACCGGGCAATGATGGACGATCAGGTATGCATATCGCACAAGAGCCAGCGCACCAGCCATTCGCTTTGTCGATCCTTCACAAGGGGACGGTATGACTCCTCTTCCCGGAGATCGTTTTCCGTCGGTCGCCGGTTCGACGGTGAGCCAGGTGTCCGGAGAAAGGCGCTTATGGATCAGAGCGGCCACGGAGGAGGATCTCCCCCGCATCGTCCGCCTCGACGCCGAGGCCTTCCCGGCCGACCCGTACCCGTACTTCGTGCTGCGCCAGCTCCTGGCCTCCTTCCCGGACTTCGTGTTCGTCCTCGAGGACGGCGAGGAGCTGGGCGGCTACGTGCTGTCGACCCCGCCGAACGCGGCGCAGAGCTGGATCCTCAGCCTCGGCATCGCCCCCGGCCTGCGGGGACAGGGCCACGGGAAGCAGCTGATGACACAGATCCTGGGCCATCTGCGCGCGGAGGGCGTCCACTCCGTGTCGCTCTCCGTCGAACCGGGCAACGACACGGCCGTCGCGCTCTACCAGTCCCTGGGCTTCTCACCGGACCCCGGCGGCCCCCGCAAGGACTACTTCGGGCCCGGCGCCCACCGCCTGCTGATGACGCTCAGCCTCTGACGCCGCCCGCGCCCTCCCGGGTGAACTTCCGCACGTAGGCCCGCTGCCAGGGCGTCTCCACGGCGTGCCGGTCGTAGTGCCGGCGCACGAACGCGACCGCCTCCCCGGCCGGCACGCCGTCCAGCACCGCCAGACACGCCAGCGCCGTCCCCGTACGGCCGCGTCCGCCGCCGCAGGCGACCTCCACGCGCTCGGCGTCCGCCCGCCGCCACGCCTCGGCGAACGCCGCCCGCGCGTCCGCCCGGTCGGCGGGGAGCCGGAAGTCGGGCCAGCGGACCCAGCGCGCCTCCCAGGGCACCTGCGGGGGCGGTGAGCCGAGGAGGTAGAGGCCGTACGAGGGGGCGGGCGCCGCCGGGTCCGGGGGCCGGCGCAGGCCGCGCCCGCGCACCAGCCGGCCGGATGGTAGGGCGAGGACCCCGGCCTGCCCCGGCTGCCAGGCGCGCGCTCCCCGCTCCGGTCGTCCCTCTTCCCGTCGCCCGGCTCGCCCCACGGGCCCCTCCGCGTCCCGCCCCCCGGGCCCCGCTGCGTCCCGTCCCCCGGACCCCACTGCGTCCCGTCCCACGGTCCCCTCCGCACCCGTCTCCACGACCCCATTCGAACCCGTCCGCGATTCCCGGGCAACCGATTCCGCCGGACCGGTGGTCTGGAGGGCGAGGAGGGAGCTTGATGCAGGCCGAACTTGAGGCCCAGTTCCAGGAGTTCGTCAGGGCGCGGTGGACGCGGCTGGTCCGCACCGCGTATCTGCTCACGGGCGACGCCCACCACGCGGAGGACCTGACGCAGACGGCGCTGGCGAAGGCGTACCGGTCCTGGCGGCGGATCGCGCGCAGCGACAGCCCGGAGGCGTACGTCCGCCGGATGCTGGTCAGCTGCAACAGCGACCGGTTCCGCAAGCGGCGGGTCGCCGAGGCGCTGACCGCGGCGCCGCCCGAGACGCCGGGGCGCGACGAGGCGGTCGGGCAGGTGGAGGAACGCGGCTCCCTGCTCGCCGGGCTGGCCCTGCTGCCCGCGAAGCAGCGGGCGGTGGTGGTCCTTCGGTACTGGGAGGACCTCTCCGAGGCGGAGGTGGCCGAGGTGCTCGGCTGCTCGCCGGGGACGGTCAAGAGCCAGGCGTCGAAGGGGCTGGCCAAGTTGCGCACGTACCCGGGACTGGCCCGCGAGGGCCGTGCCGTGTCCGGGCGGGGAGGCGGAAAGTGAACCACCACGCGGACGACGAACGGGACTTCGAGGAACTCGTGAGGGACATGATGACGGACGACGCCTACACCATCCAGCCTTCTCCCGCGCCCTACCCGGCGATCCGCCGGCGGGGCGCGGTGCTGCGGCGGCGGCGGATCGCGGTGGCGGGGGCGGCACTGGTGGCGCTGGCCGCCGTGCCGGGGGCGTACGCCGTGGCCGGGGGGAACGGGGGAGGGGGCGCTGACACGGCGACGCCGATGTCGTCGGTCAGCGCCCCCCGAAGCCCCACCGCGAAGGCCTCCGAGCAGGCGGCCGCCGGGGGGATGCTGCTGGACGGGGTGACCGCCGAGCAGGCCGCGGACGGGCTGGAGAAGTGCATCGCCTACGACGACGCCAAGCCGTCGGGCGGCCTCGAGGCGGACTACCTGGGCGAGGCCGGGGACTACCGGATCCTGCTGGCGATGCGCAGCACCGGCGACACCAACGCGCCGGGCGACGGCCACTACGTCGTCGCGGTGAAGGAGAAGACCGACGTCCGGCTGATCTGCAACATCAAGGACGGCGAGGTGGCCGGCATCAACATCGGCTCTCCCGACGCGGGTCCCACCGGCACGGTGGTGTCCGACATCAACGGCGGCAAGCTGTACCAGCAGTCGTTCCTGGACAAGGGCCACTGGAAGCTGCCGTTCCGCTGGGGCGTCATCGGCACGGTCGAGCCGTCCGTGGCCGAGGTGACCGTCTCCTACGGCGACAGCGACACCACGGCCACCCTGGACGGCGGCTGGTTCGTCGCCGCCGGCATCCTCAACCAGCAGGTCACGCTGGCGCCGCACATCAAGGGCTTCGACGCCTCCGGCAAGCTGGTCTACGACTCCGACACGGACGAGACGTACGAGAAGACCCTTCCGTAGGGCGGAGGCGGGGGAGACTTCCCTGGTCGCCCGTACGTCGCAGCCGCCAGGGAGTTCCCGTGCCGTTCCCCGCCCCGCTGACCGGTGTCGTCCCGCCCCTGTGCACACCCCTGACACCGGAGCGGGAGGTCGACGTGGACTCGCTGCTGCGGCTGGTCGACCACCTCGTGGCGGCGGGGGTGGACGGGCTGTTCGTGCTCGGTACGACGTCGGAGGCCGCGTTCCTGACCGACCGGCAGCGCCGGCTGGTCGTGGAGGCGACCGCGGCGCACGTCGGCGGACAGCTCCCGGTGCTGGCCGGGGCGATCGACATGACGACGCCCCGGGTGCTCGACCAGGTCGCGTCCGTCACGGGGGCGGGCGCGGCCGCGGTCGTGGTGATCTCCCCGTTCTCCCCCCGGACCCACCCGGCGGAGATCGCCCGCCACTACCGGCTGGTCGCCGCCGCGAGCCCGGTGCCCGTCCTCGCCTACGACCTGCCGGTCGCCGTCCGCACCAAGCTCCCCGCCGAGGTCGTCCTGGAGCTGGCGGCCGACGGTGTGCTGGCCGGGCTGAAGGACTCCAGCGGCGATCTGGGGGACTTCCGCCGGATCGTCGCCGGGGCGCGGGCGTACCCCGGCTTCAGCGTCCTGACCGGGTCCGAGCTGCTCGTCGACGCGGCCCTCGCGCTCGGCGCGCACGGGGCGGTGCCCGGTCTCGCCAACGTCGACCCGCGGGGCTACGTCCGTCTCGACCGCCTCTGCCGCGCCGGCGAGGCGGAACGGGCGCGCGCCGAACAGGAACGGCTGTGCGCCCTGTTCGGCATCGTGCGGGCCGGCGACCCGGCCCGGATGGGCGCCGGCTCGGCGGCGATCGGCGCCTTCAAGGCGGCGCTCCACCTCCAGGGCGTGATCGCCTGCCCCGTCACGGCCGAACCCCAGATCCCGCTGACGCAGGAGGAGGTGGAGCGGGTGCAGGGGCACCTGATCGAGGCCGGACTCCTGTGAGCCGTGCCGGGCGCCCTGGCGGGGTCGGCGCTCGCGGGCAGGCAGCCGGTGACCCGGTCGTGCCGGACGTCGGCGGGTCTCGCGGCGGACGGCGGGACGCCCGCCGGCGCGCCCGCCCGCGGCGCCCGCGCCACCCGGGGGATGACGCGCTCGCCCTGCGTCGTCCCGGCCCCCACGCGTCGGGGCCTCCCTCCCGTGCCGGACGTCCGGTCGCGGCTCGCGGACGTCCGGCACGGGAGGGCGCGGTCGCCGGACGGGAGGGCGGGGCGGACCGTACCGCGGCGGGGGCGGCGGGCGGTCGCTCCCCGGGGGCGTCAGGACGGCGTGCGCGCCGCCGCCAGCAGCCGGGACACGTCGTCCGCGCGGATGGTCAGGGCCGCGCCGACGGTGGCCAGCGCCTCCCGCTCGGCGGGGGTGTACGGCCCGTCGGCCAGCGCGATCCGGGCCCCTTGCAGCAGGATCGACTCGCGGCCGGCCGGCGCGAGGTGCGGGGCGAGCGGGTCGAGGGCCTCGTGGAGCTCTATGGCGAGCCCGGGGGCGCAGGGTTCGCCGCAGGCGCGGCCGGTGTCGGCGGCGAGGGCGTCGACGAGGGCGGCGAGCTGCTCCTCGGTGCACTCCGGGAACCCGGCCGCGCGCACCGCCGTGGCCGCCGTCTCCAGGGCCGTGCGGGCGCAGGTGCCGCCCGCCGAGAGGACCGCGAGGGCGACGGTGTGGACGGCGTCGCGGAGCATCGCGGAGAAGCGGGTGGTGGTGGGGTGGTCGAGGACGTCGGTGCCGAAGTGGCGCCGGCAGGCCGCGCACTCGACGACCGGCCCGCTCGCGCCGCGCGGCAGCACGGGCACGCCCAGCAGGGTGAGGCGGCGGTGGCCGGTCAGCCGCTGGTAGTTGCGGTCGCCGCCGCAGCCGGGGCAGAAGAACTCGCCGTCCCCGACGGGTGTCCACGCGGTGCGGATGCCCAGCACGCGGGCAAGCCCGGTGGCACGGCCGTCTCGTCCCCGTCCTGGCAGCACGTCGCACCTCCGTAACCGTGCGGCAACATCGCCGCACGCTTGCGTGATGTTAGCCACATCGAAGAGGCGGAGTCAGCACCTCGTACGAGACCTTTCCGTGACCTCCACGTCCGAATGGCCGAGAAACGACGGGGCCCCGACCGCCGGCGTCGGCGGTCGGGGCCCCGGAACTCCCGTCCAGGGTGGTCAGCGCGTCGCGCGGTTGACGGCCGAGACGACCGCCTTCAGCGACGCACGCGTCGTGTTCGCGTCGATGCCGATGCCCCACAGGACCTTGTCGCCGATCGCGCACTCGATGTACGAGGCGGCCTGGGCGGAGGCGCCCTCGCTCATCGTGTGCTCCTGGTAGTCCAGCAGGCGCACGTCGACGCCGATGGACTCCAGGGCGTTGAAGAAGGCCGAGATCGGACCGTTGCCGGAGCCGGTCAGGACGGTGTCCTCGCCGTCGACGGTGGCCTCGACGGTCAGCGTGTCCACGCCGTCCGTGTCGGTGGTCGTCTGGCCGGCGCGGACCTGGATGCGGCCCCACGGGTTGTCCGGGTTCGGCAGGTACTCGTCCTGGAAGACGGCCCAGATGTCCTTCGGGGTGACCTCGCCGCCCTCGGCGTCCGTCTTCGCCTGGATGATCTTCGAGAACTCGATCTGCATCCGGCGGGGCAGGTCCAGCTTGTGGTCGTTCTTCAGGACGTACGCGACGCCGCCCTTGCCGGACTGCGAGTTGACGCGGATGACGGCCTCGTAGGAGCGGCCGACGTCCTTCGGGTCGATCGGCAGGTACGGGACCGCCCACTCGATGTCGTCGACCGTGACGCCCTTGGCCCTCGCGTCGGCCTCCATGGCGTCGAAGCCCTTCTTGATGGCGTCCTGGTGGGAGCCGGAGAAGGACGTGTAGACCAGGTCGCCCACGTACGGGTGGCGCGGGTGGACCTCCATCTGGTTGCAGTACTCCCACACGCGGCGGATCTCGTCGATGTCGGAGAAGTCGATCTGCGGGTCGACGCCCTGGGAGAACAGGTTCATGCCCAGGGTGACCAGGTCGACGTTGCCGGTGCGCTCGCCCTGGCCGAACAGGCAGCCCTCGACGCGGTCGGCGCCGGCCATCAGCGCCAGCTCGGCGGCGGCCACGGCCGTGCCGCGGTCGTTGTGCGGGTGGACCGACAGGCAGACGTGCTCGCGGCGGGAGAGGTTGCGGCCCATCCACTCGAAGCGGTCCGCGTGCGTCGACGGGGTCGAACGCTCCACCGTGGCGGGCAGGTTGAGGATGATCTCGCGGCCCGGGCCGGGCTGGTAGACGTCCATGACCGCCTCGCAGACCTCCAGCGCGAAGTCCAGCTCGGTGTCGGTGAAGATCTCCGGGCTGTACTGGTAGCCGAACTCGGTCTCCGGGCCCAGCAGCTTCTCGGCGTACTCCATCACCAGGCGGGTGCCGTCGACGGCGATCTGCTTGATGTCGTCCTTGGAGCCGCGGAAGACCACCCGGCGGAAGACCGGGGCGGTGGCGTTGTACAGGTGGACGGTCGCGCGCCTGGCGCCCTTCAGGGACTCCACGGTCCGCTCGATCAGGTCCTCGCGGGCCTGGGTCAGTACGGAGATGGTGACGTCGTCCGGGATCGCGCCCTCTTCCTCGATGATGGAGCGCACGAAGTCGAAGTCGGTCTGGCCGGAGGCAGGGAAGCCGACCTCGATCTCCTTGTAGCCCATCTTGACCAGCTGGTCGAACATCCGGCGCTTGCGCTCGGGCGACATCGGGTCGATCAGGGCCTGGTTGCCGTCGCGCAGGTCCGTGGAGAGCCAGCGGGGTGCGGCGGTGATCCGCCGGTTCGGCCAGCCGCGGTCGGGGAGGTCGACCTGGTCGTACCGGCCGTACTTGTGGATCGGCATGGTGCTGGGCTTCTGGCGGTTCGCCATGATGCGGTGGCTCCTCAGGGTGTCCGGAAGGACGGCCGACGACGCAACACCAAGCTCCGCGGGGAGGGGGTCGGCCTCGACTACAGGCCCTCGCCGCGGCAGCTAAGGAGAAGCAGCCCGAAAATCATGATGCTCCGCACTGTAGCCGAGCGGCATCGGGCACGCGGGCCTGTTCCAGTATGCGGGACCGGCGGAACCAATAGGGTGAAACGTGCCGTATACCACTCACCCGCACCGCTCTCGGCCCTTTGTCACCGTTTTTCACCGATCATGGTTGCAGCTCGTGACAGCGTCGTCACGGAGTGCAAGGGTGCCGGGCATGACGACTCACGGGGGCTTCGAGCCCGTCTTCTGCACCGTCGTACCGCCCCACGTCCTCGACCGGCTGGCGCGCCACGACGACCCCGCCCTCTCCCGCCCCGCCCGGCGCACCCTGGTCCGCGACAGCGAGCTGCGCTCCCGGCGCCGGGTCACCACCGAGTTCGGCCTGTGGGCCGGCCCGACGGCGAAGGCGCCCTCGGACCGTCCGCTGCGCTCGGTCCACGACGCCGGACACGGCACCGACCTGCCCGGCACCAAGGTCCGCGGCGAGGGCGACGACCCCGGCCAGGACGCCTCGGTCAACCGCGCCTACTCCGGCCTCGGCGCCACCTTCGACCTCTTCCTCAAGGCCTACGGCCGCCACTCCATCGACGGCGACGGCCTGCCCCTGGACGCCACGGTCCACTACGACGAGGACTACAACAACGCCTTCTGGAACGGCGAGCAGATGGTGTTCGGCGACGGCGACGGCGAGATCTTCGTCGACTTCACCCAGTCCGTCGACGTGATCGGCCACGAGCTGGCCCACGGCGTCACCCAGTACACGGCGAACCTCACCTACTACGGCCAGCCGGGCGCCCTCAACGAGTCGATGTCGGACGTCTTCGGCTCCCTCATCAAGCAGTACTCGCTCGGCCAGACCGCCGCCGAGGCCGACTGGCTGGTCGGCGCGGGGATCCTCGCCCCGGGCGTCAGCGGTTCGGCCCTGCGCTCGATGAAGGCCCCGGGCACCGCGTACGACGACGACGTCCTCGGCAAGGACCCGCAGCCCGCGACCATGGACGACTACGTCCGCACCGGCCGCGACAACGGCGGGGTGCACATCAACTCCGGCATCCCCAACCACGCGTTCTACCTGGCCGCCACCGCCCTCGGCGGCTTCGCCTGGGAGAAGGCCGGCCGGATCTGGTACGACGTGCTCACCGGCGGGGAGCTGTCGGAGAGGGCCCTCTTCACCGACTTCGCGGGGCTGACCGTCAAGGCCGCCCGGGAGCGCTTCGGCGACGGCGGGGACGAGTTCCAGGCCGTGTCGAAGGCGTGGGAGCAGGTGGGGGTGCGGATTCTCTGACCGACCGGTAGACAGGGACCCATGCGTATTCGGGTGAGGCGCACGGGCGGTTTCGCGGGCATCGAGCGGCAGGCCGAGGTGGACACCTCGGAGCAGCCCGACGCGCACGAGTGGCACGCCCTGGCCGAGCAGGCGGTCGCCGCCGGCCGGAGCGTGCCGCCGGCCGGTGTGCCGGACGGCTTCCGTTACGAGATCACGGTGGACGGCCGGACGGTGTACGCGGCCGATCCCCGGCTCACCGGGGAACAGCGGAGGCTGATCTCCAGAGTGCTGAAGGAGGGCGCTTGACTCGCCCTGCGGGCCCGCCCGTTGACTTCCGTCACCGGTGGTGCGGATGATCCGGCGCATGGCGACGAACCCGATACCCCGGTTCCCGGCCGGCTTCCTGTGGGGCGTGTCGACCTCCGCCCACCAGATCGAGGGCGCGGCGGAGGAGCGCGAGCCGTCCGTGTGGGACGCCTTCACGGCCGAGCCGGGGCGGGTGAAGGACGGCTCGACGGCGGCGGTGGCCTGCGACCACTACCACCGCTACCGCGAGGACGTGGCGCTCCTGGCGGACCTCGGCGTGGACGCGTACCGCTTCTCGGTCTCCTGGCCGAGGGTGAACTCCCCCGGCGGCCTGGACTTCTACGACCGTCTCGTCGACGAGCTGCTGACGGCGGGGGTCCGCCCCGTGCCGACCCTCTTCCACTGGGACCTCCCGGCGGACCTGGACTGGCTGGAGCGGGACACCGCGTCGCGTTTCGCCGAGTACGTGTCGGTGGTCGTGGGCCGGCTCGGCGACCGCGTCCGGAAGTGGATCACCCTCAACGAGCCCGCCGAGCACACCCTGCTGGGCCACGCGCTCGGCACCCACGCCCCCGGCGGGCGGCTGCTCTTCGACGCGCTGCCGGTGGCCCACCACCAGCTCCTGGCCCACGGTCTGGCCGTACGGGCCCTGCGCGCGGCCGGCGCCACGGACATCGGCGTCGCCAACTCCCACGGCCCGACCTGGCCCGCGTCCCGGGAGCCGGCCGACCTGGAGGCGGCGGCCTTCTACGACCTCCTGCTCAACCGGCTGTTCGCCGAACCGCTCCTGCTGGGCGCGTACCCGGAGGGCATCGGCGCGTTGATGCCGGGCGACGTCGCCGCGGACCTGGAGGTCATCGGCGAGCCGCTCGACTGGTACGGGATCAACTACTACGCCCCGACGAGGGTGGGCGCCCCGCAGGGCACCGAGATCGAGTTCGGCGGGATCACCATGCCGGCCGAACTTCCCTTCTCCGTCCGGGACATCGAGGGCGTCCCGGTGACGGACTTCGGCTGGCCGGTGGTCCCCGAGGGCCTCACCGAACTGCTCACCGCCTTCGAGGACCGCTACGGCGACCGCCTCCCGCCGGTGGTCATCACCGAGAACGGCTGCTCCTACGAGGGCCTCGACGACCAGGCCCGGATCGCCTACCTGGACGGCCACATCCGCGCCCTGCACGAGGCGATGGAGGCGGGCGTGGACGTGCGCGGCTACTTCGTGTGGTCGCTGCTGGACAACTTCGAGTGGGCGGAGGGCTACGCGCGCCGCTTCGGCCTGGTCCACGTGGACCGCACGACGCTCCGGCGCACCCCGAAGGCGTCCTACGGCTGGCTGCGGGACGTCCTGCGGGCGCAGAGGTGACGGCGCCCCGGCGGACCGGACCCCGGCGGGCCCGGGTTCACAGGGCTCCGGCGTCCCGGGCCGTGTGGACGCTGGGGTACAGGGGGCGGTAGCCGAGTTCCCGGCGGATGCGGTCGGTGGAGACGATCCCGGCCCACGGGTCGGGGTCGGTGCGGGTGTGGAGCTCCGCCGGGACCTCGACGCCGTTGAGCTGGTGCAGCTCCACCGCGGTGACGGGAGCGTCGTCGGCGATGTTGTGGATCCGGCCGACGGCGCCCGGCGCGTGCAGCAGGCGCAGCAGGGCCTGGGCGACGTCCGCGTGATGGCCCATGTGCAGCCGCTGGGTCGCCGCCCAGTTCCGGGCCCACCTCATGGACTGCGCGAGGTGCGGATCGCCCTCGCCGTAGACGAAGGGGAGCCGGCCGATCCGCACGTCCAGCCCCTCCAGCGCGAGCAGTTCCCGCTCCGCCTCGGCCTTGGACTCGGGATAGGCCCCCCACATCGCCCCGCCGGGCCGGACCTCGTCCTCCTCCGTCAGCGGGCGCCCCCGCCCGACGCCGTACACCAACCCCGTGCTGACCTGCACGAACCGCCGCACCCCGGAGGCCAGCGCGGCACGGCCCAGCTCCACGGCCGCGTCCCGGTTGACCGCCCACGCCTCCTCGTCGGGCACTCCGCGGAAGGACGCCGCGACGTTCACCACCGCGTCCGCCCCGGCCACCGCCTTGCCGAGCGCCTCCACGTCCCGGAGGTCCCCGACCACGACCTCGGCGCCCAGCTCCGCGAACCGCTCCCCGCGGGCCGCGTCCCGCACCAGCACCCGCACCCTCTCCCCCGGCCTGGCCTGCGCCAGCAGCCTCGGCACGAACCGCCGGCCGACCTGCCCCGTCGTACCCGTCACCAGTGTCAGCATGATCTGCTCCTTCGCTCTCCGACCGGTGACACCACCCTCGGACGGGACGGAGGCGACCGGGAGAGACCCGTCGATCATGGGATCGGCGGTCCCTGGTTGAGGAGGGCCGGATGCCGCAGCCTGGAAAGGTGGACCGACTCGAACTCGCCGACTTCCTGCGCCGCGGCCGTGCCCGCCTGAACCCGTCGGACGTGGGCCTGGCGCCGGGTGCCCGCCGCCGTACGCCCGGCCTGCGCCGCGAGGAGGTGGCGCAGCTGGCGGGCATGTCGGTCGACTACTACGCGCGCCTGGAACAGTCCCGCGGCCCGCGCCCCTCCCGGCAGACGCTGACGGCGCTGGCCCGCGCCCTGCGCCTCACCGACGACGAACGCGACCACCTGTTCCACCTGGCCGGCGAGGAGCCCCCGCGCCGGGGGACGGCGTCGACGCACGTCTCCCCCGGCCTGATGCTGATCCTGGACCGCCTGCACGACACACCGGCGCAGGTGGTGACCGACTGCGGTGAGGTGCTGGCCCAGAACGCGATGGCCAGGGCGCTGACCCTCGACGTGATGTCCCGCCCCCGGCGGGAGCGCAACCTCACCCGCCTGTTCTTCCTGGACCCGGACGCCCGCGCCCTGTTCCCGGAGGAGGACCGCGCGCACCACGCCCGCGCCCACGTGGCGAGTCTGCGCGTGGTGGCCGCCGCCCGCCCCGACGATCCGGAGCCGGCCGCGCTGGTCGCCGAACTGCGTGCGGCCAGCGAGGAGTTCGCGCGCCTGTGGGACACCCACGAGGTGGCCCTGCGCCACGGGGCCGTGAAACGCTTCCAGCACCCGCTGGTGGGCCTCCTGGAACTGGACTGCCAGGTCCTGCTCAGCCACGAGCACCACCAGCTGCTGATCGTCCACACGGCCCGCCCGGGCACGGACGCCTACGAACGGCTGCGACTGCTGCGGGTGGTGGGCCTGCAGGACATGTCCCCCCAGGGCGCCTAGAACCCGGCCGTCCGGTACCCCGGCTGCCTAGAACCCCAGCTTGCGCAGCTGCTTCGGGTCCCGCTGCCAGTCCTTGGCGACCTTCACGTGCAGGTCCAGGAAGACGGGGGTGCCGAGCAGTGCCTCGATCTGCTTGCGGGACTTGATGCCGACGTCCTTCAGGCGGCGGCCCTTCGGGCCGATGATGATGCCCTTCTGGCTGGGGCGCTCGATGTAGATGTTGGCGTGGATGTCGAGCAGTGGCCGGTCCGCCGGGCGGTCCTCGCGCGGGAGCATCTCCTCCACCATCACGGCGATGGAGTGCGGGAGTTCGTCGCGGACGCCCTCCAGCGCCGCCTCGCGGATCAGCTCGGCGACCATCACCTGCTCGGGCTCGTCGGTCAGGTCGCCCTCGGGGTAGAGGGCGGGCCCCTCCGGCAGCATGGGGACCAGCAGGTCGGCCAGCAGCTCGACCTGCTGGTCGCCGACCGCCGAGACCGGGATGATCTCCGCCCACTCGATGCCCAGCTCCTTGCCCAGCTGGTCGATCGCGATGAGCTGTTCGGCGAGCGCCTTGCCGTCCACCAGGTCGGTCTTCGTCACGACCGCGACCTTCGGGGTCTTCTTGATCCCGGCCAGTTCCTTGGCGATGAACCGGTCGCCGGGGCCGATCTTCTGGTCGGCGGGCAGGCAGAAGCCGATCACGTCGACCTCGGCCCAGGTGGTGCGGACCACGTCGTTGAGCCGCTCGCCCAGCAGGGTGCGCGGTTTGTGCAGGCCCGGCGTGTCCACCAGGATCAGCTGCGCGTCCGGGCGGTGCACGATGCCGCGCACCGTGTGCCGGGTGGTCTGCGGACGGTTGGAGGTGATCGCCACCTTCTTCCCGACCAGAGCGTTCGTGAGGGTGGACTTGCCCGCGTTGGGGCGGCCCACGAAACAGGCGAAGCCGGCACGGTGCAGGGTCCCGGCCGACTGCTCGGATGACTGGTTACGAACGCTCATGGCCCCCATTCTCCCTGATTCATGGAGCCCCGCCGCACACACGAGCGGGCCCGCCCCGCCCGGTGAGGTTCCGGAAACCCGCCCGCAACGAAACGTCACGGAAACACACCCGTACGCGACCGGAAACGCGCGCCGAAGACCCTCTGACGAGCCCCCGCCCCGTTGGAGACGCCCGTGACCCTCGCCGCCGCGCCCGTGAACACCGGTGACACCGCCTGGCTGCTCGCCGCCACCGCCCTCGTCCTGCTGATGACCCCGGGTCTGGCCCTGTTCTACGGCGGCATGGTCCGCACGAAGAGCGTCCTCAACATGCTGATGATGAGCTTCGTGTCGATCGCGCTGGTCACGGTGGTGTGGCTGGCGGCCGGCTACTCCCTCGCCTTCGGGGACGACATCGGCGGCGGGCTGGTCGGCGGGCTGGAGCACGCGGGCATGGCGGGCCTCGGCCCGGACAGCGTCCACGGCACGGTCCCCACCCTCCTCTTCGCCACCTTCCAGCTCACCTTCGCGATCGTCACCGCCGCCCTGGTCAGCGGCGCGATCGCGGACCGCGCGAAGTTCGCGGCCTGGATGGTGTTCGTCCCGGTCTGGGCGCTGCTCGTGTACGTTCCCGTCGCCCACTGGGTCTGGGGCCCCGGCGGCTGGGTCCTGGAGGGGCTCGGCGCTCTGGACTTCGCGGGCGGTCTCCCCGTGGAGATCACCTCCGGCGCCTCCGGTCTCGCGCTCTGCCTGGTCCTCGGCCCGCGCCTCGGCTTCAAGAAGGACGCCATGCGTCCGCACAACCTCCCCATGGTCGTCCTCGGCGCGGGCCTGCTCTGGTTCGGCTGGTTCGGCTTCAACGCGGGCTCGGCCCTGCGCGCCGACGGCCTGGCCGCCGCCGTGTTCCTCAACACCCTCGCCGCCGGCTGCACCGGCCTGCTGGGCTGGCTGTTCGTCGAGCAGAAGCGCGACGGCCACCCCACCACGCTGGGCGCGGCCTCCGGCGCCGTCGCCGGCCTGGTCGCCGTCACCCCGTCCTGCGGTTCGGTGTCCCTGCCGGGCGCCCTGGTCGTCGGCCTGGCCGCCGGCGTCGTCTGCTCGTACGCCGTGAGCTGGAAGTTCAAGCTGGACTACGACGACTCGCTCGACGTCGTCGGGGTCCATCTCGTCGGCGGCGTCATCGGCACCCTGCTCATCGGCGTCTTCGCGGTCGACTCGATGACCGGCGGCCCGGAGGGCCTGCTGTACGGCGGTGGCCTCGCCCAGTTCGGCAGGCAGCTGGTGGCCGTCGTCGCCGTGGGGGCGTACGCCTTCGGCGTCACCTACGGCATCGGCAAGCTGCTCGACCGCACGATGGGCTTCCGGGCGGACGAGGACCAGGAGCACACCGGCCTGGACCTTACGGTGCACGCCGAGACGGCATACGATCACGGCGTCCTGGGCCACGGCGCCCCGGTCACCCACTCCGTCCCCTCCTCCGTCCGGAAGGCCGAGCCGCAGGCATGAAGCTCATCACCGCGATCGTCAAGCCCTACCGCCTCGACGAGGTGAAGACGGCCCTGCAGGAGCTGGGTGTGCGGGGCCTGACGGTCACCGAGGCCAGCGGGTACGGCCGCCAGCGCGGCCACACCGAGGTGTACCGGGGTGCCGAGTACCAGGTCGACCTGGTGCCCAAGGTCCGCATCGAGGTCGTCGTCGAGGACGCGGAGTCCGACGCCGTGATCGACGCGATCGTGCGCGCCGCGCAGACCGGCAAGATCGGCGACGGCAAGGTGTGGGCGCTGCCGGTGGAGACGGTGGTGCGGGTGCGGACGGGCGAGCGGGGCCCGGACGCGCTCTAGGCTCCGCCGGTCCGGTCCGGCCTCCGGGTACGGGGGCGGGCGCGGGGGCGTCGTGGCCGGTCACGCCCTGCGGCGGAGCCGCGCGCGTCGTCGCCCGGCGTTCCCTCGGGCCCGTTCCTTCGGGGCGCCCCCGCCACCGGAGCGCGGTGCGGGGGGGGGGGGGAGATCGTCGTCGTGCCGGCGCCGCGGCCCGGTACCGGGAGCCGGCGGTGGGCGGCGGGAGCGTCCCCGGCGGCCGCCCGGTCCGCCGTCCGGTGCGGGCGGGGCGGGACCCGGCACGGTCGTGTTCCCGCCGGGTTCCCCCCTGGGCGTCAGCCGGCGGAGACGGTGAGCCGGACCGTCCCGTCCGGCGCGGCCACCAGCACGGGGGTGCCCGGGCCGCCCAGGTCCGCGACGGCGGCCCGGTCCTCGTCGGAGACCCCGTCCGCCTCCGTCACGACGGCGGCGGCCTCCAGCGACTTCGCCCCGGACGCCACCGCCATGGCCACCGCCGTCCGCAGCGCGCTCAGCTCCAGCGACGGCAGGGCGACCGTCCCGGCGACATAGGTGCGTCCCGTCTCGTCCCGTACGGCGGCCCCCTCCGGCACCCCGTTGCGGGCGCGCGCGGAACGGGCGAGGGTGACGATCTTGCGGTCTTCGGCGTCGAGCGCGTTGCTGTCGGTCATGCCCCGAGCATACGGAGGACGGGAGCGCCGGCCCCGTCACGGGTGCCCGCCCGGCCGCCACGGGCGGCTCCCCGGCGCGGCTCCCGCGAGCCCGATGCCGGTCCGCGCCGCGCACGGCGCGGGCGGGCCGTGCGGGCCGCCCGCCCTCAGGGACGGTCGAGACGGAGCCGCTCGGCGCGCGGCAGACCGGCGACGACCAGGTCGTACGAGTCCTCGACGAGCTCGCGGACCAGCCGGTCCGGGAGGCCTCCGTCGACGGTCACCGTGTTCCAGTGCCGCTTGTTCATGTGGTAGCCGGGGGTGATCAGTCCGGGGTGGTCGGTGCGCAGCCGGACCGCGTCCTCGGGGTCGCACTTGAGGTTGACCCGCAGGGGCCGCTCGTCCGTCCAGCTCAGTGCGAACATCTTGCCGCCGACCTTGAAGACCGAGATCTCCGGCCGGAAGGGGAAGTCCTCCACGGCCGCGGTGAAGGACAGGCAGAGGGCACGCAGCTCCCGCGGGGTCACTCCGGGGTCTCCTCCCCGGCGGGCTCCGCCCGCTTCAGCGGCTCCACCAGCACCGTCACGATCTTGTTCCGGCGGCCGGCCGCGGCCTCCGCCGTCAGCCGCAGCTCGCGGCCGTCGGGCAGGGGGACGACGCTCGACGCCCCGGCGATCGGCACCCGTCCCAGCGCCTTCGCGAGGAGACCGCCGACGGTCTCCACGTCCTCGTCGTCGTACTCCTCCAGGCCGTACAGCTCTCCGAGGTCGGTGATGTCGAGGCGGGCGGTGACCCGGTAGCGGTCCTCGCCGAGCTCCTCCACCGGGGGCAGCTCGCGGTCGTACTCGTCGGTGATCTCGCCGACGATCTCCTCGAGGATGTCCTCGATGGTGACGATGCCGGCGGTGCCGCCGTACTCGTCGATGACGACGGCGACGTGGTTGCGCTCCTGCTGCATCTCGCGCAGCAGGTCGCCGGCGTTCTTGGTGTCGGGCACGAACGCGGCGGGCCGCATCGCCGTCGAGACGAGTTCGGTCTCCGCGTCGCGGCTGATGTGCGTCTTGCGGACCAGGTCCTTCAGGTACACGATCCCGACGATGTCGTCCTCGCTCTCCCCGGTCACGGGTATGCGCGAGAAGCCCGAGCGCAGCGCCAGGGTGAGGGCCTGGCGGATGGTCTTGTAGCGCTCGATGACGATCAGGTCGGTGCGCGGGACCATGACCTCGCGGACGAGGGTGTCGCCCAGTTCGAAGACGGAGTGCACCATGCGGCGCTCCTCGTCCTCGATCAGCGACTCCTTCTCGGCGAGGTCGACCAGCGCGCGCAGCTCCGCCTCGGAGGCGAAGGGGCCGCGCCGGAAGCCCTTGCCGGGGGTGAGCGCGTTGCCGATGAGGATCAGCAGCGACGGGACCGGGCCCATGATCCGGGCCAGCGGCAGCAGGACGTACGCGGCGGCCGTCGCCGTGTTCAGCGGGTGCTGGCGGCCGATGGTCCGCGGGGAGACGCCGACGGCCACGTACGACACGAGGACCATCACGCCGATCGCGGCGAGCAGCGCGGGGGCCGTGCCGTCGATCTCGTTCAGGCAGGCGTAGGTGACCAGCGCGGCCGCCGCCATCTCGCAGGCGACGCGGACCAGCAGCGCCACGTTGAGGTAGCGGGTGGGGTCGGCGGCGACCTGGGCGAGCTTGGCGCTGCCCCGCCGGCCGACGCGGACGGCCTCCTCGGCGCGGAAGCTGGAGACGCGCGCGAGGCCCGCCTCCGCGCAGGCGGCGAGCCAGGCGACGACGACCAGGGCGATCGCGCCGGCGACGAGAGTCGGGCTCATGACACGGTCGGAGCCGGGGAGGGGCCGGTCAGGCCCTTCTCCGCCCGCCAGCCGTCCACGATGGCCGCCTGCAGGCCGAACATCTCGGCCTTCTCGTCGGGTTCCTCGTGGTCGTAGCCCAGCAGGTGCAGCACGCCGTGGACGGTGAGCAGCTGGAGCTCCTCGTCCATGGAGTGCCGGGTCGGGGCCTCGGCCCCCTGCTTGGCCGCGACCTCGGGGCAGAGCACGATGTCGCCGAGGAGGCCCTGCGGGGGCTCGTCGTCGTCCTTGCTCGGCGGACGCAGTTCGTCCATCGGGAAGGACATGACGTCCGTCGGCCCCGGCAGGTCCATCCACTGGATGTGCAGCTGCTCCATGGCGTCGGCGTCCACGACGATCACCGAGAGCTCGGAGAGCGGGTGGATGCGCATCCGCGCGAGTGCGTAGCGGGCGACGTCGAGGATCGCCTGCTCGTCGACCTCGGTTCCGGACTCGTTGTTGACGTCGATCGACATGGTCGTGCTCGGTCTACTTCCCCTTGTGCCCGGACTTCGCCCGGCCGCCCTTGTGCGTGCCGTTCTCCGTGCCGTGCTTGGTGTCGTACTTCTCGTACGCGTCGACGATACGGCCCACCAGCTTGTGCCGTACGACGTCGTGGGAGGTGAGGCGGGCGAAGTGGACGTCCTCGACGCCCTCCAGGATCTCCTGCACCTGCCGCAGGCCCGACCGGGTGCCGGCCGGCAGGTCGACCTGGGTCACGTCACCCGTGATCACGATCTTCGAGTCGAAGCCGAGGCGGGTGAGGAACATCTTCATCTGCTCGGGGCTCGTGTTCTGGGCCTCGTCCAGGATGATGAAGGCGTCGTTGAGCGTCCGGCCGCGCATGTAGGCCAGCGGCGCGACCTCGATCGTGCCCGCGGCCATGAGGCGCGGGATGGAGTCGGGGTCGAGCATGTCGTGCAGCGCGTCGTACAGCGGGCGCAGGTAGGGGTCGATCTTCTCGTACAGCGTGCCCGGGAGGAATCCGAGCCGCTCCCCCGCCTCGACCGCCGGCCGGGTCAGGATGATGCGGTTGACCTGCTTGGACTGGAGGGCCTGGACCGCCTTGGCCATGGCCAGATAGGTCTTGCCGGTGCCCGCGGGTCCGATGCCGAAGACGACCGTGTGCTTGTCGATCGCGTCGACGTACCGCTTCTGGTTGAGGGTCTTCGGTCGGATGGTGCGGCCGCGCGAGGACAGGATGTTCTGCGTCAGTACCTCGGCCGGGGTCTCCTGGCCGTCGCTCGTCCCGTTCTCGCTCGCCCGCAGCATGGCGATCGAGCGTTCCACTGCGTCCTCCGTCATCGGCTGCCCGGTGCGGAGCACCAGCATCATCTCGTCGAACAGGCGCTGGATGAGGGCGACTTCCCGTGCGTCGCCGGTCGCGCTGATCTCATTGCCCCGGACGTGAATGTCGGCCGCCGGGAAAGCCGTCTCGATCACGCGCAGGAGGGAGTCGCCGGACCCCAGCACCGTGACCATGGGGTGCTGGGCGGGAACCGTGAACTGTGCTCTCGCCTTGCCCTGCGCGGGCGTCTGAGCTGTGGGTGTCTGAGTCATAGGCCGGCCCGAAGGCCTCTACGTCCTCCCGGATGCGTCTCGCCTGCCACGAGGGCGGCCTGGCGAGTTCAAGGGTACGCCAGAGGGCTGACAACGCCGTAGGACTTTTGTCACCGGGCCGCCGGGGCGCCGGCTATGCGGAGCGGCGGAAACCGATCGTCGGGACCGCCCTGCGCAGCGGCCAGGGCGGGGTCTCCCGCCGGGGCAGCAGTCCCTCCAGGAACGCGTACCGGCGCAGCGCCTGCGGGTCCTGGGCCTCGACCGACTGCACCTTGCGCCACCAGGCCGCGATCTCCGACCAGCCCGGGGCCGAGAGGGAGCCGCCGAACTCCTGGACGGAGAGGGCGGCCGTCAGCCCGGCGAAGGCGAGGCGGTCGGCGAGCGGCCAGCCGGCGAGGGTGCCGGTGACGAAGCCCGCCACGAAGACGTCCCCGGCACCGGTGGGGTCCAGCGCCTCCACGGCGATCGCCGGGACCTCGGCGGTCTCCCCGGTCCGGCGGTCCACCGCGTACGCGCCCTCCGCGCCGAGCGTCACGACCGCGAGCGGCACGTGCTCGGTGAGGGCGTGGGCCGCGGCGCGGGGGCAGTCGGCGCCGGTGTAGCGCATGGCCTCCTCGGCGTTCGGCAGGAAGGCCTCGCAGTGCTCCAGGTCGGCCAGGCCGGCCAGGTCCCAGGTGCCGGTGTCGTCCCAGCCGACGTCGGCGAAGACGCGGGTGCCGCGGCTCGCGGCCTGCGCGATCCACGGGGCCGGCTTGCCCGGGGTCAGGGAGGCGACGGCGGCGCGGGCGTGCGGCGGGGAGGCGGGGGCGGGCTCCGTGGGGGGCGGCTCGTGGCCGTGGGAGACCATCGTGCGCTCGCCCTCGTACGCCATGGAGACGGTGACCGACGAATGCCAGCCGGGGACCATGCGGGAGGCGGTGAGGTCGATGCCCTCGCCCTGCTCCAGGGCGTCCCAGCAGTACTCGCCGTAGTGGTCGTCGCCGAACGCGGCGGCGAGGGAGGTGCGCAGGCCGAGGCGGGCCAGCGCGGTCGCCATGTTGGCCACGCCGCCGGGGCTCGAGCCCATCCCGCGCGCCCAGGACTCGGTTCCCCGCACCGGCGCCGAGTCGAGCCCGGTGAAGACGATGTCGAGGAAGACCGTGCCGGTCAGGTAGACGTCCCAGGGCGGATCGCCGGGGGCGCGCAGGCCGGCCAGCGGGTCGACCCGGGCGGCATGGCAGCTCTGACGGTGGTGTCCCTCTCCGGTGGACGCGGCGGACGCGGTCACGGTGCGCTCCCTGACGTGGTGCGGTTCTGGCCAGTGTGCACCAAGCCGCCGACACCGCGCCGTCGCCCGCACCGGAAACCGGGGGTGCGCCGGGATCACCGGCACGGCGCGCCCACGGCCCCGCGCGGCCCCCTCCGGGCCGCGCCCCCGCCCCCCGCTCCCGAACCGCCCCCCGCGTCACCTCCCGTGGCGCCGGGGCCGCCGCGTCCCCGCGCCGGCCCCGGCGGTTCCGGGCGCGGCGGGGACGCGGCGGAGGGGGAGGTTCACCACCGGGGGACGGCGGGGGCGACCCACGCGGGGTCGGCGGCGCGCATCGCCGCCGCGTCGTCGCGCTCGCGCAGCGTCCCGTCGTCGTCGAGCCAGCGCCGGTGCAGGAGGGCCAGCTCGTCCCGGTCGAGGTCGACGCCGAGGCCGGGCGCGTCGGAGACGGCGACCCTGCCGCCCTCGAAGGTCACCCGCTCGGTCAGGACGTCCTCCGACTGCCAGGGGTAGTGGGTGTCGCAGGCGTGGTGGAGACCGGGCACGGTGGACGCGACGTGGGTCATCGCGGCGAGGCTGATCCCCAGGTGGGTGTTGGAGTGCATGGACACGCCGACGCCGAAGGCGCGGCAGACGGCGGCGAGCTGCTGGGTGTTGCGCAGCCCGCCCCAGTAGTGGTGGTCCGAGAGGACGACCTGCACGGCCCCCTCGGTGAACGCCTCCTCGATCTCGGCGAACGTCGTCACGCACATGTTGGTGGCGAGCGGTACGTCCGTGCCGGCGGCCACCTCGGCCATGGCCGGCGTGCCGAGCGCGGGGTCCTCCAGGTACTCCAGGACGTCCCCGAGCTCCTTCGCCACGGCCAGCGAGGTCGGCACGCTCCAGGCCCCGTTGGGGTCCAGGCGCAGGGGGTGGCCGGGGAACGCCTCGGCGAGGGCGCGTACGGCCGCGATCTCCTCCCGCGGCGGGAAGACCCCGCCCTTGAGCTTGAAGGAGGTGAAGCCGTACCGCTCCGTGAAGCGGCGGGCCTGTGCGACGACGCCGGCCGGGTCGAGGGCGGCGCCCCAGTCGTCCTTCTCGCCGGCCACGCCCTCGGGGTGGCCGGCCCACCTGTAGAAGAGGTAGGCGCTGTACTCGACGGCGTCGCGCACCTTGCCGCCGAGGAGGGCGTGCACGGGCAGGCCGAGCGCCTTGCCCAGGGCGTCGAGGCAGGCGACCTCGAAGGCGGAGACGACGGACAGCCGCAGCTTGTCGGCGGTCTGGACACCGCGCAGACCGCCCACGTCGACCCGGCCGGAGATCCGGGACCGGTCGACGGCCAGCTCGTCGGCGACCGTGAACAGGCCGTTGAGGTCGCTCACCCGGCGGCCGACGAGCCGGTCCGCGAACGGCCGGGCCAGCTCCAGGTACTTGGTGTCGCCGTAGGTCTCGCCCACGCCCGTGACGCCGTCGGCCGTCACGACCTCCACGATCAGCCGGGGGGTGTACGGCTGGTGCACGCCCTGCGTGTTGAGCAGGGGCGGGTCGGCGACCAGGATCGGGGTGAGCCGGACGTCGGCGACGGTGAGGTTCACAGGGCGGCTCCCACGAGGCCGAGTCCGGTGCCCAGGAGGGTTTCGAGGGCGGCGAGGTCGCCGGGCGACGGGTCGGTGAGCGGGGCGCGCACCGGGCCCACCGGCCGGCCGCGCAGCCGGGCCGCGGCCTTCACCAGGGACACGGCGTATCCCGGCACCCGGTCGCGCAGGTCGACGAACGGGACGTAGAAGTCGCGCAGCAGCTTGTCGGCCGTGCCCGGGTCACCGTCCCGGAGCGCGGCGAAGAAGGCGTTCGCGATCTCGGGGGCGAAGGCGTGGACGGCGGAGGAGTAGGCGGGGACGCCGACGGCGGCGTAGGCGCGGGCCTGCATCTCGGCGGTGGCGGCGCCGTTGAAGAAGAGGAAGTCCTCGGGGGCGGCGAGGGTGAGCCGCTGGAGGCGGTCGAGGTCGCTGTGGCCGTCCTTGAGGCCGATGACGTTCGGGAGGGCGGCGATCCGCCGCAGCGAGGCCGCGGTGAAGGCGACCTGACCGCGCTGGTAGGCGATGAGGGGCAGCCGGGTGCGGGCGGCGATCTGCTCCAGCTGGGCGACGAGCCCGTCCTGCGGGGCGGCGACGAGGTAGTGCGGCAGGACGAGCAGGGCGTCGGCGCCGGCCTCCTCGGCGAGGCGCGCGAACCGGGCGGCCTGCGCCCAGCCGTACCCGACGCCGGCGACGACCGGGATCCGGCCGGCCGCCTCCTCGACGGCGATGGTCACGACCCGCCGGTACTCGTCCTCGTCCAGGGAGAAGAACTCGCCGGTGCCGCAGGCGGGGAAGAGGGCGCCGGGGCCGGTGGCGAGCTGGGCGGCGACGTGGGCGCGGAAGCCGTCGGGGTCGAGCGAGCCGTCCCCGTGGAAGCTCGTGAGCGGGAACGACAGCACCCCCCGCGCCATGCCCTCCCGCAGCCGCCGGGCCGTGTCGGTGTCGGGACTCACCCTCACTCATCTCCCCATGTAGACACTGTTCATGTATGAAGATGGAGGTTAGATAGGCGAACCGGACCCGTCAATGGGCCGGACGGGCCGGATTACGATCGGCGCATGCCGGAGACAGACGGGGAGGGCGGCGTCCGCGAGGTGAAGTCGGCCGCGCGCACGGTCGAGCTGCTGGAGCTGCTCGCCGCGCGCGGGGACCGTCCGGCGCGGCTGCGGGAGCTGGCGGACGAGCTGGGCGTCCCGCGCAGTTCGATGTACGCGCTGCTCCAGACCCTGATCGGCCGGGGCTGGGTGCGCACGGACACCACCGGGTCCCTCTACGGCATCGGCATCCACGCCCTGCTGACCGGCACGAGTTACCTCGACTCCGACCCCCGCGTCCGGCTGGTGCGCCCGTACCTCGACGAGGCGTCCGAGGCGCTGGGCGAGACGATCCACCTGGGGCGGCTGGACGGGCTGGACGTGGCCTATCTGGCGACCCGCGAGTCGCACGCATACCTGCGCACCCTCAGCCGCGTCGGACGGCGGCTGCCCGCACACGTGGGCGCGCTGGGCAAGGCACTGCTGGCCGAACGCCCCGACGAGGAGCTGCCCGAGGGGCCGTACGAGGCGCTCACCCCGCGGTCGCACACGAGCCGGGAGTCCCTCCTCGCCGACCTGGCCGCGGTGCGGGAGCGGGGCTGGTCCGTGGACCGGGAGGAGGGCGTCACGGGCATCGTCGGCTTCGGCTTCGCGCTGCGCTACGACGTGCCCGCGCAGGACGCGATCAGCTGCTCGGTGCCGGTGGCCCGGCTGACGCCGGAGCACGAGGGGCGGATCGTCGTGGTGATGCGGGAGATCAGGGCGAGGATCGAGGCGACGGCACCGGGGGCCGGCGGGGCCGTGAACTGGCGCTGAGACCGCCCCTCCTACCCGACTCGCCCCGCGACAAACGCGAAGTGATCCACATCACCCGGCCCGCGCTTCTGCTCGTACTGCGTGCTTGATACAAATTTCCCGCGCGTTCCTGTCCGTCGACGGTCGGCGCCCTCTCCCCCCTTCCGAGCCGCCGCCTCCGCACGCCCTGGAACGCCCGTGTTCTCCCGCCGCACCACGCCCTGGCCCCTCGTCGCCCTCTTCACGGCCGGGTACCTCGCCCCCTACCTGCTGCCGACCGTCGTCGGCCGACTGGACGCGGGGCTGCCGCTGTCCGCCACCCAGGCCGGCGCCGTCGGCAGCGCGCTGCTGCTGAGTTCGGCCTCGGCGGGCTTCGCGCTGGCCTCACGCGTCGAGCGCGTCGGCGCGCGGACCCTCGCCCGGATCGGGCTGACGCTCGCCGTCCTCGGGTACGGCGGGGCCGCGCTGGCCGGCGGCGTACCGGCGGTGGTCGCGGGCGCGGTCCTCGGCGGCTTCGGCTCCGGTACGGCCACGACGGTCGCCGCCACCCGGATCGCCGCCCAGCCCGACCCGCACCGCGCCTCCGCGCTCGGCCTGCTCGGGGTCTCCGCGCTCGCGGGCGCCGTCTACCTGACGGTCCCGCACCTCGGTCCCGGGCACGGGCAGCCGCTGGCCGCGATCGCGCTGACGGCCGTCGCCGTCTGGCCGCTGACCGGCCGCCTCCCGGGCCGTACGGCCGCGGCGCCGGCCCGGCACGACGCCCCGGCCTCCCCCCGTCCTCCGCATCTGCGCCTGGGCCTGGTCCTGGTCGCGGCCATGCCCTGCTGGTCCCTCGTGCAGAACTCCCTCTGGGGAGTCAGCGGGCGGATCGGTCTGACGCAGGCCCACCTCGGCGAGACCGCCGTGGGCGCGGTGTTCGCCGTGGCCCTGGGGGCCGGGCTGCTGGGGGTCCTGGGCGCGGGGGCGCTGGGACCGCGGCTGGGCCGGGCGGTGCCCATCGGCGGCGGGACCGTGCTGATCGCCGGGTGCGTCGTGGTGAGCGCGTCGGCGACCGGGCCGGTCGGCTTCGCGACCGGTGAGATCGCCTGGAACACGCTGTACCCGATCGTCCTGTCGTACCTGATCGGGCTGGCCGCCTCGCTCGACCCGCGCGGCCGCTGGGCGGTGCTGGTCGGTTCGGCGTCCTCGCTGGGGACGGCGGCGGGGCCGCTGACCGGCAGCGTGCTGGCGGACCGGGCCGGGTTCCCCGCGATGGGCCTGATCCTGGCGGCGGGGCTGCTGGTCGTGGCCGTTCCGATGACCGCGGTCGCCCTGCGCGCCGGCGGTCGCCCGCTGCTGCCGGGAGCGGTACGCCGGCGGGGCGGCACCCCGGCCGCCGTGGTCGCGGCGAGCACCGGCGCCCCGAACGGCTCGGTGCCGCCGATCGGCGCACCGGAGCAGCCGGTCGTGGACATCCCGGTGGACGCCCCGGCCGTCCCCGCCCGGGGCGCGTACGACACGGCGGGCCCGCGCCGGGCGGGGGGGGGGGGGCCCCCCCCGCGCCCCCCCCGCGGGCCCGGGCGCAGGGGGGGGGGGGGGGCCCGGCGCGGTTCCCCCCCCCCCCCCCCCCGGCGTGCACCACGGAGG
>NZ_JBIRHK010000003.1:310564-441937 GCF_044328485.1 Streptomyces sp. NPDC017936 | reverse complement strand
CTGGGGCGCCCGGGCGCCGCGGGGGGGGCACCCCCCGGGGCCCGCCCGGCCCCCCCCCGCCGGGGGGGGGGCCCCCCCGGGGGGCCCCGCCGGGGGGGGGGGGGGGGCCCCCCCCCGCCCCCCGCCGCGAGGACCGGTCAGAAGGTGTAGGCGTCGACCTCGGCGAGGTACCGCGCCCGCCGCTCCTCGTCGTCCTCCAGGAAGGAGGCGGTGAAGGAGTTGCGGGCCAGCTCGCGCAACCGCTCCTCGCTCAGGCCCAGGCTCTGCCGCACGGCGTCGAAGTTGTCGCCGGCGTAGCCGCCGAAGTAGGCGGGGTCGTCGGAGTTGACCGTGCAGAGCAGCCCGGCGTCGAGCATCGCGGGCAGCGGGTGGTCGGCGAGGACGTCGACGGTCCGCAGCCGGACGTTGGACAGCGGGCACAGCGTCAGCGGGATCCGCTCCCGCACCAGCCGCTCCACCAGCGCCGGGTCCTCCATGCAGCGCAGGCCGTGGTCGACGCGCTCGACGCCGAGCACGTCGAGGGCCTCGGTGATGTACTCCGGCGGCCCCTCCTCACCGGCGTGCGCGACCCGCCGCAGCCCCAGGGCGGCGGCGGCCTCGTACACCTCGCGGAACTTCACCGGCGGGTGCCCGACCTCGGCGGAGTCCAGCCCGACGCCGGTGATCCGGTCGAGGTACGGCCGGGCCGCCTCCAGCGTCTCCATCGCCGACTCGGCGGACTCGTCGCGCAGGAAGCACATGATCAGCCGGGTGGAGACGCCGTGGGCGGCCTCGCTGTCGCCGAGCGCCCGCCACAGCCCCTCGACGACCGTCCCCATCCCCACCCCCCGGGAGAGGTGGGCCTGCGGATCGAAGAAGATCTCCGCGTGCCGGACGCCCTGCGCGGCGGCGCGGGCCAGGTAGGCGTCGGCCAGGTCCTCGAAGTCCCGCTCGGTGCGCAGGACGGCCATCAGCTCGTAGTACAGGTTCAGGAAGGACTGGAGGTCCTCGAACCGGTACGCCTCGCGCAGCTCGTCCGTGTCCGCGTACGGCAGCGTGACGCCGTTGCGGCCGGCCAGCTCGAACGCCAGCTCGGGTTCCAGGGTGCCTTCGATGTGGAGGTGCAGTTCAGCTTTGGGGAGGGGCATCAAAGCATCGTACGGGCGATTTACCTCCGTTTCGGAACCGGCACCCGCAGCAGGTCGTGCGCCACCGTCAGCTCGCCCTCGAACCCGGCCGCCCGCGCCTGCCGCTCGAACGCGTCCGGGTCGGAGTAGCGCTGGCTGAAGTGGGTGAGGACGAGGTGGCGCACCCCGGCGTCCCGGGCCACCCGAGCGGCCTGACCGGCGGTCAGGTGCCCGTGCTCGATGGCGAGTTCCCTGTCGTCGTCGAGGAACGTCGACTCGATGACGAGCATGTCGCAGCCCTCCGCCAGCGCGTGCACGCCCTCGCACAGCCGGGTGTCCATGACGAACGCGAACCGCTGCCCGCGCCGCACCTCGCTGACGTCCTCCAGGGCGACGCCGCCCAGGGAGCCCTCCCGCTGGATCCGGCCGACGTCCGGGCCCTTGATGCCGTGCGCGGCGAGCAGCTCGGGCAGCATGCGCCGGCCGTCCGGCTCGACCAGCCGGTAGCCGAAGGACTCGACCGGGTGGGAGAGCCTGCGCGCCTCGAGCGTGTACGCGTCCGTCGTGACCAGGGGCCCGTCCCCGTCGACCGGGGCCTCGGTGACGCCGACGGTCTCGCGGTAGGCGGTCGCGTACCGCAGCCGGTCGAAGAAGCGCTGCCCGGAACGCGGGTAGTGGGCGGTGACCGGGTGCGGGACCTGGTCCAGGTTGACGCGCTGGATCACCCCGGCGAGACCGAGACAGTGGTCGCCGTGGAAGTGCGTGACGCAGATCCGGTTCAGGTCGTGGGCGGCCACCCCGGCCCGCACCATCTGGCGCTGCGTGCCCTCGCCGGGGTCGAAGAGGAGGCCCTCGCCGTCCCAGCGCAGGAGGTAGCCGTTGTGGTTGCGGTGCCGGGTCGGGACCTGGCTGGCGGTGCCGAGGACCACCAACTCACGTACGGACACGGCGGCTCACCCGGGAGGCCACTGCAGGCCGCGGCCGCCGAGGACGTGCGCGTGGGCGTGCCAGACGGTCTGGCCCGCGCCGCTGCCGGTGTTGAAGACGATGCGGTAGCTGTCCAGCTTCTCGTCGTCGGCGACCGCCTTCGTCTCCCGCAGGACGTCCGCCGCGAGCTGCGGCGCCTCGGCCGCGAGCGCGGCGGCGTCCACGTGGTGCGCCTTGGGGATCACCAGGACGTGGGTGGGCGCCTGCGGATTGATGTCCCGGAAGGCGAGGGTCGTCCCGGTCTCCCGCACGATCGTCGCCGGGACGTGTCCCTCGACGATCCTGCAGAACAAGCAGTCCTCCTGCGGCTCCCCTGCCATGCGGTTCTCCTCGTGCGCCGGTGATCTCGTACGGGCATCGTATCGACCGGCGCCGGTCCGCGGGCGCAGGTGGTGTTCCTCCCCCGCCGCCCCCGCCCCCGGGGCCGCGCCCCCGGGAGGGCCGTGCGCGCCGAGCCGCGTCCACGGGCGCCGGGCGGGCCGGACGGTCCTCGCCTTCCTCCCGGCCGGGACGGGCGGTGGGCGGGCACGGGCCGGGAGCGCGGGGACGGAGCCCCTGGTGCGGGACCGCGGCGCGGATCACGGCAGCGTGGGCGGCGTCTTCGCCGGCGTCGACTCCAGCGCGGCCAGCGCCAGCGCCACCGCCTCGTCCAGCTGCGTGTCCCGCCCCGCCGCGTGGTCCTGCGGCCGGATCACCACCTCGACGTCCGGATCGACGCCGTGGTTCTCGACGTCCCACCCGTACCCCTCCAGCCAGATCGCGTACTTCGGCTGGGTGACCAGCGTGCCGTCCACCAGCCGGTACCGGCTGTCGATGCCGATGGTCCCGCCCCACGTGCGCGTGCCGACCACGGGACCGATCCCGAGCGCCTTGACCGCCGCGTTGACGATGTCCCCGTCGGACCCGGAGAACTCGTCGGCGACGGCCACCACGGGCCCGCGGGGCGCGTCCTCCGGATAGCTGTACGGCCGCATCCCGCGCGGCACGTCCCAGCCGACGATCCGCCGCGCCAGCTTCTCCACGACCAGCTGGGAGGTGTGCCCGCCCCGGTTCTCCCGCACGTCGACGACGAGGCCCTCGCGGGCCACCTCGACCCGCAGGTCGCGGTGGAGCTGCGCCCAGCCGGAGCCGACCATGTCGGGCACGTGCAGATAGCCGAGCCGGCCGCCGGAGCGCTCGTGCACGTACGCCCGCCGGTCCGCGACCCACACGTGGTAGCGCAGCGGCTCCTCGTCGTCGACCGGGACGACGACGGCGTGCCGCGGCTCGCCCCCGCCGGACGGCGAGATCGTCAGCTCGACCGCCTTGCCCGCCGTGCCGACGAGCAGCGGTCCGGGTCCGGCGACCGGGTCCACCGGGTGCCCGGCGACGGCGACGATCGCGTCGCCGGCGCGCACCGCGACGCCGGGTGCGGCGAGCGGGGAGCGGGCGTCGGGGTCGGAGGTCTCCGCGGGCAGGACGCGGTCGATGCGCCAGCTGCCGTCCGCGTGACGGGAGATGTCGGCGCCCAGCAGACCCTGGCGGGCGCCGTGGCCGAAGCCGCCACGGGGCACCACGTAGGCGTGCGAGGTGCCGAGTTCGCCGTGCACCTCCCACAGCAGGTCGACCAGGTCGTCGTGGGTCGCGATCCGGTCCAGGAGGGGCCGGTAGCGGTCGAGGACGCCGTCCCAGTCGACGCCGCCGAGGTCGGGCCGCCAGAAGTTGTCCCGCATGACGCGGCCGGTCTCGTCGTACATCTGCCGCCACTCGGCGGCCGGTTCGACGGTCTGGCGGATGCGGCCCAGGTCGACGGTGAGGTTGGTGTCGCTGTCCTCGTCGCCGGAGGCGCGCCGGTCGCTGGGGACGACCCTGAGCTTGCGGTCGGACCACAGCAGCAGCCGTTTGCCGTCGCCGCTGACGTCGAAGTCGTCGACGTCGGAGGCGAGGTGCTCGAGGCGGTGCCGGGCGAGGTCGTAGCGCTCCAGCTCGGTGTGCGGGTCGGGGTCGTCGGGGGTGGCGCGGGAGGCGCCGAGGACACCGCGCACCGGGTGGCGCAGCCACAGCACGCCGTCCTTGGCCGCGCGCAGCGTGGAGCAGCGGCCGGCCTCCACGGGGAAGGGGATGATCCGGTCGGCGAGGCCCTCCAGGTCGATGCGGGTGGCGGGGGTGCCCTCGCTGTCGGGCGTCTCGTCCTTGTCCGGCGCCTCGAACGGCCGGCCGTGCCGCTGCGGGCCGAACGGCGAGGGCGTGGTGGCGGCCAGGGTGATCAGGTGCGGGCGGGCGGCGGCGACGAAGGACAGGTCGAAGGCGTGCTGGTCGTAGACCGGGTCGAAGGCGCGGGTGGACAGGAACGCGAGGTGCTTGCCGTCGAGGGTGAAGGCGGGCGCGTAGTCGCGGAAGCGCAGCGGGGTCGCCTCGCTGACCGACAGGTCGGTGGTGTTGGCGAGCTTGAGCTGGCTGAGCGGGCGCGGGCCGGGGTGCGACCAGGCCAGCCAGTTCGAGTCCGGCGAGAAGACCAGGTCGAAGACCTCGCCGTCGGCGCTGCGGTCGACCTCGCGGACCTCGCCGCTCTCCCGCTCGACGATCAGCAGCCGTCCGTCGTGCGCGGCGACGGCGGCCCGGCTGCCGTCGGGCGCCATGGCCAGTTCCAGGACCCGCCCGAGCCGTCCCGCCGCGAGCCGGCGCGGGGTCGCGCCCGGGACCGCTCCCGTGGCCGGGGCGAACTCCAGGGCGTCCTCGCCCTCGGCGTCCGTCACCCACACCACCCACTCCTCGCCCTCCGTGCGGAAGGTGCGCGGCAGCCGGGCCCGTACCCCGGGTTCGGCGGCGAGCGCGCGGGCGGGCCCGGAGCGGTGGGTGATCCAGTGGACGGCACCGCGCACCTCGACGGCGCTGCCGCGCGCGGTGTGGTCCGGGGTGGCGAAACCCAGCCACCGGGCGGCGGACACCGGTCGCGGCCGCCGGTCGGTGCGCTGCCCGCCGAGCCGTACGTCGAGCCGGCGCGGCTCGGCCCCGTCGAGGTCGTCGAGGATCCACAGCTCGCCGGCGCTGACGTACACGACCCGACGGCCGTCGCCGGCGGCCTGCCGGGCGTAGAAGCCCTCGAGAGGCGTGTGCCGCCGCAGGTCGGAGCCGTCGGCGAGGGACGAGTACAGCGCTCCGGTGCCCTCGTGGTCGGAGAGGAAGGCGATCCGGTCCCCGGCCCAGACCGGGTACTCGATGTTGCCGTCGAGCTCCTCGTGCAGCCGCACGAACTCCCCGGCGCCCTCGCCGTCGCCCGCCCGGTCGATCCACAGCTTGCCCGCCGTGCCGCCCCGGTAGCGCTTCCAGTGGGCGGCCTCGCGGCCCATGGGCGCGGACAGCAGCACGGTGTGCGGGCCGTACGCGACGGCGCCGACGGGCCCGTACGGCAGGGTGGTGGCGGGTCCGCCGTCGAGCGGGACCGCGCGGGCCCAGGTGCGGCGCAGGCTCGCCTGGTCGTGGGCGCCGAGCGCGAGGACGTGACCGTCGGGGGTCCAGCCGCGCACCTGGGTGCGCGGGCCGCCCCAGTACGTCAGCCGGGTGGCGGGGCCGCCCTCGACCGGCGCGACGTGCACCTCGGGGGCGCCGTCGCGGGTGGAGGTCCAGGCGACGGTGGTGCCGTCGGGCGAGATGCGGGGCAGGGAGACCGGCGTGGCGTCGGCGCTGACCCGCCAGGCGCGCCCGCCGTCGAGGGGCGCGAGCCACACGTCGTCCTCGGCGGTGAACGCCACCAACTCGCCGTGCAGATGCGGGAACCGGAAGTACGCAGCAGGCGTCGCGGACTGTGTCACCCGATCACTCTAGGCAAGGGCGGGTGCCGTGGACAGGGCTTTCGCCGCCTTGCGTCCCGCTCACTTGCCCTCGACGCGTCCGCAGTCCCCCTCGCCCTGGCACCAGACGGTCCTGGTGACGGTCACGGTGACCGTGGGCCGTCCCGGCTCGCCCTGCTGCCCGGAACCGGGCGGGGCGACGGGTGAGGGCGTCGCGTTCTCGCAGTCGCCGAGCCCGCCGACCCGGAACAGCTGCCTCTTGCCCACCTGTGCCCTCAGGTCGCCCCGCACGCAGGAGCCGTCGACCGCGCGCGTGACGTGACCGTCGACGGTGATGTCCCGTCCGTCGCCGGTCTCGCCCTCGCAGTCCACGGAGGCGACGGTCCGCTCACCGGCGCCGCTCCCCCCGTCGTCGCCGTAGCCGGCCGTGCACGTCAGCCAGCGCACGTCCACGTCCCGCCGCTCGATCTCGGCCGTGGCCGCCTGGTCGGTGGTGTACGCCACGGTCGCGGTGCTCAGCCCACCCGGCTCGCACGCCGCGACCCCGACCGTGGTGACCGCCGCGAGCCCCGCGACGACCACCGCGCGCACTCCGTACGGCCGCGGCCGGAACCGAAGCAGAATCCGTCTCGATGCCCCCATGCGAGGCAGCCTGCCACCGCCCCGGCGGCCGCGGTAGGGCACTTGTCGCCACTCCTCGCCCGCTCGCTACGGTGGCCCCATGCGTGACCACCGCCGCCTGCGACGACTCACCGTCGACGAGTCGACCACGTACAGGTGGACGGTCCGTCACCGGCACGTGGACGACGGCGGCTGCCAGGAGGTCCTCACCCTGCACCGCGACGGCGTCCGCACCCGGATCGTCCTCCGGTCCGGCGAGGGGCGGTACGCCGGGGGCGGGTACCCCGGCCACTCGGGCGGTGTCGGCGACCGCGACCACCACCTCAACCTGCACGAGCCGGGCACCGTGCGCGCCTTCGTGGCGGAGGCCCTGCGTCGCGGACTGCTGCCGTACGAGGGCGAACTGGACGGCTGGGAGCTGTTCCGGGCCGTCGCCGCCGGCCGCGCGGGAGCGGCCGCTCCCGAGGTGCCGCGGGACCGCCCGCCGGGTCCCTGAGGCGGGCGACGCGCGTCCGGCCGACGAGGAGGACCGGCCCCCGCAGCGGGGCGGCAGCACGCGCGGTGGTCCCCGCCCGGCGGATGTCCGGGCCGTCACCGCGCGGCCCCGGAGGGCCGCTTCCGCCGACCCGGCCCGGCCGCGGGCGGGAAGCCCCGGTACGGCCCGTGCTCCGCCCCCGACCGCGCCGTGGGGCCGGACGGGCCGGCGCGGTGGCGGCAGCGGGTGCCGGAGTCCCGTGCGTGCGGGCGCGGCCGGGCGCCCTTCACCGCGTGTGCCGGCGACGGGCCGGCCGGCGGGTCAGGACCAGCGGCCGGTCCTGCCCAGGAGCAGGGCCGCGGCCGCCGTCCCGGCGGTCGAGGTGCGCAGCACGCTCCGCCCCAGCCGGTACGCCTTCGCGCCGGCCTCCTCGAAGAGCGCCAGCTCCTCCGGGGAGACGCCCCCTTCGGGACCGACGACGAGCACGATCTCCCCCTCGGCGGGCAGGGGCGCGGTGGCGAGCGGCTCACTGCCGTAGTCGCGGTCCTCGTGCAGCACGGCGGCGAAGTCGGCCCGCGCGAGGAGCGCCGCGACCTGCCGGGTGGTGGCCGCGTCGGCGACCTCGGGGAAGCGGACCCGGCGGGACTGCTTGCCGGCCTCGCGGGCGGTGGCCCGCCACTTGGCGAGCGCCTTCAGGCCGCGCTCGCCCTTCCACTGCGTGATGCAGCGGGAGGCCGCCCACGGCACGATCGCGTCGACGCCGGTCTCGGTCATCGTCTCGACGGCCAGTTCCCCCCGGTCGCCCTTGGGCAGCGCCTGCACGACGGTGATCCGCGGCGACTCGGCGGGCTCCTCCACCACGTCCTCCAGGCTCACCACCAGCCGGTCCCTGCCCTCGGCGGCCACGACCTCGCCCTGCGCCCAGTGTCCGGCCCCGTCGGTGAGGACGACCGCCTCACCGGGCCGCAGCCGCTTCACGGAGACGGCGTGCCGTCCCTCGGGGCCGTCCAGCACGAACTCACCGTGACCGCCGGGCAGCCGGTCGACCACGAACACGGGCGCGGTCATCGGCCACCGCCGGCGCCGGCCGCCACCGCTGTCCGGGCGGCGTCGAGTTCGGCGGCCAGCACCTCCACGAGCCGCCCGGCCGGCAGCTCCCGGGCCATCCGGTGCCCCTGTCCCGCCCACAGCGCCATGCCCTGCGCGTCGCCCGCCTTGGCGGCCGCCTTGCGCAGCGGCGAGGTGAGGTGGTGGACCTCCGGGTAGGCCGCGGGCGCGTACGGGCCATGCTCGCGCAGGAACCGGTTGACCAGGCCGCGGGCCGGGCGGCCGGAGAAGGCGCGGGTCAGTTCGGTGCGCACGAACAGGGGGTTCGTCAGCGCCTGCTTGTGCACGGCGGCCGCACCGGACTCGGGGGCCGCCAGGAAGGCGGTGCCGAGCTGGGCCGCGCTCGCTCCCGCGGCGAGCACGGCGGCGATCTGGCTGCCGCGCATGATGCCGCCGGCGGCGATCAGCGGCAGGCGCACGGCCTCGCGGATCTGGGCGAGCAGCGACAGCAGGCCGATGCCGGAGCCGTCGTTCTCCGGGACGTCCCGGTGGGTGCCCTGGTGGCCGCCGGCCTCCACGCCCTGCACGATCACCGCGTCGGCGCCGGCCCGCTCCACGGCGATCGCCTCCTCGGCGGTGGTGGCGGTGACCAGCGTGAACGTTCCGGCGCGGCGCAGCGACTCCAGCACCGCGGGGGCGGGCACGCCGAAGTGGAACGACACCACGGGCACCGGGTTGTCCAGCAGCACCGCGAGCTTGGCGTCGTAGCCGTCGTCCCGGCCGCTGTCCGGGTCGCCCAGTTCCGTCTCGTACCAGGCGGCCTCACCGGCCAGCTGGTGGGCGTACACCTCGACGGCGCCGGCGTCGAAGGGCGCGGCGCCGGTCGCCCCGGCGGAGCCGGCGCCCGCACCGGGGTGCTCCGGCTGCGGCATGAACAGGTTCACGCCGAAGGGCCGGGCCGTGAGGCTCCGCAGCTGCTTGATCTCCTGGTACATGCCGTCGGCGGTCTTGTACCCGGCGGCGAGGAACCCGAGCCCGCCGGCCTCGGACACGGCGGCGACGAGCTGCGGGAGGGAGACGCCGCCCGCCATGGGGGCCTGCACGATCGGAAGAGGGAGGAGATCGGTCAGTGCGGAGGACATGACGGCATGTTGTCACGTCCTCCGAACGAGTCCGAATCGGGCCTTCCTCTTGGCATGTGCCAGGGCAGCGGCGCGGTGAACGGGCCTGTCCGGCCCCGGCCGCCGAGCGCCGGCCGGGGCGACCCGGCCCGTCCGGGGGCGCCCCTTCCGGGGGAGTCCGCGGACGGGGCGCGCGGCACCGTCCGCCGTCACCCGTCAGCGTCCGTTGAACGCGTCCTTCAGCCGCGAGAACAGACCCTGCTGCCCGGGCTGGAACTGCCCCTGCGGCCGTTCCTCGCCCCGCAGCTTGGACAGCTCGCGCAGCAACCGCTCCTGCTCCGGGTCCAGCTTCGTCGGCGTCTGCACCTCGACGTGGACGACGAGGTCGCCCCGTCCGCCGCCGCGCAGATGCGTGACGCCCCGCCCGTGCAGCGGGATCGACTGCCC
Organism: Streptomyces sp. NPDC017936; assembly: GCF_044328485.1. Taxonomy (NCBI): domain Bacteria; kingdom Bacillati; phylum Actinomycetota; class Actinomycetes; order Kitasatosporales; family Streptomycetaceae; genus Streptomyces; species Streptomyces sp. NPDC017936. The sequence continues at coordinate 432,363 of NZ_JBIRHK010000003.1, read as the reverse complement.
CGACTGCGTGCCGGGCCGGATGTCGACCTCCTCCAGGCCGTCCAGCGTCTCCAGCGGCACCTTCGTGCCGAGGGCCGCCGCGGTCATCGGGATGGTCACCGTGCAGTGCAGGTCGTCACCGCGCCGCTGGAAGGTGGAGTGCGGCAGCTCGTGGATCTCGACGTACAGGTCTCCGGCGGGGCCGCCGCCGGGGCCGACCTCGCCCTCGCCGGCGAGCTGGATCCGGGTGCCGTTGTCGACACCGGCCGGGATCTTCACGGTCAGGGTCCGGCGGGAGCGCACCCGCCCGTCGCCCGCGCACTCCGGGCACGGCGTGGGCACGACGGTGCCGAAGCCCTGGCACTGGGGGCAGGGGCGCGAGGTCATGACCTGGCCGAGGAAGGACCGGGTCACCTGGGACACCTCACCGCGGCCGCGGCACATGTCGCACGTCTGGGCGGTGGTGCCCGGCGCCGCGCCCTCACCGCTGCAGGTGGAGCAGACGATCGCCGTGTCGACCTGGATGTCCTTGGTGGTGCCGAAGGCGGCCTCGTCGAGGTCGACCTCCAGCCGGATCATCGCGTCCTGGCCCCGGCGGGTGCGCGAGCGCGGCCCGCGCTGGGACGCCGTGCCGAAGAAGGCGTCCATGATGTCGGAGAAGTTGCCGAAGCCGCCGGCTCCGAAGCCGCCCGCGCCACCGCCGCCGGACTGCGAGAGCGGGTCGCCGCCGAGGTCGTAGACCTGCTTCTTCTGCGGGTCCGACAGCACCTCGTAGGCGGCGTTGATCTCCTTGAACCGCTCCTGGGTCTTCGGATCGGGGTTGACGTCCGGGTGCAGCTCGCGCGCGAGCCGCCGGAAGGCCTTCTTGATCTCTTCCTGCGACGCGTCGCGGCGCACGCCGAGAACGGCGTAGTAGTCCGTGGCCACTTACGACTCCGCCAGGATCTGTCCGACGTACCGTGCCACTGCGCGTACCGCTCCCATCGTTCCCGGGTAATCCATGCGGGTCGGTCCGACCACGCCGAGCTTGGCGACTGCCTCGCCGCCCGAACCGTAGCCGACCGACACCACGGAAGTGGAGTTGAGTCCCTCGTAGGCGTTCTCGTGACCGATGCGTACGGTCATGCCCGAATCCCCCGCCTCGCCGAGGAGCTTGAGGAGGACGACCTGCTCCTCCAAGGCTTCCAGGACGGGTCGGATCGTGAGGGGAAAGTCATGTCCGAAGCGGGTGAGATTGGCGGTGCCGCCGATCATCAGCCGCTCCTCGTTCTCCTCGACGAGGGTCTCCAGCAGGGTGGAGAGCACCGTCGAGACCGTGCCGCGGTCCTCCGCCTCGAAGGCGTCCGGCAGGTCCTCCACCAGACGCGGCACGTCCGCGAACCGGCGGCCCGCGACCCGGCTGTTCAGCCGCGCCCGCAGGTCCGCCAGCGAGGCCTCGCCGAACGGCGCCGGGCAGTCCACCATCCGCTGCTCGACCCGGCCGGTGTCCGTGATCAGCACGAGCATCAGCCGGGCGGGCGCGAGCGACAGCAGTTCCACGTGCCGCACGGTGGACCGGGTCAGCGACGGGTACTGCACGACGGCGACCTGCCGCGTGAGCTGCGCGAGCAGCCGTACCGTCCGCGCCACCACGTCGTCGAGGTCGACGGCGCCGTCGAGGAAGTTCTGGATGGCCCGCCGCTCGGGGGCCGTCATCGGCTTGACGCCGGCCAGCTTGTCGACGAAGAGGCGGTAGCCCTTGTCGGTGGGGATGCGCCCGGCGCTGGTGTGCGGCTGGGCGATGTACCCCTCGTCCTCCAGGGCCGCCATGTCGTTGCGGACCGTCGCCGGGGAGACGCCGAGGTTGTGCCGCTCGGTGAGCGCCTTGGAGCCGACCGGCTCCTCGGTGCCCACGTAGTCCTGGACGATGGCACGCAGTACCTGGAGCCGTCGTTCACTCAGCATGCGCGCACACCTCCAGCAAGTCGTCCCCTTGGCGCCTGGCCTGGCACTCGTCACTTCCGAGTGCCAGCGTTCCCCGGCCCAGTGTACGGCCGTGGGGTACGCCCTGGGCAAGGTCGGTCGCCCGTGCGGGCCGCCAGGCCCTAGCGTCGCCGTATGAGGGTGACTTGGGAAGAGCTGGGATGGGAGCGGATCGCCACCGGCGTCGGGCGGTGCCGGCTGCCGGGCTGGGACTGCACGACGGGGCTGGTCGTCGGGGCGGGCGCGGCCCTGGTGATCGACGCGGGGTCGAGCCTCGGGGAGGGGGCGCGGCTGCGGACGCGGGCGGAGGAGCTCGCCGGTCACCGTGTGACCCATCTCGCGCTCACCCACCCCCACTTCGATCACGTCTTCGGGGCGGCGGCGTTCGCGGGCGCGGAGGTGTTCGCGGCGGTGGGCGCGCAGTCGCTGCTCACGCCCGGGGGCCGCGGGGCGGAGGAGATGCGGGCGGACGCGCTGCGCAACGGGCTCGACGCGACGGCGGCCGCGGAGGCCGCGGCGACGCTCGTCCGCCCCCGCCACCTGGTCTCCGGCGAGTGGACCCTCGACCTGGGCGGCGGCCGGCAGGTCCTGCTGGCGAACGTGGGTCCCGGCCACACCGCCCACGACCTGGCGGTCCTGGTGCCGGGCTCGCCGGAGGTGGTGTTCTGCGGGGACCTGGTCGAGGAGTCCGGCGAGCCCCAGGCCGGTCCCGACGCCGTACCGGCCCACTGGCCGGCCGCCCTGGACCGGCTGCTGGACCTCGGCGGTGAGGACGCGCTGTACGTGCCCGGGCACGGGGCGGTGGTGGACGCCGCCTTCGTGCGGGCCCAGCGGGACGCGCTGGCGGCGCGTTTCGGCGTGTCGCCGTGACCGCGCCGGGGGTTCTCCTATCGTCATCCGAATGCGCCAGTACTCCGCCGATCTCACCCCTCCCTGGAAGAAGCCGCAGCCGGTCCCCGAGGTCGCGGCGGAGCCCGGCCTGGTGGTGGAGGAGCCCGGCACCGGTTTCTGCGGCGCGGTGATCCGCTGCGAGGCGGGCACGGTGACCCTGGAGGACCGGTTCGGCAAGCACCGGGTGTTCCCGCTGGAGCCCCGGGGCTTCCTGCTGGAGGGCCGGGTCGTGACCCTCGTCCGGCCCGCCTCGGGTCCGGCGCGGCCCACGCGCACCGCGTCCGGTTCGGTCGCCGTCCCCGGTGCCCGCGCCCGGGTGGCCCGCGCCGGCCGCATCTACGTCGAGGGCCGCCACGACGCGGAACTGGTGGAGAAGGTGTGGGGTGACGACCTGCGCGTCGAGGGCGTGGTCGTGGAGTACCTGGGGGGCGTGGACGACCTGCCGGCCATCGTGGCGGACTTCGCGCCGGGGCCGGACGCGAGGCTGGGCGTCCTCGTGGACCACCTGGTGCCGGGCACGAAGGAGTGGCGCATCGCCGAGTCGGTGACCAGCGAGCACGCGCTGGTGGTCGGCCACCCGTACATCGACGTCTGGGAGGCCGTGAAGCCGGCGTCGCTGGGGATCGCGGAGTGGCCGCGCGTGCCGCGCGGGCAGGACTGGAAGACGGGCGTGTGCCGGGCGCTGGGCTGGCCGTCGGAGAACACGGGGGCGGTGTGGCAGGCGATCCTGAAGCGGGTGACGTCCTACAAGGACCTGGAGCCGGAGCTGCTGGGGCGGGTGGAGGAGCTGATCGACTTCGTCACGGATACCGGTGGGGCCTGACCCCGGGGAACGTCCCGAAGTCACTGGTGTCCAGTTCGATTCCCAGAATGGCCAACGGCAGGGATGCGCCGAACTTCGTCACGTGCTGCGTTTGGTAGTCGGCTCCCTCGCCCTTCCCATCAGGGTTCGTGAGCAGCACACACTGCGCCATGACCGGGTCGAGGATGAGATAGGCGGGCACTTTGCCGGCGGCGTAGATCGACCGCTTGACTTCGTAGTCCCGTGCGACGCTGGTCTTGGAGACGACCTCGACGACCATCGTGATCAGCGGGCACGGCAGGAGGCGCCCGGAGCCGGGCATTGCATCGCGCTCCAGCACCACCAGATCCGGTACCGGCTCACTGGCTTCATCGAGGATGTCGACGTCCTGAGTCTGGAGACGAGCCCACCGCTTACGCGGAATCTGGTCCATCACGTCTTCGACGATCATGTTGTGCACCAGGTCAGGACTGGCCATCATCACGATTTCCCCCCGGAGAAGCTCGACCCTGACGCCCTCGGGAGGCTGGAGCTCCTCGAAGTACTTGGTCATCCCGCGCTCGTCCACAGCGGTCATCTCCGTGGCCCTCCACATCCGCCGCGTCCTTTTGGCGGCAGCCTACGAACCAGGTTAGGGACCGAACCCCCGTTCCGCAGGGATTCACCTTCCAGGGTGATCAGTCCACCAGGTCCCGCACCACCGCGTCCGCGAGCAGCCGTCCCCGCAGGGTCAGCACCGCGCTCCCCTCCCGGTAGGGCCCCTCCTGCAGCAGGCCCTCCGCCAGCGCCCGGCGGGACGCCCCGAGCCCCTCCTCCCGCAGCAGCGACAGCGGCACGCCCTCGCGCAGCCGCAGCTCCAGCAGGATGCGCTCGACCCGCCGGTCCTCGTCCGACAGCAGCTCCCGCCCGGCGCCCGGCGACCGTCCGCCCGCCAGCGCCGCCGCGTACGCGCCCGGATGCTTCACGTTCCACCAGCGCACGCCGCCGACGTGGCTGTGCGCGCCGGGGCCAGCGCCCCACCAGTCGGCGCCCCGCCAGTACAGCTCGTTGTGCAGACAGCGGCCCGCGTCCGAGGTGGCCCAGTTGGACACCTCGTACCAGTCGTAGCCCGCGGCCGACAGGGTCTCCTCGGCGATCAGGTAGCGGTCGGCGTGGACGTCGTCGTCGGTCATCGGGACCTCGCCGCGGCGGATGCGGCGGGCCAGCTGCGTGCCCTCCTCGACGATCAGCGCGTACGCGCTGACGTGGTCGGGTCCGGCGCCCAGGGCCGCGTCCAGCGACGCCCGCCAGTCGTCGTCCGACTCGCCCGGGGTGCCGTAGATCAGGTCGAGGTTGACGTGTTCGAAGCCGGCCGCGCGGGCCTCCGCGACGCAGGCCTCCGGGCGGCCGGGGGTGTGCGTGCGGTCCAAGATCCTCAGGACGTGCTGCTTCGCGCTCTGCATGCCGAAGGAGATCCGGTTGAAGCCGCCCGCGCGGAGGGTGGCCAGGTACGCGGGGTCGACCGACTCCGGGTTCGCCTCCGTCGTGACCTCCGCGTCCGCCGCGAGCCCGAACTCGTCGCGGATCGCGCCCAGCATCCGCACGAGGTCGCCGGCCGCCAGCAGGGTCGGGGTGCCGCCGCCGACGAAGACGGTGCGGACCTCGCGCGGGTCGTCGCCGAGGACCTTGCGGGCGAGGCGGATCTCGTCGATCAGGGTGTCGGCGTAGTTGTCGCGGGAGGCGAGGACCCCGCCCGTGCCGCGCAGCTCGGTGGCGGTGTAGGTGTTGAAGTCGCAGTAGCCGCAGCGGGTCGCGCAGTACGGGACGTGCAGGTAGAACCCGAGGGGTCGGTCGGCGGCCCCGGCGAGCGCGGACGCGGGCAGCGCGCCGTCGGCGGGGACGGGCTCGCCGTCGGGGAGTGCGGAAGGCATGTCTCCCATTGTCCCGTACGTCCGCCCGGACCCCGGACGGTCCGGGCGGACGACGGGGGCGGGGCGGGCCCCCGGGCGGTCCGGCCCGGTCCTACTCCGCCTGCAGCACCAGCAGCGCCAGGTCGTCCTCCGGCGGCTGGCCGCCGAACTCGTGGACCAGCCGGCGGATGCGGTCGGCGATCAGGTCCGCGTCCAGCCCGGCGCAGCCGGACAGGGCGGCGGCGAGCCCGTCGCCGTCGTCGAACTGGCGGGAGCCCGAGCGCCGTTCCGTGACGCCGTCGGTGACGCACAGGAGGCTGTCGCCGGGGCGCAGGACCAGGGTCTCGCTGGTGTAGGTGGCGTCCTCGATCACCCCGAGGAGGGTCTGCGGCTGCGCCGCCGTGATCACGCTGCCGTCGGGGCCGAGCAGCAGCGGCAGGGGGTGACCGGCGGAGGCGAGGGTGCAGCGGACTCCGCCCTCGAAGGGCGCCAGCTCGCCGTAGAGGAGGGACAGGAACCGGGTCTGCGGGCCGTCGCCGGGCCCCGCGGGTCCGACGAACGCGCGGGCGGCGGCGTCGGCGGCCTCGGTGGCGTCGTCGAGGAGCAGCTGGTTGAGGCGGTCGAGGACGTCGGCGACGCCGTAGCCCTCGCGGGCCAGCAGCCGCAGCCAGGGGCGGGCCAGGCCGATGACGACGGCCGCCTCGGGGCCCTTGCCCTGCACGTCGCCCACCGCGAAGCACCAGCGGCCGTCGCCCGCCGGGAACAGGTCGTAGAAGTCGCCGCTCGGCCCGCCCTGCTCGCGCGGCTCGTGGACGAGCGCGCTGCGCACGCCGGGGATCTCCGCGACCGCGCCGGGCAGCAGGCCCCGCTGGAGGACGGCGCTGATGGTGACCTGGCGGGCGTACTGGCGGGCCGCGCCGATGGCGAGCGCCACCCGGCGGCCGAGGTCCTCGACGAGCCCGGTGACCTCGTCGGGGAAGCGCAGCAGCCCGGCCCGTCCGATGACGAGCGTGCCGAGCGGGCGGCCGCCGGCGATCAGACGGTAGGCGAGGGCGACGCCGTGCGTGCCGAGCACGGTGGCCGGCCACGGGTGGGCGGCGGGCCCGGAGCGCAGGCCGTCGGGCGGGACCGGCGGGTCCTTCTCGAGGGCGCGGCGCAGCTCCTCGACGTGGTTCTCGCTGATGTGCCAGACCCGGGCCAGCTGCGGCCCGGGCCCGCCCGCGTCCCAGCCTCCCGCGCTCCCGGCCCCGCCCGGGCGCGGGGAGTCCCAGCGTCCGCTGAGCTCGTCCTCCAGCCACACCGCGCACCAGTCGGCCAGGCGCGGGACGATCAGCTGGCCGGTGAGCGCGGCCACCAGGTCCTCGTCGAGCTGCCCGGCGAGCAGGTCGGAGGCCTCCGCGAGGAAGGAGAGGGCGCCGCGGCCCAGCCAGTCGCGGTCGCGGGCGGAGGGGTGCGGGTCGGGCGCGAGGGCCTCGGCGAAGGAGAGGGAGGCGGCGGGAGGGCCGTCGCCCGCCGCGCCGGCCTGCGCGGTCCGCTCCTCGTGGGGCTCCCCGCCGGGCAGCAGCCGCGCCCACACCGTCTTCGCGCTCCTGTGGTACGTCACCCCCCAGGCGTCGGCCAGCGCGGCGACCAGGCGCAGGCCCCGGCCGTACTCGGGGGTCTCGTACACGGCGTCGGGCATGCCGTCGCGGGGCGCGCGGGAGGGGTGCCGGTCGGTGACCTCGACGACGACCGCGCGGTGCTCGGGCTCGGCCGGGTGCTCCAGCCGCAGGACCACGTCGACGTCGGTGCCGGCGTGCACGACGGCGTTGGTGACCAGTTCGCTGACGACGAGTGTCGCGCCCTCGCCGAGCTCCTCGGCCGCGGGGCCGGTGAGGCCGAGGCCGGCCCACTCGGTCAGCGCGGCGCGGACGAGGTCGCGGGCGGCGCCGGGGGCGAGGGAGCTGCCGGTCAGGGTCGTGCGCGTCTGCGGGTGTCCGTCGGCGGGCGCGGGCGCGCCGCCGGCTCGGGACGCGGTCTCCCGTTGCGTCGGAATGGCCCCCATGGACAGCTCCCCGGACGGTCGGACGATCGGGTCTCGGTGTCGTCTCGGTCCGGCTCGGTTCCGGCCTTCTTCCGGCCTCGGTCCCCGGACGCCTGCGCCGCACACGACGCCGCCAGAGTGACAGACCGGACCCGCTCGTGCGCACCGAGTTACCGAAGTGGGCCGTCAGGAGGGGAACAGCGCCTCGCGGGTGCGCGAAGACGGACGAATTGCGACCGAGATGACCGGGAACGGACCGCCGGCGATCGCCGGCCGGGGAATCGCCGTATCCGGCGTGCGAGGCCGACACGGACCGAGCGGCACGCGCGTACCGGGCCGGCGGGTACCGGCAGGCCGGCCGCACAGGCACGCCGACGTACGGGCACGCGCGGACCGGCAGACTGGCCGTACGCGCGTACCGGGCCGGCGGGTACCGGCAGGCCGGCCGGGCACGCCGGCGTACGGGCACGCGCCTACCGGCCGCGGGCGTACCGGCACGCGGGCACCGGCACGCGGAGGCGGCACGGCACCGGCGTGCGGAGGCCGCACGGGACCGGCGCGGCAGGGGGCCGGCGCGGGGTCGTCGTCACGGCACCCGGGGCCGGCGCGGAGCCCCGGCGGCGCACGGCTCCGCCGTGACGTCGCGGCCGGCCGTGACGCGCCCGCGGTCGCCGCCGGCCCCGCCCCTTCCGCCGCCGGGCGCGTGCTGCGCGCCGCGTCCCGGCCGCGGCTCCCGCGTCACGCCTCCCGCGCCCCCGCGTACATCTCGTCGATCAGGTGCTTGTACTCCCGCTCCACCACCGGCCGCTTCAGCTTCAGGCTCGGCGTGATCTCGCCGTGCTCCACGTCGAGGTCGCGCGGCAGCAGCCGGAACTTCTTGATCGTCTGCCACTTCTGCAGGCCCTGGTTGAGCTGCTTGACGTACCCGTCGACGAGGTCGACCGTCGCCTGCGCGGCCACGACCTCCGCGTACGGCTTGCCGCCCAGCCCGTTCTCCTCGGCCCATCCCAGGATGGACGCCTCGTCGAGGGCGATCAGCGCCGTGCAGTAGTTGCGGTCGGCTCCGTGCACGAGGATGTTCGACACGTACGGGCACACGGCCTTGAACTGCCCCTCGACCTCGGCGGGCGCGATGTACTTGCCGCCGGACGTCTTGATGAGGTCCTTCTTGCGGTCGGTGATCCGCAGGTAGCCGTCGGCCGACAGCTCGCCGATGTCCCCGGTGTGGAACCAGCCGTCCGCCTCCAGCACCTCGGCCGTCTTCTCGGGCAGCCTGTGGTAGCCCTCCATGATGCCGGGGCCGCGCAGCAGGACCTCGCCGTCGTCGGCGATCCGCACCTCCGTGCCGGGCAGCGGCTTGCCGACCGTGCCGGTGCGGTAGGCCTCGCCGGGGTTCACGAAGGAGGCGGCGGAGGACTCGGTGAGGCCGTAGCCCTCCAGGATGTGGATGCCGGCGCCGGAGAAGAAGTACCCGATCTCCGGCGCGAGGGCCGCGCTGCCGGAGACGCAGGCCCGCAGGTTGCCGCCGAACGCCTCACGGATCTTCGCGTACACGAGCGCGTCGGCGACCCTGTGCTTCGCGCCGAGCCCGAACGGCACGGAGGCCGTCCCGGTCCGCCGGAAGTTGTCCTGGGCGGCCTTGGCGTACTCGCGGGAGACCTCCGCGGCCCACTGGAAGATCTTGTACTTGGCGCCGCCGCCCGCCCGGGCCTTGGCGGCGACCCCGTTGTAGACCTTCTCGAAGATGCGCGGCACGGCCGCCATGTACGTCGGCCGCACGACCGGCAGGTTCTCGATGATCTTGTCGACGCGGCCGTCGACGGCGGTGACGTGCCCGGCCTCGATCTGGCCGGAGGTGAGCACCTTGCCGAAGACGTGCGCGAGCGGCAGCCAGAGGTACTGCACGTCGTCACGGGTGACCAGCCCGGTCGCGGCGATGGCCTTCGCCATGTACGACCAGTTGTCGTGCGGCAGACGCACGCCCTTGGGGCGGCCGGTGGTGCCCGAGGTGTAGATGAGGGTGGCGAGCTGGTCCTTGGTGATCGCGCCGACCCGCTCCGTGATGAGCTGCGGCTCCCGCTCCAGGCGGGCGGCCCCGCGCTTCTCCAGTTCGTCGAGGGTGAGGACCCAGTCGGTGTCCTCCACGCTCTCCAGACCCGCCGGGTCCACCACGACGACGCGGGTCAGGTCGGGCAGCTCGGCCCGCTTCTCGACCGCCTTGGCGAGCTGCGCCGCGTCCTCGGCGATCAGCACCCGGCTCTCGGAGTCGGACAGGATGTACGCCGACTCGTCGGCGTTGGTCTGCGGGTAGACCGTGGTGGTGGCCGCTCCGGCGCACATGATGCCGAGGTCGGCGAGGATCCACTCGATCCGGGTGGAGGAGGCGAGCGCCACACGCTGTTCGGGCTGCACGCCCAGCTCGATCAGACCGGCCGCGATGGCGAAGACCCGCTCGGCGGCCTGCGCCCAGCTCAGCGACTTCCAGTCGTCCGGCCCCTCGCCGGACGCGGCCGGCACGGGATAGCGGTACGCCTCCGCGTCCGGTGTGGCCGCGACGCGTTCCAGGAAGAGGCCCGCGACGGAGGGCGGACGGTTCTCGATCAGTGTCTGTGTGTCGCTCACGACATCCTCCGGGGCCCGCGACGATGCGGCTTGCTCACTAGCGGCTGGGCTTGCTCACGGGCAGTGGTTCGGCCTGTTGTTTAACTCGCGAGTAACTATCGAGCGAGATCAGACTAGAGCGCGACCGCCCGTCGCGTAAGACTCCGCGGCCTGTCACTTCCTACAGAGCGCGACCGCCCGCACGCGAAGGGACCCGCCGCGCTTTCGCACGACGGGCCCCGATCCGCCCGCTTTGGCGGCGTACCCCCGGGTAACCGCTGGTTACTTCTTGCCCTTGCCCGACCCCGCGCTGTCATCGCTGGAGAGGACGGCGATGAAGGCCTCCTGGGGAACCTCCACGGAACCCACCATCTTCATCCGCTTCTTGCCTTCCTTCTGCTTCTCCAGCAGCTTGCGCTTGCGGGAGATGTCGCCGCCGTAACACTTGGCGAGGACGTCCTTGCGGATGGCGCGGATGGTCTCGCGGGCGATGACCCGCGAACCGATGGCGGCCTGCACCGGCACCTCGAAGGCCTGCCGCGGGATCAGCTCCTTGAGCTTGGCGACGAGCCGCACGCCGTACGCGTACGCCTGGTCCCTGTGGGTGATCGCGGAGAACGCGTCCACCTTGTCGCCGTGCAGCAGGATGTCGACCTTCACCAGGCTCGACGTCTGCTCGCCGGTGGGCTCGTAGTCCAGCGAGGCGTAGCCGCGGGTCTTGGACTTCAGCTGGTCGAAGAAGTCGAAGACGATCTCCGCGAGCGGCAGCGTGTAGCGGATCTCGACCCGGTCCTCGGAGAGGTAGTCCATGCCGAGCAGGGTGCCGCGCCGGGTCTGGCACAGCTCCATGATCGAGCCGATGAACTCGGTCGGCGCCAGGATGGTGGCGCGCACGACCGGCTCGTACACCTCGTTGATCTTGCCCTCGGGGAACTCGCTCGGGTTGGTGACCGTGTGCTCGCTGCCGTCCTCCATGACCACGCGGTAGACCACGTTGGGGGCGGTGGCGATCAGGTCGAGGCCGAACTCGCGCTCGAGCCGCTCCCGGATCACGTCCAGGTGCAGCAGACCGAGGAAGCCGACGCGGAAACCGAAGCCGAGGGCGGCGGAGGTCTCCGGCTCGTAGACCAGCGCGGCGTCGTTGAGCTGGAGCTTGTCCAGGGCCTCGCGCAGCTCCGGGTAGTCCGAGCCGTCCAGCGGGTACAGGCCCGAGAAGACCATGGGCTTGGGGTCCTTGTAGCCGCCGAGCGCCTCCGTGGCGCCCTTGGCCTGGCTGGTGACGGTGTCACCGACCTTGGACTGGCGGACGTCCTTCACGCCGGTGATCAGGTAGCCCACCTCGCCGACGCCGAGGCCGTCGGCGCCGAGCATCTCGGGCGAGTTGGTGCCGATCTCCAGCAGCTCGTGCGTGGCGCCCGTCGACATCATCCTGATGCGCTCGCGCTTGTTGAGCTGCCCGTCGATGACACGGACGTACGTCACCACGCCCCGGTACGAGTCGTACACGGAGTCGAAGATCATCGCGCGGGCGGGCGCGTCGGCGACCCCGACCGGCGCCGGGATCTCCCGCACGACCTTGTCGAGCAGCGCGTCGACGCCGACACCGGTCTTGGCGGAGACCCGCAGCACGTCGTCCGGCTCGCACCCGACGAGGTTCGCCAGCTCCTCGGCGAACTTCTCCGGCTGCGCGGCCGGCAGGTCGATCTTGTTGAGCACGGGGATGATCGTGAGGTCGTTCTCCATCGCCAGGTAGAGGTTGGCGAGGGTCTGGGCCTCGATGCCCTGGGCGGCGTCGACGAGGAGGATGGTCCCCTCACAGGCGGCGAGCGACCGCGAGACCTCGTAGGTGAAGTCGACGTGCCCCGGGGTGTCGATCATGTTGAGGATGTGCGTGTTGCCCGGGTCCTGGGTGGGCGCCCAGGGCAGGCGCACGGCCTGGGACTTGATCGTGATGCCGCGCTCACGCTCGATGTCCATGCGGTCGAGGTACTGAGCACGCATCTGCCGCTGCTCGACCACGCCGGTCAGCTGGAGCATCCGGTCGGCGAGCGTGGACTTGCCGTGGTCGATGTGCGCGATGATGCAGAAATTGCGGATCAGAGCCGGGTCGGTACGGCTCGGCTCGGGCACATTGTTAGGGGTCGCGGGCACGCAGGGTCCTGTCTCTTGAGGCGCCTTATGCCTCGGGTCGGATCGATACGTAGGTTCCATGGTCCCACGCGCGGCGACCGGAAGCCGGTTTGGGCCGCTCTCCGGGCCGCTGGTACTGTGGATGGCTGTGTCTCATGCCCTCTCAGCGCGAGGCACGTCATCAAGAAATCACCTGGCCCGGGATCCCGGCCTCCTTGCCTTCCCGCTCGGAGCGCTCATGACCCCGTGCCTGAACCTGAAAAGGCTCATTCGTGGCGAACATCAAGTCCCAGATCAAGCGGATCAAGACCAACGAGAAGGCTCGGCTGCGCAACAAGGCCGTCAAGTCCTCCCTGAAGACCGCGATCCGCAAGGCCCGCGAGGCCGCTGCCGCGGGTGACGTCGAGAAGGCCACCGAGCTCCAGCGCGCTGCCGCGCGTCAGCTCGACAAGGCCGTCTCGAAGGGCGTCATCCACAAGAACCAGGCCGCCAACAAGAAGTCGGCGCTGGCTTCCAAGGTCGCGTCCCTCAAGGGCTGAACCTTTTCCTGATCTGACCGGATCCTCCGGGATCCGATGCGCCGGAAGGACCCAGGGCGGGCCCTCTCTCATCCGCCCCCGACCGGCACCGACGGGTCCGCGCGCGGCCTGCGTTCGCCACGCGGGCGCGGATCCAGCAGCGTGAACCGAAGGCCCCGGCCTCCCGCCCTTCCCCAGGGCGGCAGCCGGGGCCTTCGGCATGCGCACGGCTCTGACATGCGCACAGCTCTGCCATGCGCACGGCTCTGACATGCGCACGGCTCTGACATGCGCGCAGTCCTGGTCCCCTCCCTGGCCCGGCAACGGTCTCGCTCCTGGTCCGGCGAGGGACGGCGGACACGTCCCATCGCCCCCTTCGCCTCCCCCGGGCGGCTGCCGTCCTTGGGAGGTGACTACCGTCCTCGGGAGCGGGCCGCCCGCGCGATGACCACCACGGCCTTCTCCAGGGCGTACTCCGGGTCGTCCCCGCCGCCCTTCACCCCGGCGTCCGCCTCGGCCACCGCGCGCAGCGCCACCGCCACCCCGTCCGGGGTCCAGCCGCGCATCTGCTGCCGGACCCGGTCGATCTTCCACGGCGGCATGCCGAGCTCACGGGCGAGATCGGCCGGCCGGCCGCCGCGGGCGGACGACAGCTTCCCGATCGCCCGCACCCCCTGCGCCAGCGCACTGGTGATCATCACCGGCGCCACTCCCGTGGCGAGCGACCAGCGCAGCGCCTCCAGGGCCTCCGCGGTCCGGCCCTCGACGGCCCGGTCGGCGACGGTGAAGCTGGAGGCCTCCGCGCGGCCCGTGTAGTAGCGCCCGACCACCGCCTCGTCGATGGTCCCCTCGATGTCGGCGACCAGCTGGGAGACCGCCGAGGCCAGCTCCCGCAGATCGCTCCCGAGGGCGTCGACGAGCGCCTGGCAGGCCTCCGGCGTCGCGGACCGTCCGGCCACCCGGAACTCCTGCCGCACGAAGGCCAGCCGGTCCGCCGGCCTGGTCATCGCCGGACAGGCCACCTCCCGCGCCCCCGCCTTGCGCGCGGCGTCCAGCAGGCCCTTGCCCTTGGCCCCGCCCGCGTGCACCAGCACGAGCGTGATCTCCTCGGCGGGCGCCCCGAGGTACGCCTTCACGTCCTTGACCGTATCGGCGGACAGGTCCTGCGCGTTGCGCACGACCACGACCTTGCGCTCGGCGAAGAGCGAGGGGCTGGTCAGCTCGGCCAGCGTGCCGGGCTGCAACCGGTCCGGGGTCAGGTCACGCACGTCCGTGTCGGAGTCGGCGGCCCTCGCGGCGGCCACCACCTCCTGCACGGCGCGGTCGAGCAGCAGGTCCTCCTGCCCCACGGCGAGCGTCACCGGGGCGAGAGGGTCGTCATGGGCGGTCTTCTTGGCCATCCCCGACAGCATCCCACGGGCCGCTGACAACACGGCCCCCGCCATGACGTCCCAGGGGCGCGCGGGCCCGCGCGACCAGCCGCGATCTCCCGTCGGCCGGCGGGCGGTCCTCCGTCACCGCGGGTCCCCGGCAGAGCTCGCGGAAGCTCACGGCTCCTCCCGCCATCCCTCCCACTCCGCCGCGAACGCGTCCAGCTTCCCCGCGTCGAGCCGTCCCTCCTCGTCCCGCAGCACCACCAGCCACTGCGCGTCCTCCGCGTCGTCCTCGCCGGCCAGCGCGTCCCGGACCACCTGCGGCTCCTCCCGCACCCCGAACCGCTCCGCGAGCGCCTCGACGACCTCCTCGGCGGCGTCACGGTCGGGCAGCACCAGCACATGTCTCACATCGCTCACGCCGCCATTTTCCGGTACCCGCTCAGCCACCGGCCCCCAGGTCCAAAACAGCGCCCTCCGGCACGGGAACCGGCCCGGGGGCCCGAGCCGTGTCCGTCCCCCGCACCACCGGCACCCGCTCCAAGCCGATCCCGAACCGCTCCCGGTACACCGCCAGCACCTCCTCGTCCCCCGCCAACTCCCGCTCCTCGCTCCCTCCGTCGGCAGCCGTCTCCTTCAGCCGGCGCCCGCTGAGCGTGATCCTGCCCCCGTCCTCCGTGACCCGCGAGCACACCAGCGATCTCGTGAAGTGCGAGTCCGGCGAGGTCCGGTGCCACCACGCCCCGGCCAGGAAGTCGCCCAGCACCCGGGGCCGCACCTCCAACCGGTACTCGCGGACGCCGTCACGGATGACGTCCAGGTCGGGGGCCCCCGGTCCCCGGCCCGGTCCGGCGAGCCGGCCGGCCCCGCCCTTCACCCCGGCCGCGTCCGGCCCGGCCTCGACGATCCGGAACAGGCCGCCGGGGTCCTTCTGTTCGCCACGGTCCTCCCACCGGAGCGGGTAGTGGCTGTGCGCCCCGAACCCGACGTCGGCCAGCCACTCCCCGGCGTCCACCGTCCGCACCAGCAGCGCGAGATGGTCGTAGGGGATGCCGAGCCGCCCCTGCTGCCCGTACACCCGGGCGGCGAGCAGCGTCACGTCGAACCCCAGCGCCCGCAGCAGCGCCGCGAACGCCCCGTTCAGTTCGTAGCAGAATCCGCCCCTGCCCTCCTCGGCCACCTTCTCGACCAGCCGCCCCTCCTCCAGCACGATCTCCTCGCCGAGGTGGACCGACAGGTTCTCGAAGGGGACGGTCTGAAGGTGCCGCAGGTGCAGCTCCCGCAGCACGTCGACCGTGGGCCAGGCCGGACACGCGACACCGAGGCGGTGCAGATAGGCGTCCAGCAGACGGGGCTCGAGCGGCGAGGTGACGACCTGTGCGCAGTCCATGCCCTCAGTCTCCCGCCACCCGCAGCTCCGCGCCCGCACCGGTGACCGCCAGCGCCCCGTCCAGGTCGGTCCGCAGCACCACCGCGCCCATGGCCCGCAGCGCCGCCACCGTGCTCGGCGCGGGATGCCGGTACAGGTTGTGCTCACCGCACGAGATCAGCGCCAGCCGTGGCGCCACCGCGCGTATCAGACCGGGGTCCTGGTGGGCCGATCCGTGGTGGGCCACCTTGAGCACGTCCACCCCGCCCAGCAGCGCGGCCGCCGGTGACCTCGACAGCGCCCGCTGCGCCGGGGGTTCCAGGTCTCCCAGCAGCAGCATCCGCAGCCCGCCCGACCGCACCAGCAGCGTCACGCTCGCGTCGTTCGGCCCCTCCGGCTCGGGCGCCGAGAACCCCGGGGGCGCCGGAACGCCCGCGTCGCGCCGGGGACTCGGCGGCGGCCACAGCACCTGCCAGTCGAGCCCGCCGAGACGCCGGCGCTCCCCCGCCGCGGCCCGGGTGAGCGGGATCCCCCGGGCCCGGGCCTCCCTCCGCACGAACTCCGCCTGGTCCGCCGGTTCCTCGAACCCCGTCGTCTCGATCGCGCCCACCGCCCGCCCCCGCAGCACCCCGGGCAGTCCCGCGACGTGGTCCGCGTGGAAGTGGGTCAGCACGAGGAGCGGGACCCTGGTGATGCCGAGGGCGCGCAGGCACCGGTCGACCGCCGCCGGATCGGGTCCGGCGTCCACCACCACGCCGGTGCCCGCGCCGGCCGCGAGCACCGTCGCGTCGCCCTGCCCCACGTCGCACATCGCGAACCGCCAGCCGGGCGGCGGCCAGCCCGTGATCACCCGGGTCAGCGGCGGCGGCCGCACCACCGCGAGCAGGAACAGCGCCCCGCAGACCGCGCACAGCACCGGATGCCCCAGCAGCCGCCGCCCGAGCAGCAGCGCCCCTGCCGTCGCGAGGGCGAGCAGCGACGCCCCGGTCCAGCCGCCCGGCCAGTCCAGCCCCGCGCCGGGCAGCGCCGCCCCGGTCCGCGCCACCCCCGCGATCCATCCGGCGGGCCAGCTCGCGCACCACGCCAGCGCCTCCGCCACCGGCATCGCCACGGGCGCCGCCGCCAGCGCCGCGAAACCCAGCACCGTGGCCGGCGCCACCGCGAACTCCACGAGGAGGTTGCACGGCACCGCCACCAGGCTCACCCGTGCCGACAGCACCGCCACGACCGGTGCGCACAGGGCCTGCGCGGCCCCCGCGGCCGCCAACGCCTCGGCGAGCCGCGGCGGAACCCGGCGCCGTCGCAGCGCGGCGCTCCAGCGCGGCGCCAGCGTCAACAGCGCCCCCGTGGCCAGCACCGACAGCAGGAACCCGTGACTCCGGGCCAGCCAGGGGTCGTAGAGCACCAGCAGCAGGACCGCCGTCGCCAGCGCCGGGATCAGCGATCTGCGGCGGCCGGTCGCGAGGGCGAGCAGCACGACGGCTCCGCAGGCCGCCGCGCGCAGCACGCTCGGGTCGGGCCGGCACACCACGACGAATCCGAGCGTGAGCACTCCCCCGAGCAGCGCGGTCGTGCGCAGCGGGATGCCGAGCCGGGGCGCCAGTCCGCGACGCTCGGCCTGCTGGGCCAGGCCGGGCGGCCCGAGGAGCAGCGCGAGCATGATCGTGAGGTTGCTGCCGGACACGGCCAGGGTGTGGGCGAGGTCCGTCTCCTTGAAGGCCTCGTCCAGTTCGGGCGTGATCCGCGAGGTGTCCCCGACGACCAGGCCCGGCAGCAGCGCCCGCGCGTCGGCCGGGAGCCCGTCGGTGGCCGTCCGCAGCCCGGCCCGCAACCGGCCCGCGAACCGCTGCGCCGCGGACGGCTCGCGCACGACCTCCGGCCCGGCCCGGTCCCGTACGCGCAGCACGGCCGCGATCCGGTCCCCGCGGGTCAGCGCGGGGGCCAGCCGCCCGCTGACCCGCACCCGCGTGGACGGCAGCAGCCCGAGCCACGCCGCCCGTGTCGCCGCAGGGCGAGCCGTGCCCCGGTCGCCGCCTCCCCGGTCCCCTCCCCCGTCGACGTCCACGACCACCAGCACCGGCGTCCGCGTCGCCACCACCGCCCCGGTCCGTGCCTCGACTCGGCGCACCCGGGCGTCGATCAGCACGGAGTCCGGGACCGTCCGGTTCCCCCGCACCCGTGGCCGGGCGAGCCGCGGATCGGAGGTGAGCTCCACCTCGGCGGTGACACGGGCGTCCTCCTTCGCCAGCCTCGGCACGGGTCCTCGGCGCAGGTCGGCGCCGTGCAGTCCGGCCGAGGCGGCGGCCGCCCCCGCACAGAGCAGCACCGCCGCGACGGTCGCCCTCGGCCACCCGCCCCGTGCTCCGGGCCGTCGGCCGCCCCGCACCCGCCTCCCGTACCGCTCCGCTCCCAGAAGCACCCCCGCCACGAGCACGCAGCCGAGCGCGAGGCCGCCCACCACCGCCGGTGAACCGTCCAGGGCCGACGCCGCCGTCGCCCAGGCCGCGAGCGCGGGAGGCACGAGCCGCAGATCCACCGGTCCTTCCTGACGCGGGTGAGCGGACCCCAGCCGTTTCCCCGAAGCGAGGTGCACGGCCCGGCGGGAGCGGAGGCCGTGGCCGGCGGTACCGGCGGGAACGGTATCGGCGTCGTCCGGACCGCCTGTGGTCCCCGCTCCCCCGTCCCGTGCGCGCGTCTCACCGGAACCCGCCCGCACCGGCGAGGCGTTGCCGTCGTCCCTCATGGCCGCACCAGGTTCCGCAGATCGGCGAAGCGCCGCTCGCCGATGCCGTTCACCTCGCGCAGTTCGTCCACCGAGCGGAAACCGCCCTGCCGCGTCCGGTAGTCGAGGATGTGCTGCGCCAGCACGGGCCCCACGCCCGGAAGCGCGTCGAGTTGCTCCACGGTGGCGGTGCTGAGGGAGACCGGGCCCGCCGGCGCCCCGGCCGCCGGACCGCCCGCGGACCGCCCCGTCCCGGTCCCCGGCCCCGCGGCTCCGCCGGCCGCCGGCCCTCCGACGACGACCTGCTCACCGTCCACGAGGAACCGGGCCCGGTTGAGGCCGTCGGTGTTCGTCCCCGGCCGCACCCCACCGGCCGCGCTCAGTGCGTCGACCACGCGGGAGCCGGCGGGAAGCCGGTGGATGCCGGGATTGCGCACCTTGCCGCTGACGTCCACCACGATCTCGGGTGCGGCCGTGCCCGCGCCGCCCACCGGCCCGGGCGAACCGGTGGGCCCGGCCGGCGCCGTCCGTTCCTCCGCCTCGTAGGGGGCCGCCGCCCGCACCACTTGCGGTGCCCGCACGGACTGGGCCCGGCCGGACCAGAAGTGCTGCACGGCGAGGGCCGCCACGGCCACCACCAGCACGGCCAGCGCCAGCGCGGTCCTGCGCTCCAGCCCGCAACGCGCCTGCACCCACACGGGCATCCGCTCCCGCAGAGCGAGCCCGGCCCGCCGCCACCGCTCCTCCACCCCGCGAGCGGCCCGCGCATCCCCCTCGTCCTCCCCGGCGCCGAGCGACCCGGCGAAACCGGCCGCCGGCTCGCCGGCCCCGGCGGAAACCGCCCCACCGCCACCGACGGCAGCCGGCCCGCCCCCTCCGGCGGCGACCGCCCGCCCGCCGTCCCCGACGGTGACCGACGCGCCCCTGCCGTGTCCGGCGGCCGGCTCACGCCTCCCGGCGAGCTCCGCACCGCTCACGGGCCGCGGCGCGCGCCTCCCGGAGTTCCGGAACCCGGCCTCGTCTCCGACATCGTCATCCCGCGTCGGCGGACCCGCCCCCGTTCCCCTCGCATGCCCTCGCCGTCCGACCCGGTCACCGAACAACTCCTCCGCCCGGCGGCGCAGTTCCTCCGCCGAGGCCTGACGGTTCCTCAGCCGGCTGTGGGCGGGTGACCGCCGGTGCCGGAGCCGGCCGTCGGAGCCGGGGTCCCGGCCGGGTCCACTGGTCGCGTTCGTCGTACGTGAGCGTGATCGAAGTGCCATGCGACGAGGATCGACGACTTCACCGAACCGCGATGATCTTGCTCGTTCTCCGGGGACGACGGCCCGCTTGTGGACAACTCCGTCACCCGCGCGAGTGACGGATCCCCGAGCGCCTCAGGCGCTCCCCGCGAACCTGCGGACGTCCGGGACGCTCACCACGGCTCGGACGCGCACGGCACCCACCACGGCTCCTCGGACGCGCGCGGCGCTCACCGCGTCGAGACCACGGCCCCCAACAGCCCGGGCCCGGTGTGCGCCCCGATCACCGCGCCCACCTCACTCACATGGAGTTCGCCGAGGTCCAGTACCCGGTCGCGCAGCCGCTCCGCGAGGGCCGACGCCCGATCCGGCGCGGCGAGATGGTGGACGGCGATGTCGACCGGCGCGTTGCCGGCCCGGCCGGCGACCAGCTCCTCGAGGCGGGCGATCGCCTTCGACGCCGTCCGCACCTTCTCCAGGGGCTCGATGCGCCCCCCGTCGAGCTGGAGCAGCGGCTTGACCGCGAGCGCCGACCCGAACAGGGCCTGCGCGGCGCCGATGCGGCCGCCGCGGCGCAGGTAGTCGAGGGTGTCGACGTAGAAGAAGGCGGACGTGCCGAAGGCACGCTTCTCCGCGGCCGCGACCGCCTCGTCCACCGTGCCGCCCGTCTCCGCGGCCCGGGCCGCCGCGAGCGCGCAGAAGCCGAGGGCCATCGCGACCATGCCGGTGTCCACCACCCGAACGGGCACCGGCGCCTCACGCGCCGCGACGACCGCCGCGTCGTAGGTGCCCGACAACTCGGCGGACAGATGGAGGGAGACGATGCCGGTGGCTCCGGACCCGGCGATCTTGCGGTAGGTCTCCGCGAAGAGCTGGGGGCTGGGGCGTGAGGTGGTGACGGAGCGTCGTTTCTGCAGCGCCTGCGCGAGGGCACGGGTCGAGATCTCCGTGCCCTCCTCCAGTGCCTGGTCGCCGAGGACGACGGTCAGGGGCACCGCGGTGATGCCGTGGCGCTCCATCGTCCGCTGCGGCAGGTAGGCCGTTGAATCCGTGACGATCGCGACATG
This sequence comes from Streptomyces sp. NPDC017936, assembly GCF_044328485.1. NCBI lineage: Bacteria > Bacillati > Actinomycetota > Actinomycetes > Kitasatosporales > Streptomycetaceae > Streptomyces > Streptomyces sp. NPDC017936. Next base: position 411,796 of record NZ_JBIRHK010000003.1, on the reverse strand, counting down.
GCGGGACATGAGCTGGAGGTTACCTGGCGTAGCGCCCGCGCGGCAGTCCGGCCCCTGCCGGGCGTCGCCCGTCGGCGGGATCGTGTGCGGCGTCAGGTGGTGGTCTCGGGCCGGGGCTTCTTCTGCCAGGGGTAGGTGGGGCGCGGCCCGGGCGGGGTGATGGCGGGCCGGTCCGGCTCCCGCGCCGCGCTCTCCGCGGTGCGCGCGTCGGCGCTCTTCGGCCAGGTCTGCTCTTCGGCGGCCGGTGTCCCGGGCCACGGAGGCGTCGGGGCGGTCTCCGGGCCGGTCCAGTGGCGCAGGGCGCCCGCCTCGACGTCGATCTGGGCGCTGAGGGTGTCCAGGTCCTCGTCCGCGAAACGGCGGGCGCGGTCCCGGGCCGCCCAGCGCAGCGAGTCCGCCGAGGCCGTGATGCGCTCCGTGCGCTCCCGCAGGGAGGGCAGCCGCTCGGCGAGCGTGGCCCGGTCGGGCTCGGACTCCAGGCGCCTGAGCTCGCCGTCCAGCTCGTGTCCGTGCGCGCTGAGGCGCCGGAAGAGGCCGAGGGACTCCTTCAGCGACTCGTCCTCGGCCGCGCCCGCCTGCAGCGCGTCCTGGGTGGCCCGCATCGAGGTGCGCAGCTTGAGGCGGAGCTGGGCGATCTCGCCGGCCGGCCCCGGCTGGGCGAAGGACTTGGCCCGCAGGGTGTGGTCCTCGACCGTACGGCGGGCGCTGGTGAGGGTGCGGTCCACGCTGCGCTTGGCGGCGCCGACCACCTTCACCGTGGCGTAGGCGCCGAGCGCCAGGAACAGCACGAAGAGCAGGGCGACGACTGCGATCACTGCTTCCACGGGCTCCTCCTCCGGAAACCGGCTCCGGCACACCGCGCGCCGCTCCTCAACCGTAAACGAGACGGGCAGGCCCGAAGTTCCAGAAGAACCCCGAACCTGCCCGTAGGGGACTACCCCGACCACCCCGACGGCCCCCGCCACCGGCCCCCCGCGGTCCGCGAGGGGGGCGTTCGAGGGGCCGTCGAGAGGCGTCTACGCCGGAACGATGTTGACCAGCTTGGGCGCCCGCACGATCACCTTGCGGATGCCCGCGCCGCCCAGCGCCCTGACGACGTTCTCGTCGGCCAGCGCCGTCTTCTCCAGTTCCTCGTCGGAGATGGCCGGCGACACCTCCAGCCGCGCCTTGACCTTGCCCTTGACCTGCACGACGCAGGTCACGGTCTCGTCCACGACGTAGGCCGGGTCGGCGACCGGGAAGTCCTGGTGGACGACCGAGCCGGTGTGGCCCAGCCGGCGCCACAGTTCCTCGGCGATGTGCGGGGCGAGCGGGGCGACCAGCAGCACCAGTGCCTCGGCGACGGACCGCGGCACGGCGGCGCCCGCCTTGGTCAGGTGGTTGTTCAGCTCGGTGATCTTGGCGATGGCGGTGTTGAACCGCATGCCCTCCAGGTCCCCGCGCACCCCGTCGATCGCCTTGTGCAGCGCCCGCAGCGTGTCCTCGCCGGGCTCGGCGTCGACGACGGTGACCGCGCCGGTGTTCTCGTCGACGACGTTGCGCCACAGCCGCTGCAGCAGGCGGAACTGGCCGACCACCGCGCGCGTGTCCCACGGCCGGGAGACGTCCAGCGGGCCCATGGCCATCTCGTACAGGCGCAGCGTGTCGGCGCCGTACTCGGCGCAGATCTCGTCCGGCGTGACCGCGTTCTTCAGGGACTTGCCCATCTTGCCCAGCAGCCGGGAGACCTTCTCGCCCTGGTAGTGGTAGGCGCCGTCGCGCTCCTCCACCTCGGCGGCCGGCACCGCGATGCCGCGGCTGTCGCGGTAGACGTAGGCCTGGATCATGCCCTGGTTGAACAGCTTGTGGAACGGCTCCGCGGAGGAGACGTGCCCCAGGTCGTACAGGACCTTGGACCAGAAGCGGGCGTACAGCAGGTGCAGCACCGCGTGCTCGGCGCCGCCGACGTACAGGTCGACGCCGCCGTGCGGCATGCCCTCGCGCGGGCCCATCCAGTACTGCTCGATGGCCGGGTCGACCAGCTCCTCGGAGTTGTGCGGGTCCAGGTAGCGCAGTTCGTACCAGCAGGAACCGGCCCAGTTGGGCATGGTGTTGGTCTCGCGCCGGTACTTCTTCGGCCCGTCGCCCAGGTCCAGGGTGACGTTGACCCATTCCTCGTTGCGCGACAGCGGCGTCTCGGGCCGGGTGTCCGCGTCGTCGGGGTCGAAGGTGCGCGGCGAGTAGTCCTCGACCTCCGGCAGCTCCAGCGGCAGCATCGACTCGGGCAGCGCGTGGGCGATGCCGTCCTCGTCGTAGACGATCGGGAAGGGCTCGCCCCAGTAGCGCTGGCGGCTGAACAGCCAGTCGCGCAGGCGGAAGTTGACGGTGCCCTCGCCGATGCCCTCGCGCTCCAGCCACTCGGTGATGCGCGCCTTGGCCTCGGCGACGCCCAGGCCGTCCAGGGAGATGCCGGCGTTGGAGGAGTTGATGATCTTCGCGTCGTACGACCCGAAGGCGTCCTCCCACGTCGAGGTGTCCGTGCCGCGGCCGTCGGTCGGCTCCACGACGCAGTGGATCGGCAGCTCGAAGGCGCGCGCGAACTCGAAGTCGCGCTGGTCGCCCGCGGGGACGGCCATGATGGCGCCGGTGCCGTAGCCCATCAGGACGTAGTCGGCGATGAAGACGGGGATGCGCTCGCCGTTGACCGGGTTGGTGGCGTACGCGCCGATGAAGACGCCGGTCTTGTCCTTGGCCTCGGCCTGCCGCTCGACGTCGGACTTGGAGGCGGCCTGCGCGCGGTAGGCGGCGACGGCCCCGGCCGGGGTCGCGTGGCCGCCGGTCCACGCCTCGCGGGTGCCCTCGGGCCAGGCGTCCGGGGTGAACTTCTCGACCAGCGGGTGCTCGGGCGCCAGCACCATGTAGGTCGCGCCGAACAGGGTGTCCGGGCGGGTGGTGAAGACCGTGATGCGCTCGCCGTCCACGGGGAAGTCGACGCGGGCGCCCTCGGAGCGGCCGATCCAGTTGCGCTGCTGCAGCTTGATGGCCTCGGGCCAGTCCAGCGCGTCCAGGTCCTCCAGCAGCCGGTCGGCGTACGCGGTGATGCGCATGTTCCACTGGCGCAGCTTGGCCTTGAAGACCGGGTAGTTGCCGCGCTCGGAGCGGCCGTCGGCGGTGACCTCCTCGTTGGCCAGCACGGTGCCCAGGCCGGGGCACCAGTTGACGGGCGCGTCGGAGGCGTAGGCCAGGCGGAACCCGCCCAGGACGTCGGCGCGCTCCGCGGCGTTCAGCTCGCTCCACGCGCGCGTGTGGCCCGGCACGGGGCGCTCACCGGACTCGAACTGCGCGATCAGCTCGGAGACCGGGCGGGCCCTGCGGGCCTCGTCGTCGTACCAGGAGTTGAAGATCTGCAGAAAGATCCACTGGGTCCACTTGTAGTAGTCCGGGTCGATCGTGGCGAACGACCGGCGCTTGTCGTGGCCCAGGCCCAGCCGGCGCAGCTGGGCCTTCATGTTCTCGATGTTGGCCTCGGTGGACACGCGCGGGTGCGTGCCGGTCTGCACGGCGTACTGCTCGGCGGGCAGGCCGAAGGCGTCGAAGCCCAGGGTGTGCAGGACGTTGTGGCCCGTCATGCGCTGGAAGCGCGCGAAGACGTCGGTGGCGATGTAACCCAGCGGGTGGCCGACGTGCAGGCCCGCACCCGAGGGGTACGGGAACATGTCCATGATGAACTTCTTGGGCCGCGCGACCAGCTCGGGATCGCCCGCCAGGTCGCCCTTCGGGTTCGGCGCCGCGTAGGTGCCCTCGGCGTCCCAGACGTCCTGCCAGCGTGCCTCGATCTCGGCCGCCACGGCGGCCGTGTAGCGGTGCGGCGCGGCCGCCTCGGCGGCAGCGGGGTTCATCTCGCTCATGATCCTCAAAGCTCCATCGATCGTCTCTGCCAGCGGCTGTCACACCCGGGAAACGAAAAATCCCCTCGCACAGGAGGGGACGCCGCGCCGATTCCGACCCGTCCGGTCGTCCGGCGGTCGGGACTGATCAGCGCGGCCCGCCAAGCAGAAGGCGTACGGCACGCATGGCCTCAGGGTACCGCAGCCCTTGAGCACGCCGCGACGCGCTTCCGTATGCCTGGTCGACGCGGTGCCGTCCGGCACCGGCACGACCAGAACCGAGCCCATCTTGAATGTGAGTCAAGGATTACTTCGCGTAACAGCCACTAAAGGGACATCGCATCATCCCTCTCGTCCTTTGATAACAACGCAATAACTCAAACCTCGTACCCGCCGGTAGAGAGCCACTTAGAGTTCGGCAGCGGGACCGCCTTCCCGAAACTGCTCGGAGTTGCCCCCATGAACCCTCTTCTCAGCAACAGCTCGCTCCCCAGGCCCGGCCGCTCGGCCTACGGGGTGGCGTCGGCTGTCGTTCTGCTGCTCATACCCATCGTCGTGCTGTTCGGAGGCGACCAGCTCCAGGCGTTCCTCAACTTCGGTGCGGGCGTCCTGTCCCTGGTCTGCCTGACCTGCTCGGTCATCTGGGGCCTCGTCGCCCAGGACCGGCTCATCCTCAACACGCGTCAGCGGATCATCGCGCAGGGCGTCCACCGGGTGACCGCCGTCGGCTCGATCGCGTTCCTCCTGGTGCACGTCACCATCAAGCTGGCGCTGGAGCACACCGTCCTGATCGCCGCCCTGATCCCCTTCAGCCTGGGTGTCAGCGGCAGCGCCGGACTCATCGGCCTCGGCTCCCTGGCCGGCCTGCTCATGATCTTCGTGGGCATCACCGGCGCGCTGCGCAACCAGTTCGCGTCCCCGGCGCCGGTCGCGGCGCGCTGGCGCGCCATGCACATGCTGGCCTACCCGGCGCTGTGCGCGGCGCTGATCCACGGCCTCTTCGCGGGGCGTGCCGCGAAGCCGTTCTTCGTGGTGTCCTACGAGCTGTGCCTGGCCGGTGTCATCGCGGCCCTCGCCCTGCGCGCCGCCCCGCGCCCGGTCAAGCGCAAGGTCGCCGACCGCATCGCCGCGCTGCTGGGCAACCCGGACCGCTCCGCCGCGGAGGGCCTGGAGGCGTCACGCGCGCGCGTGGCGGAGGCCTCGTCCTCGCTGCCCGGCTACGGGAGCCGTCCGTCCCGGACGTCCCCGGCCGGCCCGGCGGGCTCCCCGCGGACGGGCCCGTCGGCGTCCTCCCGCTACGACGCCCCCGCCGCCCCGGAGTCCGCGAACGGCTTCGCGGCCGCCTACCGCGCCGTCTCCACGCCCCCGCCCGGGCAGCAGTCGTTCGCCGCCGGCCAGACCGCGCGCATGGACCTGCCGTTCGACGTGCAGGCCACGGAGGCGATGCCCCGGGTCGACGGCGGCGGCAGCACGTCGGGCAGCTGGCCGATCCCGTCCCCGCCGCCGGTCGGCGAGGCGCCCCAGTCGGTCTACGACCCCCTCCAGGACACCGGATTCACCATCCCGGCCTACGGCAGCACGGGCACCGTGCCGTACGCCGGAGGTGATGTGTACGACACCGGTGAGACGAACGGGCAGTACGGCACGTACAACTCGAACGACACGTACAACAGCGGTCCCGCCGAACCATCGCCCGGAGCGTCCTTCGACGCCCCGGGTTCGGGCGAACCTTGGAACACGCCTTCCGGAGGCTATAGGTGAACGAGGCCCTGCCCGACGTCCCAGAAGTCCGCGTGGTCGGTCTTCCGCAGCTCACGTCGGGCTTCGACCTTGTCGAGAGACTGGACCTGCCCATGCACCTGAAGGTGCACGGGCCGCTCGAACCCATGGGCGGGGAGAAGCTCGCCCAGCTCTCCGAGCGCATCAACCTCAAGGGCCGCGGCGGCGCGGGCTTCCCCTTCCACAAGAAGCTGCGCTCGGTCGCCGACGCGGCGATCAAGCGCGGCGTACGGCCGGTCGTCGTCGTCAACGGCAGCGAGGACGAGCCGGCCTGCCGCAAGGACACGGTGATGATCAACCGTGCCCCGCATCTCATCCTGGACGGCGCGCTCCTGGTGGCGGAGGCGCTGGGGGCCCGCACGCTCGTGGTGGGGGTCACCCGCGAATCGACCCAGCGCTCCATGGAGGCCGCCCTGGCCGAACGCGGTCTGAGCAACGGCCGCCGCTCGGCGCTGAAGGCGTTCGTCCAGCGCAACCCGGTCCGCATGGTCACCGGCGCCGCCGCCTCGCTGATCCGTTCCATCGACGGCGGCCCGGCGATCCCGCCCGGCCGCAAGACCAGCGCCTCCCAGAGCGGCGTCGGCGGCGCGCCGACCCTGCTGTCCAACGCCGAGACCTTCGCCCAGCTGGCCATCGCCGCCCGCATCGGCCCGGAGCGCTACGGCAACACCGGCCTGTACGACGAGCCGGGCACCGTCATGCTGACGGTCTCCGGCGCGGTCGCCCGTCCGATGGTGATCGAGGTGCCCACGGGCGTCCCGCTGCGCTACGTCCTCCAGCTGGCCGGCGCCCCGCCGGTCCCGCAGGGCGTGCTGACCGGCGGCTACCACGGCAAGTGGATCGACGCGGCGACGGTCAACGAGGCGATCGTCTCGCGCAACTCCCTGGACGCGGTGGGCGGTTCGCTCGGCGCCGGCGCGATCCTGCCGATCAGCCAGGAGACCTGCCCGCTCGGCGAGTCGCTGCGCGTGGCCCAGTGGCTCGCGGAGGAGAGCGCCGGCCAGTGCGGCCCCTGCTACCTCGGTCTGCCGGCCGCGGCGCGCGGCATGGAGGACATCCTCAACGGCGGCGGACCGGCCGCCCTGGAGGCGCTCAAGCAGGTCGCCAAGAACGTCAAGCGGCGTGGCGCCTGCTCGCACCCCGACGGCTCCGCGATGTTCCTGGAGTCGACCGTCAAGGCGTTCACGGACGACCTGGCGGCACACGTCCTCGGCAACGGCTGCGGCCGGCCCGTGGAAGGCGTCCTGCCGCTCTTCGAGGGCGGCAGGGCCCCGGCGGGCATCCCGGGCGGCGGAGAGTCCGCGGACACCGGGGACAGCCGTCAGAAGATCTTCGTCGACTGGACGCTGTGCCGCGGTCACGGCCTGTGCGCCGACATCCTCCCGGAGGTGTTCCAGCTCGGCGCCGACGGTTTCCCGACCGTCGCACAGGCGAAGGTGCCGCGCTACGCGGAGGCGAAGGCGCTGCGCGCGGTGCGCCGCTGCCCGGCGCTGGCGCTGCGCATCGAGGAGGACACGCGCGCGCAGGCGCCCTCCCGCAACCTCCCGGTCCTCTCCCAGGGCCGCGGCCGCCGCGCCCTGGGCCGCTGAGCCGGCACGACGACGGGGCCGCCCGGAGCGGGGCGGCCCCCCTGCGCGTCCCCGGTCCTCCGGCGCGCTCACGGCCCTGCGACCGGGTACGGGCGTACGACCGCGTACGGACACACGAAAAATCCCGCCGGATCATTCCGATCCGGCGGGATCTGCTGTGGAGCTAAGGAGAATTGAACTCCTGACCTCCTGCATGCCATGCAGGCGCTCTACCAACTGAGCTATAGCCCCTCGCGGCCAAGCGGTGAAGCCGCTTGTCGGCCTTTTCCTCCGGGTTTCCCCGGCGGCGACGCCAACATTACACGGTCCTGGGGGTGGACCACCAAATCGTTTCCGTTCTGTCCGCTTTGCCGCGGAAAGTCAGGTCAGGCCGTCACGAAGGAGTAGAACCGTTTGAGCGTGCAGTGCTCCTCCAGGAGCCGGCCGTAGATCGGCTCGCCCTCCAGCTCCCGGTACGTCTCGATGGGGTCGCCCTTTATGATCAGCGCCCGCGCGCATTCCTCGCACCAGTACTGGTAGTCGGGGTTGACCGGCTCCATGTCGCGCACGATCGGGGTGCCGCTGCCGCACCAGTCGCACTTCCGCCTGTGTGCACCCATCGATCAGCTCCAGCTGTGGCCGCAGGCCGTGCACACGTAGGAGATCCCGCCGTTGTCCCCGAGGACCTGGGCGACGAAGGCGGAACCGCAGGAAGGGCAGCTGAGCCGGGTGGCCGTTCCCCGCCTCAACGCTGCTTCGGAGAGGTGACCGACCTCGCCGAGGATGCTCGCAGGCATCGCTACTCCCTCCCGTCGGGTCGCGCCCCCTTCCGGCCGTTTGATTCTGCCACGGCCGGGCCGATACGGTCAGCGACGCCTCAGTACCAGTCCGGACACGGCACCCGTCGCGGCTGTCGCAGCGAGCGCGAACATGCATGTGAGAAGCGCTTCCGCAGAGGTATACGCCTGCGGGGCCCCCAGTGACTCAAGCCGGTGGAAGAACAGTGTGCCGAAGACCGCGACGCCGAGCAGCTGACCGATCTGGGTGACCGTGGCGAGCAGCCCGCTGGCGTCCGCCGCGTCCTCGGTGCGCACGGCGGCCAGGGCGCGGGTGAGCGTCGGGCTGAAGGCCAGCGCGAGCCCGGCGCCCACGCCCGCGTACGCCCCGTACAGCCAGGCCCCGCCGTGGCCGCCGCCCTCGAAGGCCAGGCCCACCGCGGCCACGGACAGGGCGGTGAGCGCGAACCCGGCCGGGACCAGCGCCCGCTGCCAGGCGGCGGGCCAGGTGCGCCAGGTCAGCCCGACCGCGCCGAACACGATCGCGGTCGGGGCGAAGGTGAGCCCGGCGCGCAGCGCGCTGTAGCCGAGGCCTCCCTGGACGTGCAGGGTGAGCACGAAGAGGAAGCCTCCGTTGACCGCCATGACGGCCATGACGCGCAGGACGGCGAGCCCCATGCCGGGGTGGCGCAGGACGCGCGGCGCGATCAGCGGTGCGCCGCCGCGCCGGGCGAGACGGGACTCGTAGCCGCAGAACAGGGCGAACAGGAGCGTGCCGGCCGCCAGCGAGAACCAGGACCACAGCGGCCAGTCCGCCTCCTGCCCGAGCACGAGCGGGACCGTGACGAGGGACACGGCGGCCGCGAGCAGCACCAGGCCGGGGACGTCCAGGCCGCGCGCCTTCTCGCGCTCCGTCGCGCCGCCGCGGGGCAGCACGCGCCGGCCCACGACCAGCAGGGCGAGGCCCACGGGCACGTTGACCAGGAAGACCGGCCGCCAGCCGCTGCCCAGCAGGTCGGCGCTGACCAGGACGCCGCCGAGCACCTGTCCGGCCGCCGCGCCGACGGCGAGGACGGCCGAGTAGGCGCTGAGCGCCCGCGCCCGGGCCTCACCCGTGAAGGTGCGCTGGATCAGGCTGAGGACCTGGGGGATCATCACCGCCGACCCGGCGCCCTGCACCAGCCGGAAGACGATCAGCTCGGTGCCGCCCCGCGCCAGCCCGCAGGCGAGCGAGGCGGTGGTGAAGAGGGCGAGTCCCACGAGGTGGACGCGGCCGTGGCCGAACCGGTCGCCGAGCCGCGCGCCGGTGATCAGCAGCACGGAGTACGTGATGGCGTAGCCGGCGACGACCAGTTGGAGGTCGGCGCCGGAGGCGTGCAGGTCGGAACCGATCGTGGGGGCCGCGACGTTCACGATGAAGACGTCGAGCAGTGCCATGAACTGGGCGGCGAGCACGACCGGGAGCAGCAGCCGGGACCGGTTGTCGGCGCCGGGGGCCTCACCGGCGGCGGGAGCGGGCGGAGAGGGAACAGCTACGGGATCCGGGCCCGTCCGGGGGGTCGTCGTCATGCCGTCGAGCGTGGCGGGACTCCGGTACGGGTGCCGAGAGCCCGTCGATGCTGGTACTGACAGCACCTGGCAGGGGCCGGGCGGGGGATCGACCATGGGGGACGTGACGATGGGGACGAGGAGTCGGGCGGGCACGGGGCGGGCGGCGACGGTCCAGCGGCGCCGGACGGAGCTGGCGGCCTTCCTGCGCAGCAGGCGGGCGCGGGTGACACCGGCCGACGTTGGGATGCCGCCGGGGCTGCGGCGGCGCACTCCCGGGCTGCGGCGCGAGGAGGTCGCCCAGCTCTCGGGCGTGGGCGTCACCTGGTACACGTGGCTGGAGCAGGGCCGGCCGATCAACGCCTCGGCGCAGGTCCTGGACGCCGTGGCGCGCACGCTGCGGCTCGATCCGCCGGAGCGGGAGCACCTCTACCACCTGGCCGAGGTGCCGTGCACGCCCCAGCCGGAGGCGCTGGTGCAGAGCGTGGGGCCGGAGATCCAGGGCATCATCGACGCGCTCGCGCCGCGTCCGGCGGTGGTCTACAACTCGCGCTACGACATCCTCGCCGCCAACCCCGTCTACCGGTACCTGTTCATGACCCCGTCGAAGGCCTCCTCACGGGCGTCGGCCAACGCGCTGTGGACGCTGTTCACGGCGGACGAGGAGGAGTGCCCGCTGCTGTACCGGGAGACGGAGCTGCCGGTGATGGTGGCGACCCTGCGGGCGGCCTACGGGCTGCACGCCGGGGAGCCGGTGTGGGAGGACTTCATACGCCGGCTGTCCGCGGCCAGCCCGCTCTTCGCGCGGCTGTGGGCGTCCGGTGACGTGGCGGAGCCGGGCCGCCGCGTGAAGGTCTTCCGGCACGCGGCGGTGGGCGAGCTGCGGATGTCGTCGATGTCGTTGTCGATCGACGGCATGCCGGAGTGCCGGATCGTCGTCTACACACCCGACGACGAGGAGACGGCGCGTCGCGCGGAGCTGCTGCGCCGGAAATGAGAGATCCCGCCCCCTGGGGGACGGGATCTTCTCGAACCGATCTTCGACCACTCAACGGAGTGGCGATCAGTGGAGCTAAGGAGAATTGAACTCCTGACCTCCTGCATGCCATGCAGGCGCTCTACCAACTGAGCTATAGCCCCTTGCTCCCACGCGGCGGAGCCGCATGGTGTTTCGCCCCGCTCGGCGGGGCGAACAAGAAGAACTTTAGCCTGCGACCTGCCGGAAAGTGAAATCCGGGTCCCGGCCCCGTCGCCGGACCGTCTGCCGGGCGCCCCCGGGCGTCCGGCCGGCGTCCGGTGCGCCCGCTCGGCGCTCAGTCGTCGTCGCCCAGGACCGGCTCGGGCAGGGTGCCGGCGTTGTGCTCGAGCAGGCGCCAGCCGCGGGCGCCTTCGCCGAGGACGGACCAGCAGCAGTTGGAGAGGCCGCCGAGGCTCTCCCAGTGGTGCGCCTCCAGACCGAGGAGGCGGCCGATGGTGGTGCGGATGGTGCCGCCGTGGCTGACGACGACGAGCGTGCCGTCCTCCGGGAGCTTCTCGGCGTGCCGCAGGACGACGGGGGCGGCCCGGTCGGCGACCTCGGTCTCCAGCTCGCCGCCGCCGCGGCGGACCGGCTCGCCGCGCTTCCACGCGGCGTACTCCTCGCCGTACCGGGCGACGATCTCCTCGTGCGTCAGCCCCTGCCAGACGCCCGCGTAGGTCTCGCGCAGCCCCTCGTCGTGGGCGACCTCGAGGCCGGTGAGCGCGGCGAGCTCGGCGGCCGTGCTCGCGGCCCGGGACAGGTCCGAGGCGACGATCGCGTCGGGCTTGAGGGAGGTGAGAAGCCGGGCGGCGCGGCGGGCCTGGGCCACGCCGGTCTCGGTCAGCTCGACGTCCGTGGTGCCCTGGAAGCGGCGCTCCACGTTCCAGGAGGTCTGGCCGTGTCTCCAGAGGATGACCCGGCGGCCGCGGCCCGGTGTGCGACCGGCGGCGGCCTGCGACGGCGCGCTCACCGCAGGTCCCCGAAGCCGGCGGTGTCCCCCTCGGCCTGCAGCTTGGCGTGCTCCGCGGCCTTGCCGCGGGTGGCCTTGGCGTCCTCGGGAAGGTCGAGCTCGGGGCAGTCCTTCCACAGGCGTTCCAGCGCGTAGAAGACGCGCTCCTCGCTGTGCTGGACGTGCACCACGATGTCGACGTAGTCGAGGAGGACCCAGCGGGCCTCGCGGTCGCCCTCGCGGCGCACCGGCTTGGCGCCGAGCTCCTTCAGCAGGCGCTCCTCGATCTCGTCGACGATCGACTTGACCTGGCGGTCGTTGGGGGCGGACGCCAGCAGGAAGGCGTCCGTGATCGACAGCACGTCGCTGACGTCGTAGGCGATGATGTCGTGCGCGAGCTTGTCGGCGGCCGCCTGCGCGGCGGTGGTGATGAGCTCGAGGGAACGGTCGGTGGCGGTCACTGCGTGGCTTTCCGTCGGCGGTCGTTTGACCTCAAGGGTCTCACGGACCGCCGACGGCACCCGAGGTGCTGAGGGGATCACCCGCCATGACCGCCTTAAGGCGGGGCCGCTAGGAGGCCGAGGGCTCGTAGTCCCGGCCCAGGACGACGGCGACGTCCGCGTTGGCGGCGACCGTCCCCTTCTTCACGGCGTCGGTGGGCAGGCCCAGGGTCTTGGCGACCTCGGTGGCGTTCTCCTTGTCGGCGGCGTCCGCGTAGAGCACCTCGGACGCGGACTGCGTGCCGGACGACGTGCCGCCCTCCAGGAAGGTGAAGCCGCCGTTGAGGAGCACCACGCGCGCGTCCTCGGTGTCGGCCTCGGTCCCGCCGGCGTTCTGGACGGAGACGCTGACGGCGGCGTCCTTGTCGGGGCTCTTCGCGGTGCCGCCGAGGATGTCCTTGACCACGCTCGCGCCGGCCTCGGCGCTGAGCGTGCCGTCGGCCTGGACGGGCAGCAGGGCGGTCTTGTAGTCGCCGCCCTTGGCGAGGTCGGCGAGCCCGGCGAGGAAGGCGCCGAGGTCCTTGTCGGTGAGGGAGGGGTCGAGGATCTGGGCCAGGGTCTGGACGGTGACCGTGGCGCCCTGCGCGTCGGAGGACACCTTGCGCAGCACGGCCTGCATGACCTGGCCGAACCGCTCCAGCTGGGCGTTCTGGGCCTCGCCCTCGGCGCGGTGGGTGGCGTAGGCGACGGCCATCTTCCCGCTGAGGGTCTGGTTCTCGCCCTTGCTGACGAGAGGGGCCTGGCCCTTCTTCTTGGCGTCCGGGTCGGGGACGGCGGTGTCGGTGTCGACCTCGATGTTGCCGACGAGGTCGACGAGGTTCTGGAGGTAGGGGGTGTCCAGCCGCCAGGTGCCCTCGATGTCGGTGCCGAGGACGGTGTCGAGCGCCTCACGGGTGCCGGCCGAGCCGTCCTCGTCGACGGACTTGGCGAGAGTGGTCGTGGTGCCGTCGTCGGTGGTGACGACGAGGGAGTTGGGCAGCAGGACGCTGGTGCCCTGCCGGGTGGTGGTGTTGTCGACGAGCAGCACCGTGGAGGTGCCGCCCTGAGCGGTGTCGTGCAGGTGGACCACGATCACGTCGCGCTTCTGGGCGGCGCCGGCGGTCGTGGTGCCGGTCGCCTCGGAGTCCGACGAGGACCGGCCCGGGAGCTTTCCGGCGTACCAGAGGTAGCCCGTGCCGGCGATCGCGGCCAGGACGAGGACCACGGCCAGGGCGACGAGCCGGCTGCGGGCCCGGCGCTTGGCCTCCTCGCGGCGCTCGGTGCGGTTCTCGGTGAAGTTCAGCCAGTCGATGACGTCCTCGGAGTCCGCGTCGGGCTCCTCGACGAAGGCGAACTGCTCGGTGCGGTAGTCCCGTTCGGGCTCGCCGGAGGCGTCCCGGTCCGCCGCCGGGCTCGCCGCCGCGCCCTCGGCCGGTCCGGCCTGCTGCGGGATGTGGGCGGTCTGCTCGGCGACGCGGGGCTGCTGCCCGCCGACGGCGGTCTGCCCGTACGGGTCGTACGGGGCCGCGGTCCCGGCGCCGCCCTGCCGGGCGTAGCCGCCGGTGCCGTAGGGCTCCTGCACCGGGGCCTGCCGGCCGGTGTCGTACGGGTCCTGCACCGGGGCCTGCCGGCCGGTGTCGTACGGGTCGTAGGCGGGCGTCTGCTGCTGTCCGGCCGTGGCGTACGGGTCGTAGCCGTAGGTCTGCTGCTGCCCGTACGGGTCGTAGGGCTGCTGCGGGACCTGCTGGGGCGGGACCTGCCGGTACACCGGCTGCCCGTATTCGTCGTAGCCGACGAGTTCGTACGGGTCGTTCCCGTAGCCCGCGTCGTATCGGTCGTTCACCGGTACCCCTCTCGGCTCACTCGCCGCGGTACAGCTCGCGCTTGTCGATGTAGCGCACGACTCCGTCCGGCACCAGATACCAGATGGGGTCGCCCTTGGCGACCCTCGCGCGGCAGTCCGTGGAGGAGATGGCCAGGGCGGGGACCTCGACGAGGGAGACGCCGCCCTCGGGGAGCCCGGGGTCGTTGAGGTGGTGTCCCGGGCGGGTGACCCCGATGAAGTGCGCCAGGGAGAACAGCTCCTCGCTGTCGCGCCAGGTGAGGATCTGGGCGAGGGCGTCGGCACCGGTGATGAAGAACAGGTCGGTGTCGGGGTTGAGGGCGCGCAGGTCGCGCAGGGTGTCCACGGTGTAGGTGGGGCCGCCGCGGTCGATGTCGATGCGGCTGACCGAGAACTGCGGGTTCTCGGCGGTCGCGATGACCGTCATCAGGTAGCGGTCCTCGGCCGGGGAGACCCGGCGGTGGCTCTTCTGCCAGGGTTCGCCGGTCGGGACGAACACGACCTCGTCCAGGTGGAACTGCGCGGCGACCTCACTGGCCGCCACGAGGTGTCCGTGGTGGATCGGATCGAACGTCCCGCCCATGACGCCGAGGCGGCGCTTGCCCGGGTTCGACGGGCCGGTAGGCATGTCCTGCTCTCCCATGCGTGCAGACCCTACCGGCCCCGCCTGAGGGCACCGGTCGGCGGATGCCCGGAGTGCCCCGGTATGACCATGGCGTGCCTCAGCGGTCGCGGTTGAAGCGGGTGGTGACCCACAGCAGGAGCAGCAGGATCAGGAAGGCGCCGCCACCGGTCACCAGGGGGCTCAGGCTCTCGTGGTTGCCACCGTGCTCCTCGCCCTCGGCGGCGAGGGTGACCAACTGGGCTGCGGCGCTGTGGAAGCTCATCTTCGGCAGGACCTATCCGGTGTGGGCGGGATAAAGACGTCGGCCCATCGTAAGCGTGCGCCTCCGCGCCCCTCACGCCGACTCCACCGTTGGGGGAGGGCGGTTGGGTCCCGCCGGGCGGCCGGCGGCGGCCGGGGAACCTTCCCGTGCGCTCAGTCGTCCTTCCGCTTGTAGCCCCGCAGCAGGAACCAGGCGGTCAGTGCGCAGCCCAGGAGCATCACGATCAGGACGATCCGGAGCAGGTTTCCCGCCCCTTGCTGCTGGGCCGCGTCGGCGGTCTGCGCGAGCCAGGCCGCTGCGGGGTTGTGCTCCATGGTGCGGGACTCCATTCGGTGTGGTGCCCGTCCACCGTAACTCCGCCTAGGCTGTGTCCCGCTTCGGGGGCGCGAAGGGCTGCACGAGGGTCCGCGAAGGGCCAGACACACGAGGGCCACACACACGCACATGGGGGAAGACATGTCCGACGACGGCCACGAGCAGACGGGGCACGAGAAGGTGCCGAGCAGGCAGCGCAAGCGTTTCCCGGGGATCTCCTCGCGTGCGTACGAGCACCCGGCCGACCGTTCCGCGCTGGTCGCGCTGCGCAAGCTGAGCGGCTTCGACACCGTCTTCAAGGCGCTCAGCGGGCTGCTGCCCGAGCGGAGTCTGAGACTGCTGTTCCTGTCCGACTCGGTCCGCGTCTCGGACCAGCAGTTCGCCCACCTGAACGACATGCTGCGGGACGCCTGCTACATCCTGGACCTGGAGAAGGTCCCGCCGATGTACGTCAACCAGGACCCGCAGCCCAACGCGATGTGCATCGGCCTGGACGAGCCGATCATCGTCGTGACCACGGGCCTGGTCGAACTGCTCGACGAGGAGGAGATGCGGGCGGTCATCGGCCACGAGGTGGGCCACGCCCTCTCCGGCCACGCCGTGTACCGGACCGTCCTGCTGTTCCTGACCAACCTCGCCCTCAGGGTCGCCTGGATCCCGCTGGGCAACCTCGCGGTCATGGCGATCGTGACGGCCCTGCGCGAGTGGTTCCGCAAGTCGGAGCTGTCCGCGGACCGGGCCGGTCTGCTCGTCGGCCAGGACCTCAGGGCCTCGATGCGCGGCCTGATGAAGATCGCGGGCGGCAACCACCTGCACGAGATGAACGTGGACGCGTTCCTCCAGCAGGCCGAGGAGTACGAGGCCGGCGGCGACCTGCGCGACTCCGTGCTGAAGATCCTCAACGTGCTGCCCCGCTCCCACCCCTTCACCACCGTGCGCGCGGCCGAGCTGAAGAAGTGGTCGGAGTCCCGGGACCACCAGCGGATCATGGACGGCCACTACCCGCGGCGCGCCGAGGACAAGGACACCTCGGTCGGCGACTCCTTCCGCGAGTCGGCGTCGCACTACGCCGACCACGTCAAGAACTCCAAGGACCCGCTGATGAAGCTGGTCAGCGACATAGCGGGCGGCGCCGGCAACCTGGGCGGCCGGGTCCGCCGGGGCTTCGACGGCTTCACCTCCGCGCCGCCGCAGGACCGCCCGGCGGACGCGCCGCCGCGCGACGACGACTGACCCGGCCGGACGGAACCGCACGCGGCCGAACGACACAGGACCGCCCGGACGCGCACCGGGCGGTCCGGGTGGTCCGGGCGTTCACGCGGTTCCCGGCGGGAACCGCGCACCGGGACCGGGCCGCCGAGCCGACCGGCCCGCACCGGGCGGCGCCGGGCCGAGCAGCACCCGTCCGCACAGCGCTGGGCCGAGCAGTACCCGTCCGCACGGCGCCGGGCCGAGCAGTACCCGTCCGCGCGGCGCCGGGTCGACCGGTGATGTCCGGTTCCTCCCGGTGCCGCCCGTGCCGGTCCCCTCAGACCTTCGGCTGCGCGCTCCCCGCCAGCGACCCGCACAGTGCCGTCCAGCCGCCGGTGGCGTACGGGTCCGTGCCGGCCGGGCCGCCCGCCTTGGCGATCTGGCCGGCGAGCAGGGGCCGCAGATGGTTCGTGGAGTCCTCGGCGCAGGACAGCGGGCCGGCCTGGACGTAGGAGACGGTCAGCTGGGTCTGGCGCAGCCGCAGGTCGTCGCGGTCGAAGCGGAACTGCAGCTCCCGGCGGACGGTGAACAGGGAGGCCGACGCCCCGGCGTCGGCTCCGGCCGGCCGCAGCGCGTACACGAAGGTGTGGTCGGCGGTGACCTCCAGGGTGGAGGAGTCCGCCTCGGCGGCCTGGAGCGTGCCCTGGACGCGGACCCTGTGGTCGGCCAACTCGGCCCGGGAGGGGTCGAAGCGGACCAGCCAGCCGGTCGGCGCGTGCCGCCCGTCCGCCGCCGGGTGGGTGAAGCTCTCGTCGAACTGGTCGAGCTGGTCGGAGTCGATCAGCACCCGCACCGGCCGCACCTGCTGCCCGTTGAGCACCTCCGGGTAGAGGGAGGAGCGCACGATGTAGTCCTTGGCGGTGGTCAGGGCGGTGACGACCTGGCTGTCGGAGAAGTGCGCGGTGCGCCGGGAGGCGGGCAGCGGGATGCCCTCGGCGCCGATGCGGTACTGCGCGGCGGGGCTGTGGGCGTACAGGTACTCGGGGTCGGCCCTGCCGGGCACGGCGCCCTGCGGGGCGAGCGGGATGACGGTCATCCGCAGGGGTTCCACCGCCCGGCGGGCGGCCGGGTTCTGGTAGGGGTGGCGGACGCCCATGTAGACCGCGGTGCCGAAGGCGAGGGCGATCAGCACGAACAGGACGAGTGCCTGCCGGGACAGGCCCCGGTGCAGGGGCGGACGGCGTCGGACGGCCGGCGCGTGGTCGGTGATGCGCTCCGCGGCCGAGTACTCCTGGAGGCGCGCAGCGCGGACGAACGATTCGTCGAAGACGACGGATCGGTACTCGTCCTCTCCACCACCGGGAGCTCCCTCGGGTGTCCCCTCCGGTGGGTCTCCGGGCCCGCCCATACTTTCAGAGTAGGTCGCGCGGAGCTCGGGTAAACGCCCTGCCGCGCGACAAGTTCTGACAGGTTCTCACGCGTCGGGAACCGCTCTCCCGGACCGTCTTCCCGGCCTTCTCCCAGGTATTCTCCGCGGCCGTCCCCCACCGCTTCCCGGCCGTCCCGCCGGCCGCGGGGCGGGCTCGCGCTCAGGGGGTGCGCGGGACCGCCGGGACGGGTGGCCGGGAGTGGTCGGCGGATGCGGACGGAGGGAGTCCGCTCCCCTGTTCGAGTCCGGTCGAGGCGGGCGTCGGCACCCGGTCCCGGCTGCCGGACGAGGCGCCCCGGTAGACCGCGGCGAAGGCCAGCGCGACCATGCCGACGCCCATGACGAGGGCGAGCATCCAGGCGACGGGGCGGTGCCAGCGGAGCTGCTTGCCGTGCGCCCCGAACGGGCCGTGGCGGCGGTCCCAGGCCTCGGGGTCGTCCAGGTCGTCGAGGTCGTCGTCGTCCGGATGGCGACCGAGATCGCCGGGTCCGTCGGGGCCGTACAGGTCGTCGTAGCGGTCGCCGCGGGCACGGGCACGGCGGGCTTCGGCCTCGGAGGCCTCGGCTCTCGCCCGCGCTGCGGCCAGGAGGCGTTCGACGGCGGACGGCTCGTGCACCACGGCCGCCTGCACGAAGGCCTCGTCGAAGACCACGGAGGCGAACTCTTCGTCCGACACTCCGCGGTCGTGGTCGTCGTCGGGCTCCCAGCCGTCCGGGAACGGCGTGCCCCCCACGTCCTCCGGCACGGATCCAGAGTAGACCTGGGGGGTCAATTTGGGCAGACGGTACGGAAATTCATCCGCCTGGTGAGACGCCCCGCACCGTGTCGGCCGTCAGCCGTGCGCCCTCAGCGCCGTACGTGGCCGTCGCCGGTGACGATGTACTTGGTGCTGGTCAGCTCCGGCAGGCCCATGGGGCCCCGGGCGTGCAGCTTCTGGGTGGAGATGCCGATCTCCGCGCCGAAGCCGAACTGGCCGCCGTCCGTGAAGCGGGTGGAGGCGTTGACGGCGACCGTGGTGGAGTCGACCAACTGGGTGAAGCGGCGGGCGGCCTGCTGCGAGGTCGTCACGATGGCCTCGGTGTGGCCGGAGGTCCACAGCCGGATGTGCTCCACGGCCTTGTCGAGGGAGTCCACGACCGCCGCCGCGATGTCGTACGACAGGTACTCCGTCTCCCAGTCCTCGGGCGTGGCCTCGACGACGGTCACCCGGGACTTCTCGGCGTGGGCCAGCACCCGCTCGTCGGCGTGGACGGTGACCCCGGCGTCGGCGAGGGCGTCGAGGGCGCGCGGCAGGAACGCGGCGGCGATGTCCTGGTGGACCAGCAGGGTCTCGGCGGCGTTGCAGACGCTGACCCGCTGGGCCTTGGAGTTGATCAGGATCTCGATCGCCGTGTCGATGTCGGCCTGGGCGTCGACGTAGACGTGGCAGTTGCCGGTGCCGGTCTCGATCACCGGGACGGTGGACTCGGAGACGACCGTCCGGATGAGCGAGGCGCCGCCGCGCGGGATCAGGACGTCGACCAGGCCACGGGCGCGCATCAGCTCGCGCACGCTGTCCCGGCTCTCGCCCGGCACGAGCTGGACCGCGTCGGCGGGCAGCCCGGCGCCGCCGACGGCGTCACGGATCACCCGGACGAGGGCGGTGTTCGACGCGTAGGCGGAGGCCGAGCCGCGCAGCAGCACCGCGTTGCCGGACTTCAGGCAGAGCGCCGCCGCGTCCACGGTGACGTTCGGCCGGGCCTCGTAGATGATGCCGACGACGCCGAGCGGGACGCGGACCTGCCGCAGGTCGATGCCGTTGGGGAGGGTGGAGCCGCGCACGACCTCGCCGACCGGGTCGGGCAGCGCCACGACGTCCCGCACGTCGGAGGCGATGGCCCGCACCCGCTCCGGGGTGAGCGTCAGACGGTCGACGACGGCCTCGCTGGTGCCGGCCTCGCGCGCCTTGGCGATGTCCTCGGCGTTGGCCTCGACGATCTCGCTCGTACGGACCTCCAGCGCGTCCGCGATGGCGAGCAGCGCGTCGTCCTTGGTGGCCCGGGGCAGCGGCGCGAGGTCGGCGGCGGCCGCCTTGGCGCGGTAGGCGGCCTGGGTGACCGGGGAGAGGGCGTCGTACGGCGAGAGCGTGGTCATACGGGAAGGGTAGTGCTCGGCGTGGGCGCGTCCACCGTTCGTTCCACACCCCGAGACACGCGCGGGACGCCCTCCGGGCGGCTGCCCGGGCACGGTCGAACCCGGGACGAACCGGGGTCGCACCGGCGTGGGCCCGGCGACCGGGTCCAGGGGGCGGGTCCGGGCGGCGCCCCGGCAGTCGGCCCCGGAACCGGGGCCGGGGACCGGGGCGGGACCACCCCGGCAGTCGGGTCCGGGGCCGGCTCCGGGGCCACCCGGAGCCGAGCCGTGGATCGGCCAGGGGCTCGTGCGAGGCCGGAGCGCGCCCGGTCGCCGGAGCGAA
Organism: Streptomyces sp. NPDC017936; assembly: GCF_044328485.1. Taxonomy (NCBI): domain Bacteria; kingdom Bacillati; phylum Actinomycetota; class Actinomycetes; order Kitasatosporales; family Streptomycetaceae; genus Streptomyces; species Streptomyces sp. NPDC017936. Next base: position 391,693 of record NZ_JBIRHK010000003.1, on the reverse strand, counting down.
CCCGGTCGCCGGAGCGAGCCCGGGTCAGAAGGGGTGCACTCCGACGGGGGTCGCCGGGGCCGGCCCGTAGCCCTCGGCTATGCGCTGGTGGTAGGTCTGGCGGTCGATGACCTCCAGGCCGACGATCTCCCACGGCGGCAGTCCCGCGGTCTGGCGGTGCTCGCCCCACAGGCGCAGGGCGACCGCGGCCGCGTCGTGCAGGTCGCGGGCCTCCTCCCAGTAGCGGATCTCCGCGTGGTCGACCGCGTAGCGGCTGGTCAGGAGGAAGGGGTGGTCGTGGGCCAGTTGCTCGAGGGCGCGCCGCACCTCCCTCAGCGGGGCCTCCTCGCCGGACACGCTGAGCGTGACGTGCCACAGGCGGGGCAGTTCCTCGGGCCGGGCGCGTTCCGGGCCCTCGCCCTGCGCCGGCCGGTACCGGTCGCCGGCCGCCACGCTCGTGAGGGCACGCTCCTCGCCCGGCGCACGCGAGGGCGCCTTGCCGTCGGAGGGAGCCGGGGCCCTGCCGGCCCCGGCGGTACTCCCACGGGGCGCTGCCACCCCAGGGCGCACTCGTCTCACGACGGCCTCCTTTACGCAGCGCTCGTGCGGAACGTGTCCCGCGGAACGGGTCCCAGAGACAAAGTGGAGCAGGCCGCGCGGCTCCGCGGGGCGGTTTCACGGAACGTCCCCCACCGGTACGGCGTTCGAGCACGCGCCGCGGGGCCCGGCCGTCCGTTCTACGGGTGCAGGATCACCAGGTCGTCCCGGTGGACGACCTCCCGCTCGTACTCGGCGCCCAGCTCCCGCGCCAGTTCGCGGGTGGACCGCCCGATCAGCCGGGGGATCTCCCTGGCGTCGAAGTTGACGAGCCCCCGGGCCACCGCGCGCCCGCGGCCGTCGCGCAGTTCGACGGGGTCGCCCGCGCTGAACTCGCCCTCGACGCCGGCGATGCCGGCCGGCAGCAGCGACGTGCGGCGCTCGACGACCGCCCGTACCGCGCCGTCGTCCAGGGTGAGCGAGCCCTGCGGGGTGGACGCGTGCTGGAGCCACAGCAGCCGGTCGGCGGAGCGCCTGCCGGTGGGGTGGAAGTAGGTGCCGGTGTCCCCGCCGGAGAGGGCGTCGGCCGCGTGGACGGCGCTGGTGAGGACCACGGGGATGCCGGCGGCGGCCGCGATCCGGGCGGCCTCGACCTTGGTGACCATGCCGCCGGTGCCGACGCCGGCCCTGCCCGCGCTGCCCATCTCGACGTGCGCGAGGTCCTCCGGTCCGCGCACCTCGGCGATCCGCGCGGTCCCCGGCCTGCCGGGGTCGCCGTCGTACACGCCGTCCACGTCGGACAGCAGCACGAGCAGGTCGGCGTGGACGAGGTGGGCGACGAGGGCGGCGAGCCGGTCGTTGTCGCCGAAGCGGATCTCGTCGGTGGCGACGGTGTCGTTCTCGTTGACGACCGGGAACGCGCCCATCGCCAGCAGCTTGTCGAGGGTGCGGGAGGCGTTGCGGTGGTGGGCGCGGCGGCTCATGTCGTCGGAGGTCAGGAGGACCTGTCCGACGCGGACGCCGTAGCGGGCGAAGGAGGCGGTGTACCGGGCCACGAGCAGACCCTGGCCGACGCTGGCGGCGGCCTGCTGGCGGGCGAGGTCCTTGGGGCGGCGGCGCAGGCCCAGCGGGGCGAGGCCGGCCGCGATGGCGCCGGAGGAGACGAGGACGATCTCCCTCTCTCCCCCGCTGCGGCTCTTGGCGAGGACGTCGACGAGCGCGTCGACACGGTCGGCGTCCAGCCCGCCCGCGGCGGTGGTCAGCGACGAGGAGCCCACCTTGACGACGACCCTGCGGGCCTCGCGTACCGCCTGCCTTGCCCCTGCCACCTTGCGCCTCGTCCCCTCGGGTAGATCACGGCTCGCCGCCAGGCAATCTACGCGAACGGGGCCACGGCCGCTCCCGGGTTTCACCTGCCGGACAAGCACGTAGCGCATTCATTTGCTCACGCTTTGCGTACGGCAAAAAGGTTGTACCGGTTCCCTGTGGAACTTGAAGACTCCCAAAATTTATTTTGCCGTTTGTGTCACCTAAGGTTCGCACTGTGAAGCGCATACTCCTCAGGTCGGGGAAGAGCCCCTTCGACGTTCTTCCCGTCGAGGAAGCCCTCCACCGCGACGTGATCGCCACCAATTCCGGCAATCTGATCTTCAGCGACGCCGCCCACAAGATCCTCACCACGCCGCGTGCCGAGGTCTTCTCCAACGGCATGAAGACCGACGTCGGGGCGGCTTCGCGGATCAACGACGAGTACGACGCCTTCGTCGTGCCGCTCGCCAACGCCTTCCGGCCCTCGTTCGAGCCCGCGCTCCAGCGGCTGACCCGGCTGATAGGCAAGCTGAAGATCCCGGTCGTGGTGCTCGGGGTCGGCGCGCAGACCGGCGTCACCTACGACCCGGCGCGGCTGAAGGCCATGGAGCCCAGCGTGCGGGCCTTCTGCGCGGCGGTGCTGGAGCGCAGCCCGTCCATCGGCGTGCGCGGCGAGTTCACCGAGAAGTACCTCAACGACATGGGTTTCCGGGACGTCGAGGTCATCGGCTGCCCGTCGATGTTCCTGCACGGCGACCGGCTCCCGGTCGAGAAGCGGGCGTCGGCGCTGACCGCGGACTCGCGCGTGGCGGTCAACGGTTCGCACACCGCGGTGCGCGGCGGCGGCCTGCACAGGATCATCACCCGGGCCCACGAGCGGTACCCGAACCTGCTGTACGTCGGCCAGAACCTCACCGACGCCAAGCAGCTGCACTGGCGGGACGTCGACTCCCCGGCCGGCAGGATCACCGAGATGCCGACCCACCCCGACCACCCGATGTACCGGGAGGACAAGGTCCGGGTGTACGTGGACCCGGTCACCTGGATCGACGACCTGCGTGGCTTCGACTACTCCTTCGGCTCGCGCATCCACGGCAACATCGCGGCGCTGCTGGCGGGCACGCCCGCGACGGTGCTGGCCTTCGACTCGCGCACGCTGGAGCTGTGCCGCTACTTCGAGATACCGCACCGGCTGCTGAGCGAGGTGCCCGCGGACCTCGACCCGGCCGACCTGTACGAGGAGGCGGACTTCGGCCCGCTGACCCGCAACCACAAGGAGCGCTTCGAGCGCTTCACGGCGTTCCTGGACAAGAACGGCCTGGAGAACACCTTCACGCACGGCGACGGCGGCGAGGCCTTCGAGAAGAAGCTGCGGTCGCTGGCCTTCCCGGCGGGCGTGCGCCCGTGGACGGACGTCGACCTGGACTCCTTGGCCGGCCGGTTCGGCTGGCTGCAGCAGCGCATCACCGAACTGGACACCCAGAACACGCAGTTGAAGCGGGAGCTGACCCGCTCCAAGGCCGCCGCGAAGGCGGCCGCGAAGGCCGCGTTCCCCGCGCCCTCGATCTACCGCCGGGCGCGCCGGGTGGTGGGGGGCCCGCTGAAGCGGGCGCTCAAGCCCCAGAAGTAGCTCCACGGGCCGGGCCCCCCGCCCGGCCCGCCGGGATCCCGGCCGCGGCGCCCCCGGGCCGCCCGCGTCACGCCGCCGTGGCGCTCCTCGGCGTCGTCCGGCGCTGGGACAGCAGCCGCCGTACCTTGCGTGCCGCCCGCCGCAGTAAGGACTCGGCGGAGCCCTGCCGCCAGCCGGGGTAGGCCTTCGCCTCGCGGGGTTCGGCCAGGTAGACGCGGTCCGGTATCCCGGCCGTCCGGGAGCGGAAGTGGGGGTAGGCGAGGTAGAGCCGGGTACCGCGCTTCTCCAGGACCGGGGCCGGCTCCTTCTTGGCCGCGATGAACTCGAGCACGTCCGTGAGGAGGTCGGGGCGCCGCTGGGCCACCAGGTGCAGGCGCAGCCGTTCGTGGACTTTGAGGCGGTGGGCGACGCCCTCGTTCCAGTAGGCGTCCATCAGCGGTCCGGCCAGCTCCAGCTTGGTGCGCCGGATCTCCTCGTCGTTGCGCAGGAACACCGGTCCGAACTGCGGCAGGACCGTGACCAGGAAGGGACGGACCATGAGCACGTCCCGCTTGGCACCGGGCGGGAGCATCCGCGCGAGCAGTTCCATCAGGGCGCGCGCGGAGTCGAAGCGCAGGGTGTAACTCCCGCTCTTCGTCACGTGCTTGCCGTCCGTGCGGCCCACCAGGTAGTAGCAGGTGTAGTCGGCCAGCACGGAGACGCCGTCGGCCCGCAGGTAGGCCTCCATCGTGAACAGCGCGTCCTCGCCGGTCCACAGGGACTCGTCGAAGCGCATCCCGTGCTTCTCCAGCATCGCGCGGCGGAACAGCTTCTGCGCGCTGAGCGTGAACTTGATGTTGGAGGAGAAGACGTCCGTGCGGTCGAGCGTCTTGCCCCACATCGACCGGGGCGGCTTGCGGTTGATGCCCTCGACACGGCCCAGGACCACGTCGGTGCCGTTGCGGTCGGCCATGGCGACCATGCGTTCCAGGGCCTCGGGGCCGAGCCGGTCGTCGGCGTCGAGGAAGAAGACGTAGCGGCCGGTGGCCCGGGACAGGCCGACGTTGCGCGGGCCGCTGGGGCCGCCGGAGTTCTCCTGGTGGACGACCGTGACCGCCATGGGAGCGCGTGCGGCGAACTCCTCCAGGCAGTCCCCGGTGCCGTCCCGGGAGCCGTCGTCCACCGCGATCACCTCGATGCGCGCCGGGTCCAGCGACTGGGCCTCGACCGAGGCCAGGCACTCGACCAGGTACGGCATCGCTTCGTAGGCGCCGATGATCACGCTGACATCGGGCTCCGCAAGGGTCACTTCTCCCCCTCGTAACGCACGATTCCCTCATCGTCAAGGGTCTGACGCCACGGTAGACGGGCGGTGACGGAAAGGGGTTGTCTCCCTCACCCGTTCCCTGATGTGTCCCGCGTCACAGGAGACGGAAACGGCTCGGCTCCCGGGATCACTCCGGGAGCCGAGCCGCAGGGGTCGTGCGGGGGGCGGTCTCAGACCGTCGTCACGCCGTGGGCGCCCCCGCCCGTCAGTTCCGCCCCGCCGGCCGCGGCGGCGGCCCGGGACTCCTGGCCGACGTTGCGCGCCTCCGCCTTGAGCGCGAGGTCGGTCACGGCCGTGTTGAACCGCTCGATCGAGGTCGGCTCGTCGGGGCCGAGCAGGTACTCCTTGAGCTTCTTGCGGTCCTCGGCCAGCGGGTCGGCGGCCGGGTCGCGGACCGCGTCCAGCAGCTGGTCCAGCTCGGCCGCGCCGTTGGTGAGGATCACGGCCGCGCGCACGGCGGTGTTCTGCCGCTTGAACTCCTCCGCGCCCAGCTCGGCCGAGTCCGTGACCGCGTACGGCTTGCCGCTGGCGATGAAGTCGGAGACGACGCTGGAGATGTCGGAGACCATCGCCTCGGAGGCGTTGAAGCAGTCGTACAGGCGCGGTTCGCCGCCGGTGACGACGCGGTGCTGGAAGGAGGGGAAGGAGCGCCAGTAGGCGTCGTTCCACTCGGCGCGCAGCCGGGCGGCCTCCTCGTGCTTGCGCATGTCGACCAGGCCGTCGCGGCTGGTCACGGCCTCGTCGGCCTTCTCGTCGAAGGAGAGCGACAGCTCGTCCAGGCGGGCCTTGAGGCGGGTCAGCTCGGTCTTGGCCCGGGCCTCGGCGGCCGGGTCCGCGGTGAAGCGCGGGTCGGCGGCGCGCTCGGCCGCGGCCTTCTTGATCAGCGCGGTGATGCGGTGGTGGGCGGCGCCGGCCTTCTTGCTGCGGGTGCCGGTGAAGGGGTGCGGCTTGTACAGGACGCGGACCGGGGGCTCGGCCGCGACCAGCTTCCTCACGATGTTCTCGCCGGCCAGCAGGAGGGAGGTGTTGCCCGGGTTGTCGTCCCAGCCCTCCCAGGTGGGCGCGTACAGGACCGTCGGGATCCGGCCCTCCGGCGCGCCCCGCCACGGCTCGATCGGCGCGAGCTGCGGACGGCCGACCTCGACGATGTCCTCGTCGCGGATGCCGACGTCGGCGATGGCGTAGCGGTCGCGGCCCGCGCGGCCGGCGGTCCACACCTCGTCGTACACCTTGCTGAACGGGTTGACGCTGGCCAGCTTGTCGCTGTCGCCGTGGCCGATGAAGACGTGCTTCATCGTGGGGACGCGCAGCATGTGGATGTTCTTGCCGACGTTCGCGGCGTACAGCGTGACCCGCACCATGGACAGGTCCATGTTCATCAGGTGCACCCCCCCGGGCACGCAGATGACGGGAACCGTCGTGGGCGCCATCTTCTCCAGGATGAAGCGCTCGCGCAGGATGATCAGCGGACGGGAGTCCAGCTGCTCCATCGTCTCCAGCCACATGTTGAGCTGGTAGGCGGAGTCCGGGGAGCCGGAGAAGTACAGCACCGTCTCCGGCCGGTACTCGCGCAGCCAGGTGCTGACGGCCTTCAGCACCTTGTCCGCCTTCGGCGGGATCCGCTTGGCCCGCAGGTACGGCGCCAGCGCGAGGACGTAGAGCGCGCCCAGGCCCAGGGTGGCGCCGACGCCCACGAAACCGGCGAGCTCCTCGTCGGTGAGGGCGTAGACGAGCAGTCCGGCCACGGCCGCCAGGTCCAGGTGGACCATCTTCACGCCGGCGCCGCTCATCAGGCGGCGCGGCGGGGCGTCCGGGATGCTCAGCCGGGAGACCAGGTCGACGTTGCGGGTGACGACCGGCATCTGGCGGCGGTTGCCGATCAGGGTGACCAGCGCGCCGTGCGGGGCCTGCAGACCGAAGAAGATCGTGAAGCAGGCGATCGCCGCGTAGAAGACCGGCTCCTCGGACAGGCCCAGTCTGGCCAGCAGCAGGACCAGCAGCAGCTCCCGGACCAGGAAGCGCATCGACAGACCGGCCCTCACCTTGCCCAGGAGGGTGATGAGGTAGCTGCCCTTGCGGTGGAGGTAGAGGTCCGCCAGGTACGTCACGGCGGCCGCGGCGGCGAAGGCGGGGACGCTGGGAACGAGCGCGGCCAGCATGAGGCCGGGATACCCCAGCGTCATGAGGACCGCCGCGGCCAGCTCGGCCGCGCTGCCCACCCGGGCGACCCGAATAGCGGTGCTTATCACGGAGGAACCTGCTCTGGGAGGGTTGCCGGTCAAAAATGTCGTAGCAGCCGGAGGGTCCGGAAAATCCCTTGTAAAGATTTCGGGGACCTCACGGATTCAGGCCCCTGTGAATTCCTGGTAAATCAGGAGCCACAGAGGCCTGAATTCCAATGGCTATTTACGGCCGATTATGCCATGCCGTCCTGCCGGTCCAGCACACCCGCGAGGGCCTGCTCGAAGCCGGAGGCACGGCTGGCGCCGGCCGTCGGGTCCTGCTGGCGCACGTCGATCACGTGCCCGGTCAGCTCGGACAGCAGCACGTCGAGGGAGGTGCGGGCGACCGCCTCGGAGGACAGCAGGCTGCCCGCGGGCTCCTGGCCGAAGGCCTTGGTGCGCATCGGGGTCGCCGTGCGCTCCGGGTTGATGCAGTTCACCCGGACGCCGTCGCCGGCCCACTCGTCGGACAGGGCCTGGGTGAGATTCACCATGGCGGCCTTGGTCGAGGAGTAGAGGCTGTACTCGGCGCGCCCGCGGGTGTAGCTGCTGGAGGTGTACAGCAGCAGCTGCCCCTTGGTCTCGGCGAGGTACTTGTAGGCCGAACGGGCGATCTGCACGGGGGCCAGGTAGTTGACCTTCAACGCCTCCTCGATGGTCGCGTTGTCGGTCTCGGCGAGCTTGCCGATGCGCAGCACGCCCGCGGTGTTCACGACGTAGTCGATCCGGCCGGTCTCGGAGTACGCCTTGGACAGCGCGTCGTCGACCTCCTCCGGGTTCTCCACGTGCGTGCCCGTGGTGGAGCGGCCCAGCGCGTAGACGCTCGCGCCGTAGGCCTCGGCGAGTTCGGCGATGTCCTTGCCGATGCCGTACGAACCGCCGAAGACCACCAGCGTCCTGCCGGTCAGCAGTTCGCGGTAGGCCTCCTCGCCGTTCTGCTCGGGTGCCGCGGAGGAGGCGAGCTGGAAGAGCTTGTCGGCGATGAAGACGTCGACCGGCTGCGTCACCTTCATGTTGTACTCGTCACCCGCCACGACGTGGATCGGCACGTCCGGCAGGTAGCGCAGCACGACCGTGCAGTCGTCGGTGGCCTGGAAGTGGGGGTCCCCCGCCGCCACTTCGTACGCCCGGCGGATCGTCGACAGCTTGAACGCCTGCGGGGTCTGCCCGCGGCGCAGCCGGGAACGGTCCGGGATCTCGGTGATGAACTCGCCGTCCTCGCCGTGCGTCCGCGTGACGATGATGGTGTCCGCGGACGGGATGGCGACGTCGACGGCCTGGTAGCGCTCGAGCGCGGCGACGCAGTCGTCGATGACGCGCTGCGAGAGCAGGGGCCGTACGGCGTCGTGGAAGAGGACGTTGAGGTCCTCGCCCTCGGCCAGTCCCTCGCCCAGGGCGGCGATGGCGCGCTCGGTGGTCTCGTTCCGCGTGGCGCCGCCCTCGATGACCCGGGAGACCTTCCGGAACCCCGCCTTGGCCACGATCTTCTCGACGTCCGGCACATAGCCCGGCGCCATCAGCACGATGACGTCGTCCACCGAGTCGGCCTTCTCGAAGGTGGCCAGGGTGTGCTCGATGACTGCCTTGCCGGCGATCTTCAGCAACTGCTTGGGGATCGACAGACCCACCCGCTGACCGGTGCCACCGGCCAGGATCACTGCGGTGGTACGGGGCTTGGCTATGTGCTGGAACACAGGTGACCTACCTTGGGGCGACAGGGAACGGGGAAATGGTCCCACTTGCGGTAACCGCGATGCAAGGTGAGCGCCCTTCAGCGCATATGTGCGCGCCACCTGTCATTCACCTTGCGTTGCCGGTGATTGACGAGACTCGTGCGACCCTTCCTCCGATGTCCACATTAAATCCTGTGAGTAACTGCACAGGTCCCGCGACATTGCCGACGGTGACGGGAAAGCGGCTCAGCGGCGTCGCAGTCGCTCGAGGCAGCGATGTCCGAGCACTTTCACGAGTTCCTTCGACGGCGTCCGGTGCACCGGACGCGCGGTGCGGCCCCCGTGCCCCGCGGCCACCGCGGCGAGCGCCCCGTAGAGGGCCTGAGCGGCCACTTCGGGGGCGATGCGCGGCTCCTCGGCGGGCTGTCCGGCCGTCTGCGGGACGGCGCTCAGCAGGGCGGTATCGCCGATGACGCGCACGCCCGCCGCCTCGATGCGCCCGGCCATCCCGGCGCCGATCCCGGCGGCCGCCCGCACCGCCCAGTCCGGCGTGGAGATCCTCACGTCGCGCGGCGTGGGGCTGCACGTGTTCTTCATATGCATGACCGCGCCGTTGCGGACCAGTGCGGAATAGAGCTCGTCGGGGAGGCCGCTGCCGCGGAATTCCTTATTGAGGCTCCGGAGCATTTCGGTCTCGGCGAGGGTGAGTGATCGGTTCGCCGTGTCCGGGGCGGGCCGCAGGAGATGCGCGGGCAGCCCCAGCAGGCCCTCGAAGGTGCGCAGCAGCCCGTCCCGGTCGCGGTCGTCGACCACGACGACGGTGACCCGCTCGGCCCCGACCGCCCGCACCCACCGCTCCACCAGCCGGTCGTGCCGGTGCCGCCGCCAGAAGCTGGGGTTGGGCTTCTCGTACGGCGCCTTGCGGAGCATGTGCTCCAGCCACTCCTCGTAGCCCATGCGCAGCCCGTTCTGCACGTACTGCTGCCACTGCGAGGGCATGATCCGCACCAGCGGCCGCAGGGTGACCACGACGTGCACCCGGTCCCCGCCGAGCTGCTCGACGATCCGCGCGACGGTCGCGTCGTCGGGGGCGTCGGCGAAGAACTCGCTGCTGATCACCGACGTGCTCCGGCCGGTGGCGCGCACCTGTTCCACGAGCCGGGTCCAGTGCCGCTCGGTGGGCGTGGTGTCGCCGATCATCCCGGGGCGGGCGCAGGCGGCCAGCACGGCCTGCATGGGGTGCCTGCTGGTCGCGGGGAACTCGACGCCGTACGCCGGCATCCGCTCCTTCGCCGCGAACAGGGCGCCCTGGAGGGCGGTGGTCCCGGTCTTGTGGGGGCCGATGTGCAGCAGGCGGGTGCCGGCGGGCAGGGCCTCGGGCCGCGCGGCGGGGCGGCCGGCGGCCCGCTGGGTTTCGTTGCTCGTACAGTCCGTCTCCATGGTCAAAGGACGGTAGGAGCGGATTCTGTGGGGACGATGAGAGGAGCCTGGGACCCGGATGAGTCCGCCCGGTCCCGGGCTCCTCCCCGTCCTCCTAGAAGGGTTCGAAGCCCTCGAACTCCTGGGACGCCTCGTCGCGTTCGGCCTGGCGGTCGCGGCGGCGCTGGGTGGCGGGCCGCGGCGCGTCGAAGCGGTGGTCCTCGCCACGGCGGCCGAGCATCTCGGCGCCGGCCATCACGGACGGCTCCCAGTCGAAGACGACGGCGTTGTCCTCGGGCCCGATGGCGACGCCGTCGCCGGAGCGGGCGCCCGCCTTCATCAGCTCCTCCTCCACGCCGAGGCGGTTGAGCCGGTCGGCGAGGTAGCCGACGGCCTCGTCGTTGTTGAAGTCGGTCTGGCGCACCCAGCGTTCGGGCTTCTCGCCGCGCACGCGGAACAGCTGCTCCCCGTCGATCTCCTCGCGGGTGACGGTGAAGCCGGCGTCGTCCACGGCCTTGGGCCGGATGACGATCCGGGTCGCCTCCTCCTTGGGCCGGGCGGCCCGCGCCCGCGCCACCAGGTCGGCGAGCGCGAACGACAGCTCCTTGAGTCCCGTGTGGGCGACGGCGGACACCTCGAAGACGCGGTAGCCGCGCGCCTCCAGGTCGGGCCGGACCATCTCCGCCAGGTCCTTGCCGTCCGGCACGTCGATCTTGTTCAGGACGACGATCCGCGGACGGTTGTCGAGGCCGCCGTACTGCCTCAGCTCCTCCTCGATGATGTCGAGGTCGGAGACGGGGTCGCGGTCGGACTCGAGGGTGGCGGTGTCGAGGACGTGCACGAGGACGCTGCACCGCTCGACGTGCCGCAGGAACTCCAGGCCGAGGCCCTTGCCCTGGCTGGCGCCCGGGATGAGGCCGGGGACGTCGGCGATGGTGTAGACGGTGGAGCCGGCGGTCACGACCCCGAGGTTCGGCACGAGGGTGGTGAAGGGGTAGTCGGCGATCTTCGGCTTGGCGGCGCTCAGCACCGAGATCAGGGACGACTTGCCGGCGCTCGGGTAGCCGACCAGCGCCACGTCGGCGACGGTCTTCAGCTCCAGCACGATGTCGTGCAGGTCGCCGGGCTCACCGAGCAGCGCGAAGCCGGGCGCCTTGCGGCGGGCACTGGCGAGCGCCGCGTTGCCGAGGCCGCCGCGGCCGCCCTGGGCGGCGACGAAGGAGGTGCCGTGGCCGACGAGGTCGGCGAGGACGTTGCCCGCCTTGTCGAGGACGACGGTGCCGTCGGGCACGGCGAGGACGAGGTCCTGCCCGTCCTTGCCGGAGCGGTTGCCGCCCTCACCGGGCTTGCCGTTGGTGGCCTTGCGGTGCGGGGAGTGGTGGTAGTCGAGCAGCGTGGTGATCGACTGGTCGACGGTGAGGATCACGTCCCCGCCGCGTCCGCCGTTGCCGCCGTCGGGCCCGCCGAGCGGCTTGAACTTCTCACGGTGGACGGAGGCACAGCCGTGACCTCCGTTACCCGCGGCGACGTGGAGTTCGACGCGGTCCACGAAGGTGGTCATGGTGGGTGCCTCCAGTGATGTACGTGAGGTACGGGTGTTACCTGTGCTAACACGCGAAAGGCGGACCCGCCTTCCCGGGAGGGAAGTGAGGTCCGCCTCGCGAAGCGTTCCCGGAAAGCCTGAGATCAGGCGACCGGAACGATGTTCACGACCTTGCGGCCACGGAACGTACCGAACTCCACCGCACCGGGCTGGAGCGCGAACAGCGTGTCGTCGCCGCCGCGGCCGACGCCGGAGCCGGGGTGGAAGTGGGTGCCGCGCTGGCGGACCAGGATCTCACCCGCGTTGACGACCTGACCGCCGAAGCGCTTCACGCCGAGCCGCTGGGCGTTGGAGTCGCGACCGTTCCGGGTGGACGATGCGCCCTTCTTGTGTGCCATGTCTCCTCAGTCCCTTACTTCGCAGCCGCGGGGATCTCAGTGACCTTGATCGCCGTGTACTGCTGGCGGTGGCCCTGACGACGGCGGTAGCCGGTCTTGTTCTTGTAGCGCAGAATGTCGATCTTCTGGCCCTTGTGGTGGTCCACGACCTCGGCCTGGACCTTGATGCCGGCCAGCACCCACGGGTCGCTGGTCACAGCGTCGCCGTCGACAACGAGCAGGGTCGAGAGCTCGACCGTGTCGCCAACCTTGGCGGTGGAAATCTTGTCAACCTCAACGATGTCGCCGACAGCAACCTTGTGCTGGCGACCACCGCTGCGCACGATGGCGTACACGCGGATCTCACTCTCTCGCTCGGGAACGGCACCCCCGCAGTCCAGTCGTCCGGGACGAACACGGACGACCTCTCCCGGTCACCGGGGAACCGGCATCCGGGAGGAAGAGGTTTACGGGGATGTGGCACGTCTGTGGACACGCCGACGCTCAAGGTTACGGGGCCCGGCTTGAGGGGTCAAACCGGGCCCCGCTCTCAGCCTGTGCGGCGGGCCGCTCAGCCGCTCAGTCGAGGAGCGGCTCCGGAGCGATCCCGAGGATCAGGCACTCCAGCCCGGCCCGTTCCTCCGCGAAGCGGCTCAACGTGTCGACGACCTGGTAGAGCATGCCCTTCTCGTCGATGCCGAGAAAACCGCCCCGGCCGTCGTCGAACTCGCCGATCGGAAAGATGTTCTCTCCGATCTCGTCGCTCCACTCGGCGAACCGCTCCTCCTCTCCCAGGCACAGCAGGGGGTCGAGGTCGAACGGCTGACGAGCCATCGAGATGCCGTTGCCCGCGTGCGGGAAGGACAGCCCACCGAACTCCGCGAGGAACCGGCGGGCCGCCTCGTGCATGGTGACCTCCCCGGAGGCCTCCAGGCGGCTCTGCCACTCGCTGGTCGGCACACGCCTGCCCGGCTGCCATCCGGCGGCCGACAGGGCGCGCTCGATCTCCTCGGTCAGGTTCTCCATCTGTCCCGCCGTCCTCGGTCCGATCGGGAACCGTGCGTCACGATCTCCTCCTCACCAGTCTCGCATCTCCCTCATGTCACGAAGTCGATGTCGAAGTGCTCCACCAAGGCGGCACAGCTGTTGCACGGGCCGATGGGCATGCCGTGCTTCTCGTGGTTGACGTCGTTGCGGATCGTCACCGCCGCGCCTCTGGCCCCGGTGGGACTCTTGCCGGCGAACAGCGCCTGCGACACGCACACCACGAGTCCGCACTGGCCGTGTCCCTTGCCCCTGGTGGCGTGCGAGGCCATCGTGTTCAGCACGGACTGCACGGCGGGATGCACCCGCACCTTGGCGCCGCGAATGCTGGTACTGGCCATGACGGTGCCGTCCGACAGCTGGATCCCCTCCGCGACGGCCGGCCGTTCCTTGCTCTTCTTGATCTGCGACGCCTCGTCCGCCACGGACTGCACCGCGTCCATGAGCGGGTCGGAGTCGTCGTCGCCCTCCCCACAGTTGTGGACCAGGAGGGAGACCCCTCCCGCGTGCACGTAGTACGTGTGCACGTCCTCGACGGTCAGGTCGTGCGTGCGCTGTCGCTTGTCGAACGCGCTGACGGCCGTGACGGTGACCGGGCTGCCGTCCGTCGTGTGCAGCCGCATGCCCGGTTCGAGGTCGCCGGCCTCGATCCACGCCTGCTCGGAGTCCGACCAGAAGGGGTGGGTCGTGGTGGAGACCAGGGTCTCGGACCTGCCCGAGGTCCCCTCGACCGTCAGGTCGACGAAGTGCTTGTCGTCCTCGGTGACGATCGTGCCGACGACCTCACGGACCGTCGTGCCGCCGGTGGCGGGGTCGGTGACGGTGATCCTGTCGCCGAGCTTCACCTTCTCGATCGGCTTGGTCTCGCCCTGCGCGAGCAGCACCTTCGTGCCCGGCAGGAAGCTGTGCTTCCCCTTGACCGGGCAGGAGCCGCCCTCCTCGTTCTTCTTCCGTTTCTTGAGGGCCTCGGCCGCCTTCTTCCTGGCGTCCTTGAGCTTCTGCCCCGCCCGGGCCAGCCCGGCCTCGGCCTTGCCGACCGCCTTGTTGGCCTTCCAGAGGGACTTCGCGCCGCCGATCAGGTCGCCGACCAGGCCGGTCACCCGCTTGGCGAGCTTGATGCCCTTGGCCCAGTTCCACGGCGCGCCGTACTTGGCGAGGATCTTGCCCGCCAGACCGCCGGCGAAGCTGCCCGCGATGTTGAGCAGGGTCTCCCCGCAGGCGCCGACGTCACCGCTGGAGATGCAGTCCAGGGCCGCGTCCACACCCAGGATGTCCCGGGCGATCTTGACCAGCGCCTTGCCCGCGGACTTGATCCGCTGCTTGGCCGCCGACTGCTGTGCCCGCGCCTGCGAGACGTTCCGGGAGGCCTGGTCGACGTCCGACTGGGCCTTCTCGGTGTCGGTCTTCGGGAAGTACGGCACGCCTCCACGGCACTCGATCAGACCCTCCCGGCACTCCGGGATGATCATTCCGCTCGGGTCGGCGTGCGTGACCGGCGAGTTGTTCGCGTACGCGTAGCCGTTGATCTGCTGCGGCTGCGTCACGTCGATGACCGGATCGGCTGATATGAACTTGCCGATCTGGGCGTCGTACTCCCGTGCTCCCAGGTGGGTCAGACCTGTCGAGGAGTCGATCGTGCCGCCGACGAAGCCCTTCTCCCCCGGCCAGGTGCCGGTCTTCTCGCCGCGATCGACGCCGTAGGGGTCGAAACGGCGCTGTGATATCGCTCCGGTCGCGGCGTTGATCGCGAGTTCCCCGGTCCCGTGGTGATCGGATCCGAGGAAGTGGACGTCACCGGCGGTACGGACCGCGACGGTCTGGTCGAGGTAGGTGTAGTAGCGGGTGGCTTCCTTCTTCGTGCCGTCGGCGGAGAGCTTCAGCTCGGTGCCGGGCAGGTAGACCGTCGTGCCCGAGGGGTCCTTGCGCAGTACCCGCGTTCCCGTCGGATCGTAGAGGTAGCCGGTCTTCGAACCGCTCGCCTCGGTCACCTCGGTCAGCTGGCCGGAGTCGTTCCAGCTGAGGACCTGTGCGTTGCCGCCGAGGGTGCGCTTGGTGGTGTTGCCCGCGTCGTCGTACTCGTACGACGACTGCCGGTCACCGGTCGGGGTCTTCTCGACGACCTTGGTGACCTGGTGCGGTCCGTCGCCCAGGGCGCCCGCGCCGCCGTACTCGTAGCTGCGGGTGATGTTCTTCGCCGCGTCCAGCCCCGTGTCGTGATGGGTCTCGGAGACACGGTTGCCGATGGCGTCGGTCTCGTACGACTTCCAGTACGGGGCCGGCCCGCCGAGGGCGCCGGACCCGGCGGCGGAGTCACAGGCCGCCGGGCCGCCGCCCTCCACCGGGACGGTGGAACCGCGGGTGCCCATGCCGGCGGCGCTCGCCGCGGTGGCCGCGGGGGTCCACGCGTCCTTCAGCCGCTGACGGGTGTCGTAGGCGAAGCACTGGACGTCCGGCGAAGCGGGGTTCGCGGTGTCCGCTATGGACAGGACGTTGCCGGCCTGGTCGTAGGAGTACCGGGAGTCCTTGGCCGGTGCGGTCGCGCCGTAGACGTCGACCACCGAACGGGTCAGCCGGTCGGTGCCCTTCTCGTATTCGTAGGTCTGCCAGACCTTCTTGCCGCTGCCCGTGGACAGTTCCATCTGCTGGACCTGGCTGGTCCTGGAGTAGACGGTGTGGGTGACGTAGGAGTCGGTGCCCGTCATCGTCATCGGGCGCTGGAGCGAGTCGTAGGTGTAGGTGACCGCCTCCGCGGGCAGGTCACCGATGGCGGGCAGACCGGTGCTCTGCACCGATCCGTCCCGGTTGTACGACGTGGTGAAGACGTACGTCCCGGCCAGCGAGCCCTGTGAGGCGGGAATCTGGTACGCGGTCTTCAGCGGCTGGTAGAAGTCGTCCACCGACTGGACCGCGACAGCGAAGTACTCCGTCGGGGAGACGTAGCTCAGGTAGCCGTAGGCCAGACCCAGCCAGCCCTCCTTGTCGTACTTGGTCTCCGTCAGCTTGGTACCGGTGTTCGGGTCGCCCTGCCAGGTCGACAGGACACGGCCGAGGCTGTCGTAGACCGTGGAGGTCTTCTTGTTCCGGCCGTCGTAGGCGACCACCGGGCGGTCCAGCTCGTCGTACTCCGTGCGCGAGGTGCCGGCGTCGGGGTCGACGGACTTGATCTGGCGTCCCAGCTGGTCGTACTCGTACCGCCACACGTTGCCCTGAGCGTCGGTGACCGTCTCCAGCTGGCCGGCCGCGGTGTAGGTGTACTTGGTCGACTCGTAGGGCACGCCGACGGCCGGCGACGCCCCGCGGTAGTGCCGGATCTCCGACGTGTTGCCCTGGCCGTCCGTGACGGTCGTGGTCGGCACGCCGCCGACCGGCGGGTCGACGTGGGTCAGTTCACCGTCGTACCGGGTCGTGGTGCGCCACTGCTCGCCGCCGCCGACCGCGAAGATCTGCGCGGTCGGCCGGCCCAGGCCGTCGTACTCCATCAGGCTCTGCGCACCGACCTGGCCGTTGGCGACGAGCAGCAACTCGTCCGTGGCGGGGCCGGAGGCGTTGTAGGTGGAGTTGGTCTTCTTGACGTTCCCGGTGCCGTCGTACCACGTGTCGGCGACCATCCGGGTGCCGTCGGGCCCCTCGGTCTGGATCTGGCGGGACCGGAGCATGCTGTCGTAGAGCTGGTACTCGGCGCCGTAGCTGCCGCTGTTCTCGATCTTCTCGGTCTTGATCGAGGTGACCTTGTCCTTGCGGACGTTGTACGAGTACTTGATGCTCGGCGTCTGCGCCGTCGTGCGGTCCGGGAGCCAGACGGAGGTCAGCCGGCCGAGCGCGTCGTACGCGAGGTCGGTCCGCTTGCCGTTCGGGTCGGTCTGGCCCTTGGACATGCCCCAGGCGGGGCTGTAGTCGGTGATGGTGACGTGACCGGCGGCGTTGGTGACGGTCGTCTTCGTCAGCAGGCCGTTGGTCTCGGTGTAGGCGGTCTTCGTCTGCTGCGTCGTGCCCTGCTGCTTGGCGTCCTTCTGGGACAGCGGGCGGCCGAAGTCGTCGTAGGTCGTGGTGCCGGTGACCTGGTACGTCGCCGTGGTGCCGTTGTGCGACGTCATCCGCTCGGTCTTGGTCGCGTCGCCCTTGGTGGGCGCCGCGCCGAACGCGCCGCCGTCGTAGGAGGTGCGCTCGTCGGCCAGGACCTGTGTCCTGCGGTCCGGCGTGGTCGCGCACTTCACGGACACGGACTCGCTGCGCGCGGGCAGCGACAGGATGTTCTTCGCCGTGTTGTCCGCGTACGTGGTGCGGGTGCAGGTGTCGTCCTTGGTGGTGGAGACGTCACCCTGGTCGTCGACCGTCAGCACCCGCCCGGTGCCGTTGGACGTGTCGTACGTCGTGGTGGACTTCGTCTCCCGCCAGGTGCCGTCGGACCGGAGGTTGAAGCCGCGGCCGGTCTGCGAGCGCACGATCACCGCGCGGCTGGTTCCCCAGCTCTGGGTCTGGGTGGCCGTGTAGTGCTTCCACGGGGTCTCGATGGACTTCGAGATCAGCTTGGCGCCGTCGTACGTGGCGACCTCCAGCTGGTGGCCCGTGAACTCCTCGTCGTCGGAGTACGACGCGCCCGTGGAGTCCTTCACCGTGACCGAACGCGCGTTGCCCGACGCGTCCTTGTCGCCGTCCATGCCCTGCATGAACGTGTAGTCGACGCGGGTCTTCTGCACGTCGGCGGTGCCGGAGGTGACCTTGACCCTGCCGTAGCCCTGCCAGCCGCCCCAGGTGAGGTACTTGGCGTCGGTGATGCCGTCCGGCTTCGCCTTACGCCAGGCCGCGTCGCCCTGGTAGTCGTAGCGGGTGACCATGCCGTCGCTGCCGCCGGTGCGGTCGGTCTCGACGACCGCGGAGACGACGTACTTGTGGAACCAGTCGGTGATCGGCTCCAGGTAGCCCGGCGGGGCCCACTTCACGGGGTAGCAGCGCCTGGTGGACTCGCCCGGTTTCGGCAGCGTGGCCTTGGTGCAGTCGGTCGGCGCGTAGGTGACGTCGAGCTGGGCGCCGGTCTCGCTGAGGACCGTCGAGAGGCGGAAGCGGTGGAACGGCGCGATGTTGTCGCCGACCGCGTCGACGCGGTTGGCGAGCTGCTCGCCGAAGAGGTCGACGGAGGGCAGCTTGACCGCCGTGCCGGCGCGGCCCTCGTGCTCGATCTTCGACAGCCACAGCGTCTTGGAGTCGTCGCCGTTGTCCGTGAACAGGTGCGTGAGGATCCAGGCGTCCACGTCCTGGTAGGTCGTGGCGTCCTTGCGCATCTGCGTGACGACCGACGTCAGCCGCTTGGTGGTGAAGAACGTCTGGACGGGCGAGGTGCACTTCGTGCTCGCCTTGCACTCCTGGTCGACCGGGACGTCGGGCCACCTGGCGGCGTTCGCCTTGGTGCGCTTGCTCTCCGCGCAGTCGAAGTCGGAGGTGGGCAGGCAGCGTTCGGCGGTGTCGAAGACGATCCGGGCCGGGGCCTTGGCGGCGTAGACCTGGCCGTCGCGCTGGCCGTAGTCGATGCGCTTCAGGTAGCCGCCGCGGTGGTACGCCGTGCCGTTGACGTCCGTCTTCCCGTTCAGCGCGTAGTGGTTGGTCTCGCGCTCGTAGAAGTAGGACATCACGTTGCCGTGGGTGTCCTTGACGTAGTCCAGGCTCCAGCGCCAGGCCTGCTGGCAGTGGGCGCTGGTGAAGGTGGCGTTGTAGCAGGGCTCGCCGGAGTCGTCGCCGAAGACGGGCGCGGTCCAGGTGGAGTCGGTCTCCTCGTTGCCCGAGGTCCAGCCCGGCAGGCGGTTCTGGCCGAAGTAGTACTCGGTGCCGTCCGAGGTGGTGATGCGCCAGTACTCGCCGTCGTTGTCGCCGTTGGTGGCGCCGGTCAGCTTCTCGACCTTGCTGCCGTCGTCGGACGACATGTGCCACTTGCCGGTGGTGTCGTCCTTGACCAGCTCGCCGGCGGAGCCGTTGAGCATGACCGTGGCGTTCTCGAACGCCCAGCACTGCTCACCGGAGCTGTCGTGGCCGTCGTCGGAGCACGGCTTGTAGCGGCGCTCGATGTAGCCGGGGTCGTAGGAGAAGCCCTCGCCGATCCACGAGCCCTGGTTGTTGGTGGCCGAGGTGCGGCCGTCGGCCGACTGGGAGGAGTAGCCCAGGCCGACGGTCGGCGTCAGGCCGCCCGGGGTCGGCACCGACCGGAAGGGATAGTTCCAGTTGAATGCCCCGGAGGAGGTGGCGACGCTCCAGCTCGCCGACGGCGCGAGGGCCGTGGCCTTGTAGGTGCCCTGGGCGCTGGACGGGCCGGCCGCGACGGCGACCAGCGAGGTCGCCTCGGCGGCCATGGTGGAGACGCCCTCGGCCGGGGCCGGAGCGGCGGTCACGTCGGCGGAGACGGTGCCCGTCTCCACGTCGTTGACCGTGGGCAGCACCTTGGGCTGCTCCGGGCACTCCTTGCTGCCGGGCACGGCGACCGTGGCGCAGGAAGGGAGCTGCACGAGCCGGAGGCGGGAGGCGTAGGAGCCGCCGAAGCCCTCGGCGAACTCGGAGTAGTCGACGGTCAGGCGGACCTTGGCGGCCTCGTCCGCGCCGTCGGCGCGCGCCACGCCGAGGAGGACGCCGGCGCCGAGCTGCCCGGCGCGCTTCGGGTCGAGGACGTCGACGCGGACCTTGCCGGCCGTCGTCACCGCCTTGGCCTGCGCCTTCGCCCTGCCGACCTTGACCGGCAGGCCGCCGGCCCCGGTCGCGGCGGCGGCCCCGACGGCCATCTCGGCGCCGCCCTGCTTCGGCCACACCGCCTTGTCGAGGCCCTCGACCGCGGCCTTGCGCGCCGGGTCGGAGGGACGTTTCTTGGCTTTGGCCTCGGATCCCTCGGCGGGATCCCCGTCGTCCTGGACGCCGGGGCGGCTGGTGCGGCCCCGGTCGCCGTCGTCGAGCACCACTGCCTGGACCGACGACGCGGACAGCACGAGCGAAAGCCCGATCACTGTGGCGACGACCGTCTGTCTGGGCATGCGGCGGCTCAGTGAGCGGCCACGGAAGAACATCTGCCAACTTCCTGATCGTAGGAGAACGTCATGAAGGGGGGTGGGACAGGTGTGCCGGGCCTCGGGGAGCCCGGCACACCTCACTGATGACGAACCGTCACATGTCAGTCACGGCCGTCAGCGCGGCCATCTGCTGCACCGCGACCGGGTCGGCCGCGCCGCTGTACACCCGCACCTCGTCGATGGCGCCCGCGAAGTACTCGCTCGCCCCGCGCAGCGAACGGCCCACCTGGAGACCGCCGGTGGCGGACCACAGGGTGTTGTCCGTGCCGTGGGCGCCGGCGACGAGCTGGCCCTCGACGTACAGGCGGATCGTGTTGGCGAAGGCGTCGTAGACGACCGCCAGGTGTTGGCCGGAGCCGCCGGTGTCGGGCAGTTCCTGGTCGTCGGTGAAGGTGACGACCTGGGGAGCGGCCACGTCCGTCTTGGCGACGGCCAGCTCCCACTGCTGCGTGGCCGCCTGGTAGCGCACCTGGACCCGGTTGGCGTTGGCGCCCGGCAGGGACAGCACCGTCTGCGACTTCTCCGGGTCCAGCGAGGTGAGCTGGGCGCGGGCGGTCAGGGTGAAGCTGGTGTTGCCGGTGACCGGGGCGGTGGCGGTGGACGCGTAGTCGCCGTCGCCGTCCAGGACCAGGTTGCCGTCGCCGACCAGGGCGGCCACGTCGAACAGCGGGTCTGCCGGGCGGTAGATGGAGGCGTTGCCCGCGAGGGTCAGGGCCTGGCCGCCGCCCGTCTCGGCCACCGAGCCGTTGGTGGCCTGGTCGAACTGCCAGTAGCCCTTGCGGTCCGGCTTGATCGTCATCAGCTCGGCGACCTGGGCCGCCGGCAGGACGCGGTCGAAGACGCGGACCTCGGCGAGGTCACCGGTGAAGTTGTCGCGGTAGCCGCTCTTGGCCGTGCTCCGGCCGATCTGGAGCGGGCCGTACGACTTCCAGGTGGAGCGCCGGCCGGCGGAACCCTTCAGGTCCTTGTTGACGTACAGCTGGAGCTGCGGGCCGCCGCTCTTCTGCGCGTCGTAGACGCCGGTCAGCAGCACCCACTGGTCCTTGACCACGGAGACGCCGGTGGAGACGGCCTTCCACTCGCCGAGCGAGTCCACGTCGTTGACGGGGACGGCGAACTTCCAGGTCCTCGCGCCCGCGTCGTAGCCGAGGGTGAAACCGGGCTCGCCGGTGCCGTCCTGACTGACGACCGCCATGTCCCTGTCCAGGGCGGTGGGCCGCACCCAGGCGCTGACGCTGAAGCTCTTGGCGGTGTCCAGCACGGTCTCGCCGGCGTCGAGGTAGGACTCGGCGCTGCCGTCGAAGCGGGCCGCCTTGTCGACCTTGCCGCCGGGGCCGTCCGCGCCGAAGGCGACGGCGGTGCCGGCGGTCGCGGAGAAGTCGCCGCTCTCGTCGTGCGCCTCGGTGTCGCCCGCCTGGTCGGCGAGGTTCCACTGGGCGACGACCGGTTTGCCCTCGCTCACCAGGAAGTCGTACGGCGTGCTGCTGGCGTGGTTCGCCTTGTCGACGGCGACCACTTCCAGCACCTGGCGTCCGGAACGGGTCGGCATCCACTGGACCGAGACCGAACCGCCCGCCTTGGCCGGGGTGAGGGTGGTCATCGCCGCGCCGTTGAAGGAGTACTGGTACTTGACGACGTCGTTGTCCGGGATGGAGTCGTTCGGGTTCGGCGAGAAGGTGAAGGTGCCGTAGGCGCCCACGCCGTCGTGGTAGACGGTGTCGGACGGGTACTGCTTCGACAGCACGAGCGGCTTGCCGGGCCAGGTCTTGTCGTAGGTGAACTCGCAGCGCTGCGCGGGGTCGCCGTCCGAGCTCCACGGACCGTAGCCGTCACCGTCGTAGGCCCGCGCGCTCCAGTAGACGGTGGTGTTCTGCGGGATCGTCGACTTGACGGTGTGCACGAACTTGGTGCTGGTCGTCGGGGAGAGCCAGTCGGGGGTGGTGTACGTGTAGGAGCCGGGGGTGGTCCCGCCCCACTCCACCTTGAACTGGACCTTCACCTTGTCGGTCTGGCCGTTGCCGTGGTCCGGGTCGCTCGCGATGGCCTGGAGCTTCGGCGGCACGTCGGTGGTGGGACGGCTCGTCCCCCACTTGCAGACGCCACCGGGGTCCGTGGACATGTCCGACGTCTTGATCTGCCGCGGCAGGTTGTTGTACTTGATCGACAGGTACGCGTTGCCGCAGATCCGCTTCCACTCCGCGAAGCGGGACTCGTCGGCCGCGCGCAGGCCCAGCGTCATCGCGTTCCAGCCGCCGGCGGCGGCCGTCTTGATCTCGCTGGTCAGCTCGCCGGTCTCGCCGCTCTCGAAGTGCAGGTTGGCCTGGCTGGAGCAGGAGGTCGGGGAGATCGCCTTGTCGACGGTCTGGAGGTAGTCGTCCCAGTCGTCCGAGGTGTTGGACCAGTTGCTGGACGAGCTGAGGCTGTAGTTCTGGCCGCCGACCCGGTAGAGCCGGACGGGCTCGGCGGTCGGGGAGGCGCTGTAGATGTGCTCGACGCGGGCCGAGAAGGTGGCGCCCAGGATCTGCTTCCCCTTGTAGAAGGAGAGCGGCATCGTGAACATCACGCGGCGCACGCCGACGCCGTTGCAGGAGACCGGGTTGTAGTCGGTGGGGCACTTGCCGACGCCCGCGCTGCCCGAGTACTTCCAGTCCTGCTCGCTCGGCATGCCCGACATCACGCCGGTCCACGAGGTGCGCGAGGTGGTGCGCTGGATCGGGTCGATGACGACGGGGAAGACCGTGTCCTCGCCCTTGAGGAGCTTCTGGTCCGGGACGAGGCTGAGCCTGTCCTTGCCGACCTCGACGCCCAAGGGGGCGACGCGGCCGCCACCGCCCGGGCCCTCGAGGGCCGGCTCGGGTGCGGCCTGCGGGCCGGCGGTGGCGGTGGGCGTCGCAGCGGCGGCGGAGGGGGCGACCGGAGCAGTCGGCCCGGCGCCGGCCGCGGCGGCCCTGAGCGCCTTGGCGACCGCCTTGGGCCCCTGTTTCCCGGCAGCGGTCTCCTTGACGGCCGCCGAGTCCCACATCGCCGGCTTCCCGGCCTGGAAGACGGTGCCGCCGACGACGGCGTCCTTCACGAGGACGGCGCCGGTGGCGTCCTCCGCGACCTTCAGGCCGTCGGTGGTCATGCCGAGGTCGAGCCGGGCCAGCCGGGGGTCGGCCGCGGCCTCGGGCGTCTTGACGACGATCAGGTGGCCGAAGCCGTCCGCCTCCGCCCGCACGGTCAGGTCGACGCCGGGCAGCACCTCGGCGTAGGTGGCGGTGTCGCCGTCGACCCCGGGCGCGGGCAGCTTGCCGTAGGGCCAGGTCAGGGCGAACTCGCGGCCGGCGCGCCGCATGGTCACGAAGGGCTTGCCGGCCTGTCCGGCGGAGAAGGACAGGTCGACGGTGGCGGCCTTCGGGCCCCACGTGCCGTCGGCGCGCCTGACGAGCGTCGGGTCGACGGGGACCCACGTGCCGCCCTGGACCGTGCGGACGGGCTCGGTGTACTCGCGGGCCGTGAACGTGCCGTCGGGCTCGGCGAAGATCTCGCGGCGCTCGGTGCGCAGCCCGACGACTTCGGCCCGCTTGCCGCTGTCCTTCGCGGAGGCCATGGCCTGCTGCTCGGTGACCAGCGGCTGGTCGGCGGAGACCGGTGCGGGCCCCTGCGGTGTGCCGGCTCCGTTCGGGAGGGCCGCGGCGCCGGCCACCACGGCGCCGGTGACGGCCGCCGCGACGACGGCGCGCAGCGCGAGGCCGCGCCGTATGGGTAGGGGTCTGTCTGCGGACACGCGTCCACTCTCCCGTCGGGTGATGTCTGTCTGGGGGGCGTCGGGGACGCCGGGGCACGGGGTGCGGAGCGCCCGCCGTCCGGGCGTCGCGCCGGCCGGCCGAGGGGCCGTCGTCGGACCGTCGGCGCGCGGGGACGTCGCCCTCGCGGGGCTCGGATCCGCGCGCCGGCCGGTCCGTACGGGAAGCCGTGCGCGGCTCGCCCGCGCGGCTCGTCGAGGTGGGGTGGTGGCGCGGTGGCCGGCCGGGCGACGGCCTGCCACCGCGCGCGTCCTCAGCGGACGGTCGCCCCGAAGGCCACGCCGGTGGCCGGGAGGCCGCCCTCGCCGGGCTTGATCGTCACCGTCGGCGCACCGCCGGAGGCCACGTTCCACGGGAAGCCGTGGACCGCGCGGGCTTCGACGGGGCCGTAGGGCATGCCGACGTACAGCAGCGAGGGGGTCGCGGCCAGGGAGAGGCCGGCGAGCTGGCGCGGGGCGGGCGTGCCCGGAACGCCGTAGCCGGGGTCGATCCACTGGTCGGAGGCGCCGGGCGCGCCGACCAGCGGGACGATCTGGACGCCGCCCTTCTCCGCGTGCTCCTCGGACGACTCCTCGCCCGGCACGCCGATGGCGAGGCGGGTGGTGGTGGCCGTCGAGGTGGCGTTCGGGGAGGTGTTGACGGCGGCGAGCCGCTTGCCGAAGAAGTCGCCGGCCTCGGCGTCCTGGTCGACGTCGGCGGTGTTCTGGTCGATCCAGGCGGTCTCGGAGTAGGCGCCGCTCGCCGTGATCCGGAAGACCTGTACGGCGCCGGCGTCGACGGTCGTCGACAGGTCCTCGCCGGGGACGCCGACCGCGAGCAGCGACTCGGTGGTGGAGGTGGCGCCGGACGGGCGGTACGGGACCATCGCGAGGGCGTCGCCGAACTGGTCGCCGACCTCCTCGGCGCCGCCGATCGTGTCCTGGTCCTGGCCGAGGCCGCCGATCGGCTTGGGGTAGCCGGAGGTGAGCGCGTGGGTGAACAGGCCGACGCCGCCCGCGAAGGCGGTGCTGCCGAGGGCCTCGCCCGGGGTGCCGACCGCGAAGTGGGTCGGGGTCGCGGCGATCGAGGCGCCGAAACGGTCGTCCTGTTCGGCCGCGCCGGACACCGCGCCCGCGGCCTCGGTGTCCTGGTGCGTCATGGTGACGGTCTGCGCCGTGCCGCCGACGTAGTAGAAGGCGCCGGCGTCCTCGACGGTGCCGATGGACTCGCCGGGGCTGCCGATCAGCAGATAGGGCTGACCGGCCGAGGTCTTTCCGGCCGCGACGGCGTAACCGACCCAGTCGTCGGCCTCGGCGCCGCCGCCGAGCGGCTTGTCGGTGCCCTGGAAGAATTCCTTGACCGGCTTGGTGCCGGCGTTGATCCCGCTCGGGGATCCGTAGATCAGGTGCACCGCGCCGGAGTCGACGGCGGTGCCGATGTCCTCGTACGGCTCGCCGACCGCCAGGTCGCTGCACCCGTCGAGGTCGGCGTCGTAGACGGCGAGCGAGAAGCCGTACCGGTCGCCCGCCTCGGGCACGCCCGGGACGGCGTCGAGCGCCTGAGTGAGCGTCACCGTGCCTTTGCCGCCGCCGTACACGACGTGCAGGGCGCCCGCCCGGGCGATTCCGTCGACGGTCGCCTCCGGGTCGGCGATCACGGTGTCCCGTGCTCCGTCACCGTTGAAGTCGGACTCGATTCCCGAAGGACAGGCGACCGCGGCCGCGGCGGGCGTGCCGCCGGTTCCCGCCCCCCAGGACAGCAGTAACCCCGTAAGAACCGTGGTGGCGGCGCGCCGCCACACTTTCCCCGCCCTTGACACACGTACCCCGTGGATGAAGAGATTCTTGAGATGGCCAACGGATGATCCCTTTGCTTGAAGTGCGCATGCAACACCTGCACCTTCGCTCGATGCATGACAAGGATCACAGTTTCCCCACAGGTTGAACACAGCAAAGGCATCTGACGAACACGCGGGAGCAACGTGTCGATGCGGCCCTTCGGTGCCGAAACGCCGCCCTTGGTGCACCCCGCACCACGCCTCGTATGCTCACCGGGCGGAGCCGAACACCGGAAGGCGGAGAAGTGAACTACAGGGTCCAGCCCAGTGCGCAGGTCGACGAGAGTGCCGAGATCGGCGCGGGCAGCAGCGTGTGGGATCTCGCCCAGATCCGCGAGGGCGCCCGCCTCGGCGAGGGCTGCGTGGTCGGCCGCGGCGCCTACGTCGGCTCGGGTGTGCGCATGGGCGACAACTGCAAGCTGCAGAACTACGCGCTCGTCTACGAGCCGGCCGAACTCGGCGACGGCGTGTTCATCGGACCCGCCGTCGTCCTCACCAACGACCACAACCCGCGCTCCGTGGACCCCGAGGGCAAGCAGAAGCGCGGCGGCGACTGGGAGGCCGTCGGCGTGAAGATCGCCGACGGGGCCTCCATCGGGGCCCGTTCGGTGTGCGTCGCGCCGATCACCATCGGCCGCTGGGCGATGGTCGCCGCGGGTGCGGTGGTGACGAAGGACGTGCCGGACTTCGCGCTGGTGCTCGGCGTGCCCGCCCGGCAGGTCGGCTGGGTCGGCCGTGCGGGGGTGCGCCTGGTCGAGCGGGACGGCGAGCCGGGCGTGTGGGAGTGCCCGCAGAGCGGCGCCCTGTACGACGAGAAGGACGGCGTGCTGAGCGAGCGCGCCGTCTGAGGCCGCCGCGCGTGCGTCGAGGGCCGGCCCGGGCATCCGCCCGGGCCGGCCCTCGTGCGTTCCCTCGGCGCCCCCGCGCCCGAGGCCGGGACGCGCGTCCCGCACGAGCTCGGCGCGGGATCACGTGTCACAAGTTCGGCACAGATGAAGCGGTGGGCGGCACCCCGGCCGTGGCGTCCGCCGATCCGTCGGACACGTCCTCCGGCCGGCGCCGAGCGGTCGGCGGCCGGCCCGATGCGCCCGATCACGGCGGACGGCCCCGCCGGACACCGGGTCCGGGCAGGTGACGTGCTCGCCGGCCGGCGCCGGAACACCGGGTCACGAAATCGTTATGCGGCCCCTCGCGGGCCGCACAACGGCTTCTGACCACGGCACGAACACGGCCTTCCGTCCGGACGGCATCCGGCCGCGAGCCTGGTCAGTACGGTCATTGCCTACCATTGCCTCCGGTGTGCGTCCGTGACACCCATGGCCGTAGCCCGGCACGCCGGTCCGCCTCAGCAGCCCGACCCGAGAAGAAGAGTGCTCAGTGAAAGTCATCAGCATCGTCGGAGCCCGACCCCAACTGGTGAAGCTCGCCCCCATCGCGGCGGCCTTCGCGGAGACTGAGCACGAGCACGTGATCGTGCACACCGGGCAGCACTACGACGCCGACCTCTCCGACGTCTTCTTCTCCGGCCTCGGCATCCCCGACCCCGACGTGCACCTCGGCGTCGGCTCCGGCAGCCACGGCGTGCAGACCGGCGCCGTGCTCTCCGCGCTGGACCCGGTCCTGGAGCGGGAGCAGCCCGACTGGGTGCTCGTCTACGGCGACACCAACTCCACCATCGCCGGTGCGCTGTCGGCCGTGAAGATGCACCTGCCGGTCGCCCACCTGGAGGCGGGCCTGCGCTCCTTCAACCGGCGGATGCCGGAGGAGCACAACCGCGTCCTCACCGACCACTGCGCCGACCTGCTGCTGGCCCCCACCGAGGAGGCCGTGCGCCACCTCGCGAGCGAGGGCCTCGCCGACCGCACCCGGCTGGCCGGCGACGTGATGGTCGACATCTGCCTGCGCATCCGCGACCAGGTGCGGGCCGGCGAGTTCCCCGCGCCCGAGCTGCCCGAGGGCATCGACCCGGCGCAGCCGTTCCTGCTGGCGACCCTGCACCGCCCGGACAACACCGACGACCCCGAGCGGCTCGCCGCGATCATCGGCTCGCTCGCGAAGCTGCCGGTGCCGGTGGCGCTGGCCGCCCACCCGCGTCTGGTCGCCCGCGCCCAGGAGCACGGCATCGACCTGGCCCAGGGCAACGTCCACGTGGGCCGCCCGCTGCCGTACGCGAGCCTGGTCGCCGCCGTGCTGGCCTCCGTCGGCGTCGTCACCGACTCCGGCGGGCTGCAGAAGGAGGCGTTCCTGCTGGAGCGCATCTGCACCACCATCCGCCCCGAGACCGAGTGGGTGGAAACCGTCAACACGGGGTGGAACGTCCTCGTACCCGACCCGCACACGCTGTCGCCGCAGGAGTGGGCCGAGACGGTGACCCGTCCCGTGCCGACCGCCGACCCCGGCACGCCCTACGGCGACGGCCGCGCCGCGCACCACGTCGTCCGGCTCATGGAGGAGTGGAAGGGGGGCAGCCGGCCCGCCTGACGCGGTACCGGAGGTCGTGGCCGTCCGCCTCGCGGACGGCCACGAGCGACCCACGGTCCGCGCACGTCAGCGTGCTAGCGTCAACTGCTATGTCATCGTCTCCCCCGTCCGGTCCGCCTGCGGAAGGCAAGCGGCCCCACGTCATCTACCTCGCCATCGGCTTCCCGCCGGCAGCCAAGAGCTCCACGTACCGGATGCGCGAGACCGCCAACCAGTTCGTCAGGGCCGGCTGGGACGTCACGGTCGTCAACATCGCCCGCGAGTCCTGGGAACTCGACTCCGGCATCGACCTCTCCCTGCTGGAGCAGGTCGACCCCCGCGTGCAGATCGTCGAGCTGCCGCTGGCGCGCGAAGACCTGGAGACGGACATCCGCCTCTACGACGAGGCGCGTGCCCTCGACCCCAACGGCTGGGTCGCCAGGCTCCGCCGCCGCCAGACCAAGACCTTCCCGGAGCCCAACTTCGGTGAGTGGCGCGGCGACCTGGAGCAGGCCGTGCTGCGCATCCACCGGGAACACCCGGCGGACCTGCTGCTCGCCAGCTGCGTGCCCTACGTGAACCTCGCCGCGGCCTGGAAGCTGTGGGAGGACGCCAAGGTGCCGTACGCGGTGGACTTCCGCGACGGCTGGTCCATCGACGTCATCGACGGCGTCGAGGCCTTCGCCCGCGACTCCGAGGAGGGCCGCTGGGAGCAGAAGATCCTCGACAACGCGGTCTCCCTGTGGGTCGTCAACGACCCGATCGCCGAGCACTACCGCAAGCGCTACCCGGACTTCGCCGACCGCGTCCACGTCGTGCGCAACGGCTACGACGCCGACAGCTCGCCGGGCCGGGTGCACAAGCCGGACCGCGAGTCGGGTCTGGTCTTCGGCTACCTCGGCACGGTCAACTTCACCATCCCGCACCTCGAGGTGGTGCTGAACGCCTGGCGCGCGGCCCGTGAGAAGGAGCCGCTGCTGGCGAACGCCCGCTTCGAGATCCGCGGCCACCTCGGCAACGGTGCCAGCCGCGGCGCCAACCGGCACGCCGAGGTCCTCAAGGAGGCCGAGGCCGACGGCGTCTTCTACGGCGGCCCCGCCGCCAAGGCGGAGGTCTCCTCGATCTACGCCGGCTGGGACGCCATGGTGCTGATCCTGATCGGCGGCCGCTACGTCACCTCCGGCAAGGTCTACGAGTACATGGCGACGGGTCTGCCGATCGTGTCGGCGCACGCCGTCGAGCACGACGCCTCCAACGTGCTGAGGGGCCACCCCCTGTGGACGGGCGCGCCCGGCCTCGACGAGGAGGGTCTGACCGAGTCGTTCATCAAGGCCGCGCGCATGGCGGTGGAGACCACCGACGCGGAGCACGCCGAAGCGATGGCCCACGCCGACCAGTTCACTCGTGAGGCGCTGATGTCCGTCGCCGTCAAGAACCTTGTCGAGGAGCTCGCCAAGTGACCGAAGTCCTGCTCGTCGCCACCGACAGGCCGCAGTTCGGCGTCCTGGCCTCCGCCGTGCGCAAGTTCGAGGCCCTGGGCGCGCGCGTCCACCTGGCGGGCAGCTTCCCCATGGACGCCGAGGGCGTTCCCGAGGAGCTCGCCAAGGTCGGCCTGGCCGGCGTCCACCAGCTGCCGCGCAACCTCAAGCACCGCAGCCAGGCGCTGCGCCGCCGGGCCGGCAAGTCGCCGCGCGGGCTGCGCCTGTGGATGCAGATCGGCCGCGACTCGTGGCTGCGCGCGCGGGCCCGCAGGGCCGACGTGCTCGTCGCCCTGGACCCCTCCGCCGTGTACACGGTGTGGCGGCTGGCCGAGTACAACCGCACCGCCCCCGCCAAGTTCGGGCTCACGCCCGCGCTGAAGGCCGTGGAGGAGCTGCAGGAGCAGGGCGGCCCCGCCGCCCCCCGCTCCTCCGTCCTGCCGCCGCTGCACGCCGTCGCCCGCGACGTGCGCCGCAGCGTCGACAACCTGCCCGCCCAGCTGGTGCGGGCGGCCACCCCGCGGCCCGTGATGCGTTCGGGCGTCGGCGCCCGGCTGTGGCGCTCCGCGGTGACCGCGCCCGGCATGCCCGTCAGGGTGCGCGCCGCGACCTCGCGGTACGTCGCCGAGGGCATGCAGTGGGCGGGCCGCACCAGCGGTGCCGCGCTGACCCTGGCGGACGCCGCGGCGAGGATCCCGGACCTGAAGCTGCGCTCGGACCTCTACTACGAGGGCGCCATGCAGGAGATCCGCAAGGGCCTCAGCCCCCGGAACCTCGGCAAGGCGGTGGCGGCCCACCTCGCGCTGGCCGACGCGGAGTACGCCAAGGGGCGCACCGACGACGCGGCCGAGGCGGTCAACCGGGCGCTGTTCCTGCACTTCCACCGGGTGCTGCACATCGACCAGCTGTCGTCGCCGCTGGCGAAGGACGCCGAGGGCTTCGTCGCCCCGCTGTACCGCTCCCAGGCGTACCAGGCCCTCAGCCGCCCGCGCGGCCGCAAGGTGCCGGCGGCGCCCGCGCCCACCGACCGCCCGCTGCGGCTGCTGGTGGCGACGAGCGCCAACGACAACTTCCTGCACCTCATCAAGGAGCACTTCGCCGACCACCCCGGCGTCGAGCTGCGCTACCTGGACCTGGCCGCGAACAAGCACCTCAAGCGGATCTCCTGGGCGGCCCCGAGGATGCTGAAGGACCGTCTGTCCGACGGCGCGAGCGACTACCAGGAGGAGGTGGAGCGTCTGATGCGCCCCCACCTCGACTGGGCGGACACGGTCTTCCTGGAGTGGGCGGCGGGCCCGGCCGGCATGCTCACCACGATCGACCCGGGCGACACCCGGATCGTCGTGCGCCTGCACAGCTACGAGGCGTTCACGCGCTGGCCGCACATGACGGACTTCTCCCGGGTCGACGACCTCGTCTTCGTCGCCCCGCACGTGAAGGACCTCACCGCCTCGCTGGTGCCGATGCTCCGCGGCGAGCAGGCCCCGCGCTTCCACGTGCTGGACAACGCCATGGACCTGACGGGCTTCAACCGGCCCAAGCCGGCCGAGGCCCGCTTCAACCTGGGTCTCGTCGGCATCAGCCAGGTCGCCAAGGACCCCAAGTGGGCCGTGGACGTCCTGGAGCGGGTCCGCAAGCACGACGAGCGCTACCGGCTGATCCTGGTCGGCGGCGACATGGACCCCCGGACCAGCCAGGCCACCCGCGAGTACCGGCGCGAGTTCGACCGGCTGATCGCCCCGCTGGAGGAGTCCGGCGCGGTCGTGAAGCTCGGCCCGACGGACGACGTCCCGTCCAAGCTGGTCGAGATCGGGACGATCCTCAGCTCCTCGGTGCGCGAGGGCTGCCACGTCGGCCTGATGGAGGGCGCGGCCAGCGGTGCCGTCCCCGTCGTGCGCGACTGGCCGTTCTACGCGGGCAAGCCCAACAGCGCCCGCACGCTGTACCCCGAGGGCTGGGTCGTCGCCTCCCCCGCGGAGGCGGCCGAGCGGATCCTGAAGGTCACGGCCACGGAAGAGGCCTGGCACGCCGCCGGTGAGCTCGCCACCGAGCACGCGCTGACGGTGTGGGACTGGCCCGTGGTGCAGAAGCACTTCGAGAAGCTGTTCCTCGAGGAGAACTGAGCCGTGGTGCGGCCGGCCCACCGGGGCCGGCCGCACGATGGAACACGAGGAAGGGCCCCCGGAGCGTTCCGGGGGCCCTTCCTCGTGCGCTCGCTCACGGGTGGCGCAGCCGCCAGCCCGCCCAGGCCGACTCCACCATCTCCCGGACGCCCCGCCGCGCGCTCCAGCCGAGCTCCGCACGGATCAGGTCGCCGGAGGCCACGACCCGGGCCGGGTCGCCGGCCCGGCGTCCGCGCACCCGCGGCTCGGCGTCGGTGCGACCGGTGACGTCCTGGATGATGCGGACCATCTCCGCGACCGAGACGCCCTCGCCCCGCCCGATGTTGAGGACGAGCCGGGCCCCGGGGTCGTCGGCCAGCCGGCGCGCGGCGGCGACGTGCGCGGCGGCGATGTCCTCGACGTGGATGTAGTCGCGGATGCAGGTGCCGTCCGGGGTCGGGTAGTCGTCGCCGAAGATCACCGGCGCCTCGTCGACCTCGAGCCGTTCGAAGACCATCGGGACGAGGTTGAAGACGCCGTCGTCGCCCAGCTCGGGCGTGGCCGCGCCCGCCACGTTGAAGTAGCGCAGCGAGGCCGTCGCCATGCCGTGCCGGGCGCCGACCGCCGCCACCAGCCACTCACCGGCCAGCTTGGTCTCGCCGTAGGGGTTGATGGGCGCGCACGGCGTCTTCTCGGTGACGAGGTCGACGTCGGGCATGCCGTACACGGCGGCGGACGAGGAGAACAGGAACCGGCCGACGCCCGCGGCGGCGGCGGCGTCGAGCAGGACGCGCAGTCCCTCGACGTTCTCGCGGTAGTAGTACAGCGGCCGCTCGACGGACTCGGCCACCTGCTTCTTGCCCGCGATGTGCACGATGCCGGTGACGGCGTGCTCGCGCAGCACCCGGTCGACGGCGTCCCGGTCGAGGACCGTGCCGGTCTCCAGCACCACACCGTCCGGGAGCCGCTCGGCACGGCCCGTGCTCAGGTCGTCGAGCACGACGACCGGCTCACCGGCGTCGGTCATCGCCTTCACCACATGCGAGCCGATGAAGCCGGCCCCGCCCGTGATCAGCCAGGTCATGAAGAACCCTTCCTGCACCAGGGCCCCGCCCCGGGGATGCGGGGGCGGGGCCATGAGGTTGTTCGCGTACGAGCGTCCAGCCGGACTCAGCCGCCGATGACGACCCGGCGGACGCCCTTCCAGGCCTCCGGGTCGGTCGTCCGGCGACCGTCGACCAGGACGGTGACGTCCGGCAGGTCGGCCGGCGTCAGCGAGCGGTACTCGGCGTGGTCGGCCTGCAGGATCGCCGCGGTGACCTTCTCGCCGTCGTGCGGGGTCAGGCCGTGCGCCGCCAGTTCCTCGGCCGTGTACATCGGGTCCGAGACGAACGGGACGGCGCCGCGCGCCTTGAGCGCCTCGACGGTCGGGAAGACGCCGGAGAACGCGGTCTCCTTGACGCCACCGCGGTAGGCGGCGCCCAGCACGAGCACGTTCACGCCGGTCAGGTCGCCGTAGGCGGCGGCCAGCAGGTCGACGGCGTACTCCGGCATCGCGGCGTTCGCCTCGCGGGCGGAGCGCACGACCGTCGCGGCCGGGTCGTTCCACAGGTACATCCGCGGGTAGATCGGGATGCAGTGGCCGCCGACGGCGATGCCCGGCTGGTGGATGTGGCTGTAGGGCTGCGAGTTGCAGGCCTCGATGACCTTCTTGACGTCGATGCCGTTGCTGTCGGCGAACCGCGCGAACTGGTTGGCCAGACCGATGTTGACGTCCCGGTAGGTGGTCTCGGCGAGCTTGGCGAGCTCGGAGGCCTCCGCGGTGCCCAGGTCCCACACGCCGTTCGGCTGGGGCAGGTCGGCGCGCTCGTCGAAGTCGAGCACCTGCTCGTAGAACTCCACACCGCGCCGCGTCGAGGCCTCGTCGATGCCGCCGACCAGCTTCGGGTAGCGGCGCAGGTCGGCGAAGACCCGGCCGGTCAGGACGCGCTCCGGGGAGAAGACCAGGTGGAAGTCCTCGCCGGCGGTCAGGCCGGAGCCCTCGGCCAGCATCGGCGCCCAGCGGGTGCGGGTGGTGCCGACCGGCAGCGTGGTCTCGTACGACACGAGCGTGCCCGGCTTGAGACCCCGGGCGATCGCCTTGGTCGCGGAGTCCATCCAGCCGAAGTCCGGCACGCCCTCGGCGTCGACGAACAGCGGCACGACCACGACGACGGCCTCGGACTCGGCGACCGCGGCGGCGGTGTCCGTCGTCGCGCTCAGCAGCCCGGCGTCGACGGCCTGCTTGAGCTTGACGTCGAGGTCGTGCTCGCCGGGGAACGGCTCGACGCCGGCGTTGACCAGCTCGACGACCTTCTCGTTGACGTCCGCGCCGATGACCCGGTGGCCCTTGGAGGCGAACTGCACCGCCAGCGGAAGCCCGATCTTGCCGAGCGCTACTACACAGATGTTCATGGAGGGTCGCTACTTCCTTTTGGAACCGGCCGGCTTCTTGGCACCGTTCGGCTTGAGCTTCTTGGCGCCGGCCCGCTTCAGGCGGCCGGCACCGGACTTCAGCTTCCGGAGCAGGCGCTCGAACGCCTGCCGGACCAGTGTCCTCTTCGAGGGATACAGCTGGGCCGTGTCGATGACCACACGTCCCTTGTCGTTCACCACCGCCGACGCCCGGTACGGGTCCCCGGCCGGCCCCCACAGGCGGGCCAGCGGCATGGGCAGCCCCTCGCCACGCACCGGGATCTCGTACGTCCGGCCGCCGAGGTCCACGTAGACCCGGACGCCCCGCTTGGCGGTGACGTGGTCCAGCGGCACCCGCGCGTGCAGCACGCTCGCGGCGCCGTCCTGGGCGGGCTCCACCCGCATCTCGCCGACGACCGGCGGCAGCGGGTGCCCGGCCTTGAGCCGGCGCGCGCCCGGCTTGTCGGCCGACTTGGGCATGGCGCCCTTGGCGAGCCGCAGCACGGGCCGGGCCGTCCCGGTGTCGCCGACGACCGGCACCCGCACGGAGGCCGTGTAGGCGAGGCTCTCGTCCTGCTGCTCCCAGCCGGAGGCGAGCAGCACGGTGCCCGCGGCGAGCCGGCCCGGGACCGACTCGCCGAGCAGTCGGTAGGTGCGGTCGGGCAGGCCGATGCGCGGGTCTCGGAAGCCGGGGTAGCGGGCGTAGGCCAGCTCGCCCTCGGCGACGAACGGCGGCGCCCCGTGCTCCCGCTCGGAGCTGATCGCCTCGGCCAGCTCGTCGACGGCCCCGGCGTGCGCCAGCGCGATCCGCACCCGGCGCTTGACGTCCATCGCGTCGCGGATGCCGTCGGTGAAGTAGGCGTCGGCGAGCCGCGCGATGCCCGCGCAGATCTGCCGCTGCAACTCGCGGTCCAGCACCGGGAAGTCGTCCTGGACGAGCTTGGCCAGCTCCCAGGTGAAGTGGCGGCGCAGCACGGCGTCACGGTCCGGGCCCGCCTCGATGAGGCCGGCCGTGAAGTCCATGATCTCCGCCGCGCACCGCAGCCGCGCCAGGTGGTCGGCGCGGTAGGTGATGTTGCTGGCGTCACCGCGCTTGACCGCGAAGTAGCAGATGTAGTCGGCCACCACCGAGATCCGCCGCGCGCGCACGCACGCCTCGATGGTGAACGGCTGGTCGCTGCCCACGGGCATGTGCTCGGGGAAGCGCAGCTTGTGCTTCTCGACCAGGTCGCGCCGGAACAGCTTGGTGTTGGCCAGGGTGAACGGCAGCGCGGAGTCGTACAGGCTGACGTCCGCGGCGTTCTCCTTGTACAGCGCCTGGTGGACGTACCGGCCGTTGGTGCCGACCATCTTGCCGACGACGACGTCCGAGTCGTTCTTGTCGGCGCACTTCACCATGCGCTCGAGGGCTTCCTCGCCGAGGTAGTCGTCGGAGCCGACGAAGTACACGTACCGGCCCGTGGCCACCTCCAGCGCCCGGTTGCTGGGCGCGGCGGGACCGCCGGAGTTGGGCTGGTGGATGACCTTGACCGTGTCCGGGTACAGCGCCGCGAACCGGTCGAGTTCGCGGCCGCTGTCGTCGGTGGAGCCGTCGTCGACGGCGACGATCTCCAGCCGGTCCCGCCCGATGCTCTGTCCCAGGAGCGAGTTCAGGCACTCCGTCAGGTAGGGCATCGTGTTGTAGACGGCGACGATGACGCTGACGTCAGGCGCAGCACTCATTCTCCGGCTCCTGGTCTCCGACAGCCGGCGGCCGGCTGGGTCCTGCGGGGAAGGTCTCACAGAACATAGGAGTCCCGCCGAGCCCGCACCGTTCCCCCGATGGGTGAAGCTCAGCTGCCATGAGCGGCCAGGTCCTCCGGCTGAAGGGACACGCTGCGGTTGTCCGACGCCGACTGCAGCACCGCGGCGGCGACCTCGACGGTGCGCATGCCCTGACGCAGGGTGCAGATGTCGGCGGCCTTGCCGAGCACGGCGTCCCGGAAGAGCTCGTGCTCGACCAGGAGCGGCTCGCGCTTCGGTATGGCGTAGCGGATCATGTCGCCCTCGGAGACCCCGCGGAAGGCCTGGAGCGCCTCCCACTCGGTGGTCACCGCGGCGTTGGAGTGGAAGGTCAGGTCCGCGGTGAGGGTGTCGGCGATGAAGCAGCCGCGCTCACCGGTGACCGACGTGAACCGCTCCTTGAGCGGGCTCAGCCAGTTGACCAGGTGGTTGACCATGGTGCCGTCGTCCAGGCGGCCGACCGCCGAGACCATGTCCTCGTGCTCACGACCGCTCTTGGAGACGGTGTGCGCGGCGATGGACACGTACTGGCGGCCCGTGACCCAGCCGGTGAGGTCGATGTCGTGCGTGGCCAGGTCCTTGACCACGCCGACGTCCGCGATGCGGTGCGGGAACGGCCCCTGGCGGCGGGTGACGACCTGGTAGACGTCGCCCAGCTCGCCGGCCTCCAGGCGGGCGCGCAGGGAGCGCAGGGCCGGGTTGCACCGCTCGATGTGACCGACGCCGGCCACCAGGCCGCGCGACTCGAACGCCTCGACGAGCCGGCGGGCGCCCTCGACCGTGTCGGCGACCGGCTTCTCGATCAGCGCGCAGACGCCGGCCTCGGCGAGCGCCAGGCCGACCTCCTCGTGCAGGTGGGTCGGGCAGGCCACGACGGCGTAGTCGACGCCGAGGGCGATGAGCTCCCGCACCGTGTCCAGGACCGGCGCGCCCTGCGCGGCGCCGAACTTGTCGCCCATCGGGTCGACGACGCCGACCAGTTCGACGCCGTCCAGTCCGGACAGGACCCGGGCGTGGTGACGCCCCATCGAACCGAGGCCGACGAGTCCGGCCCGCAGCGGCTTGCTCACAGCTGCTCTCCCAGCGCGTTCACGGCGGTCACGATGCGCTCCAGGTCCTGCGCGGACAGGGCCGGGTGGACGGGCAGCGAGACGACCTCGGCGGCCGCGCGCTCCGTCTCCGGCAGGTCCCAGGTGCGGCCGGCCTTCTGGTCCGGCTCCCAGAACGGCTTCAGCCGGTGGATCGGGGTCGGGTAGTACACCGCGTTGCCGATCCCGGCCTCGGTCAGCTTGGCCATGGCCGCGTCACGGTCGCCCCGGATGCGCACGGTGTACTGATGGTAGATGTGCCGCGCGCCCTCGGCGACCTTGGGCGTGACGACGTTGGCCGCGGTGATGTGCTCGGTGAGGTACGCGGCGTTGGCGATGCGCTGCTCGGTCCAGTCGGCGAGCTTCTTGCGCTGCACCCGGCCGATCGCCGCGGAGACGTCCGTCATGCGGACGTTGGCGCCGACGATCTCGTTGGCGTAGCGCTGCTCCATGCCCTGGTTGCGCAGCAGGCGCAGGGTCCGGGCGACCTCCGCGTCGGCCGTGCTGATCATGCCGCCCTCGAGGCTGTGCATGTTCTTCGTCGGGTAGAAGCTGAAGGTGCCCGCGGCGCCGAAGGCGCCCACCGGGGTGCCGTGCAGCGCGGCGGCGTGAGCCTGACAGGCGTCCTCGACCACGGCGAGCCCGTGCTGGGCGGCGATCGCCATGATCCGGTCCATCGCGGCCGGGTGGCCGTACAGGTGGACCGGCATGATCGCCGCGGTGCGCGGGGTGATGGCCGCCTCGACGGCCGCCGGGTCCAGGCAGAACGTGTCGGCCTCGATGTCGGCGAAGACGGCGTCGGCGCCGACCAGCCGCACCACGTTGGCGGAGGCCGCGAAGGAGAACGACGGCACGATGACCTCGTCGCCCGGGCCGATGCCGAGCGCCATCAGGGCCAGGTGCAGCGCGGAGGTGCCCGAGTTGACCGCGACGCAGTGACGTCCGTCGACCAGCTCCGAGAACTCCTCCTCGAAGGCGGCCACCTCAGGACCCTGGACGACCCGGCCGCTGCGCAGCACGCGCACCGCGGCCTCGATCTCCTCCTCGTCGATCACAGGCTTGGCGGCCGGTATGAACTCATGGGCGTCGGTCATTCGACATCCCCTCCTCTACGGCGACCTCGAAGGCGCGTCGTGCATGGTCGGGAAGGGGCCGCGTCGAACCCGGCACGGCCGTATCCCTGGGTGTTCACCGCTGCCTGTGGGCGGGCGAACGGCTTGTACACAGGACCCCGCCCCCGAGGGTTCCTTGCGGGAAGACAGCCGTATCCGGGCTGTGGGACCGGACGTGCGGTTCGGCTGCGGTCACGGTGCGCATGGCTGTGGCCACCGAGACCGCAGTTCACGTTACCAGCACGGGCACGGCGATCTTCCCCAGGGTTACCACAGTGAAACCCTCCCGACGGGTGCCCTGTACCACGAGCGAGACACAGGGTAACCCGCCCGTGAACGGCGGGCGACGCAGGCCGCGGCGCGGGGCGCCCGGTGTCGCACCGGGTGCCCCGCGCCGCGCCGGCGCACCGATCGTGCGCGGTCGGCAGGACCGCTCAGTCCTCGGTCGTGGCCGAGACGGACGGCGCGCTCTGCTGCGCCGCCGCCGTCTTCTTCGACGCCGCCGTGGCCGCCTTCTTCGCCGTCGTCTTCTTGGCCGCGGTCTTCTTCGCGGCCGTCTTCTTGGCGACGGTCTTCTTGGCGACGGTCTTCTTGGTGGCGGCCTTCTTCGCGGTGGTCTTCTTCGCCGTCTTGCGGGCGGCCGCCTTCTTGGCCGGAGCGGCCTCCGCCGCCTCCTCGCCCGCCTCGGCGGCCGGGACCTCCACGGCGGCCTCGGCCGGGGTACCGGCAGGGGCCTGGACCGCGGCTTCCGCCGGAGCCTCCGCCGCGGCCGCGGGGACGACCACGACGGCCGTCTCCTCGGACGCGGTGGGCGCGGTGGCCTTGCGCACGGCACGGCGCCGCGGGCGGGCCGGAGCCGCGCTCTCGGCGACCGGCTCGGCGACGGCCTGCACCTCGGCCTCGGCCTCGGCAGCGGCCTCGGCGGGCTGCTCCACCGGAGCGGACTCGGCGACCGTCACCACGGCCGCCTCCGCCCCGGCGGGCGAACCGGCCGGCGCGGACACCTTGCGGGTGGCCCGGCGCCGCGTACGGCCCTTGGGCGCGGCCTCCTCGGCGGCCGGAGCCTCGACGACCGGGTCCTCGACCGCGACCGGCGCGGCCTGTGCGGCGACGGCCTCGGCCTGCTGCACCGGAAGCGCGGCCTCCTCCTCGGGGGTGACGTCCTGCGCCGTGGGAACCGCCGCGGACACCTGCGCCGGCTCCTCGGAGACGGCCTCCTTCCGCGCGGCACCGCCCCTGGGCGCGCCCGCCGGAGCCGACGCCCGCCGGCTCGCCCGGCGCCGGCCGCGTCCGCGCGAGGCGGCGGCCTCCGCCTCGGCGACGCTGCTGTACAGCTCCTCGTCCGGCGCGAAGTCGGGCGCCTGGAGCGCGACCGGCGCGGCCACCTCGGCGGCGACCTCGGCCTCGCTCTCGGCCTCCTCGGCGACGGACACCGCGGTCTCGGCGGGCAGCACCTCGTGCTCGTGCTCGACGACCTGCCCGTCCCCGCCGCGCCCGCGCTTCCTGCGCTTGCCGCCGCCACCGGCGGCGGACGGCTGGTCCAGGTGGAGGATGACCCCCCGCCCGTTGCAGTGCACGCAGGTCTCGGAGAAGGACTCCAGCAGCCCCTGGCCGACCCGCTTGCGGGTCATCTGCACGAGCCCCAGCGAGGTCACCTCGGCGACCTGGTGCTTGGTGCGGTCCCGGCCCAGGCACTCCAGGAGGCGCCGCAGGACCAGGTCCCGGTTGGACTCCAGCACCATGTCGATGAAGTCGATCACGATGATGCCGCCGAGGTCGCGCAGCCGCAGTTGGCGCACGATCTCCTCGGCCGCCTCCAGGTTGTTCCTGGTGACCGTCTCCTCGAGGTTGCCGCCCTGACCGGTGAACTTGCCGGTGTTGACGTCGATGACGACCATCGCCTCGGTCCGGTCGATCACCAGCGAACCGCCGCTGGGCAGCCAGACCTTGCGGTCCAGCGCCTTGGCGAGCTGCTCGTCGATCCGGTACGTGGCGAAGACGTCGACCTCGGACGTCCACCGGGACAGCCGCTCGGCCAGGTCCGGCGCGACGTGCGAGACGTAGCCGTGGATCGTCGACCAGGCGTCGTCGCCGCTGACGACGACCTTGGAGAAGTCCTCGTTGAAGATGTCCCGCACGACCCGGACGGTCATGTCCGGCTCGCCGTACAGCAGCGTCGGGGCGTTGCCGCTCTTGGCCTTCTTCTTGATGTCCTCCCACTGCGCCTGGAGCCGCTCGACGTCACGGCGCAGCTCGTCCTCGCTCGCGCCCTCGGCGGCGGTGCGCACGATGACGCCCGCGTCCTCGGGGACGATCTTCTTGAGGATGGTCTTCAGCCGGGCCCGCTCGGTGTCGGGCAGCTTGCGGCTGATGCCGGTCATCGAGCCCTCGGGCACGTACACGAGGTAGCGGCCCGGGAGGGAGACCTGGCTGGTCAGACGGGCGCCCTTGTGTCCGATCGGGTCCTTGGTGACCTGCACGAGGACCGACTGGCCCGACTTCAGGGCGGCCTCGATGCGGCGCGGCCCGTTGGCCATGCCCAGCGCCTCGAAGTTGACCTCGCCGGCGTACAGGACGGCGTTGCGTCCCTTGCCGATGTCGATGAAGGCGGCCTCCATCGACGGCAGCACGTTCTGGACCTTGCCCAGGTAGACGTTGCCGACGTACGAGGTCGACTGCTCCTTGTTGACGTAGTGCTCGACCAGCACGCCGTCCTCGAGCACGCCGATCTGGGTGCGCTCGCCGTGCTGGCGCACGACCATCACGCGCTCGACGGCCTCGCGGCGGGCCAGGAACTCGGCCTCGGTGATGATCGGGACGCGCCGGCGGCCCTGCTCACGGCCTTCCCGGCGGCGCTGCTTCTTGGCCTCCAGACGGGTCGAGCCCTTGATGGACTGCACCTCGTCGGACGGCTCGCTCGCCTTGCGCGGCTCGCGCACCTTGACGACCGTGCGCTCCGGGTCGCCCTCGCCCGGCTCGGCGTCGGCGGGGGCGTCCCCGGCCCTGCGGCGACGGCGACGGCGACGGCGGCTGCCTGCGGTGGAGCCGCCGCTCTCGTCGGCGTGCTCCTCCTCGGCGTCCTCTTCCTCCTGCTCGGCGGTGTCCTCGGCGTCCTGCTCGGCCTGTTCGACGGCGAGCTCGTCGGCCTCGGCGTCGCCGGCCTCGCCCTCGGCGGACTCACCGCGACGGCGACGGCGGCCGCCCCGGCGGCGACGGCGGCGCGAACCGCCCTCCTCGGTCTCCTCGTCACCCTCGGCGACGTCCTCGGCGGCCTCGTCGGCCTCCTCGGGCTCCTCGGGCTCCGGCTCCTCCTCGGCGGCGGGCGCGGCGGCGCCGCGCACGGCCTCGGCGCTCTCCTCGCCCTGTCCGGCGCCCCGGCGCCGACGGCGGCGGCGCGAGCCGGCCTGCTCCTCGGGGAACTCCTCGACGGCCTCGACGGCCTCGACGGGCTCGGCGGTCTCCGCCTCGGCGGCCGCGGCCTCGGCCGCCGCGCGCTCCGGCGTCTGGAACCTGGGCTCGGTGAACACGGGGGCCTGGAACACGGCGACCGAGGGACGCGCGGGACGCCGCGGCGTCTCGCCCTCCTCGCCGGCCGGACGCGCGGGCTCGGAGAAGCCGACGGCGGCCTGGCGGACGACCCGCCGGCGCCCACGGCGCGGCGCGGCCTCCTCGGTGGCGGCCGTCTCGGGGGCCTGGGCGGCGGCGGCCTCGGCGGCCTGGGGCGCGGGCGCCTCGGCCGCGGGGGTCTCCACCGCCGCGGTGACCTCGCCGGCCTCGGCGGGCGCGGACACGCGTCGGGTGGCGCGGCGACGGGTGCGGCGCGGAGCGGCCTCCTCGGCGGCGGGAGCCTCGGCGGCGGGGGCCTCGGCCGGCGCCTCCGGCTCGACGCTCGCCGGCTTCTCCGCGGCTTCGGCGGCCACGACGGTCTCGGCGGCGGCTTCGGCGGCCTGCGGCGCTCCGGTGGGCGCGGTGGCCCGGCGGGTGGCACGTCGGCGCGGTCGCGCGGGGGCGGCCTCCACGGCGGCCTCGGGGGCGGGCTCCGCGGCGGCCTCGGCGGGCGTCTCGGCGGCGGCCGCGGACACCACGGTCCCGGCGGCCTCCTCGGCCGACGTCGTGGCCCCGGCGGGCGCGGACACGCGTCGGGTGGCGCGGCGGCGGGTGCGGCGCGGAGCGGCGTCCTCGACGACGGCCGCGCTCTCCTCGGCGGAGGCGATCTCCGCGACCGGCTCCGGTGCTTCGGCGGCCGCCGCCGGCACGACCGTCTCGGCGGCCTCGGCGGACGCCGGAGCCCCGGCCGGCGCGGAGGCCCGGCGGGTGGCACGCCTGCGCGGCCGCGTAGGCGCCGCTTCGGCGGCCTTGTCCGTCTCCGGGGTCGCGACGGCCTCGGAGGTCTCGGCGGCCTCGGAGGTCTCGTCCGTCGTCGCCTCGTCGTCCTCCGCCGTCAGATCGGCGGCGGGCGGTATGGCCGGGGCGACGGTCTCGGCCGGGGTGTCGGCGGAGGCGGCCGGCGGACCGGCCGGGCGGGAAGCGGCACGGCGCCGACGACGCGGCGGCAGGGTGTCGCTCGGGGTGTTCGATTCGGAGTCCGTCACGGACTCTGCGGGTTCGGTCGGCTCGAGCATGCGGGTGTGTCTCCCGTCAGGCTCCCGGGCGCCGCACCTGGTCCGGCGTCGACATCGTCGATCACCGTTGACGTCCGCGGCTCGCGCTGTGCGCGGTGCCGCCGTCCGGGGCGCGGCCGCCGCACGGGAGCTCTCTGTGTCCTGTCTCGCCGGTTCCGTACGCCATGTTGCGTACGGCCTGGCGAAAGTCTTCTGGTCGGTGCGCTGCCCGACCCAGGTGGCTCCCGAGTACGAGGGCGGCGCTACGACGTCCGTCCCGGTGCGGAACCTTCCTTACGCCGGCGCCGTCGCGGCGGCAGTCGGATCGGCCGTCGAAAGGGCCTCGGCTGCCTCGCGGTCGGGCGCGAGCGGGTCGGTCACCGCGCCGGTCTCTTCATCGAACAGCCCCTGCGCCAGCCTGGTCACCGCTGCGGGGACCGGCGGCGCCAGGTCGGCCACGGCGCGGAGACCGGACAGGACGTCGTCGGGTCGTACGGCAGGCGTCACGTGCCGAACAACCAGCCGCAGTATCGCACAGGGCTGGTCGATAGGCCTATCAGCCTGTGGAGAGTGCGTTTCCAGCCGCACGACGGCGGAGCGGGCGTCGAAGGTGCGGACGCCGTTCTTGGTCATGCGCTGGACCTCGACGGTGTCGGCCTCGTTGAAGGCGTCCACCGCGCGGCCGGCGTCGGCCGGGTCCACGCCGTCCAGCCGCAGCTCCCACACGGAGGCCGTCAGCCGGTCGGCGAGCCCCGGGGTCCGGGCCTCGACCGCGTCGACGACGTCGAGCCCGGTGGGCAGCGACTCGTCGAGGAGGACTCTCAGCTTCTCCGGGTCACGCGCCGCGGTGAGCGCGATCTCCAGGTACTCCGCCTCACTGCCCGTGCCGGTGGGTGCGGCATTGGCGTACGACACCTTCGGGTGCGGCGTGAACCCCGCCGAGTACGCCATCGGCACCTCGGCACGGCGCAACGCGCGCTCGAAGGCACGCTGGAAGTCACGGTGGCTGGTGAACCGGAGGCGGCCGCGCTTGGTGTAGCGCAGTCGGATGCGCTGCACCGCGGGTGCGGGCGGCGGGCCTTCGGGCTGTCGCTTGCCCAGTGTCGTTCAGTCCTTCGTGAGTGCGGTCGTCCTGCCACCAAGAGTACGTGTCCCGCGGCCGGAAGGTTCCCCGCGGGCCTCGGCCTCCCGTTCCCGGGGCTCCCCGAAGAGCATCCGCCGGACGTCGGCGCGTGCCTGCCGCACGGACTCCCGGGCGCCGGTCAGGGCCTGGCGGGAGACCCGGCCCACGGCACGGGCGGCCGCGGCGGCGGGGCGCAGCACGGTGCCGCGGACGAGGTGTCCGACCGGGGTCAGCACGGTGCGGTACACCCAGCGCACCGGCTCCACGAAGATCCACCGGAAGAGCGTCCCCAGGAACCGTCCGACGACGAGCGAGACGTGCCCCGCGACGCGCCACGCGTGCCCGAGGGCGTCCCACACCTCCCGTCCGACGAGGCCGAGGAAGCGGCCGACGGGCGCGAGCACCCAGCGCCACGACACGAGCGCGGGGAGGACGAAGAGGACGCGGGCGGTCCAGTACAGGATCCGGCCGAGCCCGGTGACGAGCAGGGCGAGGACCAGTCCCACACCCCGCGCGCACCAGGCGATCGCCCGTCCCGCGGGCACGAGGATCCACTCGTACAGCCGACTCGCGGGGACGAGGACCAGGTACCGCCCCAGCCAGGTCAGCACCGCGAGGAGGCCGGCGCCGACGGGGGTCAGCACGCGCGCGTGGAGCCACCCCAGCACCGCGCCGGTCCCGCGGGCCAGCCGGGCCACGGCGTGGCCGACGGGGGTGAGGACGTACCGGTGGCACCACACCACAGGGACGACGACCAGCGCGTTCCCCAGCCGGGCGAGCGCCCTGCCGACGGGGACGACGGCGTGGCGCCACAGGCCGACGAGGGGCCGGACGACCAGGGCCTCGC
The DNA here is from genome assembly GCF_044328485.1 of Streptomyces sp. NPDC017936. NCBI lineage: Bacteria > Bacillati > Actinomycetota > Actinomycetes > Kitasatosporales > Streptomycetaceae > Streptomyces > Streptomyces sp. NPDC017936. The sequence goes on along the minus strand of NZ_JBIRHK010000003.1, from coordinate 346,964 downwards.
CCAGCCACAGCAGGGCCCGGCCGACGGGACGCAGCACCGTGTCGTTCAGGAAGCGGCCGGTGACGACGAGAGCGTCCCACGCCATCCGCACGGGCACGACCAGCAGGAGCACGACGATCCGCACGGGCAGCCGGATCGCGACGACGAGACACCCCTCGGGGCTCTGCTGTCCGGGCCGGCGGGGGCGTGCCTCGGCGGGCGGCTTCTGCGTGTTCATACCGCTGTAGACGCCGAAGCCGCCGTCCTGGATGCACGCCCCCACCTGCGCGTCCGCTCACTTCTTGCGACCGCGGCCCGCCTTCCCGGCCCGGGACGCCTTCGGCCGGCGCACGGGGGCGGCCGGCGGGGAGAGGGCGGCGACGTGCGGGGCCGAGAACGCGCGGTTCGCCTCGGTCTGGCGGCGGATCGGATCGGGCAGGTCCGGCATGGCCAGCAGCATGTCGCACGCGCGCACGGAGCCGACGTGGTCGCCCACCCAGTGAGCGGCGATGGAGAACTCGAAGAGCAGACCCCACCGGTACACCCAGGGGCTGGTGAAGAGCACGTCGTCCGGCTCCCCTCCGCCGACGACCGCGCCGAGGAGGGCGTACGCCGTGCGGTAGCGGCCCCGCAGGCGCAGTCGTGACGCCAACTCGTAGCAGGCCTCCAGCCGTTGGGGGCGCGCCTCCCAGGCCCGGGAGAAGGCGTCCATGGCCCCCGGCCAGTCGTCGGTCTTCTCCGCCCTGAGGATCCCGGACTCCAGGAGCGAGCAGTAGACCTCCTCGGCCCAGCCGCCCAGCGCCGCCCGTCGCTCGTACAGCGCGATCGCCTCGTCCGGGTGGCCCAGGTCGCGTTCGGTGTTGGCCAGGTAGAAGACGGTGCGCGGATTGGCGGGGTCTCGCTCCAGTTCGGCCCGCAGCAGACGTGCGTCGCGTTCGAACTTGTCGCCGCGGCAGCCGCCGTCCGCGTGATCCTCGATGACGAGCGCGTCCAGGTTCTCCTGGGTGTCGGGCTCGTCGGTGCACGGGTATTCGTGGGTCACCCCCTCGTAGCGCCAGAGCCAGTCGCCCCGCATGAGGTGCTTGAACCGGTGCTGGGTGCCCGGGGAGTCGTAGCGCAGCATGTAGGAGCCCGCCGTCAGCGGCGGCAGCGGGGCGTCCTGGCGCATCACGTGGTCGGCGTCGAGGGTGAGCAGGTAGTCGGCCTTGCCGCGGGCATGCTGGATGTTGCTGGTCCGGTTGTGTCCGAAGTCGACCCAGGGTTCCTCGAGGAGTTCCCCCGGAATGCCGTCCAGTACCTTGCGGATCAGGTCCTGCGTGCCGTCCGTCGAACCGGTGTCCGAGATCACCCAGTGGTCGATGAGGGGGCGCACGGAGTCCAGGCAGCGTTCGATCACGGCCGACTCGTTCTTGACGATCATGCACAAGCACAGGGTCTGCTGCTTCACGGGCGTCAAGGTGGCACGAACCGCCCCTCCTCGGTTCCCTCCACACGACCAAAGCGTCACGGAAGGCAGGAAAACAACCCATCAGCACGCATGAATTAATCAGATCTGTCTACATATGCGCGCGTTCGGACCAGTCGTGGTGCCCGCCCTCTCCCGTCCGGCGAGGCTCGCCCTCAGGTTCGGGACATCACCCGAACCGGTCGAGACAAGGAGCATGGGATGAGTCGTGAGTCCGGGACGTCCTCGCCGCTTGGGCCGCTGGCACGGGACAGGCTCAGGAAGGCGGGGACGCTGGCCTCGCTCGCGCTGGTCATGGCCGTCGGGGTGGCCGGTCCGGCGGCCGCCGCGGCACGGAGCGTGGCCGGCCACGCGCACGCGACGGCCGCCGACGGCGACGACCAGTGCAGGGACGAGCCGAACCATCAGATAACCGGTGCGACGAGGACGGCCGACGACAACAAGGACCAGTGCAAGGGCCCGACCGGCCCGCAAGGGAACACCGGAGCCACGGGGGCCACCGGAGCCACAGGTGCGACGGGTGCCACAGGAGCAACCGGCGCCACGGGGGCCACCGGAGCCACGGGGGCCACCGGAGCCACGGGGGCGGGAGTCACCGGAGCAACCGGCGCCACCGGAGCAACCGGTGCCACCGGAGCAACCGGTGCCACCGGAGCAACCGGTGCCACCGGAGCGACGGGAGCCACGGGTGCCACCGGCCCGTGCATCGACCTCGACGCGGCGCAGGACTCGAACAACTTCGAGCTCCGGGCCGCCCTCTTCGACACGCGAGCCTTCGCGGGTATCCGAGACCTCCGGGGCTCCACCGCCCACCCCTTCCTGTGGACCGATCTCAGCACGCACCCCAACTACCCGGCGGGGGGCGTGGACTCGGAGGGTGACCCCGTCGGCTTCGCGTGCGCCATCGGCCTCAACGCCCACAGCCAGAACGACGCGGACCCCATCAAGTTCGACGTCATCACCACCACGGGCCAGGTCTGGGAGACCACCTGCACCCAGCAGAACACCCAGCCCAACGCCACCCTGAACTGCAACACCCCACAGGGCCTCCCCCAGCCCTGGGTGAGGGTCAACCTTCAGCCCACCGCCCTCGCGGTCAACAGCGGCACAGCCGTCCCGGCCACCTGACGGAACACCCCCACGCCGAAGGGGTGTGCGAAGAGCCGGTCGACCGGCCCTCCGCACACCCCTCGCAGCTCATGACCGCAGGTCAGTGGCTGTGCCCACTCCCCGCAGGCTGCTTCACCGTCAGCGGCAGCAGCTTCTTGCCGGTCGGCCCGATCTGGATGTGCGTGTCCATCGCGGGGCAGACACCGCAGTCGAAGCACGGCGTCCAGCGGCAGTCCTCGACCTCCGTCTCGTCGAGGGCGTCCTGCCAGTCCTCCCAGAGCCAGTCCTTGTCCAGGCCGGAGTCGAGGTGGTCCCAGGGCAGGACCTCCTCGTAGGTGCGCTCACGGGTGGTGTACCAGTCGACGTCCACGCCGAACGGGGCCAGCGCCTTGTCGGCGCAGCTCATCCAGCGGTCGTACGAGAAGTGCTCGCGCCAGCCGTCGAAGCGGCCGCCGTCGTCGTAGACGGCCCGGATGACCGCGCCGATCCGGCGGTCGCCGCGGGAGAGCAGGCCCTCGACGATGCCGGGCTTGCCGTCGTGGTACCGGAAGCCGATCGAGCGGCCGTACTTCTTGTCGCCGCGGATCTTGTCCCGGAGCTTCTCCAGGCGGGCGTCCGTCTCCTCCGCGGAGAGCTGCGGGGCCCACTGGAAGGGCGTGTGGGGCTTGGGCACGAAGCCGCCGATCGACACCGTGCACCGGATGTCGTTCGAGCCGGAGACCTCGCGGCCCTTCTGGATGACGTGCGTCGCCATGTCGGCGATCTGGAGGACGTCGTCGTCGGTCTCCGTCGGCAGACCGCACATGAAGTACAGCTTCACCTGCCGCCAGCCGTTGCCGTAGGCGGTGGCGACCGTGCGGATCAGGTCCTCTTCGGAGACCATCTTGTTGATGACCTTGCGGATGCGCTCCGAGCCGCCCTCGGGGGCGAAGGTCAGACCCGAGCGGCGGCCGTTGCGGGTCAGCTCGTTGGCCAGGTCGATGTTGAAGGCGTCCACCCGGGTGGAGGGCAGCGAGAGGCCGATCTTGTCGTCCTCGTAGCGGTCCGCCAGGCCCTTGGCGACCTCGCCGATCTCGCTGTGGTCGGCGGAGGACAGCGACAGCAGGCCGACCTCCTCGAAGCCGGTCGCCTTCAGGCCCTTCTCGACCATGTCGCCGATGCCCGTGATGGAGCGCTCGCGCACCGGACGGGTGATCATGCCGGCCTGGCAGAAGCGGCAGCCCCGGGTGCAGCCGCGGAAGATCTCGACCGACATGCGCTCGTGGACCGTCTCGGCCAGCGGGACCAGCGGCTGCTTGGGGTACGGCCACTCGTCCAGGTCCATGACCGTGTGCTTGGACACGCGCCACGGCACGCCCGACGTGTTCGGCACGACGCGCGCGATCCGGCCGTCCGGCAGGTACTCGACGTCGTAGAACGCCGGGACGTACACCCCGCCCGTCTTCGCCAGGCGGAGGAGGACCTCCTCGCGGCCGCCGGGGCGGCCCTGCGCCTTCCACTCACGGATGATCCGCGTCATGTCGAGCACGGCCTGCTCGCCGTCGCCGATGACCGCCGCGTCGATGAAGTCGGCGATCGGCTCCGGGTTGAAGGCGGCGTGGCCGCCGGCGAGGACGATCGGGTCGTCGATCGTGCGGTCCCGGGACTCCAGCGGGATGCCCGCCAGGTCCAGGGCGGCGAGCATGTTGGTGTAGCCGAGCTCGGTGGAGAAGGACAGCCCGAACACGTCGAACGCCTTCACCGGCCGGTGGCTGTCCACCGTGAACTGCGGGACGCCGTGCTCCCGCATCAGGGCCTCCAGGTCCGGCCACACGCTGTAGGTGCGCTCGGCGAGGACGCCCTCCTGCTCGTTCAGGACCTCGTAGAGGATCATGACGCCCTGGTTGGGCAGGCCGACCTCGTACGCGTCCGGGTACATCAGCGCCCAGCGGACGTCGCAGTCGTCCCAGGGCTTGACGGTGGAGTTCAGCTCGCCGCCCACATACTGGATCGGCTTCTGCACATGCGGGAGCAGGGCTTCGAGCTGCGGGAACACCGACTCGACAGACATCGGGGGAACTTTCGTGAGCTGACTGGGGGCACCCCCGGCCGGAGGCTGGGGGAGGGTGACCATCAAGCGTAACCCGGTCGGAGGCGCTCTCAGACCTCGATCGCCCGGCTGACCGTCGCCCACGCCTCCGGCAGCGCCGCCTCCACCAGCTCGGCCCGTCTTTCCTCACGGCCGTACAGCAGCCCGTAGGTGAACGCGCTCTCCCCCGCCGCATGGGCCTGGCCGGCCAGGTCGCGCAGTGCCTCGCGGGCCATCACGCTGTCCTGGTGGTCGCCGAGCAGGCCTTGCAGGGACTTCGCCAGCCGGACCAGGCCGGCGGCCGGCCCGCCGAGCGCCGGGACCGCGGCCTCCGCCGCGTAGCGGGTGCGCTTGGTCTTCTTGCGGGCCTCGTGGAGCGCCACGTCCCGTCCGGTCCCGGGCGGCTGCCCGAGCGCTTCCTCGATCAGCGCGGCCACCCGTCCGACGTCCTTGCGGACGGCCTTGGCGATCACCTTCGACGGCTCGCCGGCGGCGGCCGGCAGCAGGGGCGGGTCGTCCACCAGCCGGTCCAGCGCGTCCAGCAGCGCCAGGTACCGCTTGCCGTCCAGTACGGCGATCAGGCGGCGGCGCGAACCGCCGCTGCGCGCCCGTGCCCAGGTGCGCAGGCGGTTGCGGACGGGGCCGGCGGCCGGCGGGCGCGGCAGCTCGTCCAGGGCGGCCGTCAGCCGTTCGGTGAGCACCTCCTGGTCGCGGTCCACGCCGAGCTCCCCGGCGAGCCACTTCAGTTCCTCGCCGATCGGGTCGGTGACGGAGCGGTCGAGGACCCGGGCGAAGGAGCGCAGGGCGCTGCGGGCACGGCGGGTGGCGACGCGCATGCGGTGCACGGAGTCGGGGAGGTCCCGGCGGACGGCCGGGTCCAGCTCGACCAGGGCGTCGCGCTGGGCGCGCAGGTAGGCGAGGACGTGGTCCCCGGCGGTCACCGGTCCGCCGGAAGGGCTCCCGGCATCACCGGTGGTAGGTGCGCCGGCGAGCGCCTGCGCCGCCTTCCCGTTCCCCGGCTCCCGGTCCTTCGCGCCCTTCGCCCGGCCGCCGGTCTCGCCGTTCTTCCCCCCGGCCCGCCTCCCCCTCCCCTCTCGCTTCTCCTTCTTCCGCCCGGGGTCGGTCTCCACCAGCGCCCGCGCCAGCTTCGACGGCGACGCGGACGGCCGTAGGCCCGCCTGGCGCAACCGTTTCTCCACGGTGTCGAGGAAGGCGGGGTCGCCGCCGTCGGCGAGTTCGACCTCGATCTCGGTCCACCGGGCGGAACCGCCCCGCCCGGTCAGCCGGTCCGCCCGTACGGCGTCCGCGCTCACCTCGGCGAGCAGCCGGCCCTCTCCGTCGACGAGGTGGCGGACGTCCCGGGCGGAGCGCAGCCGGACCACCGGCAGCAGTGCGGCGTCCCGGGCGCGGGAGCGGACGAGTCCGGCGAGGGCGCGCGGGACGGTGTCGGACAGCGGAGCGCGGATCTCGTCGCGGACGCCCGGGGACACGGGGAACTTCAGGTGCCAGCCCGCGTCCGAGCCGCCGGTGCGGCGGCGCAGGGTGAGCGAGGCGGCGGCGAGCCGGGCGTCGGCGGTGTCGTAGTAGGTGGCGTCCAGTTCGACGACGCCCTGGTCGAGGACGGCCGCGACCCCGGCCACGCCGGTCAGGTCGGGCAGCTCACCGCCGCTGGATTCGTACTTGCGCTCGATCTCGCGTTTCGTCTCCGCCATGAACCGAATCTAGTGGCAGGGGTGCCGGCACGGCAGAGGCAGCCACCGCCGGGCCGGCGGAAGCCTACGCCGACATCGGCCGTTGCACCCGGATCGACTGCAGCAGCCCGACCGCCACCCACACCGCGAACATCGACGAGCCGCCGTACGACACGAACGGCAGGGGAAGACCCGTGACCGGCATGATGCCCAGGGTCATGCCGATGTTCTCGAAGGACTGGAAGGCGAACCAGGCGACGATGCCGGCCGCGACGACGGTGCCGTACAGCTCGGTGGTCTCCCGGGCGATGCGGCAGGCGCGCCACAGGACGACGCCGAGCAGGGCGATGATCAGACCGCCGCCGACGAAGCCCAGCTCCTCGCCCGCCACCGTGAACACGAAGTCCGTCTGCTGTTCGGGGACGAACTGGCCGGTGGTCTGCGAGCCGTGGAACAGCCCGGCCCCGGTCAGCCCGCCCGAGCCGATGGCGATCCGGGCCTGGTTGGTGTTGTAGCCGACGCCCGCCGGGTCGAGGCTGGGGTTGGCGAAGGCCGCGAAGCGGGCGATCTGGTACTCGTCCAGGATGTGCAGCTGCCACACGGCGATCGCGCCGACCGCGCCCGCGCCGAGCAGTCCGAAGACCCAGCGGTTGGAGGAGCCGGAGGCGAGCAGCACCCCCAGCACGATGATCACCATGACCATCACCGACCCGAGGTCGGGCATGAGCATCACGATCAGCATGGGCACGGCGGCCAGACCGAGCGCCTGGAGCACCGTGCGGTGGTCGGGATAGGGCTTGTCGCCCGCGTCCACCCGCGCCGCCAGCAGCATCGCCATGCCCAGGATGATCGTGATCTTCACGAACTCCGAGGGCTGCAGCGAGAAGCCGCCGCCCAGCACGATCCAGGAGTGCGCGCCGTTCACGGTGGAGCCGAGCGGGGTGAGCACCAGCAGGATGAGCAGGACCGACAGCCCGTACAGCACCGGCACGGCGTTGCGCAGGGTGCGGTGGCCGAGCCAGACCGTGCCGATCATCAGGGCGAACCCGATGCCGGTGTTCATCAGGTGCCGGACCAGGAAGTAGTACGGATCGCCCTGGTTGATCTCGGTGCGGTTGCGGGTCGCCGAGTAGACCAGGAGCGAGCCGATCAGCGACAGCGTCAGGGCCGCCAGGAGTATCGGCCAGTCCAGGCGCCGGGCCATCGAGTCGCGGGCGAAGAGCCGCGTCCAGCCGGCCCGCTCGGGTCCGTACCCGGAGACGGAGAAGCTGTTCGCGCCGGTCATGTGCACTTCCTCCGGCTTCCTCGCCCGCGCCGTCGCCGCCGCCGGGTGTCACGGTTCTCCGCCTCGGGCGAGGCCACGGTCGCCGCGGGCTGCGTCCCGTCGGCCGTGGGCCCGCCCTCCTCGGTGGCCTTCTGGGAGGCCTGCTGCTCCTTGGCCGGGTCCTTGGAGATCTTCGGGGACGCGATGGTCCCGTCCGTCCTCACCTTCGGCAGGGCCTTCTGCGGGGTGGGCAGCAGCGCGTTCTTCTTGTTGATCGTGCCGTCGTCGGAGACGCCGTACAACGCGTCGTATATGTTCCGCACGGCCGGGCCGGAGGCCCCGGAACCCGTACCGCCCTGGGAGATCGTCATCACGATCGCGTAGTCCTTGGTGTACGTGGCGAACCAGGACGTCGTCTGCTTGCCGTAGACCTCCGCGGTGCCGGTCTTGGCGTGCATCGGGATCTCGTCCTGCGGCCAGCCGCCGAAGCGCCAGGCGGCGGTACCGCGGGTGGCCACGCCCTCGAGCGCCTCGTCCATCTGGGCCAGGGTCTGCTTGGTGACCGGCAGCTTGCCGTGCGACCGCGGCTCGATCTCCGTGACCTGCTTGCCGTCGGCGCTGACGATCGCCTTGCCGACCGTCGGGTCGTACAGCGTGCCGCCGTTGGAGATGGCCGCGTAGATGGTGGCCATCTGGATCGGGGTCACGAGGGTGTCGCCCTGGCCGATGGAGTAGTTGATCTCGTCACCGGCGCGCATCTTGTTGCCCTCGAGGCAGTTCTCGTACGCGATCTTCTCGACGTAACTGCCGTCCTTCTTCCCCGACTTGCACCAGGCGTCCTTGTTGGCCTCCCAGTACGCCTGCTTCCACTGGCGGTCGGGGACCCGGCCGGAGACCTCGTTGGGCAGGTCGATGCCGGTCTCCTCGCCGAGGCCGAACTGGTGGGCCGCCTTGAAGAAGTAGTCGTTCGGCTTCTTCTTCGGGTCGATGCCGCCGTCCTTCTGCCACTGGGCGTGCGCCAAGCGGTAGTAGACGGTGTCGCAGGAGACCTCCAGGGCGCGGCCCAGGCTGATCGGGCCGTGGTTCTGGGACTCGAAGTTCTTGAAGACCTGGCCGCCGACCGAGTACGAGCTGGAGCAGTCGTAGCGGCCGTCGAAGTCGTAGCCGGCCTGGACGGCGGCGGCCGTGGAGACCACCTTGAAGATCGAGCCGGGTGCCGCCTGACCCTGTATGGCCCTGTTGAGCAGCGGGTAGTTGGACGACTTCCCGGTCAGCTTCTTGTAGTCCTTGGCGGAGATGCCGCCCACCCAGGCGTTCGGGTCGTAGGTCGGGTTGGACGCCATGGCGACGACGCGGCCGGTCTTGGCCTCCATCACGACGACGGCGCCGGCGTCGGCCTTGTAGTTCACCCCGGTGTTGCGGTCGAGCTGCTTGCGGGCTTCCTTCATCGCCTCGTTCAGCTCGTACTCGGCGACGCGCTGCACGCGGGCGTCGATGCTGGTGACGAGGTTGGAACCGGGCTCGGCCGGGGTGGCCTCGGCCTGGCCGATGACCCGGCCGAGGTTGTCGACCTCGTAGCGGGTGACGCCGGCCTTGCCGCGCAGTTCCTTGTCGTACTCGCGCTCCAGGCCGCTGCGGCCCACCTGGTCGGAGCGCAGGAAGGGTGAGTCGGTGTCCTGGGCCTTGGTGAGCTCCTCGTCGGTGACCGGGGAGAGGTAGCCGAGGACCTGGGCGGTGTTGGCCTTGCCCGGGCTCGCGTAGCGGCGGACGGCCTCGGGCTCGGCGGTGATGCCGGGGAAGTCCTCGGCGCGCTCACGGATCTGCAGCGCCTGCTTGGGCGTGGCCTCGTCGGTGATGGGGATGGGCTGGTACGGCGAGCCGTTCCAGCAGGGCTGGGGGGTCTTCGCGTCGCACAGCCGGACCTTCTGCGCGACCTCCTCGGGAGCCATGCCGAGGACGCCCGCGAGCTTGGTGAGGACGGCCTTGCCGTCGTCCTTCTGCTTCAGCAGGTCGGTGCGGGAGGCGGAGACGACGAGCCGCGTCTCGTTGTCGGCGAGCGGCACACCGCGCGCGTCCAGGATCGAGCCGCGCACGGCGGGCTCGACGACCTGCTGGACGTGGTTGCCGGAGGCCTCCTTGGCGTACTCCGCGCCCTCGCGGATCTGGAGGTACCACAGGCGGCCGCCGAGCGTGCCGAGGAGGGAGAGGACGAGGATCTGGATCACGACGAGCCGGATCTGGACCCGTGGGGTCCGTCCGGTCTCGGGGATGTTGGTCACTGCGGCTGTCTCCCCCTCTCGGTGCGCGAACGGGTGCGCGCGGACGTGGGTGCGCACGAGGGACGCGTGTGCGCGTACGCATGATGAACGACCGGCCTGTGCGGCCCCGTTCCGCCGGATCCTCCCCGTTCGGGTGATCCGTCCACTGGCGCGCTCCGCGCGCGGGCGCCCGCGGTCACAGCCGCTTGACCCCCTTGATCCGGCCGGCGCGGGCCACCCGCGAACGGGCCGCCCTCAGCTTCAGGCCGCTGCGCTGGCCGCCGATCCGCAGGCCGGTGCCCGAGGCGAGCCAGCCGGAGGAGATGTCGGCGGCCTTGGCCGAGTTGGTCTCGGCGAGCGGGTCGTTCTCGGTGCGCCGGGCCAGGAACATCACGGCGGGGACGACGAAGGGGGCGAGCAGCAGGTCGTACAGGGCCGCCGAGAACAGCAGGCCGGTGAGGCCGACGTGGCGGGCGGCGGTGTCGCCGACGAGGGCGCCGACGCCCGCGTACAGCAGCGTGGAGCCGATCGCGGAGGCGACGACCACGGCCATCGGGCCGGTGGCCGACTTGATCTGCCCGGTCTCCGGCTTGACGAGCCCGGCGAGGTAGCCGATGACGCACAGCACGAGGGCGTAGCGGCCGGCCGCGTGGTCGGCGGGCGGGGCGAGGTCGGCGAGCAGTCCGGCGCCGAAGCCGATGAGGGCGCCGCCGACGTGGCCGTAGACCATCGCGAGGCCCAGGACGGTGAGCAGCAGCAGGTCGGGGACGGCGCCCGGCAGGTGGAGGCGGGCGAGGACGCTCACCTGGATCACCAGGGCGACGACGACCAGCGGGACGGAGAGCAGGATCCGGTTGACGCGCATGGGTAGTCAGCTCCTACTGCTCTTGCTCTCGGCCGTCGGCGGGTTCGTTCGCGTTCGGGGTGACCGTGACCGTCACCGTCGGCGTGGGGACCGGCTTCGGCTTCGCGGGGAGCACGGTGTCGCGCGGGTCCTTCTTCGGGGCCTCGACGACGACACCGACGATGTCGAGCTTGGTGAAGCTGACGTACGGCGTGACGTAGAGGGTGCGGGTCAGGTCGCCGCCGGAGGGGTCGACGCGGGAGACCACGCCGACGGGGACGCCGGGGACGAACGGCTTGTCGCCCTGGGAGCCGAAGGTGACGAGCCGGTCGCCCTTCTTCACGTCCGCCTTGCCGTTGAGGAGTTCGACGCGCAGCGGGCGGTCGCCCTGTCCGGAGGCGAAGCCGAGTTCGTCGCCGGCCTCCATGCGGGTGCCGACGGTGAAGTCGGGGTCGTTGGCGAGGAGCACGGTGGCGGTGTTCGGCCCGACCGTCGTCACCCGCCCGACGAGCCCCTCGCCGTTGAGGACGGTCATGTCCCGCTCGATGCCGTCGTTCGCGCCGACGTCGATGGTGACGGTCCAGGAGAAGCCCTGGGCCGCTCCGATCGCGATGACCTCGGCGCCCTTGATGCCGTACTGGCCGGCGCCGGCCAGCCGCAGCATCGTGTCGAGCTGGGCCAGGCGGCTGCGGTCGCGGTCGTCGCTGCCGAGCTTCGCCTTGAGGGCCGCGTTCTCCTTCTCCAGCTGCGCGATCCGGTCGTGCCGCTCGCCGGAATCGCGGACCGCGGAGACGGCGTTGCCGACCGGGTCGACCGCCGAGGACACCCCGTCCTCGATCGGGCCGAAGACCGCTGCCGCGGCCTGCCGGGCACCGTCGACCGGGGAGTCCTCTCCGCCACGGATGTCCACCGTGATCAACGCGAACGCGACGGCGACCAGCAGCACCAGGAGCAGCCGGCTCTCTCGTGTGTCCCTCACGTGCGGCGGCCGTGCCCTTCCTCATAGGAATGCGGGAATTCGGACAGCCCCTGGGGAACCCGAGGGGCGCGGTACGGGTGCTCGGAGGCTGTCGATGATCTCCAGAGGATCTTATGCCTCCATATCAACGATCCGCCGCACGAGAGGCGGTGGTCTCGTACGGCGGAATCGAAGCGTTACGTCATCTGCGGGGCGCGGCGTCCAGCACCTGCTGGAGCGCCTCGAACTCCTCGACGCACTTGCCGGATCCGAGCGCCACGCTGTCCAGCGGGTCCTCGGCGATGTGGATCGGCATGCCGGTCTCGCGCCGCAGCCGCTCGTCCAGCCCGCGCAGCAGGGCGCCGCCGCCGGTCAGGACGATCCCGCGGTCCATGATGTCGCCGGACAGCTCCGGCGGGCACTTGTCGAGGGTGGTCTTCACGGCGTCGACGATGGCGTTGACCGGCTCCTCGATCGCCTTGCGCACCTCCGCGGCGGAGATGACGACCGTCTTGGGGAGTCCGGAGACGAGGTCCCGGCCGCGGATCTCGGTGTGCTCGTCGGTGTCGAGGTCGTACGCCGAGCCGATGGTGATCTTGATCTGCTCGGCCGTCCGCTCCCCCAGGAGGAGGCTGTACTCCTTCTTGATGTGCTGGATGATCGCGTTGTCCAGCTCGTCGCCCGCGACGCGGATGGACTGGGCGGTGACGATGCCGCCGAGGGAGATGACCGCGACCTCCGTGGTGCCGCCGCCGATGTCCACCACCATGTTGCCCGTGGCCTCGTGGACCGGCAGGCCGGATCCGATGGCCGCGGCCATGGGCTCCTCGATGATGTGCACCTGCCGGGCACCGGCCTGCGTCGACGCCTCGATGACGGCACGGCGCTCGACGCCGGTGATGCCGGAGGGCACGCAGACGACGACCCGCGGCCTGGCCAGGTACCGCCGCTTGTGGATCTTCAGGATGAAGTAGCGGAGCATCCGCTCGGTGATCTCGAAGTCGGCGATGACGCCGTCCTTCAGCGGCCGCACGGCGACGATGTTGCCAGGGGTCCGTCCGATCATCTTCTTGGCTTCGGCGCCGACCGCGAGGATGCCACCGGTGTTGGTGTTGATCGCGACGACCGACGGCTCGTTGAGTACGATCCCGCGACCCCTGACGTACACCAGCGTGTTGGCGGTCCCGAGGTCGACAGCCATGTCACGGCCGATGAACGACATTGAGTTCCCCATCAGGATTCGACTGGCCTTCCCGTGAGCTTTTGAGGGCTTTTCAGGTCGGCGAGGTGGGTGCTGTGACGTGAAGGCTTACATGGTAAACGCGCCTGCACGGACACTGCGCGAGGGTCTTCGCCATTGTCAGCAGATGCCGCTGCGCCTCGCTTGTGGAGACGGTCCATCGGGGGCATGCGTTCCCCCGATCGGCACGCATATGTCAAAGGGTGGCCGAAAAGGTACGGCCGTCCCCGGCCGGACGGGAAGGCGGGGTGACGACCCGTCAGAAAAATCCGCGAAACATCCGCGACCGAGGCCGTTCCGTTGCCGGACGCGGCCCGGGACGGGGAGCGTGCGGGGGCGGGGCGGACCGCGCGGTCAGCCGGCCCGCACGCGCGGCGCGCCGTCCCGGCGGACCCGTCGCCCGCCGGCCCGAGGGACCCGCGGCCCGCCGGCCCGACCGCTCCGCGGCCCGCCGTCCCGAGGGACCGGCGCCGGCCGGCCCGGGATCCTTCCCCGCCCGCCCCGGGAGGTTACGCGCGGCCCGGGAAGAAGATCTTCACCTCGCGCTCCGCGGACTCCTCGGAGTCGGAGGCGTGGATCAGGTTCTCGCGGACGATGACGCCGTAGTCGCCGCGGATGGAGCCGGGGGCGGCGGCGATCGGGTCGGTCGGACCGGCCAGCTGGCGGACGCCCTCGATGACCCGCTCGCCCTCGACGATCAGGGCCACGACCGGGCCGGAGGACATGAACTCCACCAGCGGCTCGTAGAAGGGCTTGCCCTTGTGCTCGCCGTAGTGCTGCTCCAGCGTGTCCTGGTCGAGCGTGCGCAGCTCCAGCGCCGTGATCCGCCAGCCGGCCTTGCGCTCGATACGGCTGATGATCTCGCCGGTCAGGCCACGACGGACGGCGTCGGGCTTGAGGAGGACGAGGGTGCGCTGGCTCACGGGAGGACTCCTTCTGCTGCCGGTGTGCGGTGGGACGAGGTTACAGGGCGTGTCCGGACGCCTGTCACGCAGCGTCAGCGGCGGAGGATCCGGCCTGTGCGGCGAAGCGGGCCTTCGCCTCGTCGATCTTGCGGCCGAAGTGCACCGACGCCCACCACAGGGCCCCGAAGAGCACCCCCAGGACGAACATCATCGGAACGAAGAAGCCGGACGCGACCAGGGCGATCTGCAGGGCCCAGCCGAGGGCGACGCCCCCGGGCCGGGTGACCACGCCGCACAGCACCACGCTCAGGAACATGGCGATGCCGCACACCGTCCACACCGTGGACAGGGACAGGTCGGGGTCCTTCATGGCCACCAGACCGGCGAAGCCGATGATGAAGAACTCGCCGATCAGGGTCGAGGAACAGAGCGTACGCATGGTGGAGGACTCAGCCCTTTCCCAGAAGCAGTCGGGCCTCCCCGACCGTGATGACGGAGCCGGTGACCAGGACGCCGCCGCCGGCGAACTCGCCCTCCTCCTCGGCGAGCGTGATCGCCGCCTCCAGGGCGTCGGGCAGCCGCGGCTCGACCTGGACGCGCTCCTCGCCGAACACCTCGACGGCGATCGCGGCCAGCTCGTCGGCGTCCATGGCGCGGTGGCTGGAGTTCTGGGTGATCACGACCTCGGCGAAGATCGGCTCGAAGGCCTCCAGCAGCCCCCGCACGTTCTTGTCGCCGCTGGCGCCGACCACGCCGATCAGCCGGCTGAAGTCGAACGCCTCGCCGACCGCCTCGGCGGTGGCGCGGGCGCCGGCCGGGTTGTGGGCGGCGTCCAGGACGACGGTGGGCGAACGCCGTACGACCTCCAGGCGGCCCGGCGACGCCACGGACGCGAAGGCCTTGCGGACGGTGTCGACGTCCAGCGGCTCCGGCCGCTGGGAGCCGACGCCGAAGAACGCCTCGACGGCGGCGAGCGCGACGGCCGCGTTGTGGGCCTGGTAGGCACCGTGCAGCGGGAGGTACACCTCGCCGTACTCGCCGCCCAGCCCGCGCAGGGTCAGCAGCTGCCCGCCGACGGCGACCTGCCGGGCCACGACCCCGAACTCCAGCCCCTCCCGGGCCACGGTCGCGTCGACCTCGACGGCCTTCTTCAGCAGGACCTGGGCGGCGTCCACAGGCTGCTGGGCGAGGATGACGGTGGAGCCCTGCTTGACGATGCCGGCCTTCTCGGCGGCGATCTCGGCGGGCGTCTCGCCGAGCCGGTCGGTGTGGTCGAGGTCGATCGGCGTGACGACGGCGACGTCCGCGTCGATGACGTTGGTCGCGTCCCAGGAGCCGCCCATGCCGACCTCGACGACGGCCACGTCGACGGGCGCGTCGGCGAAGGCCGCGTACGCCATGCCGGTGAGCACCTCGAAGAAGGACAGCCGGTACTCCTGCTGGGAGTCGACCATCTCCACGTACGGCTTGATGTCCCGGTACGTCTCGACGAACCGCTCGGCGGAGACGGGCGCCCCGTCGAGGCTGATCCGCTCGGTGATCGACTGGACGTGGGGGGACGTGTACCGGCCGGTCCGCAGCTCGAAGGCGCCCAGCAGGGCCTCGATCATGCGGGCGGTGGAGGTCTTGCCGTTGGTCCCCGTGATGTGGACGGAAGGGTACGACCGCTGCGGCTCGCCCAGCACGTCCATCAGCGCGGAGATCCTGCTGACGGACGGCTCCAGCTTGGTCTCGCCCCACCGCGTGGCCAGCTCCGCCTCGACCTCGCGCAGGGCCTTGTCGACCTCGGGGTCCTCGGGCCGCGCGGGCACGTCGGCCTGCGGCGGGCCGCCCTGCGTGCGCAGGGTGCGGCTGCCCGCCTCGATGACGGCGAGGTCGGGGTCGCGGTCGGTCTCCGCCGCGATGAGCTCGTCGAAGGTGTCGAGGGGGTCGGGCGTGTCGTGGGGGTCGTTGCCGGGGTGGTCGCTCACGGGGCCAGTCTACGGAGCGGAGGTGACAGAGGTGGGCGAAGGCCCCCGGAGCCGCGCGTTCCGGGGGCCTTCGTGCTGTACCGGGGCTTTCGCCCGTCCGCGCACGCGGGTGCGCGGACGGGCGGCGCGTGCCTACGCCTGCGGCAGCTTCTCCAGCTGGGTCTGGATGCGGGCGATGTCCTCGTCCGCCTTGGCGAGCCGCGTGCGGATCTTCTCCACCACGTGGTCCGGCGCCTTCGCCAGGAAGGCCTCGTTGCCGAGCTTGGCCGTGGCCTGGGCCTTCTCCTTCTCGGCGGCGGCCAGGTCCTTGGCCAGCCGCTTGCGCTCCGCCGCCACGTCGATCGTGCCGGACAGGTCGAGCGCGACCGTGGCCCCGGCGACCGGCAGGGTCGCCGTGGCCGAGAAGTCCTCGCCCTCCGGCTGGAGGCGCAGCAGCTGGCGGATGGCGGCCTCGTGCGGGGCGAGGGCGGTGCCGTCCAGCTCCAGGCGGGCCGGGACGCGCTGGCCGGGCTGGAGGCCCTGGTCGGCGCGGAAGCGGCGGACCTCGGTGATCACCGACTGGAGGGTTTCGATCTCCCGTTCGGCGTCGGCGTCGCGGAAGCCCGAGTCGGCGGGCCACTCGGCGACGACGACCGACTCGCCGCCGGTCAGCGTGGTCCACAGGGTGTCGGTGACGAACGGGACCACCGGGTGCAGCAGCTTGAGGGTGACGTCGAGGACCTCGCCGAGGACCCGCTTGCTGACCTCGGCCGGCTCGCCGCCCGCCTGGAAGGTGGTCTTGGACAGCTCGACGTACCAGTCGAAGACCTCGTCCCAGGCGAAGTGGTAGAGGGCGTCGGAGAGCTTGGCGAACTGGAAGTCGTCGTAGTGCGCGTCGACTTCGGCGACCGTCTTGTTCAGGCGGGAGAGGATCCAGCGGTCCGTCGCCGTCATCTCGGACGGGGCGGGCAGCGGGCCCTCGACCGTCGCGCCGTTCATCAGCGCGAAGCGGGTGGCGTTCCAGATCTTGTTGGCGAAGTTGCGGGACGCCTGGACCCAGTCCTCGCCGATCGGGACGTCCGTGCCCGGGTTGGCTCCGCGGGCCAGGGTGAAGCGGACGGCGTCGGAGCCGTACTTGTCCATCCAGTCCAGCGGGTCGACGACGTTGCCGAAGGACTTCGACATCTTCTTGCCGCGCTCGTCGCGGACCAGGCCGGTCAGCGCGATGGTGCGGAAGGGGACCTCGCCGTCCATGGCGTAGAGGCCGAACATCATCATCCGGGCGACCCAGAAGAAGATGATGTCGTGGCCGGTCAGCAGGACGTCGGTCGGGTAGAACTTCCGCAGGTCCTCGGTCTGTTCGGGCCAGCCCAGCGTGGAGAACGGCCACAGGCCGGAGGAGAACCAGGTGTCGAGGACGTCGGTGTCCTGACGCCAGCCCTCGCCGGTGGGCGGCTCCTCGTCGGGGCCGACGCAGACGACCTCGCCCTCCGGGCCGTACCAGACCGGGATGCGGTGGCCCCACCACAGCTGGCGCGAGATGCACCAGTCGTGCATGTTGTCGACCCAGTCGAAGTACCGCTTCGACATGTCCTCGGGGTGGATCTTGACGCGGCCGTCGCGGACCGCGTCACCGGCGGCCTTGGCGAGCGGGCCGACCTTGACCCACCACTGCATGGACAGCCGCGGCTCGATGGTCGTCTTGCAGCGCGAGCAGTGGCCGACGCTGTGGGTGTACGGCCGCTTCTCGGCGACGATCCGGCCCTGCGAGCGCAGGGCCGCGACGATGGCGCTGCGCGCCTCGAAGCGGTCCAGGCCCTGGAAGGGGCCGTGGGCGGTGATGACGGCCCGCTCGTCCATGACCGTGATCGACTCCAGGCCGTGACGCTGGCCGATCGCGAAGTCGTTCGGGTCGTGGGCGGGGGTGACCTTGACGGCGCCCGTGCCGAACTCCGGGTCGACGTGGGCGTCCGCGACGACGGGGATGGAGCGGTCGGTCAGCGGCAGCTTGATGCGCTTGCCGACCAGGTGCTTGTAGCGCTCGTCGTCCGGGTGGACGGCGACGGCCGTGTCACCGAGCATCGTCTCCGCGCGGGTGGTCGCGACGACGAGCGTCTCGTCCCCCTCGCCGTACCGGATGGAGACGAGTTCGCCGTCGTCCTCCTGGTACTCCACCTCGATGTCCGAGATGGCCGTCAGACAGCGCGGGCACCAGTTGATGATGCGCTCGGCGCGGTAGATCAGCTCGTCGTCGTAGAGCTTCTTGAAGATGGTGAGGACGGCCTTGGACAGGCCCTCGTCCATGGTGAACCGCTCGCGGTCCCAGTCGACGCCGTCGCCGAGGCGGCGCATCTGGCCGAGGATCTTGCCGCCGTACTCCTCCTTCCACCGCCAGACGCGCTCGACGAACTCCTCGCGGCCCAGGTCGTGGCGGGACTTGCCCTCCTCGGCGAGCTGCTGCTCGACCTTGTTCTGGGTGGCGATGCCGGCGTGGTCCATGCCGGGCAGCCAGAGCGACTCGTGGCCCTGCATGCGCTTGCGGCGCGTGAGGGCGTCCATGAGCGTGTGCTGGAAGGCGTGGCCCAGGTGGAGCGAACCGGTGACGTTCGGCGGCGGGATGACGATGGTGTACGCGGGCTTGTCGCTCTTCGCGTCGGCGGCGAAGTAACCCCGTTCCACCCAGCGCTCGTACAGCGTCCCCTCTACCTCGGCCGGCGCGTACTGGGTCGGCAGTTCGGTGTGGGGCGCTGATGGCTGCTGCTGAGCGTTCTCGGTCACGGGCTCAGTTTAGAGGTGTCACGACGCGGTCCCGAAACGCGTTTGTTCTGTAACGGTGAGGGCCCTGCCGACGTGCCTGGTCAGGGATTGAGCCAGGATGTGAAAACCACATAAGCATCTGGAGGGGAACGCAGGAATGAGCTACAACCAGCCGGGCCCGTACGGCGGCCAGCAGCCGCAGCAGCCAGGCCCGTACGGCCAGCCGGGCCCGTACGGCCAGCAGCCGCCGGCGCCCCAGCCCGGCTACGGCTACCCCCAGCAGTCCCCGCAGGGCGTCCCGCCCCAGACGCCGCCCTACGGCCAGCAGCCCGGCCCGTACGGCCAGCAGCCGCCCACCCCGCCCTACGGCCAGCAGCCCCCGTACGGCCAGGCCCCCTACGGCGTCCCCCAGCCCCCGGCGCCGGGCGGCGGCGGCAAGAAGGCGGGCATCATCATCGGCGCGGTCGCGGTCGTGGCGGCGATCGGCGTGGGCGCGTACTTCGTGATGGGCGGCAGTGGCGGCGCGGGCGGCCTCGAGGACGACGGCCCGCACAAGCTGACGACGCCTGCGACGGTGCTCGGCGACTACAAGACCGACTCCAGCGAAGGCGACACCCTGACCTCGGAGGACGTTAAGGACGCCGAGAAGTGGGGGGTGAAGAACCCGAAGGACGTGAGCGCCTCATACGTGTCCGGCAACGAGGACAACCCCCTGTCTCAGAAGATGATCCAGTTCGGCGGTGTCTACGGCGAGATCGACGACCCCGAGAAGGTCGTCGACGCCTTCCTGGCCCACATGAAGTCCGAGTCCGGGAAGGAGGACGAGGGCATGGAGGTCACCATGATCGGCGAGCCGAAGTCCTACGACTCGGCCGACGGCGCGGTCCTCAAGTGCCAGGACGCCAAGATGAAGTCGACGGAGAGCACCGGCGAGGGGCCGAGCGAGATGAACGTCTCGTACTGCGCGTGGGGCGACTACAGCACGCTGGGCTTCGTGATGCCCATGGACCTCGCCAACATGGCCGCCGAGAAGGCGGCGGACCAAGCGTCCGCCGCCGAGCTCGCCGCCAAGCTCCGCAAGGAAGTCCGCGTCAAGGCCTGACGCCGCAGACCGCACCAGGGTGCCCCGCGGACCCCGCTGGGCACCCTCGTCCTGTCAGCGCCGACATAAGCCATCGAACATCCTCCCGATCAGCCGCTAGGGTTTGTCATGGTCACGACCCTCGCAGGATCACAGGCAAACCGGGAGGATTTCGCGTGCTGAAACGAGCACTCACCGCAGCCGGGCTACTGGTCGTCCTGGGGGTCGCGCCCTTGGCGACCGCAGCGCCCGCATCCGCCACCGCTTCACAGTGCACGGGCATCCTGAACAGCTACGGGTACACGGTGGGGGCCAAGTCCACGGCAGCCTGCGGCTGGCGTCACAAGACCGGCTTCGGCGGCGTCGTCCTGGCCAACCCGAACTGTCTCAACGGGCTCGTCGCCCTCGGCGTGAAGTACAGCCACGCCGAGACAGCCTGCGAGTGGGCGTAAGAGCCACGCTGATACACGAGAGAAAGGGCGCCCGGCGAAGTGCCGGGCGCCCTTTCGGCGTTAAAGGACCGCTACGCCGTCTTCTGCTCCCCGGAACCCCGGCCGCGGGCGTCCCGCGGGATCAGGGTCGGGTTGACGTTGGAGTGGACGACGTCCGCGGTGATGACGACGCGGGCCACGTCCTTGCGGGACGGGACCTCGTACATCACCGACATCAGGACCTCTTCCATGATGGCGCGCAGGCCGCGGGCGCCGGTCTGGCGCAGGATGGCCTGGTCGGCGATGGCTTCGAGGGCCTCCCGCTCGAAGTCCAGCTCCACGCCGTCGAGTTCGAAGAGGCGCTGGTACTGCTTCACCAGCGCGTTGCGCGGCTCGACGAGGATCTGGAGCAGGGCCTCGCGGTCCAGGTTGTGGACCGAGGTGATGACCGGCAGACGCCCGATGAACTCGGGGATCATGCCGAACTTGACCAGGTCCTCGGGCATGACGTCCTCGAACTGGTCCTTGGCCTCCAGCTCCCGCTTGGAGCGGATCGTCGCGCCGAAGCCGATGCCCTTGGCGCCGGCCCGGGCCTCGATGATCTTCTCCAGGCCCGCGAAGGCGCCGCCCACGATGAACAGCACGTTCGTCGTGTCGATCTGGATGAACTCCTGGTGCGGGTGCTTGCGGCCGCCCTGCGGCGGGACGGAGGCCGTGGTGCCCTCCAGGATCTTCAGCAGGGCCTGCTGGACGCCCTCGCCCGAGACGTCGCGCGTGATCGAGGGGTTTTCACTCTTCCTCGCGACCTTGTCGATCTCGTCGATGTAGATGATCCCGGTCTCGGCCTTCTTGACGTCGTAGTCGGCGGCCTGGATCAGCTTCAGCAGGATGTTCTCGACGTCCTCGCCGACGTACCCCGCCTCGGTGAGCGCCGTGGCGTCGGCGATCGCGAAGGGGACGTTCAGCATGCGCGCGAGGGTCTGCGCGAGGAGGGTCTTGCCGGAGCCCGTGGGGCCCAGCAGGAGGATGTTGGACTTCGCCAGCTCGATCGCGTCGTCCCGGCCCTGCGCGCCGCCGTTCTCGCCGGCCTGGACGCGCTTGTAGTGGTTGTACACCGCGACCGACAGGGCCTTCTTGGCGGCCTCCTGGCCGACCACGTAGCCCTCGAGGAACTCGTAGATCTCCCGCGGCTTGGGGAGCTCCTCCCAGCGGACCTCACTGGTCTCCGCCAGCTCTTCCTCGATGATCTCGTTGCAGAGATCGATGCACTCGTCGCAGATGTACACACCGGGCCCTGCGATGAGCTTCTTGACCTGCTTCTGGCTCTTGCCGCAGAACGAGCACTTGAGCAGATCGCCGCCGTCACCGATGCGTGCCACGGTGTGCTTCCCCTTCGCCTGGGAGACGCCTGGACGCTACGAGTCCAGCGGCTCCTGGTGCTGCCTTATGTCGACGGTACCTTGCCGGGCCCCCCGTTCGGGCCCCCCTTGGCACGGTTGACGCCCGCGCGCTCGTGCGCGGACCGTGTCACACCGTGCCGAGGGGCGGCAGACGATACTCCCCCTCGCCCGCTAGCGCAGCGAGGTGTTGTTCATCTTCCGGGTCGAGATGATCTGGTCGATCAGGCCGTACGACAGCGCGTCCTCGGCCGTGAGGATCTTGTCGCGCTCGATGTCCTCGCGGATCTTCTCGATCGGCGTGGTGGAGTGCTTGGCCAGCATCTCCTCCAGCTGCGAGCGCATCCGCAGGATCTCGTTCGCGGCGATCTCCAGGTCGGAGACCTGGCCGCGGCCGGTCTCGCTGTACGGCTGGTGGATCAGCACGCGGGCGTTCGGCAGCGCCATGCGCTTGCCGGGCGTACCCGCGGCCAGCAGGATGGCGGCGGCGGAGGCCGCCTGGCCCATGCAGACCGTCTGGATGTCCGGCTTCACGAACTGCATCGTGTCGTAGATCGCCGTCAGCGCCGTGAAGGAGCCGCCGGGGCTGTTGATGTAGACCGAGATGTCCCGGTCGGGGTCCATCGACTCCAGGCACAGCAGCTGGGCCATGACGTCGTTGGCCGAGGCGTCGTCGATCTGGACGCCGAGGAAGATCACCCGCTCCTCGAAGAGCTTCGCGTACGGGTCGTACTCGCGGATGCCCTGCGAGGTGCGCTCGACGAAGCGCGGGATGACGTAACGGGACTCGGCCACGGGGCCCGCGTATTCGGCGCGCGTGCGGTCGTACAGGCCGCTGCCGGGGAAGTCGTTCACTGTCTGTCTCCTAGGGGCTGAGGCGGTCGGCTGGGGGCTCTGCTGGGGCCTCAGGCCCCGGTGCCGCCGCCGCCCGGCATGCCGGCGGCCGTGGCGATCACGTCGTCGATGAGGCCGTACGCCTTGGCCTCGAAGGCGTCGAACCAGCGGTCGCGGTCCGAGTCACGGGTGATCTGCTCGACCGACTGGCCGGTGTGCTGGGACGTGAGCTCGGCCATGCGCTTCTTGGTGTGCAGCAGCCGCTCGGCGTGGATCTTGATGTCCGAGGCCGAGCCCGCCAGGCCGGCGGAGGGCTGGTGGATCAGGATCTCGGCGTTCGGCAGGGCGAAGCGCTTGCCGGGCGTGCCCGCGCTGAGCAGGAACTGGCCCATCGAGGCGGCGAGGCCCATGGCGATGGTCACCACGTCGTTCTTGATGTACTGCATGGTGTCGTAGATCGCCATGCCGGCCGTGATCGAGCCGCCGGGGCTGTTGATGTAGAGGTAGATGTCCTTGTCCGGGTCGGCGGCAAGGAGCAGCAGCTGTGCGGTGATCTTGTTCGCGATGTCGTCGTCGACCGGCTGGCCGAGGAAGATGATGCGCTCGTTGAGCAGCCGGTTGTAGACATGGTCGCCGAGGCCTCCGCCGATGGAAGGCTCGCCGGCGGCGGAGGGCATCAGATTCGTCACGTATCCACCTGCTCGTCTTACGACGGCGCCGGGCCGTCTCACGTGTGCTGCCGGGGCGTGGGGCCGTCCGGCGGTTCGGCGACTCCCCTGCCCTCGTATTCATGGACCCTAACGCGCGGGTCCCTTCGGGGAATCCCGGAGAAGGGGGTGTTCGCCGGGGGCGTAGCGGTGTCGACGGCGGACGGGCGGGCGCGGTTCTCCCGGGCGCCGGGGTTTCCCGCGGCCGCGGGCGCGCCGCGGCCGGTCCCGGCCGCGGCGGGGCCGCGGGCCGGTACGCTCCCGCGCCCGGGGGCCGCCGCCCCGGGTACGGCCGAGGGGCCCCGGAGCTGTTCCGCCCCGGGGCCCCTCGTACCCGTGTCAGAGGTGCGACGAGACCGCTCAGGCCTCGGGCTTCTCCTCGGAGGTCTCGGCGGCGGCCTCGGCGGCCTCCTCCGTCTCCTCCTCGTCGTCCAGGTCGATGACCTCGCCGTTGGTGTCCTTGACCGTGGCGGCCTCGACGACCGTGGCCAGGGCCTTGCCGCGGGCGACCTCGCCGACCAGGAGCGGAACCTGGCCGCCCTCGACGACCGCCTGGGCGAACTGGTCGGGCGACATGCCGGAGGACGCGGCGCGGCGCATGAGGTGCTCGGTGAGCTCCTCCTGGTTCACGTTCAGCTTCTCGCGCTTGACGAGCTCGTCCAGGACGAACTGGGTCTTGATGCCCTTGACCGCGGCCTCACGGGTCTCGGCCTCGAACTCCTCGGCGGTCTTGCCCTGGATCTCCAGGTACTTGTCGAGGGTCAGGCCCATCTGGCCGAGCTGGTGGTGCTCCAGGTTGTGCTTGCGGGTGTTGATCTCGTCCTCGAGCAGCTTCTCGGGGACGGGCACCTCGACGAGCTCCAGCAGCTTCTCCAGGACGCGCTCCTGGGCCTGCGTGGCCTGGTCGTACTGCTTCATGTTCTCGAGGCGCTTGCGGCTGTCCGCCTTCAGCTCCTCCAGGGTGTCGAACTCGGAGGCGAGCTGCGCGAACTCGTCGTCCAGCTCGGGCAGTTCGCGGGCGGCGACCTGGCTGACCTTGACGGTGACCTCGGCCTCCTTGCCGGCCGCCGAGCCGCCCTTGAGCTCGGAGGTGAAGGTGGCCTCGCCACCGGCCTCCAGGCCCTTCACGGCGTCGTCGATGCCCTCGAGGAGCTCGCCGGAGCCGATGGTGTAGGAGACGCCCTCGGCGACGCCGTCCTTGAGGACCTCGCCGTCGACCTTGGCCTGCAGGTCGACCGTGACGACGTCGCCGTCCTCGGCGGCGCGCTCGACCGGGGAGGTCGAGGCGAAGCGCTCACGGAGCTGCTCGACCGACTTCTCGACGTCCTCGTCCGTCACCTCGACGGCGTCGACCTCGACCTCGATGGAGGAGAAGTCCTCGGGGAGCTCCAGGGAGGGGCGGACGTCGACCTCGGCGGTGAAGTTCAGCGTCTCGCCGTCCTTCAGCTCGGTGATGTCGACCTCGGGCTGGCCCAGGACGTCGATCTCGGCCTCGTTGACCGCCTCGGTGTAGAACTTCGGCAGCGCGTCGTTGACGGCCTCCTCCAGCACGGCACCGCGGCCGAAGCGCTGGTCGATGACCCGCGCGGGGATCTTGCCCTTGCGGAAGCCCTTCACCGTGACCTGCTGGTTGATCTTCTTGTACGCCGCGTCGAGGCTGTCCTTGAGCTCCTCGAAGGGCACCTCGACAGTGAGCCGAACCCGGGTCGGGTTCAGGGTCTCCACGGCGCTCTTCACGGTTCGGTCTCCTTGTGGCTGACTTCTTGGTTTTCGCCGGAGCCAGAGAGGTCCGGCGATTCGCCGCCCGGGAGAGTTCGTAGGCCGAGTGGGCCGGGACACACGGGCGCGCAGTCTGCATAGTAACCGCAGCCAGGGGACGGCCCAAAAGACGATCACCGGCGAGGCGTCGACGTGATCGCGCAGGTTGGTCGGGGTGGCGGGATTTGAACCCACGGCCTTCCGCTCCCAAAGCGGACGCGCTACCAAGCTGCGCCACACCCCGTCTGGTGCGACACGTAGGGTACATCCCCGCCGACCGTCCGACCGCCGCTTTTGCCGAGCTCCCGGGCGGACCGCGGCGCGGGCCGGAAACGGGGTGTGCGGGCGGGGGCGCCGACCCGCTACGATGCGTGCAGTGCCGCGGGTCGCAGGAGCTGCGGCGCGCGCTGTGCGGGCGTAGCTCAATGGTAGAGCCCCAGTCTTCCAAACTGGCTACGCGGGTTCGATTCCCGTCGCCCGCTCTGTTCGGCCCGGGGCCGGGCGGGAGGTCGACCTTCCGTCCGGCCCCTGGTGCTTCCGGGGCCGGGACGCCCGCCGCCGCGGGTCCGGCCGGTCAGAAGCTGATCGAGTTGATCGTTTCCGCGAGGGAGTTCAGGAAGCGGTTGATCGACGGGGCCATGCCCGTCGAGGCGAGGAAGAAGCCGAAGAGGATCGCGACGATGGCCGGGCCGGCCTTGATCGACCCGCCCCGGATCAGCACGACCAGCACGATCGCCAACAGCAGCACCACTGACAGTGAAATGGCCACAACTGATCACACCCTCGATCGGTCCGCTTCCCCGGCCCGGGGGTGCGACCCCGCACACCCCCGCCAGAGACCATCGTGCCACCAACCCGGCCTCCCTATGCGGCCCGTGAGGCATCCTCACCGACGACTGCCCGCGTCCCGGTGGCACCGCGCACCCCTGGAAGCCCGCCGCACGGCGGAGTCGGGGGCGTGCTCCCCGCGTACGCCCCGGACGTTCCCCTCACCCTTCCTCCCTACCCGTCGCGGAAATCCACAAAGGGCGCACGGGTAATTCGAATTACCGGCGCGAGAGCGCCGACACCCCTCACGCGACCGGAGTTATGCACCTTTTAGTCGGGATGAATCGTGACATCCGAGGCGCTCGGGAAGATCAATTGACGTGCCCGAGAAGGCCAAGAGCACGTCCGCCGCGGTGAATTGAGGAATGCCGTCGCCATGACGTGGGATGTTTTACGTATTGCCGTACACGACGCTAGGGTGCCTCAGATGTCCCACGCCGCTTCGTCCCTCGAACCGAGTACGCGCTCTCCGCAGGGCGGGAAGGACCAGCACCACCGGTCCCCCGACAGACGGCCGAAACGGCGTGACGCCTTCTTCGACAACGCCAAGTACCTGGCCATCGTGCTGGTGGCCCTCGGCCACGCCTGGGAGCCGTTGAAGGGCGACAGCCGGGTGCTCACGGCGGCGTACGTGCTGGTGTACACGTTCCACATGCCGGCCTTCATCATCGTCTCCGGCTTCTTCTCCCGCGGCTTCGACGGGAGCCCCGGCCGGCTGAAGCGGCTGGTGACGGGCATCGTCGTGCCGTACGTCGTCTTCGAGACCGCGTACCCGCTCCTGAAGACGTACGTCGACGGCTCCCCCCAGGACATCAGCCTGCTCGACCCCTACTACCTGACCTGGTTCCTGTGCGCGCTGTTCGTCTGGCGGCTGACCACCCCCTTCTGGAAGCTGGTCCGGTATCCGCTGCCGCTCGCGCTGGGCATCGCCATGGCGGCGTCCGCCACCCCGGGCATCGGCGGTGACCTGGACCTGCCGCGCGTCCTGCAGTTCCTGCCGTTCTTCGTGCTGGGCCTGCACCTGAAGCCGGAGCACTTCCAGTGGGTGCGCCGGCGCTCGGTCCGGATCGCGGCCGTGCCGGTGTTCGCCTTCGCGCTGGCCTTCTCCTGGTGGGCGGTGCCGCGGATGAACAGCGGATGGCTCTACCACCGCAACTCCGCGCAGGAGCTGGGCGCCCCGTGGTGGGTCGGTCCGGTCATGCAGCTGGCCCTGTTCGGCTGCTCCCTGCTGCTGACCGCCTGCTTCCTCTCCTGGGTGCCGGGCCGCACCACGTGGTTCACGGCGCTCGGCGCGGGCACGCTCTACGGCTACCTGATGCACGGCCTGCTGCTCAAGACCGCCGAATACCGCGGCTGGTTCGACCACCCCGCGCTGCACCGCCCGCTCGGGGAGATCGCCGTCAGCGTCGTCGCGGCCGCGGCCGTCACCCTGCTGTGCACCGGGCCCGTGCGGCGGGTGTTCCGGTGCGTGGTGGAACCGAGGATGGAGTGGGCCTTCAGGCGGGACGCGGCCGAGCAGGCCCGGGAACGGGAGCGGCGGGAGGAGCGGCGGCCGGAGCGCGAGAAGGCCGGCGTCTAGGGACCGGCGGGTTCCCGGGGCGGGCCGTGGTCCCGGCCGTCCCGGTGGGTCTCGAGGCCGAGGAGGGCGCGCATCCGGGCGTACTTCCCGGTCAGCCGGGTGCGGGTCGGCTCGTCCAGGGCGGCCAGCCGGGCCGGGTCCGCGTTGTGCGCCAGGTCCGACTCCTTCACCAGCAGCGCGCCCGCGGTGGCGCGGACGCGTGCCGCGTACGCCTCCGGCGCCTCCCCCGCCCGCTTGGTGACCGCCAGCACGATGGCCTTCGTGCGGTCGCTCAGCGCGGCCCCGCGCAGCCAGGCCTCGGTGAGGACGCCGTCCTCGACGGCGTCGTGCAGCCAGGCCGCCGCGATCTGGTCGGCGTCGCCGCCCCGGGACCGTACGCCCTCCGCGACCGCCCGCAGGTGCTCCGCGTAGGGGCGGCCCGCCTTGTCGGTCTGGTTCTGGTGGGCGGCGCGGGCGAGTGCCTCGACCTCGGTCAGGGTCAGCATCGGTTCTCCTGCGGGCGGTGTCAGCGGAGCGGCGCCGCCGTCAGGGCGGTCGGGCCCTCGCGGCAGATCAGCAGCAGGGCGCGGTCGTCGTTGACGTCCTTGGCGACCGCCTCGATCAGGTGCCAGGCGGCGCCCTGGAAGCCGCCGGCGACATAGCGGTCGGCCTCGCCGGTGAGGCGGTCGATGCCTTCGACGATGTCCCGGTCGGAGGTCTCCACCAGGCCGTCGGTGAAGAGCATCAGCACGTCACCGGGGCGCAGGGAGCCCTTCACGGGATCGAACTGCGCGCCCTCGTAGACGCCGAGCAGCGGGCCCTCGGCCGCCTTCTCCTCCCAGCGGCCGCTGCCCGCGCTGAGCTGGAGGCCCGGCGGGTGCCCGGCGGAGTACAGCTCGTAGTCGCCGGAGTCGAGGTCGAGGACGAGGTGGATGGAGGTCGCGAAGCCCTCTTCCCAGTCCTGGCGGAGGAGGTAGCCGTTCGCGGCGGGCAGGAAGGCGTGCGGGGGCAGGCTGCCGAGCAGGCCGCCGAAGGCGCCGGACAGCAGCAGGGCGCGGGAGCCGGCGTCCATGCCCTTGCCGGAGACGTCCGTGAGGACGACCTCCAGGGTGCGGCCGCCGTTGGTGCGCGCCGCGACGACGAAGTCACCGGAGAACGACTGGCCCCCGGCGGGCCGCAGCGCCATCTCGCGGTGCCAGCCCTGCGGCAGTTTCGGCAGCTTGCTCTGCACCCGGATGCGTTCGCGCAGGTCGAAGAGCATGGTGCCGCCGCGCCGCCAGGGCACGCCGACCCGGCTGCGGAACTGGGCGATGAGCAGGCCGAAGAAGCCGCAGGCGGCCACCACCAGGACCACGCCCGGGGTCACCCGGGACGGGCCCTCGGTGTACGGGCCCAGTCGCACCGACTCCACGATCAGGGCCGTGGCCGCCGCCGCGTACAGGCCGAGCAGGCTCGCCGGGCGCAGCAGGAGGCCGCCGGCGACGATCGGCAGGACGAGCGCGGCCGGTGAGCACCACACCGAGTTGGCCAGCGTGGTGACCGCGATCAGCGGGACGGTGAGCAGCAGGCCGGCCAGCGCGATCCAGTCCGACCCGTCGCCGCGGAAGTAGTCCACGGCGCTTTTGCGCACGCCGGTGCGGACCCGGTGCACCAGGTGCCTGAACCGGGCCGTCCACGTCTCGGCTTCCGCGCGCCGCTGTCGTCCTGCTGCCATTAGTTCGGGACCCTATCCATCCAACCCACCGCTTGGCACGGGAGGTCCCACTTGTCCCCCGTCCGAGGTTCGACTTCACAGTGAACGGCACGGAAAGCGCTCGCGCCGCACGGAGGACGAAATTCCCTGGCTCGTACCGCAATGGGCTGCTAGGCATGGATCCATGACGACTGAGACGACGGACCGCGCGGGTCTTCCGGCTGTCGACCTGCGGGTGTTGCGCCCCGAGGAGTGGGAGCGGTGGTACGACACCCTGCTGCGCGCCTTCGGCGGGGTCGGCGAGCCCGACGAGGAACGGGCGCTGTGGAAAGGGCTGACCCCGTGCGGGCGTTCCGTCGGAGCGTGGGACGGCGACGAGGTGGTGGGGACGGCCGGCGCGTTCGACTTCCGGCTCACCGTGCCCGGCGGGGCCTCGGTGCCGGCCGCGGGCGTGACGATGGTCGGCGTGCTCGCCACGCACCGGCGGCGCGGGCTGCTGACGCGGATGATGCGGCGGCAGCTGGACGACGTCCGCTCCTGGGGTGAGCCGCTGGCCGTGCTCACCGCGTCCGAGGGCTCGATCTACGGGCGGTTCGGGTACGGGGCGGCGACCTTCGGGCTGGCCTGCGAGATCGACACCAGCCGGGTCCGGCTGTCCGTCCCCGCCGGCACGGACGACGTGCGGCTGCGGTACGCCGATCCCGCCGACGTCCTCGGCCTGTGCGAGGCGGTGTACGCGCGGACCGTGCCGGGGCGGCCCGGGATGCTGGCGCGGCGGCCCGGCTGGGAGCGGCTGGGCGTGCTCGATCCGGAGAGCGCGCGGGGCGGGGCGTCGCCGTTGCAGTGCGTGGTCGCCGAGCGGAACGGGGAGGCCGTCGGGTACGCCCGGTTCCGGGTCAGGCCGGAGTGGACCGACACCGGGCACAACGGGCAGGTCGTGCTGCAGGACCTGGCCGCGGTGGAGCCGGTGGCCGGGGCGGCGCTGTGGCGGTTCCTGTTCGAAATCGACCTCACGACCTCGCTGAAGGTGCGGGGGCGGCCGCTGGACGACGCCTGGCAGCACCTCGTCTCCGACCTCCGGCGGTGCCGGTTGCGGGTGCGCGACTCGTTGTACGTGCGGCTGGTGGACGTCGGGGCCGCGCTGGAGGCACGCGCCTATCAGGCGCCGGTGGACGTGGTCCTGGAGGTGGAGGACGCCTTCTGCCCGTGGAACTCGGGGCGGTGGCGGTTGTCCGGGGACGCGAAGGGAGCGACCTGCGCGCGTACCGGGGACGCGGCCGACCTCGCCCTGTCGGTAAGGGAGTTGGGGTCCGCGTACCTCGGGGGCGTGAGCCTGTCCTCGCTGGCGGCGGCCGGGCGGGTGCGGGAGCTGCGGTCGGGGGCGCTGGCGGAGGCCTCGGTGGGGTTCGGGAGCCCGGTGGCGCCCTGGCTGCCGCACGGGTTCTAGGGGCGGCGCGGATGCGGCCCGGGTTCCCGGGTCCCCGGGGCGCCGCGCCGCGCGGGTGTCAGTTCTTCTGGCAGGTCGGGCACCAGAAGAGGTTGCGGGCGGCCAGGTCCGCGGTGCGGATCGGGTCGCCGCAGAGGTGACAGGGCTGGTGGGTGCGGCGGTAGACGTAGACCTCGCCGCCGTGGTCGTCGACGCGGGGCGGGCGGCCCATCGCCTCGGGGGTGTGTTCCGGGCGGACGGTGTCGATGCGGTTGTTGCGGACGCCCTCGCGCATGAGGGCGACGAGGTCGGTCCAGATCGCGTCCCACTCGGCCGGGGTGATGTCCCGGCCCGGGCGGTACGGGTCGATGCCGTGACGGAAGAGGACCTCCGCGCGGTAGACGTTGCCGACGCCGGCGATGACCTTCTGGTCCATGAGGAGGGCGGCGATCGTCGTACGGCTGCGGGAGATGCGGCGGTAGGCGAGGTCCGGGTCGGCGTCGGCGCGGAGGGGGTCCGGGCCGAGGCGGTCGTGTATCGCCCGCTTCTCGTCGTCGGTGATCAGGGCGCAGGTGGTGGGGCCGCGGAGGTCGACGTAGGCGGTGGGGCCGGCGATGCGGAGGCGGACGGTGTCCGTGGGCGGGGGCGCGGGGGCGTCGCCGAAGGTGACCTTGCCGAAGAGGCCGAGGTGGATGTGGATCCAGGTGTCGTTGCCGAAGCCGAGGAAGAGGTGCTTGCCGTGGGCCTCGGTGCGGGTGAGGGGGGTGCCGGTGAGGAGGGCCGCGGCGGCGGAGAACGTGCCCTGGGGGCTGGTGAGGGTGGCTTCGCCGGTGAAGCGGGCGTAGTCCTGGGCCAGGCGGTGGATCGTGTGCCCTTCCGGCACGGTGGCGTTCCTCTCGGTCGAACGGTTACCGCCCTCTCGCCCGCCCGACTCCGCCGGACGAGAGGTGGGCCCTCGCCGGACCCCGTCCCGGGGTCCGGCGAGGGGGGTGGGCCGACCGGGCGGAGGAGCCGGGCGGCCCGGCCGGGTGGATCACCCGCGCCGGCCGGGCCGCTCCGCGTCCTCGTGGGCGAGGGGGCGGGCCCACCGTCCGTCCGCCCCGGCCCGGTGGGTCACTGCTGGGGGTGGTGGGCCGGGATCGGGGGCAGGTCGCCGGTGGTCTCGTAGGACGCCAGCATGTCGATGCGGCGGACGTGGCGGGCGTCCTCGGAGAAGGGCGTGTCGAGGAAGGTCTCGACGAACTTCGTCGCCTCGTCCCGGGTGTGCATGCGGGCGCCGACGGCGACGACGTTGGCGTTGTTGTGCTGGCGGCCCAGGGAGGCCGTCTCCTCGCTCCACGCGAGGGCGGCGCGCACGCCCTTGACCTTGTTCGCGGCGATCTGCTCGCCGTTGCCGGAGCCGCCGATCACGATGCCGAGGGAGTCGGGGTCCGCGGCCGTGCGCTCCGCGGCGCGGAGGCAGAAGGGCGGGTAGTCGTCCTGGGCGTCGTAGATGTGGGGGCCGCAGTCGACCGGGTCGTGACCCGCCGCCTTCAGCCACTCGACGAGGTGGTTCTTGAGTTCGAAACCTGCATGGTCCGAGCCGAGATACACGCGCATGGCACGAGTGTGACACGCGTGCCGCCGGGTGGCAGCGCCGGGTGGTGTGCCCGAAAAGTGTGAGCAAAACTACAAAACCTCAGGGAAACCTCAAATAACAATCCGGATTCAAAGGTTCCCGAATCTAGATGCCTCGGATTCACTGGACCGTCTCGTACACCCCCGGTATCCCGTACACCGCTCGTACGGGAGACACCTCCACGCGGCGCAAAGGAAATCCATCCCATGACCTCGCAGCCGACCCTGACGAAGGCCGAAAACGGCCGGGGAGGCCCCGGCGACCCCGGTTCCGGTCTCCACGCGGGCCTCAAGAACCGCCACCTCTCGATGATCGCCATCGGCGGAGTCATCGGAGCCGGCCTGTTCGTCGGATCCAGTTCCGGCATCGCCACCGCCGGGCCCGGCATCCTCCTCTCCTACGCCCTCGTCGGCACCCTCGTGGTGCTGGTGATGCGGATGCTCGGTGAGATGTCCGCGGCCAATCCGACCTCGGGTTCCTTCTCCGCCCACGCCGACCGCGCCCTCGGGCCGTGGGCCGGCTTCTCCATCGGCTGGCTGTACTGGTTCTTCTGGGTCGTCGTGCTGGCCGTCGAGGCCACCGCGGGCGCCGCCATCCTCGAGTCGTGGGTTCCGGCCGTCCCGCAGTGGGGCTGGGCGCTGATCGTGATGGTGGTGCTGACCGCCACCAACCTCGTCTCCGTCGGCTCCTACGGCGAGTTCGAGTTCTGGTTCGCCGGCATCAAGGTCGTCGCCATCGGCGCCTTCATCGTCGTCGGCGGGCTCGCCGTCTTCGGCGTGCTGCCCGGCGCCGACACCGACAAGGCCGGGATCGGCAACCTCATCGACCACGGCGGCTTCCTGCCCCACGGCGCCGGCTCCATCCTCACCGGCGTGCTGCTCGTCGTCTTCTCCTTCATGGGCAGCGAGATCGCCACCCTGGCCGCCGGCGAGTCCGAGAACCCGCAGCGTGCCGTGACCAAGTCGACCAACAGCATCATCTGGCGCATCGCCGTCTTCTACCTCGGGTCGATCTTCGTCGTCATCGCCCTGCTGCCGTGGAACGACCCCTCCATCAAGGAGAAGGGCTCCTACGTCGCCGCGCTCGACTCCCTCGGCATCGCGCACGCCGGTCAGATCATGAACTTCATCGTGCTGACCTCCGTGCTCTCCTGCCTCAACTCCGGGCTCTACACCGCCTCGCGCATGGCCTTCTCGCTCGGTGAGCGCGGGGACGCGCCGAAGGCCTTCGCCCGGACCACCTCGCGTGGCGTGCCGATGGCGGCGATCATCGCCTCCGTCGTCTTCGGCTTCGTCGCCGTCTTCTTCAACTACAAGTTCCCGGACAGCGTCTTCCTCTTCCTGGTCAACTCCAGCGGTGCCGTCGCCCTGTTCGTCTGGCTCGTCATCTGCTTCTCGCAGCTGCGCATGCGGAAGATCATCCAGGCCGAGGCCCCGGAGAAGCTGGTCGTCCGGATGTGGCTGTACCCGTACCTGACCTGGGCCACCGCCGCGCTGATCGTCTTCGTCCTCGGCTACATGCTGACCGACACCGAGCACGACGGGCGCGAGACCGTGCTGCTGTCCCTGCTCGTCGCCGCCCTGGTCCTCGTCATCGCCTTCGTGAAGCAGAAGGTCGCCGGGCAGGCGAAGCGGAACGGGGACGCCGGCAACGGGGAGGGCGCCGCCCTGGAGGACGCCGCCGTCAAGTAGTCCGCGCCGACGCCGGCGCCGACTCGGACCCAAAGTCGGCGCCGGCCTCGGTCCCGGTGCCTGATGCGGCATCCGAGTCGTTCGTCCGGAGAGGGGGCCCGCGCACGCGGGCCCCCTTTTCGTGTCACAGCACGGTGAAGCTGTCCTTCACCTTCTCGTACGTGCGCAGCGCCGTCGGCTCCGCCTCCGGCCGGTACCAGGTGTTGATCTGGTACGACTTCCCGCTCTCGTCGAAGCCGAGGAGCCGGGCGTGCCAGCGGGTGCCCTGGAGGGTGAAGGTGTACTCCCAGACGACCGCCGGGTTGCCGCGGAACGTCGTCTCCTCCAGGCGGATCTTGCGGTAGCCCTCGCCCTGGCGGGCGTTCAGCTCGGACGTCTCCCAGGTCTCCCTCAGGTCGCCCCGGGCCAGGGAGGACTTGGCGACGAGCTCCTGTGTGCCGTCGGGGGACGTGTAGTGGACCTCCGCTCCCGTCTTGACGTCGCGCCGCCACCCCTCGGGCGTCGCCCACGCGTACCCGCCCGCCTCCTGGTGTGCGCCGGGCGGCAGGCTCGGCGGCCTGAAGGTGCCCTCGACGGTCGGGGACGCGCTGCGGGTGCTCCGGGTCGGGGCGGTGGCGGAGGCCGGGGGCCGCGACGAGGAGCCGGCCCGGTCCCCGCCCTCCCCGGATCCGCGGGCCGACGCCAGCACGACCGCCACCGCCACGGCCACCGCCAGGACCACGGCTCCCGCCGCGGCGGCCGCCAGGGTGGTGCGGCGGGCGGTTCCCGGGCGGGCTCCGGCGCCGCGGGGCGGGGCGGGGCCGAAAGGGGCGGGAGGGGTCGGGGTGGGGGCCGGAGCGGGCGGGTGCACGGGCCTGCGTTCGGTCGGGGCCTGGGCACGGGTGAGGGAGACGCCGGGGCCGTCGGTGAGGGCGGCGCCGGGTGCGGAGGAGCGGGGTCCGTCCGGGGGCGGCGGGGGCGCGTACGGGTGCGGGTGCGGTGGCGCCGTGGCCGGTCCCCCGGAGGGCGGGGGCTCGGCCGACGCCACGGAACGCAGGGCCGACTCCAGATCCGCCAGGCTCGCGCGGACCGCCGGTTCCTTCTCCAGGAGGGCGGCCAGGATCTCGCGCAACGGGCCCGCCGCGGGAGGGAGTTCGGGTTCCTCGTAGAGGACCGCGTGCAGGGTCGCCAGGGTCGTGTCGCGGGAGAAGGGCGAGTGGCCGGCCAGGGCCGCGCAGAGGGTGGCGCCCAGGGACCACACGTCGGACGGCGGCCCCTGCGGGCGG
The DNA here is from genome assembly GCF_044328485.1 of Streptomyces sp. NPDC017936. Lineage (NCBI taxonomy): Bacteria > Bacillati > Actinomycetota > Actinomycetes > Kitasatosporales > Streptomycetaceae > Streptomyces > Streptomyces sp. NPDC017936. Next base: position 312,189 of record NZ_JBIRHK010000003.1, on the reverse strand, counting down.
CCGGCGATGCGCTCGGGGGCCATGTAGTCGGGGGAACCGACCAGCATGCCCACCATGGTGAGGGCCTTCGCGTCCTGGATCGCGGCGATGCCGAAGTCGGTGAGCACCACGCGCTCGCCTCCGTCCTCGACCAGGACGTTGCCCGGCTTGATGTCGCGGTGCAGGACGCCCCGGGCGTGGACCTCGCGCAGCGCGGTGACCAGGCCGAGGCCGATCCGGGCCGTCTCGCGCGGGCCGAGGGGGCCCTCCTCGGCCAGGAGCCGCTCCAGGGACCGGCCCGCCACCAACTCCATGACGATCCAGAGGCGTTCGCCCTCGTCGACGACGTCGTAGACGCGGACGACGTGGGGGTGGTCGATGCGGGCGGTGGCCCTGGCCTCGCGGAGGGTGCGTTCGCGGCGGGTGCGCGCGTCCTCCGCGTCGAGGCCGTCTATGCGCATCTCCTTGACGGCGACCTGACGGTCGAGCATTTCGTCGGCGGCCCGCCACACCCGCCCCATTCCCCCCTGCCCGATACTCTCGGCCAACCGATAGCGCGCCGCCACCAGAAGACCTGGGACACCGCCACTCCTGGTATTCCCCGAGTCACTCGCGTTCCCCGCGTTTCCCGGCAATTCTCCGCACCCCCTCCATTGCCCGCTCTCAGGAACACAATGGTCACACTTGGCGCCGTACCAGCATAGTGCGGAGAAATCTTGTGGTACCTCTTCGAGTACTGCGAATTCAGGCGCAGCCAAGGGGGACGAACATGAGTTCTCGTCGTACGACGACCATCGCGGGATCGCTGGTCGCGGCAACTTTCTCGGCAGTGATGATCCTTTCCCTCCCTGCCGTCGCGGACGACCAGGGGCCCGGCAGCGACAAGGGGGGAAAGGCCGTCGACGAGGCGCCCGCGGGCGTGAGGCTGAGCACGCTGCTGCCCGAGCGGATCTCGGTCGACAACGACTCACAGGAAACGGCGATCACCGCCACGGTGAAGAACGAAGGGACCAGGGAAAGCGGTGCCGTCAGGCTTTTGGTCGTCGGTTTCGACGGACTGACGGTCAAAAACGTCCAGGGTTGTTCGCGGATCGCGGAGGAGGATCTCCCCGAGGGTTCGAACAGCGGTTTCTCCTGCCCGGTCGGCGCTCTGGCCGCCGGGGCGTCGACGTCGTACGACGTCGACGCGACCTTCGATCTGGGCAGGACCGGGAAGATCTGTCTGCCCGTCCAGACCTCGGACGGGTCGAAGACGTTCTGGCAGCAGGGGCCGGTGCCGTTCGGCACGACGAACCCGTCACCGAACGCCCCCGCCACCCCGCTGCTGCTCGGCACCGACAACACGCCCGTGGGACCCGGCGGCGGCGAACTGCCCAGGACCGGGCTCGGCCGGGACGTCCTGCCGCTCGGCGCGGCCGGCGCGGCGCTGCTCACGGCCGGTGCGGCCGGGCTGTGGTGGTCGCGCCGGGGACAGCGGGGCTGACCCGGGAGACAGCCGGGTGACCCGGGAACGACAGCGGGGGGCATGACCCGACGGTTTCCGTCGGGTCATGCCCCCCCCCACCCGCGGGCCGAACCCGGGGGGACCCGCCCGCCACCCTACACGCGGGGGGGCCCCAGCCCCACGCCCCCGCCGCCCCGAGGGG
>NZ_JBIRHK010000003.1:233195-310554 GCF_044328485.1 Streptomyces sp. NPDC017936 | reverse complement strand
GGCCGCGCGGGGCCCGGGGGGGGGCCCCGGGCCCCCGCGGGGTGCCCCGGGCACCGCCGGGGGGGGGCAGCCCCCCGGGGTGCCGGGGGGCACAGCCCCCCCGCATCGGTCGTACGGACCCGGGGGTCAGCGGCCGGCGAACTTCCAGGCGGTGGGCAGCAGGCCCATCGCCAGGGCCGCCTTGAGGGCGTCGCCGATCAGGAACGGGGTGAGGCCGGCCGCGATCGCGGCGGAGGCGGAGATGTCGGCGGCGAAGGCGAGGTAGGGGACGCCGACGGCGTAGATGATCGCCTCGCCGACGAGCATCGCGCCCGCCATGCGCCACACGCCGCGGTCCGCGCCGCGGCGCGCCAGGGCGCCGACCACGGTGGAGGCGACGATCATGCCCAGGACGTAGCCGAAGGACACGGCGGTCGCGCCGGAGGTGGCGTCCGCGAACCACGGGACGCCCGCGACGCCCGCCAGGGCGTAGACGGCGAGGGCGAGGAAACCGCGCCGGGCGCCCAGGGCCGTGCCGACGAGCAGCGCGGCGAAGGTCTGGCCGGTCACCGGCACCGGGGAGCCGGGGACGGGGACCGCGATCTGGGCGGCGAGGCCGGTGAGCGCGGCGCCGCCGAGCACGAGCGCGGCGTCCCGGACACGGGAGGCCGGCAGGAGGTCGGCGAGGACCTGTCCTGGGCGGGCGGGGGAGACGGCGGCGGTGCTCATGGGGACTCCGCGGGATCGGGACGGCTGGGGACACCGTGACGCTACCCCAGGGCGTTCCGGCCGATCACCGTCAGTGGTCGACAAACGGCCGTTCACGGACTTGGTGGGCTCCTGACAAAAGAATGCGGTGACACGCGGTACGGCGTGACGCTGGTCACTGAGGTGACGTGGCGGCGGATACGGGGGCGCGGTGACGGGCGACTGTAGGTTCTCGCCAACCGGGCCGGGGCGCCGTCTCGCCCGTCGGTCGCCGTCTGGGCAGCGGTGGGCCGTTTTGCTAGCTTCGGGCGCATGGTTGCCCAGGCCCGGAACTTCTCGTCGCGTCGCCACGTCGACCTGCGACGCGTGGGCGCGGCCGCCTGTCGCCCTCCGGTGTGAGGCGGCGGAGCCGATCCGTGGCGCCTCCTGTGAAGACGGCGCAGTGTCGGACCGGCCCCGAGGAAGTTCCCCATGCCCCGTACCGCGACAGTTCCCCGTGTCACCTCCCCCGTGCCCCGGATCGCCGACAGCGACCGGCGGCGCACCAGCGCCAGTGTGATCCTGCGGTCCGTGCTGGAGCACGGACCGGTGGCGCGCAGCACCATCGCCCGGCTGACCGGGCTGTCCCCGGCGTCCGTCACCGACCACTGCGGCCGCCTCGCCGGTCTCGGGCTGATCCGGGAGGCCGACGCGCCCCGGCGCAGCAACGGCGTCGGCCGGCCGCACGTCCCGGTGGACCTGGACGACGGGCGGTACGTGGTGGGCGGGGTGCACGTGGCCGTGCCGTACACCACCGTCGCGCTGCTCGACCTGCGGGGCCGGGTGCTGGCGCGGCGGGAGCTGAAGCACCGCGGGACCGAGCCGGTCCCCGTGCTGGCACGGGCCGCCGACGGACTGGGCGCGCTGCTCGCCTCGGCGCCCGGCCGCCGGGCGCTGGGGGTGGGCGTGGCCGTGGGCGGCTGGGTGGACCGTGATTCGGGCACCGTCGTCGAGCATCCGCTGCTGGACTGGCGGGACGTGCCGGTGCGGGAGGCGCTCGGCGCCCGCACCGGGCTGCCGGTCCATGTGGACGGGCACGCGCGGGCGCTGGTCAACGCGGAGCGGCTGTTCGGGCGGGCGCGCGGCAGCCGCAGCGTGCTGCACCTGTTCGTCGGCAACGTCGTCGACGCGGCGTTCGCCACCCACGACGAGGTGCACCACGGGCCGCGCTCGCAGGCGGGCGCCATCGCCCACCTGCCGCTGGCCGGGGGTGCGGAGCCGTGCGACTGCGGACGGGCCGGCTGCCTCCAGGTGGAGCTGAGCGAACGGACGCTGTGCCGGCGCGCCCGCGCGGCCGGGGTCATCGACGGGACGAACCCGATGCACGTGGTCGCCGCCGCGGCGGGCGGCGACGCGCTCGCCGTGCGGCTGTTGCGGGAGCGGGCCCGGATGGTCGGGCGGGCGGCGGCACTGCTGCTGGACGTGCTCAATCCGGAGAGGGTGGTCGTGACGGAGGTCGGGGCGATGTCCCGGGAGGACTGCCTCGGCGCGCTGCGCGAGGAGGTCGGGGCGGCGCGCGCGGAGTCGGTGGCGGCGACGAGTTTCCCCGTGGACTCCGTGCTGGCCGTGGCCGGCGGAGCGGTGGCCCTGGACGTGCTCTACCGCGACCCGCTCACCGTGTCACACGACCTTAATTAATTCAGAAACTCGGAATGTTGACAGGAGTCGAGCGTGACCTGGAACATCATTCTCATGAGCTGTCGCACCTTCTGTTGCTGACGCCCCGGCGCGCCGGGAGCGCGTCCTTCTTCCTCCGCCCCATCGGGTTCCTCCGCCCCATCGGGTGAGTTTCCTTTGCCGGGCCCTGCCGCGCCCGTGATCCGTCCTGCCCCGTCACTGAATTCCCGCTGTTTTTCCACCGCCGTCACGCCGCTTTCGCGTCGCTGATTCTCCCTGATTTCCGCCGCTTTCCCTGGGGGTCCTCCCATGCCCGTTTCCCGTGTGCCCGGTGTCGACCGGCGCTCCTTCCTCGCCTCCGTCCTCGGTGTCACCGCCGCTGCCGCCGGTCTGAGCGGCTGCGCGGAGAGCAGCGCGGCCACCGGGTCGGAGGGCGCCTCCACGGCCCCGCTCGCCGACAAGGTGCCCGCCGGCACCAGCCTGAAGGTCGCCTCCTTCCAGAACGCCCAGCAACTCCAGTTCAAGCTGGCGAACCTGCCCGAGTTGCCGTTCAAGGTGTCGAGCTGGCTGAACATCGGGGCCGGCCCGGACGTCATCAACGCCTTCCGGGCGAAATCCCTCGACCTCGCCAACAACGCGGGCATCCCGCCGATCCAGGCCCACTACCAGGGTTTCGACGCGAAAATCGTCGCGATCGATGTCACGCGCAAGCCGAACTACCTGTTCGCCACGAAGCCCGGCAGCGACATAGCGAGCGTCGAGGACTTCGAGGGGAAGAGGCTGGCGTTCTCGCAGGGGCAGGCGCAGGGCGTCGTGCTGCTGCGGGCGCTGAAGAAGGCCGGCCTGAAGTACGACGACGTGGACCTCGTCCCGCTGACCAGCAACCAGTTCCTCACTGCCCTCCAGTCGGGCCAGGTGGACGTCGCCCCGCTCGGCAACAGCCAGGCGCCGGCCTACCTCGAGCAGTACGAGTCCAAGGGCGCCCGCACCATCACCACCGACGTCGTCGACCTGCTCAACCTGCTGTGGGCGCCGGTCTCCGTGCTGAACGACCGGGCGAAGGCGGCCGCGGTCGCCGCGTACGTCCCGCAGTGGGCCAAGGGCCAGGTCTGGCAGTACGAGAACCCGGACGTCTGGAACGAGGAGTTCTACGTCAAGACGCAGAACCTGACGCTCGCCCAGGCGCGGTCCATCACCGCCCTCGCCAACAAGCCGCTCTTCCCGCCGAGCTGGGACGAGGCGATCGCCTGGGAGCAGGAGACCGCGGACCTGCTCGCGGAGGGCGGCTTCGTGAAGAAGTTCGACGTCGGCGAGCTCTTCGACCACCGCTTCGAAGGCATCGCCGCGCGGTCCGTGCCGGCCGAGTACCGGAAGTGACCGCCGTGACCACGACCCTCCTGGACAAGGCTCCCGTCGCCGTCGCCGACGAACGCCCCCGCGCCCGCCGCCGCGGGCTCGCCCCCGGCCGCAGCCTGCCCGCCGCCCGGCTCGCCGGACCGCTGCTGCTGCTCGCCCTGTGGGCCACCGCCTCCGCCGCCGGACGGCTCGACCCGGGCGCGATCCCCGCGCCCTGGACGGTGGTGGAGACCGGCGCCCATCTGTGGACCGACGGGACGCTGACCACCGACATCCTCACCTCGCTGCAACGGGCCGGCTCCGGCTTCGCGATCGGTCTGACCGCCGGAGTGGTGCTCGCGCTGGCGTCCGGCCTCACCCGCACCGGAGAGGCGCTGATCGACGGCACGGTCAACCTCAACCGGGCGATCCCGACCCTCGGTCTCATCCCGCTGTTCATCCTCTGGCTGGGCATCGGCGAGACCTTCAAGATCGCGATCATCGCGATCGTCGTCTACGTCCCGATCTACCTCAACACGCACGCCGCGCTGTCCGGCATCGACAACCGGTTCGTCGAGCTCGCCGAGGTGCAGGGCCTGTCGAAACCGCGCTTCATCCGGGAGATCGTCGTCCCCGGCGCGCTGCCCGGCTTCTTCGTGGGGCTGCGGCTCGGCGTCACCGGGTCCTGGCTGGGTCTGGTGGTGCTGGAGCAGATCAACGCCACCAGCGGCCTCGGCTACATGATGTTCCAGGCGCAGAACTACGGCCAGTCGGACGTCATCCTCGTCGGCCTGGTCGTCTACGGGATCTTCGGTCTGATCTCCGACAGCACGGTCCGCTTCATCGAACGGAGGGTGCTGTCGTGGCGCCGCACACTGAGCAACTGACCCGTCCCGCCGTACGGCTGAGGGGACTCACCCGGTCGTTCGACGGGCGTACCGTCCTCGACGGCATCGACCTGGACATCCCCGCCGGACAGTTCACCGCCCTGCTCGGGCACAGCGGCTCCGGCAAGAGCACCCTGCTGCGGGCGGTGGCCGGCCTCGACCACGAGGTGACCGGGAGCGGGCAGCTCACGGCGCCGGAGAGGGTGTCGGTCGTCTTCCAGGACTCCCGGCTGCTGCCCTGGCGGCGGGTGCTGGCCAACGTGGTGCTGGGCCTCGACGGCAAGGAGGCGGAGGCGAAGGGCCGCGAGGCGCTCGCCGAGGTCGGTCTCGCGGGCCGTGAACGGGCCTGGCCCAACGAGCTGTCCGGCGGCGAGGCGCAGCGCGCCGCCCTGGCCCGCTCCCTGGTCCGCGAGCCCGAACTGCTCCTCGCGGACGAGCCGTTCGGCGCGCTCGACGCGCTCACCCGCATCAAGATGCACACCCTGCTGCGCGAGCTGTGGCAACGCCACCGGCCCTCCGTGCTGCTCGTCACCCACGACGTGGACGAGGCGATCGCGCTCGCCGACCGGATCCTCGTCCTCGACCACGGCCGCATCGGCCTCGACCTGGCCGTCGACCGCGACGCGCACGCCCGCGACGAGTACCGGGTGCGGCTCCTGGCGGCACTGGGCGTGACGGAGGACGTGCGGTGACCGCCGGCCGCGGTCGCCCCCTGACGGAGGCCGCCGCCCCCGGACCCCCGCCCCGCCCCGCCCCTGACCGGGCCCCGTCCGCACACGCCGGACGGGCCGTACGCGCCGGCCGGCGCCCGCCGGTCTTCCCCCGACTGTCCTGAGCAGCAAAGGACCCCGCATGTCCCGCCAGCTCCACCTCAACGCCTTCCTCATGAACACCGGCCACCACGAGGCCTCGTGGCGACTGCCGGAGAGCGACCCGTACGCCCACGTCGAGCTGTCCCACTACCGGCGCCTCGCCCGGACCGCCGAACGCGGCACCTTCGACTCCCTCTTCCTCGCCGACGGACCGCAGTTGTGGGGCACGGTCGCGCAGCGCCCCGCCGGCGCCCTGGAGCCGCTGACGCTGCTCACCGCCCTGGCGACGGCGACCGAGCACATCGGGCTGATCGCGACCGCCTCCACCTCCTACAACTCCCCCTACAACCTGGCCCGCAAGTTCGCCTCGCTGGACATCGTCAGCGGTGGCCGGGCGGGCTGGAACATCGTCACCACGGCGGGCGCCGAGGCCGCCCGCAACTTCGGGCTGGACGCGGAACCGGCGCACGCCGAGCGGTACGCCCGGGCCGCCGAGTTCCTCGACGTGGCGCTGAAGCTGTGGGACAGCTGGGAGGACGACGCGATCGTCGCCGACAAGGCGGCCGGCGTGTGGGCCGACGACGCGAAGATCCACCCGCCGCGCCACCAGGGCACGTACTTCAGCGTCGAGGGCGCCCTCAACGTGCCCCGCACCCCGCAGGGGTACCCGCTGCTCGTGCAGGCCGGTTCCTCGGAGGACGGCAAGGCCTTCGCGGCCCGCTACGCGGAGGCGGTGTTCACCGCGCAGCAGACCATCGGGGACGCGCAGGCCTTCTACGCCGACCTCAAGTCCCGCACGGCTGCGGCCGGCCGCGATCCCGGCCACATCAAGGTGCTGCCCGGCATCGTCCCGGTCCTCGGCTCCACGGAGGCCGAGGCGCTGGCGAACGAGCGGCTCCTGGAGGACCACATCGTGTACACGCACGGCGTGAGCCGCCTGGAGAGCCTGCTCCTGCTGGAGCCGGGGACGCTGGAGCTGGACGCCCCGCTCCCCGCCGACCTGCCCCCGGAGAGCGCCGTCGAGGGCGCCAAGAGCCGGTACACGCTCATCGTCGAGCTGGCCCGCCGCGACCGCCTCACCGTGCGGCAGCTGATCGGACGGCTCGGCGGCGGACGCGGGCACCTCACCTTCGCCGGCACGCCCGAGCAGGTCGCGGACACGATCGAGACCTGGTTCACGCAGGGCGCCGCCGACGGCTTCAACATCATGCCGGCCGTCCTGCCCTCCGGCCTGGACGCCTTCGTCGACCACGTCGTCCCGCTCCTGCGCGCCCGCGGCCTGCTCCGCTCGGAGTACGGCCCCCGGCAGACCCTGCGGGAGCGCTACGGCCTCCCGCGCCCCGCCAACCAGTACGTCACCCCCGCACTCGCCCGAGTCTGAGAGGAACCTCCCATGACGCTCGACATCCGCAAGGTCACCGCGCACATCGGCGCCCAGGTCTCCGGCGTCGACATCGGCAAGCCGCTCGACGAGGACACGGTGGCCGCCCTGCGCGAGGCCCTCAACGTCCACAAGGCGCTCGTCTTCGACGACGTCGACCTCGACGACGAGGGCCAGCAGGCCTTCGCCCGCCACTTCGGCGACCTCACCACCGCCCACCCGACCGTGCCCGCCGTCGACGGCGCCCCGAACGTGCTGCCCGTCGACAGCGAGCAGGGCAGCGCCAACCACTGGCACACCGACGTCACCTTCGTCCTCAACCCGCCGCAGGCCAGCACCCTGCGCAGCATCACGGTCCCGCCGTACGGCGGCGAGACCCTGATCGCCGACGCGGCGGCCGCCTACCGGCAGCTGCCCGAGCCGCTGCGGCGGCTGGCCGACGGGCTGTGGGCGGAGCACACCAACGACTACGACTACGCCGTGCCGGAGGAGGACATCGACGAGGAGCGGGCCGCCCAGCGCGCCCGGTTCACGTCGATCACGTACCGCACCGCCCACCCGGTCGTCCGCGTCCACCCGCTGACCGGCGAACGCGGCCTGTTTATCGGCGGGTTCGCGCAGCGGATCGTGGGGCTGTCGACGGGCGAGTCGCGCAGGATCCTGGACCTGCTCCAGGCCTACGTCACCCGCCCGGAGAACGTCCTGCGGCACCGCTGGTCGCCGAACCAGCTGGTGATCTTCGACAACCGCATCACCCAGCACTACGCCGTCGACAACTACGACCGCCGGCCGCGCCGGCTGCACCGGGTGACCGTCGCCGGTGACGTGCCGGTCGGCATCGAGGGCAAGGAGAGCTGGTCGGTGGAGGGCGACGCGGCGCACTACACCTCGGTAGCGGCCTAGCCACCATCCGTACCGGCGGTGTCCGGATGACGGGCGGCCCGTCCGTGTGAGCGGACGGGCCGCGCAGACTGTGGGCGTTTCACCCGTCTCACGTATCGGACGAGCCGCGCCATGCCCCACAGCACCAGCGTGGAGTCGCCGCCCCACCAGGGCGGCGCCTCCCTCTCCCACGGCCTCAAGCAGCGCCACCTGTCGATGATCGCCCTCGGCGGTGTCATCGGCGCGGGCCTCTTCGTCGGGTCCGGCGCGGGCATCGCCGCCGCCGGGCCCTCGATCGTGCTCGCCTACGCCCTCTCCGGTCTCCTCGTGATGCTGGTGATGCGGATGCTGGGCGAGATGTCCGCCGCCCATCCGTCCTCGGGCTCCTTCTCGGCGCACGCCGAGCGGGCGATCGGCCCCTGGGCGGGTTTCGCCTCGGGCTGGTCCTTCTGGGTGCTGCTGTGCACGGCCGTCGGCCTGGAGGGCATCGGCGCCGCGAAGATCGTCACCGGCTGGCTGCCGGGCACGCCCGAGTGGGCCTGGGTGGCGCTGTTCATGGTGGTCTTCTGCGGGACGAACCTGGCCGCGGTGAAGAACTTCGGCGAGTTCGAGTTCTGGTTCGCGGCGCTGAAGGTCGGCGCGATCGGCCTGTTCCTGGTCCTGGGCGTGCTGGCCGTCGCCGGCGTCCTGCCGGGCACGGACGCCCCGGGCGCCTCGCACCTCACCGACTTCCTCCCGAACGGCGGCGAGGGCCTGGTCGTCGGCCTCCTCGCCTCCGTCTTCGCCTACGGCGGCCTGGAGACCGTCACCATCGCCGCGGCCGAGTCGCCGGACCCGGTGCGCGGCGTGGCGAGCGCGGTCCGTACGGCGATGTGGCGCATCGCGCTCTTCTACATCGGCTCGATGGCGGTGATCGTCACCCTGGTCCCCTGGGACTCTCCGGACGTCGTCGAGAAGGGCCCGTACGTCGCCGCCCTGGACCGGCTCGGCATCCCGGGCGCCGGTCAGCTGATGAACGTGGTCGTCCTGGTCGCCCTGCTGTCGGCGATGAACGCCAACATCTACGGCTCCTCGCGCATCGCCTACTCGCTGGTGGAGCGCGGCCAGGGTCCGAGGGCGCTGGGCCGCGTCTCGGCCGGGGTCCCCCGGACCGCCGTCCTCGTCTCCTGCGTCTTCGGCTTCGTCTGCGTGCTGCTGAGCTACTGGCGGCCCGACGACGTCTTCCCCTGGCTGCTGAACATGATCGGCGCGGTCATCCTGGTCGTCTGGATCTTCATCGCCGTCTCCCAGCTGCGCCTGCGCCGTCGCCTGGAGCGCGAGGCGCCGGAGAAGCTGACGGTGCGGATGTGGGCGTTCCCGGCGCTGACCTGGGTCGCCCTGGCCGGCATGGCGGCGGTCTTCGTGCTGATGGCCCGGGAGCCGGACACGCGCGTGCAGCTGTACTCGACGGGCGGGATGACGGTGTTCCTGGCGGTGGTGGGGTACGTCCGGCAGCGCCGGCGCACCACGGTCTGAGCCCTCCCGGCCCCACCGGCCCGAGCCGTCCCGGCTCGCCTCCGAAGGCCCTCGCGCGCCGCACGTGAGGGCCTTCTCCGCTGCCGGTTCCCGCCCCCCACCGTCTTTTGGCGCAAGCGTGCAGTTGCAACCATGTCGCAACAAGGGCATGCTGCTGACGGTGCGTGACGGCGGCCCGGAACGTCCCGCCTCGTGATCGTCTTCTCACCCTTCACGACGGCGGGCGGAAGGAAGGAGACCCCCGCGAGGACGTGACTCGCGGGGGGCTTCCCGTTCGGGTGCGGGGCGCGGGCCGGCCGGCGCCCCGGAGGCGGACCCGGGGCGCCCTCAGCGCCGCCGACGACGCCGGGATCGGCCCGGTGGCCCGGGGCTCCGACCCCACTCGCGGCGCCGCCGTCCTCCTGGTCGACGATGGGCACCCGTACTTCGCCCAAGAAGGCCGGACCGTGTTCCGCTGGGCCGCCGGCGGACTCCCCGCCGTCGCCCGGGAAGCCTGCGCACGGGCCGGCCCGGCCTCGACCGACCCGGCCGGCGTGGTCACCCACCAGGCGAACCTGCGGATCATCGACGCCGTCGTACGGCAGCTCGGCCTCTCCGGCGACGCGGTGATCGCCCACGACGTCGTCGAGTCCGGCAACACGTCCGCCGCGTCGGTCCCCCTCGCCCTGTCCGAGCTCACCGAACGCGGTGAGCTCCGCCTCCGGCGCCCCGGTCCTGTTGCTCGCCTTCGGCGGGGGTCTGTCCTGGGCCGGCCAGGTCGTCGTCCGCCCCTGAGCCGGATCGGCGGCCGGGGCGCGCGGCGGGCGTGACAGGCGCCCCCGCGAGACGCCTCGCGGGGGCTCTCGGCGGGCGGGATTCCGGGCCGTCGTGACGGGATGCCGGTGAAGGGGACGATGCCCTGCCGCACGTGCGGTGCGCACCAGCCGCACCGGCAGGTCGGGGACGACCGCGAGCGCGAGGTGATCCGCGCGCTCAAGGGGCCCGGGCCCCGCGCGCACGTGGACGAGTACGGGATCTGCGTCAGCGCCGAGCGGGACTGCCGCACCATCCGCACCGGCCACTCGTGGAAGCCGCCGGCTCCACCGCGCCGGATGCCCGAGCCCGAGGAGTCCGCCCCCTGGGGATCAGAGGTTGCTGAAGTCCGGGCCCTTGGTGCGGGTGCGCTTGATCTCGTAGAAGCCGGGGACCGAGGCGACCGCGAGGGTGCCGTCCCACAGGCGGGCGGCCTCCTCGCCCTTCGGGGCGGGGGTGACGACCGGGCCGAAGAAGGCGATCTGCTCGCCGTCGGCGCCGGGGACGGCGATGACCGGGGTGCCGACGTCCTGGCCGACCTTCTCGATGCCCTCCTTGTGGGAGGCGCGCAGCTCGGCGTCGAACGCGAAGTCCTCCTGGTCGGCGTAGTCGATCAGGTCGGCGGGCAGGCCGGCGTCCGCGAGCGCGCCCGCGATCGCCTCCGTGGTCGGGCCCTCGCCGTTGTTGTGGAAGCGGGTGCCGAGCGCGGTGTAGAGCGGGCCGAGGACCTCGGCGCCGTGCTTCTGCCAGGCGGCGGTCACCACGCGGACCGGCTTCCAGGCCTTGGTGGCGAGCATGTCCCGGTACTCCTCGGGCAGCTCGTCGAGCCGGTTCTCGTTGAGGACGGCGAGGCTCATGACATGCCAGCGGACCTCGATGTCGCGGACCTTCTCCACTTCCAGCACCCAGCGGGACGTCATCCAGGCCCAGGGGCACAGCGGGTCGAACCAGAAGTCGACGGGCGTCTTCTCCGACATGTCTCTCCTCAGGGGAATCCGTTTCCCCGGTGAACACCGCCGTCCGTGCAGCTCATTCCCCGGTGTCCGGCGTCAGGGGCACGTGGCAGGATCGGTCCTGTCCGGCACCATCTGTCAACGCCCCAGGGAGTACCGCCCGTGCCCGGTGAGAACCTGTCCCGCGACGAGGCCCGGGAGCGGGCCGCCCTGCTGTCCGTCGACGGGTACGACGTGTCGCTCGACGTGCGCTCGGCGGTGGGCGACCACGCCGGGGACGGCCCGCGCACCTTCCGCTCGGTCACCACGGTCCGCTTCCGCTGCACCGAACCGGGCGCGTCGAGCTTCGCGGACCTCGTCGCGCCGAGCGTGACCGCCGTCACCCTCAACGGCCGCGACCTCGACCCCGGTGAGGTCTTCGACGGCTCCCGGATCCTGCTGGAGGACCTGGCCGCCGAGAACGAGCTGGTCGTCGACGCCCGGTGCGCCTACTCCCGCACCGGCGAGGGCCTGCACCGCTTCGTCGACCCCGAGGACGGCGAGGTCTACCTCTACACGCAGTACGAGCCGGCCGACTCCCGCCGGGTCTTCGCCAACTTCGAGCAGCCCGACCTCAAGGCCCCGTTCCGCTTCGAGGTGCGGGCGCCCGAGGAGTGGGTGGTGTGGAGCAACGGCGCCGGCGAGCGGACGGACGGGGTGTGGCGGTTCGCGGAGACGAAGCCCGTTTCGACGTACATCACCTGTGTGGTGGCCGGCCCGTACCACTACGTCACCGACTCCTACGAGCGGACCTTCGAGGACGGCACGCGGCTGGAGATCCCGCTCGGCGCCCTGTGCCGCAAGGGCCTCGCGCCGCACTTCGACGCCGACGACGTCTTCCTGGTCACCAAGCAGGGCCTGGACTTCTTCCACGACCACTTCGACTACCCGTACCCCTTCGGCAAGTACGACCAGGCGTTCGTGCCCGAGTACAACCTCGGCGCGATGGAGAACCCGGGTCTGGTCACCTTCCGGGAGGAGTACATCTTCCGGGGCAAGGTGACCCAGGCGTCCTACGAGGCGCGGGCGACCGTGATCCTGCACGAGATGGCGCACATGTGGTTCGGCGACCTGGTCACCATGGAGTGGTGGGACGACCTGTGGCTGAAGGAGTCCTTCGCGGACTTCATGGGCAGCTTCTCGCTGGTCGGCGCGACCCGCTTCACCGACGGCTGGATCACCTTCGCCAACCGCCGCAAGGCCTGGGCGTACCGCGCCGACCAGCTGCCCTCCACCCACCCGGTCACCGCCGACATCCGCGACCTGCAGGACGCCAAGCTCAACTTCGACGGCATCACCTACGCCAAGGGCGCCAGCGTGCTCAAGCAGCTGGTGGCGTACGTCGGGCAGGACGCGTTCCTGGAGGGCGCCCGCCGCTACTTCAAGCGGCACGCCTACGGCAACACCCGCCTCGGCGACCTGCTGTCCGCGCTCGCGGAGACCAGCGGCCGGGACATGGCCGCGTGGGCGCGCTCCTGGCTCCAGACGGCCGGCGTGAACTCGCTGACCCCGCAGGTGCTGCTCGACGCGCAGGGCAGGATCAGCGAGCTGGCGGTGCTCCAGGAGGCGCCGGAGGAGCACCCCGAGCTGCGGCCGCACCGGGTGGCGATCGGCCTGTACCGCCGGGAGGAGGGCCGTCTGGTGCGGTACGCGCGCACCGAGACGGACGTCGCCGGCGCGCGGACGGTCGTGACCGAGCTGGCAGGCCGGGAGGCCCCCGAGCTGGTGCTGGTCAACGACGAGGACCTGACGTACTGCAAGGTCCGGTTCGACGAGACCTCGCTGCACACGCTCCGCGCGCACCTGGGCGACATCACGGACCCGCTGGCCCGTGCCCTGTGCTGGTCGGCGCTGTGGAACCTCACCCGGGACGCGCTGCTGCCCGCGCGGGAGTTCATCGGCCTGGTGCTGCGGTTCGCGGGGCGCGAGTCCGACATCGGGGTGCTGCAGATGCTGCACGCGTGGGCGGAGTCGGCGCTGGTGCACTACGTGGCGCCGCCGCTGCGCAAGACCGGTGAGCGGCTGCTGGCCGAGGGCGCGCTGAAGGAGCTGCGGGCGGCCCGGCCGGGCAGCGAACACCAGCTGGCGTGGGCGCGCTTCTTCGCGTCGACGGCGTCCTCCGACTCCGACTTCGAGCTGCTCCAGGGCCTGCTCGACGGCACGGAGGAGATCGACGGCCTGGAGGTGGACCAGGAGCTGCGCTGGGCGTTCCTGGAGCCCATGGCGGCGCACGGCGTCGCCGACGAGGGCGTCCTGGCGGCGGAACTGGCCCGGGACGACACGGCGTCCGGCAAGCGCCACCAGGTCCGCTGCCTCGCCGCCCGCCCCTCGGCGGCGGTCAAGGCGCAGGCGTGGGCCCAGCTGGTGGAGTCCGACGCCCTGTCCAACGCCCTGGTGGAGGCGACGATCGCGGGCTTCAACCAGCCCTCGCAGCGGGAGCTGCTCGCTCCGTACGCGCAGAAGTACTTCGCCGTGATCGCGCGCATCTGGTCCGAGCGTTCCATCCAGATCGCGATGAGCGTCGTCAAGGGCCTGTACCCGTCCCTGCAGGACTCGCCGGCCACCCTGGTGGAGACGGACGTCTGGCTGGCGGCCCACGAGTCGGCGCCGCCGGCGCTGCGCCGGCTCGTCCTCGAGGCGTGGGACGACCTGGCGCGGGGGCTGCGCGGACAGGCCCGGGACGCGAGGGCCGAAGCGGACTGACACCTTTGGCCATGAATTCCGCCGTCGGTGACCGTTACGGAATTCAGGCAATCCGACCCGTGACCCCTGGCCCGCACCCGGTGGACCAGGGGTTTTCGGCCCTACTCGGCATCCGAACACCCGTCCTTGAGGACGGGCTTGTCCGCGTTTGTCGACGGACGTGTAACAGCGGTTAAGGGGCGGACGGGGGGTGGGAATCTCCGGTGCATGAACCACGACACCCCCCTCTCCCCGGTCGCCCCCCGCCCCGTGCGTCACCTGTCGGACGTCCACCGCCGCGTCATGACGGCGGCCCAGCTCCGCTCGCACGGCGTCTCGGCCGCGACGGCCGTCGAGCAGTGCCGCCCCGACGGCCCCTGGCAGCAGATCCTGCCGGGCGTCCACCTGCTGCATCCCGGACCACCGACCACCGAGGAGCGCCTGCACGCGGTGCTGCTGTACGCCGCGCGCGAGGTGTCGGCGCCGGGCGTGCCGGTCCAGCCGGGCGCGGGCGCACCGCACCGCCCGGTGTACGCGGAGGCGATGATCACGGGTCTGGCGGCCCTCACCCTGCACGGCTTCACCTCCACGCCGCCGTTGCTGTCGCTGGAGCGGATCGACGTCCTGGTGCCCCGGATGCGCCGGCTGCGCTCCACGGGCTGCGCGCACGTCGTGCGCACTCCGTCCCTGCCGGAGCCCGACCAGGTCACGGGGGTCCCGGTGGCGCCGGTGCCGCGCGCGCTGGCCGACGCGGTGACGCAGCTGGCGGACGCCGGTGCGGTGCGGTGCCTGCTGACGGAGGCGGTGCGCGGGGGGTACTGCGAACCGGCGTCCGTCGTAAGGGAGTTGAACAACGCGAAGCTGCTGGGCCGACCGCACGTGGTGGACGCGGTGGACGCGCTGCTCGCCGAGGGACGGGCGATCGCGGAGCGCCGCCTCTACACGATGGTCCGCCGGTACGGCCTGCCGGACCCGGTGTGGAACGTGGACCTCCGCCTGCCGGACGGTCCGCACCTGGGCGGCCTGGACGCCTACTGGCCGGAGCAGGCGGTGGCGCTGGAACTGGACACCCGCGCCCCGCGGCACGGCCGCCGGCAGGACGACGACACGACGTGGTCGGAGTACGCGCGCAAGCGCGAGCACCTGGAGCGGCTGGGCATCACGGTCGTGCACGTCACCCCGCGGAAGCTCCGGGACTCCATGGAGCAGCAGGCCACCGTGGTCCGTACGGCCCTGGCGGCCTCCGGCGACCGCGATCCGGCCGCGCACGTCGTCGTGCTGCCCCGGTAGTGCCGCGGCGCGACCGGCGACAGGAGGGGCCGCGGGGCTCGGACCCGGCGGCCCCTGCGCACGACCGGGTCCGGCCGGCCGGCGGGACCGCCGCCGGGCTCACGCCTCCCGCGACAGGGGCACCCGCCCGTCCGCCGGCCGTTCCCGCCACAGCCGCAGCGCCGCGTCGACCAGCCGGATCCGGGTCAGGCCGGGTACGGCGTCCAGGTCGTGCCAGGCGGCCATGTCGGTGGAGCCGCCGACCTCGTTGCGCAACTCACCGCCGACGACGCGCCCTTCGTACACCAACCGCACTCCGTGGTGGTCCACGGGACCGCGCAGGCCCTCGCGGCGGAAGGTGTGGTGGAAGGAGTCCACCCCGAGGAGCCCGGTCACCTCGATGCGGTAGCCGGTCTCCTCGTCCAGTTCGCGGACGACGGTGTCGTGGGGGTGCTCGCCGTGCTCCACGCCACCGCCCGGCAGCACCCACTCGGGGGTGCCGTCGGACGCGGGCGAGCGGGCGAGCAGGAGCCGGCCGTCACGGACACAGACGGCGTAGGCCGCCACCCTCAACTTCTTGCGCACACGGGGACGTTAGCCTGTCGGGCCGGAATCGGCAGGCGGGCGTGCGGGCGCGCGCCGGTGCGGCGGGAGCGCGGCCGGAGCGTCGAGGGTCTCGTCGGCGCGCGGGGTCCGGCGGCCCCTCGCGCACTCCGTGCCGGGCCCTCACGGAGCCCGGCGCACCCTCGCGCCGCTGCGTGACGGGCCCTCACGGGGCCCGGTGGTCACGCGCGGGATGCGCCGCCCGGCAGGGGAGTTGTCCCGTTCGGCACCGATACCCCAAAAGTCATCGGGGGTTTTCCCCATACGTCCATATCGATTCGGTCAACTCTCACCAAACACCGTTCCCTTGCATAAAGCTGTGCGGTCATCCGGGATCACATTCCGGACGCTCGCGATCAGGCAGGACCGGCCCGGTCGCACGACGCTCGTTCCTTTACCACCAAGGGATGCCGATGACCCACACCCCCCGGCGCGAACCGGGCGCAAGACGCGCGGCACGCATAGCCGTGGCCGCAGGTCTGGTGGCCGCGCTGTCCGCGGCCGGCCCGATACCGTTGGCCTTCGCCGCCGACCAGACCCCGGCCGCCGCCGACCCCGGCGTGAAGTCGGCCGCCGACAAGCTCGGCTCCGACGACGCCGACCTCCTCGCCGAGGCCAAGGCCGACGGCGACAAGACCGTCACGCTGATGGTCGCGACCGCTCCCGGACAGACCGAGCAGGTCGCCGACGAGCTGGACGCCGTCAAGGGCGGTTCCGTGGGCCGCTCCTACGACAAGCTCGGCTACGTCCGCGCCACCGTCCCGACGGCCAAGGCGGACTCGGCCATCGCCGCCGCCGCGAAGCTGTCCTCCGTGCACGCGATCGACCTGCGGCAGGAGATCGTCCTCGACGACCCGACGCCCAGCGCGGACACCGCGAAGAAGGCCGGCTCCACCGCCTCCGCGAGGACCTACCCGGCGCCGAACGGCAAGACCCCCGCCGAGAACCCGTACAACCCGTCCTTCGAGACGGGCGCCGTCGACTTCGTGAAGAAGAACCCGAAGGCGGACGGCCGCGGCGTCACCATCGGCGTCCTGGACTCCGGCGTCGACCTCGCGCACCCCGCGCTGCAGAAGACCACCACCGGCGAGCGCAAGATCGTCGACTGGGTGACCGCCACCGACCCGATCGTGGACAACGACGCGAGCTGGCGCCCGATGGTGACCGCGGTCTCCGGGCCCACCTTCGCCTACGGCGGCCGCACCTGGACCGCGCCCGCGGGCTCCTACTCCGTCAACCTGTTCCGCGAGTCGGCCACCGCCGGCGGCGACCAGGCGGGCGACGTCAACCGCGACGGGGACAAGACCGACGCCTGGGGCGTGCTGTACGACGCCGCCGCCGGCACGGTCACCGTCGACCTGAACAACAACGGCGACTTCACCGACGACACCGCCATGAAGCCGTACAAGAACGGTTTCCAGGTCGGCTACTTCGGGACCGACGACCCGGCGACCGAGGTCGCCGAGCGGATCCCGTTCGTCGTGGAGATCCGCAAGGACGTCCCGATGGACCCGTACGGCGGGGACTGGGTCGGCAAGACCGCCGACTTCGTCAACATCGGCATGATCGCGAGCGAGCACGGCACCCACGTGGCCGGCATCACCGCCGCCAACGGCCTGTTCGGCGGAGCGATGGACGGCGCCGCCCCCGGCGCGAAGATCGTCTCCTCCCGGGCCTGCGTCTTCGGCCCCGGCTGCACCAACGTCGCGCTCACCGAGGGCATGATCGACCTCGTCGTCAACCGCGGCGTCGACATCGTCAACATGTCGATCGGCGGCCTGCCGGCGCTCAACGACGGCAACAACGCGCGCGCCGAGCTGTACACGCGCCTCATCGACACCTACGGCGTCCAGCTCGTGATCTCCGCGGGCAACGAGGGCCCCGGCGCCAACACCATCGGCGACCCCGGCCTGGCCGACAAGGTCATCTCCGTCGGCGCGGCCATCTCCAAGGAGACCTGGGCCGCCAACTACGGCTCGCAGGTGGAGAAGAAGTACGCGCTGCTCCCCTTCTCCTCGCGCGGCCCGCGTGAGGACGGCGGCTTCACGCCGACCCTCGTCGCCCCGGGCGCCGCGATCAACACCGTCCAGACCTGGCTGCCGGGCGCCCCGGTCGCCGAGGCGGGCTACACGCTGCCGGCCGGCTACGCCATGCTCCAGGGCACCTCGATGGCCTCCCCGCAGGCCGCGGGCGCCTCGGCGCTGCTGCTGAGCGCCGCGAAGCAGAAGGGCATCGCGCTGACGCCCGCCGACCTGCGCACGGCGCTCACCTCGACCGCCGACCACATCAAGGGCCTGCAGGCCTACGAGGAGGGCGCGGGCGCGATCGACATCGTGGACGCGTGGAAGGCCGTCAAGAAGGGCGCCACGTCCCACGACTACACGGTCAAGGCCCCGGTCGACACCGCGATCGACTTCGCGCTGAAGACCCCGGGCTTCGGCACCGGCGTCTACGACCGTGAGGGCGGCCTCAAGGCCGGCCAGAAGAAGACGTACGACGTCACCGTCACCCGTACGTCGGGCGCCGACACGGCGGTCCGCCACAAGCTGGAGCTGGCGAACAACGCGGCCGGCACCTTCAGGATCCTCGGCTCGGACGAGGTGAGGCTGCCGCTGAACAAGCCGGTCACCGTCAAGATCCAGGCCGCGCCGAAGTCCGTGGGCATCAAGAGCGCGATCCTCGAGGTCGACGACCCGAGGACCGAGGGCGTCGACAAGCAGATCCTCAACACGGTCGTCGTCTCCACGCCGGTGGCGCACACCTTCTCCGCGAAGAGCTCCGTGCAGCGCAACAGCTCGCAGCACTACTTCCTGACCGTCCCCGAGGGCGCCACGTCGCTCGAGGTCGCGATGAGCGGGCTGAAGGACAAGAGCCAGACCCGGTTCATCTCGATCCACCCGTACGGTGTCGCCGTCGAGGACAGCGCCACCATCTACTGCTACAACAACTACCTCGACGGCAACGGCTGCAAGCCGGACGCCCGCTCCTACGCCGACCCGCAGCCGGGCGTCTGGGAGATCGAGGTCGAGTCGCGCCGCACCTCGCCGCTGCTCGACAACCCGTACAAGCTGGACGTCACCGTGTACGGCGCGGCCTTCGACCCGCAGACCGTGACCGTGCCCGAGGCGAAGGTCGGCACCCCGGCCGCCGTCTCCTGGAAGGTGACGAACAAGTTCGCCGCCGTCGACGGCAAGCTGACGGGCGGGCCGCTCGGCTCCTCCAAGGCGGCCCGTCCGACGATCGAGGACCACGAGAACCAGACCTTCACGGTCGAGGTCCCGGCGGGCGCCGAGTCGCTGGACGTCTCCATCGGCGGTGTCACCGACGCCTCCGCCGACCTCGACCTCACGGTGTACGACGCCGCGGGCAACCAGGTCGCGCAGCAGGCCGACGGTGACTCCGAGGAGGCCGTCTCCGTCCCGTCGCCCGCCGCCGGCACCTACACCGTCGAGGTCGCGGGCTACTCGGTCCCGTCCGGCGCGACCGAGTACGACTACCTGGACGTGTTCTTCTCGTCCGCGCTCGGCACGGTCGACGTCGCGTCGCAGCCGGTGAAGCTGGCCACGGGCGCCTCGGCGACGGTCTCCGCGACCGTCACCGCGCTGGCCCCCGCGCCGGAGGGCCGGGCCTTCTTCGGCCAGGTCCAGCTGGTCAACGCGCGCGGCACGGTCGCGGGCCTCGGCAACGTGGCCATCGAGAAGGTCACGCCGTGACACCGCGGTGAGCCGAAGGGGGGCGGGCGTCCGTACGGGCGCCCGCCCCTCGCTCATTCGCAGCCGACGCCGTCCGCGGCGGACGCCGCCCGGGCGATCGCCGCGCGCTCGGCGGCGATGTCCGCCTCGCCGACGGCCCAGACGTCCGGCGCCGCCGACCCCTTCGCCAGCCCGGCCAGGACGTGGTCGCCCTCGGCGACGAGCGGGTCCATGTCCTCCTCCAGCACGAACGCGGCCTCGGTCCCCGCGGGCCGCTCCGGCCGGTACGAGCGGGTGACGCGCAGGGTGACGCGCCGCTGCGCGGTGCCCGGCACCCGTTCGACGTCCGTCACGTCGCCCTCGACGACGAGCCGCGCCTCGCAGGCGAGGTAGACCGGGTCGCCGAGCGGGCTGCCGGCCCCCGCCGCCGCCTTCTCGTCGGCCGCCGCGCCGTCGTCGCTCCCGGACGACACGCCCATACCGCCGCCGGCGCCCTGCACGACCAGCCAGCCGCCTCCCACGACCAGCGCACCGGCGGCGGCCGCGCCGACGGCTCGCAGGCCGAGCGGCAGCAGGCGCCGCCGGACCGGCCGGACCGCCCGCGCGGGGACGTGGTCCGGCCCGGGCCGTGCCACCGGCCGGGCCGCGGGCTGCGCCCCGGGCGCCACCAGGGCGTCCGCGAGGACGCCCAGCTGCTCCCGCAGCAGCGCGACGTCCGCCTCCGCCGCCCGGTGCGCGGCCATGAACCGCGCGTCGGCACGGGCCGCCTCGGGCAGCGGAGCGTCCAGGACGGCGGCCATCAGGGGATCCAGGCCGTCGTGCTCGTGACGGCCACCACTGCCCTCGCGGCCAAGGTGGCCGTCGCCGGTCTCGCGGGCGTCGCGGCGCTCGTCGGCGTCGCCGCGCTCGTCGGCGTCGCCGCGCTCGTGGTCGTTCCCGGCGGTCACGTCACACCACCTCGTCTTCGTGCAGGCGGGCGCGAAGGGCCCGGACCGCCGTGTGCAGGCGGCTCTTGACGGTGCCCTCGGGGACGCCGAGCTCCTCGGCGATCGAGCGCACCGGCAGGTCGGCGTAGAAGCGCAGGACGAGGACCTGGCGCTGGGCGTCGGGCAGCTCGTCCAGGCCCTGGGCGACGGCGAGGGAGAGCACGCTGGTGTCCTCGCCGGAGGGGTGCTCGTGCGGGCGCAGGGCGGCCAGCCGCTCGCCGAGCCGTTCCTGGCGGCGCTTGGCCCGGTGCCAGTCCATGGCGAGGTTGGAGGCGACGACCGCCGCCCAGGCGGAGACGTCCCGCGGGGCGTCGTACCCCTTCGCCGCACGCTCCAGCAGCCGCAGGCGGACCTGCTGCACCCCGTCCGGCAGGTCCGCCTGCGGAACCCCGCCCAGTGCGAGCACCGCCCGCACCCGGCGTTCCTGGGCCGCGTCCAGGGGATCACCGTGCGCGGTGTCCTCCCCCTGGCCGCGGCGCGCCCTTCTGCGCAGCACAGACACCCCTCCCCTTGCGCGTCCGGCCCTACGACGCCGCGGCGCGCGGAAACGTTCGGCGCGGCCGGGGGAAAGTTCCCGAGGCGTACGTCACACCGCCTCGTCCGGCAGCAGGGCTTGCGGCGCGGGGCGTCCGCCGGGCGGAATTTCTCCAGCTCAGCGGGCGTTCGCACGAGAGTTCCACCACCGTCGGCCGCCCGGGGCGTCCCACCCCTCGGGCATGGCGTCCAAAGAACTGGACAGGCGGGCCGGTGTCGGCCGCATGATGGAAAAGCCTCGGCCAGGCAACACGCACGCAACGAGACAGAGGGAGTCACCGTGAGGGTCGGAATCGTCGGAGCCACCGGTCAGGTCGGCACGGTCATGCGCAGGATCCTCAAGGAGCGGAACTTCCCGGTCACCGAGCTGCGCCTGTTCGCCTCGGCCCGTTCGGCCGGCACCGAGCTGGACGGCGTGACGGTGGAGGACGCGTCCACCGCCGACTACTCCGGGCTGGACATCGTGCTGTTCTCCGCGGGCGGCGCGACCTCGAAGGCGCTGGCCGAGAAGGTCGCCTCCCAGGGCGCGGTCGTGATCGACAACTCGTCCGCCTGGCGCAAGGACCCCCAGGTGCCGCTCGTCGTCTCCGAGGTGAACCCGCACGCGATCGCGAACCGCCCCAAGGGCATCATCGCCAACCCGAACTGCACCACGATGGCCGCGATGCCGGTCCTGAAGGTGCTGCACGCGGAGGCGGGCCTCCAGGCGCTGGTCGCCACCACCTACCAGGCGGTGTCCGGCTCCGGTCTCGCGGGCGTGGCGGAGCTGCACGGCCAGGTCCAGAAGGTCGTCGCGGACGCCGACAGGCTGACCCACGACGGCGGGGCCGTCGACTTCCCGGAGCCCGGCGTCTACCGGCGCCCCATCGCCTTCAACGTGCTGCCCTTCGCCGGCAACCTGGTCGACGACGGCCTGAACGAGACCGACGAGGAGCAGAAGCTCCGCAACGAGTCCCGCAAGATCCTGGAGATCCCCGACCTCAAGGTCTCCGGCACCTGCGTGCGCGTGCCGGTCTTCTCCGGCCACTCCCTCCAGGTCAACGCCCGCTTCGCCCGCCCGATCTCCCCGGAGCGCGCGACGCAGCTGCTCGCCGAGGCCCCCGGCGTCGAGCTCTCCGAGATCCCGACCCCCCTCCAGGCGGCCGGCCGGGACCCCTCGTACGTGGGCCGCATCCGCCGCGACGAGACGGTGGACAACGGCCTCGCCCTGTTCATCTCCAACGACAACCTCCGCAAGGGCGCCGCGCTGAACGCGGTGCAGATCGCGGAGCTGGTGGCGGACGAGCTGAAGGGCTAGCCGCGCCGCCCGCCGGCCGGGGTCCGGCGGATCTCGTACAGGAAGCAGCCGTACTCGACGGCCCGGACGTGGACCAGTGCCACGGCCGGGCCGTCGAACGCTTTCCGGACGGTGTGGGCGAAGCCCTCGTCCGAGAACGTCCTCGACGAGGCGGCCGCCCAGGACGCGGCCCTCGGCAAAGTGGCGCGGGACCGTGCGGTGGGCGTGGGTGAAGGGGAGGCCGTCGCCGGTCGCCGGGCCCGCGCAGGGGCCGGCGTGGGTGAAGGGGAGGCCGTCGCCGGTCGCCGGGCCCGCGCAGGGGCCGGCGTGGACGAAGACGGGACCCTGCTCGTCGTGGGCCCCGGGGTCGGCGCCCGTCCCGGCCGCCCAGCGGCGCGGGGGGCGCGGGAGACGAGGGCGATCCGCTCCCCCGCGGTGCTGTGGCGCAGGCGGCAGCGGAGCGGGGGGCCGCCCTCGGCGTCGGTGAAGGGGCGCGTGGGCCGGCCGGCGTCGTCGGTGACGCGGAGCTCCTCCAGCGCCCGGGGCGTGAGGGGGCGCACGAGGTGGTCCACGGCCGTCGTGGTGTGCGCCGCCTCCGGGGTGTCCGTGCCTCCGGTCGCCTCGGCGGTGTCCGCGGTTCTCGTGTTCTTCGTGGTCGTGCGGTCCGGCCTCACGCGCGGCGGCGCGGCCCACCGGCGGGTTCCGGACGTCGTGCTGGTCCGGTCCCGGCGGGGGACATCGCGCACATCTCACCGTCCCGGTCTGTCGCGCCGGTGATCCGAAGTACGGTCGTCAGGTTCTCAACTTTCAGGAGGTGCCTGTGGCCTCGCACACTGTCCAAGGGCTCGTCGACGAGATCGGGCACCTGGCCGGGGGGCTGTCCCCGGAGCCGCCGGCCGCCCTGGACGCCGGGGTGTCGGAGCTGTCGGCGGCCGTGGCGCGGCTGCGGCGGGTGGCCCGCGCGGCGCGGGACCTGGCGGAGGACGACGACGAGTACGGCGCTCCGTCCGACGCCGCGGAGCTCCCCTGGACCGAGGCCGACTTCGCCGCTCTCACCGAGACCCACCGCCGTGCGCTGCTGGTCCACTGCTACCGCATGACCGGCTCCTACGACGACGCCGAGGACCTGGTCCGGGAGAGCGTGCTGCGGGCCTGGCGGGCCCGGGACACCTTCCCGGGCCGGGCCGGCACCGTGACCTGGCTGTACCGGATCGCCACGCACGTCTGCCTCGAGTTCCTGCGCCGCACCCCGCGCCGTCCGCACGGCCACGAGCCCCTGCCGGGCGTGCGGCACGGCGCCGGCGAGCCGCCCGCCCGGATCACCTGGCTCCAGCCGTACCCGGACGACGAGGTGCCCGGGCCGGCCCCGGCGGCCGGCCCGTACGCCTCCCTGGAGCTGCCGCTCCTCGTCGCCCTCCAGCACCTTCCGCCCCGCCAGCGGGCGGCGCTGGTGCTGCGGGACGTGCTCGGGCTGAGCGCCGGGGACACCGCCGAGGCGCTCGGCCTGACGCCGGGCTCGGTCGACGACGCGCTCGAGCGGGCCCGGCCCGCCCTGCGGGAGCGGCTGCCGGTCCGGTCCGCGCACCGGACCGGCGAGGGCACCCACGACGACGGCGGTGACGGCAGCGGTCGTGAGCGGGCCGTGCTCCTGCGGTACATGGCGGCCGGCGAGGCCGCGGACGTCGCCGCGGCGGGCCGGCTGCTCGCCGCGGACGTCACGCTGACCATGCCGCCGGAGCCCTCCTGGTTCACCGGCCGGGACGCCGTCCTGGCCCATCTGCGCACCCGTCTGGACCCTCTGGGCCCGGCGTTCCCGGGCCACCGGCGGCACCTGCCGGTCCGCGCCAACGGGCAGCCCGCGGCCGGGGTGTACGTGCGCCGGCCCGGCACGAACGTCCACCGGGCCCAGCTCCTGGACGTGCTGCGCGTCGAGGACGACCGGATCGTGGAGATCACGTCCTTCGAACCGCACCTCTTCCCCGCGTTCGGGCTGCCGCCGCGGCTGTGAGAACGGACGAGGACGCCCGGTGCGGGACCGGGCGCCCTCGTGACCGCGGCGGGGACCGGACTACCGCGCGTCCGCCGCCTGGGCCCGCAGCGCGCGCTCGACGCCCGAGCGGGACTCGGAGACGAGGCGGCGCAGGGCCGCGCTCGGCTCGGCGGAGGCCAGCCAGGCGTCGGTCTTGCGCAGGGTCTCCTCGGAGACCTGGACCGACGGGTAGAGGCCGACCGCGATCTGCTGGGCGATCTCGTGCGAGCGGGAGTCCCAGATGTCCTTGACGACGTCGAAGTACGTGTCCGTGTACGGCGCGAGCAGCTCACGCTGGTCGGTCTGGACGAAGCCGCCGATGACGGCCTCCTGGACGGCGTTGGGCAGCTTGTCGGACTCGACGACGGACGCCCAGGCCTCCGCCTTGGCCTCCGGCGTCGGACGGGCGGCGCGGGCGGTGGCCGCGTGGCGCTCGCCGGCGGCCGTCCTGTCGCGCTCGTACTCGCCGGCGATCTCCGCCTCGTCGAACCGGCCGACGGCCGCGAGCCGCTCCACGAACGCCCAGCGCAGCTCGGTGTCGACGACCAGGCCCTCGATCGTCTGCGAGCCGTCCAGCAGGTTCTCCAGCAGGTCCAGCTGCTCCGGGGTGCGGGCGGTGGCCGCGAAGGCGCGCGCCCAGGCCAGCTGGTGGTCGCTGCCGGCGGCGGCCGACCGCAGGTGGGCCAGGGTGGCGTCGGTCCAGCGGGTGAGGAGGGCCTCGCGGGCGGTCGGGTCGGCGTACAGGTCGACGGCGAGCTTGACCTGGCGGTGCAGGGACTGCACGACGCCGATGTCGGACTCCTTGCCGATGCCGGACAGCACCAGGGAGAGGTAGTCGCGGGTGGGCAGTTCGGCGTCGCGGGTCATGTCCCAGGCCGACGCCCAGCACAGGGCGCGCGGCAGGGACGCCTCGAAGTCGCCGAGGTGCTCGGTGACGAAGGCGAGCGACTCCTCGTCGAGGCGGACCTTGGCGTACGACAGGTCGTCGTCGTTGAGCAGGACGACCGCCGGGCGGCGCGTGCCGGCCAGCTGCGGTACGGCGGTCAGCTCGCCGTCGACGTCCAGCTCGAGGCGCTCGCCGCGCACCAGCTTGCCGCTCGCGTCGTCGAGGTCGTAGAAGCCGACGGCGATGCGGTGCGGGCGCAGGGTCGGCTCGCCCTTGGCGCCGGCGGGCAGGGCGGGGGCCTCCTGGCGGATCGCGAAGGAGGTGATGACGCCGTCGTCGTCGGTCTCGATCTCGGGGCGCAGGACGTTGATGCCGGCCGTCTCCAGCCACGCCTTCGACCAGGCCTTCAGGTCGCGCCCGGAGGTCTCCTCCAGGGCGCCGAGGAGGTCGGAGAGACGGGTGTTGCCGAACGCGTGGCGCTTGAAGTAGGCCTGCACGCCCCGGAAGAACTCGTCCATGCCGACGTAGGCGACGAGCTGCTTGAGGACGCTGGCGCCCTTGGCGTAGGTGATGCCGTCGAAGTTGACCAGGACGTCGTCGAGGTCGCGGATCTCGGCCATGATCGGGTGGGTGGACGGCAGCTGGTCCTGCCGGTAGGCCCACGTCTTCATGGAGTTGGCGAAGGTGGTCCAGGAGTGCGGCCAGCGGCTGCCGGGCGCGTAGGCCTGGCAGGCGATGGAGGTGTAGGTGGCGAACGACTCGTTCAGCCACAGGTCGTTCCACCACTCCATGGTGACGAGGTCGCCGAACCACATGTGCGCCAGCTCGTGCAGGATGGTCTCCGCGCGCAGCTCGTACGCGGCGTCGGTCACCTTGGACCGGAACACGTACTGGTCGCGGATGGTGACCGCGCCGGCGTTCTCCATCGCGCCCGCGTTGAACTCCGGCACGAACAGCTGGTCGTACTTCTTGAACGGGTACGCGTAGTCGAACTTCTCCTGGAACCAGTCGAAGCCCTGCCGGGTGACCTCGAAGATCGCGTCCGAGTCGAGGAACTCGGCGAGCGAGGGCCGGCAGTAGATGCCCAGCGGGACGCTCTGGCCGTCCTTCTCGTACACGCTGTGCACGGAGTGGTAGGGCCCGACGACGAGCGCGGTGATGTACGTCGAGATCCGGGGCGTCGGCTCGAACACCCAGACGTCGTCCTGGGGTTCGGGCGTCGGGGAGTTGGAGACGACGGTCCAGCCGCTCGGCGCCTTCACCGTGAACTGGAAGGTGGCCTTGAGGTCGGGCTGCTCGAAGGAGGCGAAGACGCGGCGGGCGTCCGGCACCTCGAACTGCGTGTACAGGTAAGCCTGCTCGTCGACCGGGTCGACGAACCGGTGCAGGCCCTCGCCGGTGTTGGTGTAGACGCAGTCGGCGACGACCCGCAGGATGTTGCGGCCCTCGAGCAGGCCGGGCAGGGCGATCCGCGAGTCCTTGAAGACGTCCGCCGGGTCCAGGTCGTCCCCGTTGAGCGTCACCTCGTGGACGGTCGGCGCCACCAGGTCGATGAAGGACTCCCCGCCCCCCTCGGCGACGTCGAAGCGCACCGTGGTCACGGACCGGTAGGTACCGCCCTCCTGCGCGCCGGAGAGGTCGAGATCGATCTCGTACGAGTCAACGGTGAGCAGCTTCGCCCGCTGCTGCGCCTCTTCGCGAGTCAGGTTTGTGCCAGGCACGCGGTCATCTCCTCGTTTTTGTGTCGGTTGCGTCATCCTTCCACGGGAGCGGCGCCTTGGGCGACGACGTCGTCCTGGAGTCGGCGTCCGCCTGTCGCCCCCCGTTTCCGTCCACCGCCCGGCGTGATCGCGCCGGAGCGGCTGCGGGTGTTCCCGGCGGGTGCCGTGCGGGTGCGCGGGGCGAGTTGTCCCGCCACCGTCGCGCCGAACGCCAGTGCCATGCCCGCCGTCTGCACCGCCGTCAGGGTCTGCCCGAGCGCGGCCCACCCGAGGACCGCCGCGGTGAGCGGGGAGAGCGGGCCGAGGAAGGTGACCTGGGTGGCGGTGAGCCGTCCGATCCCGCGGAACCAGAGCACGTACGCGACCGCGGTGTTCGCCAGGGCCAGGTAGAGGTAGCCGCCGACGGCGGGGGCGTCCAGGGCCGGCGGAGCGCCTTCGGCGAGGAGGGCGACGGGGGCGACGAGCAGACCGCCGGCGGTGAGCTGCCAGGCGGTCAGCGCGAGGGGACCGACCCCCTCGGGGCGGCCCCATCTCTTCGTCAGGACGGTGCCCGCCGACATCGAGGCCGTGGAGGCGAGCGCGGCCAGCACGCCCGGCGCGTCCAGCGCCCCGGCGGCCTCGAGGACGACCAGGCTCACGCCGAACGCGGCCGTGACGCCGGTCAGCAGGGTCCGGGCGGTCGGCCGCTGCCCGAGCAGCAGCGCCGAGAGGCCGACGACGAGGAGCGGGCCGGTCGAGCCGACGACGGCCGCCATGCCGCCGGGCAGCCGGTAGGCGGAGAGGAAGAGCAGCGGGAAGAACGCGCCGATGTTCAGGGCGCCGAGCACCGCCGCCTTGCCCCACCAGCGGCCGCGCGGCAGCACACGGGCGAGCGCGAGCAGCAGCAGACCGGCCGGCAGGGCGCGGGTCACGGCGGTGAAGAGGGGGCGGTCGGCCGGGAGGAACTCGGTGGTCACCGCGTAGGTGGTGCCCCAGGAGATCGGGGCGAGGGCGGTGAGCAGGACGGTCGCGGGCCGTTTCATGGCCGGAACCCTTCTCGGAGGCTGCGAGGGGCGGGGGCTGGGCGGCACACCAGTAGCTTGATTGAAAGTAGCTTAGCTCTAAGCAACTTGCCGTCAAGTTACTTTCTTGCGGGTGATCCGGGTCCGGCGGATACTCCCCGCATGAGTGCACAGCGCAGGGATCCGGTCGACGCGATCATCGAGCAGTGGGCGGTGGAGCGGCCCGACCTCGACACCACCGCCATGGAGGTCTTCGGCCGGATCGCCCGGCTCGCGCGCGCCGTCGGCGACCGCACGGAGAAGGCGTACGCGGCCCTCGGCGTCTCCCGCGGCGAGTTCGACGTGCTGGCCACCCTGCGCCGCTCCGGCGCGCCCTACGCCCTCTCGCCCCGCGAGCTGTCGGCGACGCTCATGCTCACCACCGGCGGGATGACCGGCCGCCTGGACAAGCTGGAACGGGCGGGCCTGCTGCGCCGCTCCCCCGACCCGCACGACCGCCGGGGCCTCCAGGTCACGCTCACCGAGCAGGGACTGGCGCTCGTCGAGGAGGCGGTCGGCGCCGGTCTCGCCGTCCAGACGGAGGCGCTCACCGCCGCCCTGGACACCGAACGGGCCGCCCTCCTGGCCGGCCTGCTGCGGGAGCTGCTGCTCGCCACGGAGAGGTAGCCGCGGCGGAGGGGGCCGCGGGGAAGCGGCTGCGGGTGGGCGGGTGCGGGTGGACGGACGCGGGTCGGGTCGGCCGGCGTGCGGTGAGGCGGCTGCGGGTGGGCGGGTGCGGGTGGGCGGTCGCGGGTGGACGGACGCGGGTCGGGTCGGCCGACGTGCGGTGAGGCGGCTGCCGGTGGGCGGGTGCGGGTGGACGGGTGCGGGGCGGCTCAGCCGACGTGTGCGGTGAGGGCGGCCTCGATCGCGGCCGGGTCGGCGTCGTCGGCCGCCCAGGCCGCGTAGCCGTCGGGGCGCACCAGCAGCGCCGTGCGCCGGTCGCTCGCCCAGTGCTCCACGGCGAGCCGGTCCTCGCGGTC
Organism: Streptomyces sp. NPDC017936; assembly: GCF_044328485.1. Classification (NCBI taxonomy): domain Bacteria; kingdom Bacillati; phylum Actinomycetota; class Actinomycetes; order Kitasatosporales; family Streptomycetaceae; genus Streptomyces; species Streptomyces sp. NPDC017936. The sequence goes on along the minus strand of NZ_JBIRHK010000003.1, from coordinate 281,914 downwards.
GCCGCCCCGGTCGCCGTCCGCGTCCCGTGCCGTGATCAGGACGAAGCGGCCGCCGCGCAGCGCCTCGTGCAGGCGCCGGCCGCCGGCCAGACGGACGTCCGGGACGCGCAGGCCGGTGAGGCGGTGGGCGCCGAGCGGGGCCCGGTAGCGGTAGCCGATGCCGGTCACCTGGCCGAGCGCCCTGCGGCGGGCCGGCCCGACGGCGTTCAGGAAGGACGCGCCCGCCACCCGCAGCGCCCGCATCCACGGGGTCCTGGCCATGGCCAGGCGCACGATCCCGCCGCTGCTGAGCAGCACCGTCCGGCCCACCGGGTGGCGCTCGGCCTGGTAGGTGTCGAGAAGGGCGTCGTCCGCGTGGCCGTGGACCACCTGGGCGAGCTTCCAGCTCAGGTTGGCCGCGTCCTGCAGTCCGGTGTTCAGGCCCTGTCCGCCGGCCGGGGTGTGCACGTGCGCGGCGTCGCCCGCGAGGAAGACCCGGCCGACGCGGTAGGCCGGGACCTGGCGTTCGTCGCTGTGGAAACGGGACACCCAGCGGGCGTCGTGCATGCCGAAGTCGCGGCCGAGGGCCAGGCGGGTGATCTCCCGGATCTCCTCGAGGTCGACCGGCGCGTCGTCCGGCATCTCGTGGCCGCGGCGCCAGCCGATCATCCGGTGGTAGCCGTCGCCGAAGGGCGCGAGGAACGCGAAGGCGTCGCCGACGGTGTTCACGGTGAGCAGCGTCTCGGGCTCATCGGCGAGACGGACGTCCGCGAGGACGACGGAACGGATCACGGAACGGCCGGGGAAGGGGAGGCCGACGGCCGTCCGCACGGTGCTGCGCATGCCGTCGGCGCCGACGACGTAGGCCGCGCGCAGGGACGCGGAGCCGCCGGCGGGCGTCCGGACCTCGACGGTCACCCCGTCCTCGTCCTGGGCGAGGCCGGTCACCTCGGTCTCGTACCGGAACCGCGCCCCCGCCTCGACCGCGCGCCGCTCCAGGGCCTTCTCGATCTCGTACTGGGGGATGACGAGGACGTGGCGGTAGCGGGAGGGGAGCGTGTCGAGGCTGAGGGTGAGCCGGTCGTAGAGGCGGAGTCGTCCGAGGGGGTGGCCGACGGCCTCCAGTTCGTCGGCGACGCCCCGCGCGTCCAGCTGTTCGAGGGAGCGGGCGTGCAGGACGAAGGCACGGGTGAGGTTGCTGATCTCGTGGCGGCGCTTCTCGACGACGATGACGGGGACGCCGGCGGCGGCGAGGTCGCCGGCGAGGAGAAGGCCGGTGGGGCCGCAGCCCACGACGACGACCGGGGCGGCGGGGGCCGGGGCGGCGACGGGTGCGGGGACGGGGGTGCCGGCGTCGTGCGGGGTGCCGTTCATGCGGGCCTCCTCAGGGCCTGGTCCTGGCCCGGCCTGTTTCCGACAGGATCGGTCCGATCACTTCCTGCGTCGACTGTGACGTGCGACGGCCGGTGCGGGGGGACGCGTGCGCGAAGTCGGCCCGAACGGGCGGGGTGGGCGGACGGAACGGCGGGGGCGGGGAGCGGAGGGCGGGCGCCGGGGAGGGAGGGCGCGTGGCGCGCGTTCGGCATGCGCGAGAGCGCCGTCTTCTCCGTCGTACGGCGGGTGGGCGTACGACGGAGGAGACGGCGCTCTCGGAAATGCGGGGGCGGACCCGGCGGGGTCCGGTCAGGCCTTGGCCTCGGCCTCGGCCTTGCCCTTGACGGTGATGTTGGAGCTCGTGGTGTCCTGCCGGTCCTTGGACCTGTCGAGGACCCACACCAGGCCGAAGATGATCGCGAACAGCGCGATCGGGGCCAGCACGTAGAGACCCAGCGTCTCGACGACGCTCAGGCCCGTGCCGGGGTCGTCGCCGTCGTCGCGGGTCAGCGCGAGCGCGGGGGACGACATGAGCAGCATCATCAGCGTCGTACCGGCGGCCAGGGCGCCGGCGCGCAGGGCGTTCTTCTTGTCCACGGTGCCAACGTAGCGAACGCCGGGGACGGGCGCGCGCCCGGGGTCCCTATGACTCGTTCCGCAGCACCTCCACCAGCGCGTGCAGCCGCGGTGACCCCGCCAGTTCCTCCAGCGTCACCGGGCGTCCCCCCGCGTCCGCGATCGGCAGGCGCCAGTTCGGGTACTGGTCCCAGGTGCCGGGGAGGTTCTGGGGACGGCGGTCGCCGACGCCGTCCGGGAGCCAGACCCCGATCATGCGGGCGGGCGTGCGCAGGAGGAACCGGTGCACGGCCTGGACCTCGGCCTCCTCCGAGGACGCCTCCCCCGAGGACGCCTCCCCGCCGCCTCGGGCGCCCTGGAGGAGTCCCAGCCGGGCGAGCTCGTCGCGCCACTCCTCCGCGTCGGCGACGGCCTCCGCGCGCTCCTCCTCCAGGGGCCTGGTCAGCAGGCCGAGACGGTCGCGGAGTTCGACGTGCTCGCCGGTCAGGCGGGCCGCGGTGGACGGCAGGTCGTGGGTGGTGGCGGTGGCCAGGCAGTCGGCGCGCCAGCCGTCGGGGGGCAGCGGGCGCCCGTCGCCCTCCCAGTCCCGCTCGAACCACAGGACGGACGTGCCGAGCACCCCGCGTTCGCGCAGCGTCTCCCGGACGCCCGGCTCGACGGTGCCGAGGTCCTCGCCGATCACCACCGCGCCCGCCCGGGACGCCTCCAGCACCAGCACGGCGAGCATCGCCTCGGCGTCGTAGCGGACGTAGGTGCCCTCGGTGGGCGGCTCGCCCCGGGGCACCCACCAGAGCCGGAACAGGCCCATGACGTGGTCGATGCGCAGCGCGCCGGCGTAACGGAACAGCGCCCGCAGCAGTCGCCGGAACGGCGCGTAGCCCGACTCGGCCAGCCGGTCCGGGCGCCACGGCGGCAGGCCCCAGTCCTGGCCGCGCGCGTTGAACGCGTCCGGCGGCGCGCCGACCGACATGCCGGCGGCGAAGTACTCCTGCTGCGCCCAGGCGTCGGCGCCGCCCGGGTGCACGCCGACCGCCAGGTCGTGCACGATCCCCACCGGCATGCCCGCCTCGCGCGCGCCGCGCTGGGCGGCGGTGAGCTGGGCGTCCGTGAGCCAGGCGAGGCGCGACCAGAAGTCGACCCGGTCCGCCAGCTCGTCGCGCGCCCGCGCGGTCTCCGCGGAACGGGGGTCCCGCAGCCCCTCCGGCCACCGGTGCCAGTCGGAGCCGTGCACCTCGGCGAGGGCGCACCAGGTCGCGTGGTCCCGCAGCGCCTCGCCCTCCTCGGCGAGGAAGTCGCGGTAGGCGGCGCGCCGGCCCGGCCCGAGCGGCACCGTCGCCACCAGCTCCAGGGCCTCCCGCTTCAGCTCCCACACCGCGTCCCGGTCGATCAGCGCGCCCTTCTCCAGCACGGTCTCCCGCAGCCGCCCGGCCCGCTCGCGCAGCGCCCGTACCCGGTCGGGGGCGTCGACGTACCCGAACTCGGGGACGTCCTCCACCCTCAGGTGCACCGGGTCGGGGAAGCGGCGCGAGGACGGGCGGTACGGGGAGGGGTCGGTCGGCGGTCCGGGCACGGCCGCGTGCAACGGGTTGACCTGCACGAACCCGGCACCCAGCGACCGTCCGGCCCAGCCGGCCAGTTCGGCGAGGTCGCCGAGGTCGCCCATGCCCCAGGAGCGGCCGGACAGGAGCGAGTAGAGCTGGACAAGGAGTCCGTACGCGCGTGCGGCGGGGGTGGGCAGGCGGGGTGGGGCGACGACCAGGTGGGCGGAGGCGGTGCGGCCGTCGGGGGCCGTTGCCGTCAGGCGGTGGACGCCTGGTGGGAGGTCCGGCGGGAGCTCGGGGGGACGCGCGGGGGTCGGTTCCGGGTGACGGCCCGGGGCGAGTTCCCGTGCCGACGTGTGGGTGCTGCCCTGCTCGGTCTCGATCAGGAGGCGGGTGCCCGGTGGGAGGGCCGCCAGGGCGGCGGGGGCGGCCGGCGCGGCGCCGCGCTCCGTGCGGGGGGTGTTCCAGGACACCACGGTCGGCGGCAGCAGCCGCTCGCTCAGTTCCTGTTCCCGGGCGGTGAGCGCGGTGCGGACGGCGTGCGGGTCGCCCGCGTCGACGCCCAGCGCGGCGAGGGCGCGGGTGACGGCGGTGGCCGACGCGGTGACCGTGCGGTCCGGGGACGGGCTGTAGGAGGTCGCCACGCCGTGCAGGGCGGCCAGGCGGGTCAGCTCCTCGTCGGGGGGAGCGGGGGTGGCTGCCGGGGTGGGGGTGGGCGTGGGGGTGGGCGTGGGAGCGGGGGTGGGGGTGGGTGATGCCGGCCAGGGTGCGGTCATCTAGGGCCTCGTGACGTCGGAGTCCGCGGCGAGCGGCGGCTCGCTGGTGAGGGGCTCGGTGTCGGGGAGCGGCGGCTCGCTGGTCAGCGGGGTCGTGGCGCAGGTGCGCTCCGCGCTGAACACGCAGAAGTGGGGCTCGTCGAAGTCGGCGGACGGCTCCGCCGGGCGTTTGGAGTGGAGCGGCAGCACGGGGTACGTCGATGCGGCCATGGGGGTCTCCTTGTCGGCGTGCGGCATTTGACGGGTTATCGCAGCCCTACCCAGTGGGGGCGAGCGCAGACGTGGGGGAAGTGATTTCGGGGGTGCCGTCACGCTTGCGGGTGGGTGCCTGCGGGTGGGCGCCTGCGGGTGCGGGTGGGTCGGGGTCGTGGCGGTGCGGCGAGCCCGTCGCGCGTTGGGCGTACTGCTGCCTGCTGCCACGGTCGGGGGTGGCTGTGACGAGCTGAGCGACGGGCTCCAGCCGCACCGCCACGACCCGCTCCCGCCGGCTCGCGGGTGCGGGTACGTGGTGGTTGCGCCGTCTCGGCCGGCGCGCTCCCGCCGTCTCGCGGGTGCGGCAGCGTGGTGGCTGCGCCGTCTCGGCCGGTCCGCTCCCGCCGTCTCGCGGGTGCGGCAGCGTGGTGGCTGCGCCGTCTCGGGCGGTCCGCTTCTGCTGTCTTGCGGGTGCGGGTGCGTGGTGCGTGGTGGCTGCGCCGCCTCGGTCGGCCTGGTTCGGGCGGGCCGTGTCGTGGGGGCGTCGGGACGGGCCCCGCGGCCTGGGGCCGCGGGGCATGCGAAAGCCCGGATCTTCAGGCGGAGATGCCGTCGATCCGGGCCAAGGCGTCGTCCGCGCCGTACGGCTGCAAGTAGGGCAGCCAGCGCGGGTCCCTGTGGCCGGTGCCGATGATGCGCCAGGCCAGGCCGGTGGGCGGGGCGGGTTTGTGGCGCAGTCGCCAGCCCAGTTCGACCAGGTGCCGGTCGGCCTTGACGTGGTTGCAGCGGCGGCAGGACGCCACCACGTTGTCCCAGACGTGCTTGCCCCCGCGGCTGCGCGGGATGACGTGGTCGACGCTGGTTGCGACGCCACCGCAGTACATGCACCGGCCCCCGTCGCGGGCGAAGAGCGCGCGGCGGGTCAGGGGAACGGGCCCCCGGTAGGGAACCCTGACGAATCGCTTGAGCCGGACCACGCTGGGTGCGGGGACTGTGACGGTCGCGCTGTGCAGGAAGGCGCCGGATTCCTCGAGGGAGACCGCTTTGTTCTCCAGGACGAGGACGAGCGCGCGGCGGAGCGGTACGACGCCGAGAGGCTCGTACGACGCGTTCAGGACCAGGACATGCGGCACGGATGCCTCCTCGGGCGTCGGCGGCGCGTGGCTCGCGCCGGGACGATCTGTGGTCAGTCTCCCCTCTTGCCTGGTGGACGCGCCACCATGTCCCGGTAACGGGCCGGGAGTGTTTTCGACCACACCGGATGCATCCCCCGGTTGACGACCCGTTCAAGCACGGGTGAGCACGGTCTCTCCTTCGCAGATCCGGCAGAAGCACACACCATGCCCCGTTAGTGTGGTGGGCCTGCCCGTCCGGTGACCTTTTCGTGACCTTGAACACCTTGACCGCCGCGCCGGACGGAGCAGCGCCGCACGTGGAGGTACCTGCCGTGTCCTTGTCCGCCGTCCTACTGGCCGCCGGTTCGTCGCCGTCGCCGACCCCCTCGGAGTCGCCGACGGTGACGGTCCCGTCCCTCCAGGACGCCCAGGAGAGCGCGACGAACGCCGCCAGCTGGGTCGAGGAGAACTGGTCGACGTGGCTCGCGATCGGTCTCAGGGTCCTGCTGATCCTGGTGATCGCGGCGGTGCTGAGAAAGTTCGTGCTGCGGGCGCTCACCAAGCTCATCGACCGGATGAACCGCACGGTCTCGTCGGCCGACGGCTCCACGCTGGGCGGTCTGCTGGTCAACGCCGAGCGGCGCCGGCAGCGCTCGCAGGCGATCGGGTCCGTGCTGCGCTCGGTGGCGAGCTTCGTGATCCTGGGCACGGCCGCGCTGATGGCGCTGTCCGCGTTCGAGATCAATCTCGCACCGCTGCTGGCCTCCGCCGGTGTGGCGGGCGTCGCGATCGGTTTCGGCGCCCGCAACCTGGTCACGGACTTCCTCTCCGGCGTCTTCATGATCCTGGAGGACCAGTACGGCGTCGGCGACCAGATCGACGCGGGCGTCGCCACCGGCGAGGTCATCGAGGTCGGCCTGCGCGTGACCAAGCTGCGCGGTGACAACGGTGAGATCTGGTACGTCCGCAACGGCGAGGTCAAGCGGATCGGCAACCTCTCCCAGGGCTGGGCGACGGCCGGCGTCGACGTGACGGTGAAGGCTTCCGAGGACCTGGACAGGCTCAAGGCCACCCTCGACGAGGTCGCCGACAAGATGAGCAAGGAGGAGCCCTGGAACGAACTCCTGTGGAGCCCCATCGAGGTGCTCGGCCTGGACAGCGTGCTGCTGGACTCGATGGTGGTGCGCGTCTCCGCGAAGACGATGCCCGGCAAGGCCCTGACGGTCGAACGCGAGCTGCGCTGGCGCATCAAGCGGGCCTTCGACGCGGCCGACATCCGCATCGTCGGCGGTGCGACCGTCCCCGCGGAGGAGGACCCGGACGTGGACCCGACGGCCGCCGTCGCGGCCCCCTCGGTGTACTCCAACACCGCGTCCCCGCAGGCCCAGGCGGCCACCCCGATCATCCCGCCGGCCCCCGCGAAGTAGACGGGGCGGCACGGGCCCCGGTGGACGGCCGGCGGGGTCCGCTCGGCAGGCACACGGAAGCGAGGAGACCGGCAGTGAAGCTCACCGTGGTCGGCGGAGGGTCGACCTACACGCCCGAACTCGTCGACGGCTTCGCGCGCCTGAGGGACACGCTGCCCCTGGAGGAGCTGGTCCTCGTCGACCCGGCGGCCGGCCGCCTGGAACTGGTCGGCGGCCTGGCCCGGCGGATCTTCGCCCGGCAGGGCCACCCGGGCCGGATCGTCACGACCGGCGACCTCGACGCCGGCGTGGACGGCGCCGACGCCGTCCTGCTGCAACTGCGCGTCGGCGGCCAGGCCGCCCGCGAACAGGACGAGACCTGGCCCCTGGAGTGCGGCTGCGTCGGCCAGGAGACGACCGGCGCGGGCGGCCTGGCCAAGGCGCTGCGCACGGTGCCGGTGGTGCTGGACATCGCCGAACGGGTCCGCCGGGCCAACCCCCGCGCCTGGATCGTCGACTTCACCAACCCGGTCGGCATCGTCACCCGCGCCCTGCTCGGGGCCGGCCACCGGGCGGTCGGCCTGTGCAACGTGGCGATCGGCTTCCAGCGCACGTTCGCCGGAATGCTGGGCGTCCCCCCGGCCGAGGTCCACCTCGACCACGTGGGCCTCAACCACCTCACCTGGGAGACGGGGGTGCGCCTCGACGGCCCCGGGGGCGAGGACGTCCTGCCGAAGCTGCTGCGCGACCACGGCGACACGGTCGCCGCCCGCCTCCGCCTGCCCCGCCCCCTGCTGGACCGCCTGTCCGCGGTCCCGTCGTACTACCTGCGCTACTACTACGCCCACGACGAGGTCGTCGAGGAGCTGCGCTCGAAGCCGTCGCGGGCGGCCGAGGTGGCCCGGATCGAACGGGACCTGCTGGAGATGTACGGCGACCCGGCCCTGGACGAGAAGCCGCCGCTGCTGGCGGAGCGGGGCGGCGCCTACTACTCGGAGGCGGCCGTGGACCTGGTGGCGGCGCTGCTCACCGGCTCCGGGAGCCCGTACCAGGTGGTGAACACCCTCAACCGGGGCACGCTGCCCTTCCTGCCGGACGACGCGGTGATCGAGGTGCAGGCGTCGGTGGGCCCGCAGGGCCCGTCCCCGCTGCCGGCGGCGCCCCCCGACCCGCTGTTCGCGGGTCTCATGGCGAACGTGACGGCCTACGAGCACCTGGCCCTGGAGGCGGCTCTGCGCGGCGGCCGCGACCGCGTCTTCCGGGCCCTCCTCGCCCACCCCCTGGTGGGGCAGTACGCGTCCGCGGACGCCCTCACCGACCGGCTGATCGCGCACAACCGGGAGCACCTCGCGTGGGCGTGACCGCGGGCGTCCTCGCCATCGACGCGGGCAACAGCAAGACCGACGTCGCGGTCGTGGCGGCGGACGGCGAGGTCCTCGCCACGGCCCGCGGCGGCGGCTTCCGGCCGCCCGCGGTGGGCGTCGGCCCGGCCGTGGACGCCCTCGCCGACACCGTCACGCGCGCGTACGCGGCCGCCGGCGTCGACTCGGCCGCGCACGTGTCGGCCTGCCTGGCCAACGCCGACCTGCCGGTCGAGGAGGAACGGCTGGCGGCGGCCCTGCACGCACGCGCGTGGGGCGCCTCCGTCGAGGTCCGCAACGACGCCTTCGCGATCCTGCGGGCGGGCGTGGCCGAGCCCCGGGGCGTGGCCGTCGTCTGCGGCGCCGGGATCAACTGCGTCGGCATGCGCCCCGACGGCCGCACCGCCCGGTTCCCCGCGCTCGGCCGGATCTCCGGCGACTGGGGCGGCGGCTGGGGCCTGGCGGAGGAAGCGCTCTGGCACGCGGCGCGGGCGGAGGACGGCCGGGGCGAGGACACCGCCCTGGCCCGCGCCCTCCCCGCCCACTTCGGCCTGCCCGACATGTACGCCCTCATCGAGGCCCTGCACCTGGGACACGTCCCGCCCGCCCGCCGCCACGAACTGGTCCCCGTCCTCTTCGCCACGGCGGCGGACGGCGACGGGGTGGCCGGGGCGGTCGTCGACCGCCTGGCGGAGGAGGTGGTGACGATGGCGACGGTGGCCCTGGCCCGTCTCGGGCTGCTGGAGGAGGAGACCCCGGTCCTGCTGGGCGGCGGCGTCCTGACGGCGGGTCACGGCCGGCTGGACGACGGCGTGCGCGAACGCCTGGCGGCACGGGCCCCGATGGCGGTGGCCCGGGTGGTGCGGGCGCGGCCGGTGCTGGGCGCGGCGCTCCTGGGCCTGGACAGCCTGCGGGCGGAGGCGGAGGCCGGGGAGCGGACGCGGGCCTTCTTCGACGGGTGAGCGGGCCGGCGGGACGGCGCCGGTCCACGGCGCCGCCGTGCTCGGGGTCCCCCGCGCGGGCGAAGCCGTGAGCGGAGGGGGGCGGACGGCCCCGGCGCACTCCCCGCGAAGGAACCGAACACACGCCCACGGCGTATTCATGAACAGGGGCGACTGCGATCTGATCAAGATCCAGTGAAGGGCCGGTGCGCAAGGTCGCCCCAGCCAGCCATACTTGCGGCGAGGCATGACCATGGGGGAGGTCAGGAACGTGGCAGAACCGGCAACAGCCACTCCGCCGACACGCCGTACGGCGTTCGCGGAGGGCGTCGACAAGGCCCGCGCCGCCGCGACGACGGAGCCGGGACGACTGCGGATCATCGGCGCCGTCCTCGCCCTCCTCGTCCTCGCGTTCGGCGCCGTCACGGCCTGGCAGACGACCGACCGGGCGGCCGCCGCCGACGACGTCCTGCACAAGAGCCAGCCGCTGAGCACGGCCGCCGCCGACATCTACCGCTCGCTCGCCGACGCCAACACCGCCGCCTCCAGCGGCTTCCTGGCCGGCGGTCAGGAGACGGCCGAGTCCCGCGAGCGCTACGAGGACGGCATCGACACGGCCGCCGCCAAACTCGTCACCGCGGCCAACAACGCCGACCCCGGCTCCCCCTCCACCACGGCCATCGCCAAGCTGAACAAGCTGCTGCCGGAGTACAAGGGCCTGGTCGAGCGCGCCCGGACGTACAACCGGCAGGGCTTCCCGGTCGGCGGCGCCTACCTGCGGTACGCCAACCAGAAGATGCAGCAGGAGATGCTCCCGGCCGCCGAGGACCTGTACAAGAAGGAGAACCAGCGCCTGCGGGACGACTACGCGGACGCCACGCCCTACCCGTGGGCGGCGATCGCGCTCGGCGTCCTCGCGCTGGCCGCCCTCGCCTGGGCCCAGCACCGCACCTACCGCCGGACGAACCGCGTCCTCAACCACGGCCTGGTCGCGGCCACCGCCGCCGCCACCGTCGTCCTGCTGTGGCTGGTGGTCGCCCACAGCGTGGCCCGCGCGGGCCTGAACGACTCCTACGACCACGGCGTCCGCTCGCTGAACGTCCTGCACGACGCCCGCATCGCCTCCCTCAAGGCGCGCGGCAACGAGAACCTCACCCTGGTGGCCCGCGGCGCCGAGACCGTGAAGGTCGGCGACGAGACGGTCGACGCGTACGACCACGACTTCTCCGAGGACATGGGGATCCTCGCCGAGGGCCTCACCGAGGCGGGGCGGCTCGCCGACGACGCCTCCGGCGCGCAGCCGGTCGAGCGGGCCGAGGGCGACATGGCGGAGTGGCGCAAGCGCCACACCGCGGCCCGCGCCCAGGACGACAACGGCAACTACGAGCGGGCGCTGGCCCTGGTGATCGGCGACAAGGGCGCGACGGGCGAGTGCTTCGACAGCGTGGACGCCAACCTGGCGAGCGCGCTGAACCACGAGCAGGGCGAGTTCCGGCGGGCCGCCGGGGACGGCCGGGACGCGATGGGCGGCCTGCCGCTGGGCGCCGCCGTCCTCGCCGTGCTGGGCGCGGCGGGCGCCGTCCTCGGCATCGGCCGCAGGCTGTCGGAGTACCGGTGAGAGGGGGCGTACCGGTGGAAGGAGGCGTGACGATGCGTGTGCGACGGATACGGGCCGGTCTCAGGGGCTGGGGCGGAGTCGGGGCGATGGCGGTCGTCTGCGCCCTCGTGCTGGCCTTCGCGCTGCTGCTGCCCTGGGCCGAGTCGCGGGGTGACGGCAGCGTCGGCCTCGGCGGCCGGGGCGTCGGTACGGGCGTGCCGGCGGCCGACTCCTCGTGCGGGGCCCCGGAGAAGCAGACGCTGTCGCCGTCGGCCGCGGACGGCCCGACGATCGCCGCGATCAAGGCGCGGCAGGGCGAGAAGCGCAAGCTGATCGTCGGCGTCGACCAGAACAGCTACCGCTGGGGCTACCGCAACCCCAACACCACCGGCGCCGCCCTGGAGGGCTTCGACATCGACCTGGTGCGCCGGATCGCCCAGGACATCCTCGGCGACCCGGACGCCGTCCAGTTCAAGGCGATCCCGACCAACCAGCGCATCCCGGCGATCCAGGAGGGCCGGGTCGACATGGTCGTCCGCACGATGACGATCACCTGCGACCGCATCGAGGACGTCGCGTTCTCCGCCCCGTACTTCCGGACCGGGCAGACCGTCCTCGCCCCCAAGTCCTCGACGGTCACCGGGTACGACGACACGCTGGCGGAGAAGAAGGTCTGCACGGCGGCCGGTTCGACCGCCAACACGCGTCTGACCGAGGACCGCGAGGCCGGCCGGCTGCCCGCCACCACCGACATCTCCGCCACCGTGCCCAACCAGCTCGACTGCCTGGTGCGGTTGCAGCTGGGAGAGGCCGACGCGGTGGTCACCGACGGCGCGCTGGCGGCGAGCCAGGCCGCCCAGGACCCCACCGTGGAGCTCAAGGGCGCCCCCTTCACGACCGAGTACTACGGGGTGGCGATGAAGAAGGACGCGGACGACCTGGTGCGCCGGGTCAACCAGATCCTGGTGCAGTACCGGGCCAACGGCTGGCAGGCGTCGTACGACAAGTGGCTGTCGGCGACACTGGGGGCGGACGCGGCGACGTCGAGGCCGCCCGCGCCGCAGTACCTGCGCACGGGGTGACCGGCCGGCGGGCAGGCGGCGGACCGCGCGAGAGACCGACACAGCGACGAGAGGTGATCGATGGGCGTCACGGGACCCCCCGGGCCGGTGATGGACCGGGACGAGGTGGACCGTGCGCTGGCGCGGCTCGGCCAGGAGCACGAGGCGATCGAGACCTCGCTGCTGGCGCTCCAGGACCACGCGGGCCGCAGGCTCCTCGAGGGCGCCCGGCTCACCGGCGTCACCGAACGGCGCTGGGCGGACGCGGAGGCGTCGATCACGCTGCTGTGGGCGTACTTCGACGCGTACACGGACGCGCTGCGCTCCGCCCGGGAGATCCGCTCACGGCGCCGCTGGTCCAGCCGTGAGGACCTGGTGGAGCTGACGGAGCTGCTGCGCGGCGAGTCCGTCACGGTCGCAGGCTCCGCGCTGGCCCAGGCGCCGGCGCCGCACGGCGCCGGCAAGCTCAGCCAGAGCTTCTCGCTGACCGCCCTCGTCGACCGGATGAACGAGCTGTACGCCTCGTCGCTGGACATGGTCGTCGCCGCCGACGCGGTGTGGTCGGCGCTGCCCGCCCGGATCGATCTACTGGCCGCGGAGCTCCAGCGCACCCGGCAGCTCGCGCACTCCGTCGGCGTACGCCCCGGGGAGCACCCGGCGGGCGACGACCTGGAGCGCATCACCCGCACGCTGACCCTGCTGCGCGAGCGGGTGGTCTCCGACCCGCTGGCGTTCTGGGTGCCCGCGCAGGGCAGTTCGGCGCCGGGCGGCGGCCGCCCCGACACCACGGTCTACGACCGTGAGGCGCGCGCCCTGGAGGACGTGCGCCGGGAGATCGACGCCGTGCTGACGGTCCGTCAGGACGCGGAGAAGCGCCTGGTGCGGCTGCGGGACGTGCTCAGCCGGGCGGACCGCACGCTCGCCGAGGCGCGGACCGCGCGCGGCGAGGTCCTCGCCAAGATCGCCGCGACGGAGGTGCCGGTGGTGAGCGGCCCGCCGACCGTGCTCCAGGAGCAGTTGGCGACGGCCGCCGAGTACCGCAGACAGGCCCAGTGGCACCGGCTGTCCCCGCTCCTGGAGTCCCTGGAGCAGAAGGCGGAGGACGAACTGCTGCGCGCCCGCGAGTCGCTGACCGCGGTCACCGCGCCGCTGGCGGTGCGCGCGGAGCTGCGCGGCCGCCTCGACGCGTACAAGGCGAAGGTCGCCCGGCACGGCCTCGCGGAGGACCCGTTCCTCGTCGAGCGGTACGACGCGGCCCGCCGCATGCTGTGGAGCGCGCCCTGCGACCTGCGCGTCGCCGAGCAGGCCGTCCTGCGCTACCAGCAGGCGGCCGCCGAGCTGCTCACCGCGCCGCGCGTGCCGGAGCAGGGCGGACCTCAGGACCACAGGGGGCCCGGCGCGTGAGCGCCGAAGGGGAGGGAGTGAGGTCATGAGTCAGGCAGGACAGACGTGCCAGCGACCGGGCTGCGACGGGTCGTACGAGGACGTGGGCGGCGGCGAGCTGTACTGCGACACCTGCGGTCTGGCGCCGGTCGTCCCGCCTGGGGGTCCCCCCTCCGGGGGAGGACCGGTCGGCTCGCCGCCCACCGGGGTCACCGGCGGCGGCAAGGCGTCGGCGGGCAGCGGCAGTTCGCGTCCGAGCGCGCGCAGCGCCCGCAGCGCGCGCACCTCCTCGCAGTCGTCGAAGTCGCGCCGTTCGGTGTCGGGACGCCTCTCCCGGTCGCTGTCGGGCCGGTCGACCGGCCGCTCGGTGTCGGTGCGCAGCTCCGGTTCGGCGGCCGGCTCCTCCGGGCGGGCCCGGCTGGGCGCCGGCCTGGTCTCGGTGCCGCAGGTGCCGCGCCCCGATCCGCGCGCGATGGTCCTCGACGACCCCGAGGTGCCCGAGCGCAAGCGGTTCTGCTCGCGCTCCGACTGCGGGGCCCCGGTGGGCCGTTCGCGCGGGGACCGGACCGGGCGCACGGAGGGGTTCTGCACCAAGTGCGGCCACCCCTACTCCTTCGTCCCCAAGCTGAAGGCCGGCGACGTGGTGCACGGCCAGTACGAGGTCGTGGGCTGCCTGGCGCACGGCGGTCTCGGCTGGATCTACCTGGCGGTGGACCGCGCGGTCTCGGACCGCTGGGTGGTCCTCAAGGGCCTCCTCGACACGGGCGACCAGGACGCGATGGCGGCGGCCATCTCCGAACGGCGCTTCCTCGCCGAGATCGAGCACGCCAACATCGTGCGGATCTACAACTTCGTCGAGCACCTCGACCAGCGCACCGGCTCGCTCGACGGCTACATCGTCATGGAGTACGTCGGCGGCAAGTCCCTGAAGGAGATCGCCAACACCCGCCGCACCCCGGACGGCCGGCGCGACCCGCTGCCGGTGGAGCAGGCCTGCGCGTACGGCATCGAGGCGCTGGAGGCCCTCGGCCACCTGCACAGCCGCAACCTGCTGTACTGCGACTTCAAGGTCGACAACGCGATCCAGACCGAGGACCAGCTCAAGCTGATCGACATGGGCGCGGTGCGCCGGGTGGACGACGACGAGTCGGCCATCTACGGCACGGTCGGCTACCAGGCCCCCGAGGTCGCCGAGACCGGCCCGTCCGTGGCCAGCGACCTCTACACGGTCGGCCGCACCCTCGCCGTCCTCACCTTCGACTTCCAGGGCTACACCACCGTCCACGCCGACTCGCTGCCCGACCCCGACTCCATCGAGGTCTTCCGCCGGTACGAGTCCTTCTACCGGCTGCTGGTCCGCGCCACCGACCCCGACCCGGCCCGCCGGTTCGCGTCCGCGCAGGAGATGGCGGAACAGCTGACGGGGGTGCTGCGCGAGGTCGTCTCGCTGCAGAGCGGCCGGGCGCGGCCCGCGCTGTCGACGCTGTTCGGACCCGAGGTGAAGGTCACGGACACGGAGTTGTTCCCGAAGCCGGCCGGGGAGGTGTCGCGGCTGGGGGCGCGCCCGGGCGGGGCGCGTCCGCCGGCGCCGCGGCCGGGCTCCCCCACGCCGACGGTCGTCTCCCCCGGTCTCGTCAGGCCCGTTGACGCCCCGGCCGCCGCCCTCGCCCTGCCCGTCCCGCACGTCGACGCCGCCGACCCCAACGCGGGTTTCCTGGCGGGCCTGATGGCGTCCGCGCCGACCGAGCTGATCACGGCCCTGGCCGCCGCGCCGGCGCCCTCGGTCGAGACCCGGCTGCGTCAGGTGCGCGCCCGGCTGGAGAACGACGACTGCGACGCCGCGCTCGCCTCCCTGGCCGAGCTGGAGGACGAACGGCCCGACGACTGGCGGGTCGTGTGGTACCGGGGCGTGGCCTGGCTGGTCACCGGCGACCGGGAGGGCGCCGCGCTCGCCTTCGACGCGGTCTACGACGCCTTCCCGGGCGAGCCCGCGCCCAAGCTGGCGCTCGGCCTGTGCGCGGAGGTGCTGGGCCAGCTGGACAACGCCGCCGAGTACTACCGGCTGGTGTGGTCGACCGACCCGAGCTACGTGAGCGCCGCGTTCGGCCTGGCCCGCGTCCATCTCGCGGCCGGCGACCGCAGAAGCGCCGTACGGACGCTGGAGTCGGTGCCGGAGTCGTCCATCCACTACACGGCCGCACGGGTCGCGGCGGTCCGCGCCCGGCTGCGGCAGCGGACGGCGGCCGCCTCCGACGTACCCTTCCTGGAGGACCTCACCGCCGCCGCGGCGCAGGTCGAGGCGCTGGACGCGTACGGGCTGGACCCGGCGCGGCGCGAGCAGCTGTCCGCGGAGGTCCTCGGCAGCGCGCTGGACTGGATACTGTCCGGGGGCCGGGGCGACGGCCCCGGCGCCCGGCGGGTGCTGCTCGGCAGCGACCTGGACGAGCGGGGGCTCCGCTTCGGCCTGGAGCGTTCGTACCGCACGCTGGCCCGGCTGGCGACCCGCGGTGAGGAGAGGATCGACCTGGTGGAACGTGCCAATCGTTACCGCCCCCGGACGTGGGTGTAGTTGATGTCCCAGATGCCCCGGCAGGCAGCACTGCCGACCTGTCCGAGCTGCGCGGAGCCGCTCGACGCGGGTGACCGTTTCTGCGGAGCGTGCGGACGCGACCTGTCCGCCGCGCCGGCCCGCCCGGGCGACAGCCCGACCCTCACGATGAACGGCGCGGAGCCGGCCGGCCCCGCCGGGCCGGGGCCGGGCTCGCCCGGTACCGGCCCGGCCGCGCCGGGCTTCCCGGCGAGCGCCGCGCCGCTGCCGGCCGCGGGAGCGGCCGGTGCGCCGAACGCGCGAGCGGGCTTCGGCGGGACGCCGGCTCCGGCAGCGGCGCCGGGCGGGTCGCCCGCGCAGGGCGCCGCGTTCGGCGCGGCGCCCGTGCCGGGTTCCGGCTCCGGCGGCGCGTCCCTGCCCGGCTCGGGCGGGGCGGGTGCGCCGGCGCCCGGCGCCCAGGCCGGCGGGGCACCGCCGACGGGCGCGGAGCTGCGGGGGCTGACCGCGTGGACCTCGGGCGCCGGCGGGACGCCGTTCCCGGGCACGGACATGAGCGGCGCGCCCGCTCCCACGCCCGGCTCCGGCTCCGGCGGAACCCCGTACCCCGGCACAGGCGTGAGCGGCGTGCCCGCTCCAGCGCTCGGCTCCGGCTCCGGCGGGACCCCGTCCCCGGGGGCCGGCGGGAGCGGTGGGCCCGTCTCGCCGGGCGTCCCGTCCGCGGCGGCGCACGTGCCGCCGGGCGACTCCGTGTCCGCCGGCGGCGGGTCCGTGCCTCCGGGCGGCGGCACCCCCGTGCCGCCCGGTGCTCCGACTCCTCCCCCGCCCCCCGGCGCGCCCGGCGCCCCGGCCTCCGGTGTCCGGTTCGACCGGCCGGCGGAGCCCGAGGAGTACCCGCTGCAGGCGCCCGACCCGCGGGTGGCCGCCGAGGCCGCCGCGGTGACCGAGACCGGCAAGGTGTGCGTGGCGTGCCGCGCGGGCCGGGTCGACGACGACGGCTACTGCGAGAACTGCGGACACGCCCAGCCGCGCGAACGCGACCACATGGAGCAGGAGTCGGGCCCCGTCGCCGCCGTCAGCGACCGCGGCCTGCGCCACCACCGCAACGAGGACGCCTTCGGCATCGGTCACACCGCGCTGCCCGACGCCTCGCCCGCGCTCGTGGCGATCGTCTGCGACGGCGTGTCCTCCGCGACCCGCCCGGACGACGCCTCGCTCGCCGCGTCCCGGGCGGCGAGCCGGTCGCTGCTGACGGCCCTGCCGCAGGGCACGCACCCGCAGCAGGCCATGCACGACGCGATCGTCGCCGCCTCGCACGCGGTGAACGCGCTCGCCGAGGAGCCGGCCACGGCCCGCGAACACGCCCCGCACCAGAACGCCCCCGCCTGCACCCTCGTCGGCGCGGTCGTCACCGCCGGCCTGCTGGTCGTCGGCTGGGTCGGCGACAGCCGCGCCTACTGGGTGCCGACGGACCGCAGTTCGCCCCCGGCCCGGCTCACCGAGGACGACTCCTGGGCCGCCCAGATGGTCGCCGCGGGCCTGATGAGCGAGGCGGAGGCCTACGCCGACGACCGCGCCCACGCGATCACCGGCTGGCTCGGCGCCGACGCCTACGAACTGGAGCCGCACACCGCCACCTTCAAGCCGGACCGCGCCGGCGTGGTGGTCGTGTGCACCGACGGCCTGTGGAACTACGCGGAAGGGGCCGAGGAGATGGCCGGGGCGCTGCCCCTCGACGCCGCCGTGCGCCCCCTGCACAGCGCCCGGGTGCTCGTCGGTCACGCCCTGGACGGCGGCGGGCACGACAACGTAACAGTGGCGGTCGTGCCGTTCCCCGCCCCCGCGCAGGGGGCAGGATCGGTCTGAGGCCGCGCACGGTACGGCACCGCGCACGGCACCGCGCACATGTCTCGCACACGGGGAAGCAGCGGCGGACCGGAGGGGACCGGTCCGCCCACCGTCATCGCCCCACGGTCGTGGGGCTTCCGAGGGGGATTTGAGTAGGCATGGCCAATTTCTCGAAGTCGAACGTGCCGCAGTTCTCGGTGGACGTCTACCAGAACGAGTACCTGCCGGAGGGCGGCCGGGAGGTCAACGCGATCGTGACGGTCACCGCCACCGGCGGCGGCACGATCGGCAGCGCCGTCACGGCCCCGCACCTCTACACGCCGGGCCGGGGCCCCTCCGCCGCCGTCGCGATCATGGTCGACTGCTCGGGCTCGATGGACTACCCGCCGACCAAGATGCGCAACGCCCGTGACGCCACCGCCGCCGCCATCGACACCCTGCGCGACGGCGTGCACTTCGCGGTGATCGGCGGCACGCACGTGGCGAAGGAGGTCTATCCGGGCGCCGGGCGCCTCGCGGTCGCCGACGCCACCACCCGGGAGCAGGCCAAGCAGGCGCTGCGCCGGCTCAGCGCGGGCGGCGGCACCGCGATCGGCACCTGGCTGCGGCTGGCGGACCGGCTGCTGTCCGCCGCCGACGTCGCCATCCGCCACGGCATCCTGCTCACCGACGGCCGCAACGAGCACGAGGCGCCGCAGGACCTCAAGGCCGCCCTGGACTCCTGCGCCGGACGGTTCACCTGCGACGCGCGGGGCGTGGGCACCGACTGGGAAGTGAAAGAAGTCACAGGGATCGCCTCCGCCCTGCTCGGCACCGCCGACATCGTCGCCGACCCCGCGGGCCTCGCCGCCGACTTCACGCAGATGATGGAGACGGCGATGGGCAAGGAGGTCGCGGACGTCGCCCTCAGACTGTGGACCCCGGTGGGCACCACCGTGAAGTTCGTCAAGCAGGTCGCGCCGACCGTCGAGGAGCTGACCGACCGGCGCACCGAGTCCGGTCCGCGCTCGGGCGACTACCCCACCGGTTCCTGGGGCGACGAGTCCCGCGACTACCACGTGTGCGTCGAGGTCCCGGCCGCCGGCATCGGGCAGGAGATGCTGGCCGCCCGGGTCTCGCTGGTGGTTCCGCAGCCCGCGGGCGGCGGCGGCCCCGGCGCGGCCGGGAGCGGGGCGGGGACGGTCCGCAACCTCGGCGCCCAGGGACTCGTACGGGCCGTGTGGACCGACGACATGGCCGCCTCCACCTCGATCAACCCCCAGGTCGCGCACTACACCGGACAGGCCGAACTGGCCCGGGTCATCCAACAGGGGCTGGATCTCCGCAAAGCGGGCGACATGGACGGAGCGACGGCCAAACTGGGCAGGGCGGTCCAGCTCGCCAGTGTCTCCGGGAACGCGGATACTGCGAAACTGCTTGCGAAGGTGGTGGACGTGGTCGATGCCACGACAGGTACTGTGCGACTGAAGACGAAGGTCGCCGAGGCCGACGAGATGACCCTCGAGACCAGGTCCACAAAGACTGTTCGTGTAAAGAAGTGACCTAGCAGGACCGAGTAGGACCCCGGTAGGACACCGAAGGAAAGGGGGACGCGCCGACATGCCGACCTGCCCGAACGGACACCAGTCGGGTTCCGACGACTGGTGCGAGGTCTGCGGTCACCGCATGGCCGGTGCCGTACCACCGCCCCCTCCCCCGCCGCCCCCGCCGGCCGGCGGGGGGTACGGCTTCCCTCCGCCCCCGCCCGGCGCCGGAGGCCGTCCCGACGGCCGTCACCCGTCCGCGGCGCCGAACGCCGAGCCCGAGCTGTGCCCGCAGTGCCGTACGCCCCGCGAGGGGGGCGCGCCGTTCTGCGAGGAGTGCCGGTGGAACTTCCTCACCAACACGGCGACCTCGTACACCCCGGCCGCCCCGCGCCCGCCGGCGGGCGCGGGACCCGGTGTTCCCGGGGGTCCCGGCGGTGTCCCCGGGGGTCCCGGCGCGGGTCCGGGCGGGCGGTTCCAGCCGCCGCCGTCGTTCGGCGGCAGCGACTCCTTCGAGTACCAGAGCTCCCGTCCGTCCCAGGTGAACCGGCCCGCCGAGCCGATCCCGCCGGGCCCGCCGTTCGGCGGTGAGCCGTCGCGGCCCTCCGGGCCGGGCGGTGCGCAGCAGCCGTTCGGGCACGACCCGTCGGGTCCGGCCGGCCCCGCCGGCGGTCCGTCGGGGCCGGGCGGTCCCGGTGGCCGTCCGGGCGCGGGCGCCTTCGGGCACGAGCCGCCGGGCGCGCCCGGCGACGCCTTCGGACGCGGCCCGTCCGCGGATCCCTTCCGGCGTGACCCGTCCGGCCCGCCCCCCGCTCCCGGTGGCGCCTTCGGACGCGAGCCCTCCGGCCCCGGCGGCCGTCCTCCCGGCCCGCCCGGCGCCGGCCCCTCGGGCCCCGGCGGCCCCGGCGGCCCGGGTGGTCCCGGCGGCTTCGGCGACCCCTCGCGGCCGGCCCCGCCGCCCGGCGCTCCCGGCGCGACGACTCCGGGCGCTCCGCAGGCCTTCCAGCCGTCCGGTCCGCCGGCCCCGCCCGGCTTCCCGCAGGGGACCGGCCGCCCGCCGCAGCCGGGCGGTCCCGCCGGCGGGGGCTTCGGCGGTGACGACGACTGGGTGATCTCCCCGCCGTCCCACTCCGCGCCCGGGGGACCGGGTGCGCCCGGTGGCCCCGGCGGTCCCGGTGGCGTCCGGGGCGGGGGTTACGACTACCCGCAGCCGGGTGCCACGCAGGCGCCGCCCCCGCCCGGTCCGGCGTTCCCGCAGCAGCCGGCGACCTGGACGGTGACCATAGGGCCGGACCGCGAGTACTTCATGGCGATGATGCAGCGCTCCGGCCCCGAGGCCGCGGGCCTGAACCTGCCCGCGTACTCGCCGGAGCAGCAGCGCACGCTCACCGGCAACCAGCTCACCATCGGCCGCCGGCGCCACTCCACCGGCGAGACCCCGGACATCGACCTGTCGGTGCCGCCGGAGGACCCGGGCGTCTCGCACCAGCACGCGGTGCTGGTGCAGCAGCCGGACGGCACCTGGGCGGTCGTCGACCAGAACTCGACGAACGGCACGACGGTCAACGGCTCCGAGGAACCGATTCAGCCCTTCGTGCCGGTACCGCTGCAGGACGGCGACCGGGTCCACGTCGGCGCCTGGACGACGATCACCATCCGGCGCGGCTGAGCGAGGTCACCGCCGACGGCACGGGCGTCACGGGAGGGGCCAGGCGTACGGCCCCTCCGGCTCGTCGAGCCACGCCCAGGCGTGCTCGCCGCCGACGGTGACGCCGTACCGCTCCCGTCCGGGCCGGCCCTCGCGTTCCCACAGCGCGTACGCCTCCTGCGGGTCGAGGGCGCCCCGGGTCAGGGCCAGCAGGAACCGGAACAGGTCGTTCCCCCTGGCCCGCTGGGGCACTCCGCCGAACGCCACCGGTCCCGGCTCGGGCCGGTCCGCGCCGCGCAACGGCACGAAGTAGGCCGGGGTGTGCAGGAAGGGCCCCTCCGCGCGCCCGGCGTCCCGGACCGTCAGCGCGGCCAGCCCGGTGGCCAACGGCGTCAGGACGCGGCCTCCGGGGCGGCACTGGGCGAGCCAGGCGCGCGGGACCGACGCCAGCCGGCAGGTCGCGACGATCCGGTCGAAGGGCGCTCGCTCCGGCACCCCGCGCGCCCCGTCCCCGGTGACCACGGCGGGGCGGTACCCGGCGTCCGCGAGATGCCGCCGGGCCGACTCCGTGATCTCCGGGTCGAGGTCCACGGTGGTGACGTGCCCGTCCCCGAGCCGGTACGACAGCAGCGCCGCGTTGTACCCGGATCCGGCGCCGATCTCCAGCACCCGGTCCCCCTCCGCCACCCGCAGCTCGGCCAGCATCAGGGCCATCAGCGAGGGCTGGCTGCTGGAGGAGAGCAGTTCGCCGTCGCGCAGCCGGGTCGCCAGCGGGACGTCCTCGTACGCGCCGGTCACCCAGCGCTCCCGGACGCGCGGATCGGGGCTCTCCCCCCAGCGCCGCTCGTAGCCGCCGGGCCCGCTCACGTAGTAGTACGGCACGAAGAGGTGGCGGGGGACGGCGGCGAAGGCATCCTTCCACGCCGGATCGGCGGTGAAGGCCCCGCTCGCCTCGATCTCCCGCACCAGCGCCGCCCGTGCCGAGGCGGCGAGTTCCGCGAGGTCCCCGCCGTCCCGGTCCGGCGCGTGCGTGCCCATGCCTCCACTGTGCTGCCGCGCACGGCCGGAGGCGAGTGCCGGAGGTCCTAAGCCCGCAGTCCTCGGTCTCCGCGTCTGAGAGCATGGGGAACGTGAAAGAGATTCGGCGCGGCACGCTTCAGGAGCAGACCTTCTACGAGCAGGTCGGCGGGGAGGACACCTTCCGCCGGCTGGTCCACCGTTTCTACCAGGGGGTCGCCGAGGACCCCGTCCTGCGGCCCATGTACCCGGAGGAGGACCTGGGCCCGGCGGAGGAGCGCATGGTGCTCTTCCTCATCCAGTACTGGGGCGGCCCGACGACGTACAGCGAGCGGCGCGGCCACCCCCGGCTGCGGATGCGGCACGCGCCCTTCGTCGTGGACCGGGCGGCGCACGACGCCTGGCTGAAGCACATGCGGGACGCGGTGGACGAGCTCGGCCTGTCCGAGGAACACGAGCAGACGCTGTGGAACTACCTGACGTACGCGGCGGCCTCGATGGTGAACACCCCGGACTGACGGCCCCGGCCCCGGTCACGGGAGCGCTCCCGGCGCGGGGGCGCCCCCGGCGTCCCGGCCGCGGGGCCCTCAGCGCACGCTGAGGCCCAGGCCCGTGGCGTGTCCCGCCCGCCGCACGACGATCGACCCGTACGGCGTGCGCAGCCGCAGCCACGCCCCCGAGGAGAACAGCCCGGCGCCCTCGGACGCGGCCCCGGCGGGGCGCAGGAAGCCCAGGGACTGGGCCGCGTGCACGGCCCGTACGGGCAGTCCGGTCTCCCCGACCGTGCGGGACCAGATCTCCCGCCCGATCCGGTCGAGCTCGGTGCGCGTGCGCAGCTCGGGCGCCAGCTCCTGCGTACGGCGCCGGAACTCGGCGACCGCCGCGCCGACCATCGCGCGCAGCGCGTCCGGCCCGGGCAGTCCCGCCTCGGGCCGCCAGCCGCCGCGCGGCGGCAGCACCCCGGCCCACGGCGGCCCGGTCACCGCGGCGGGCACGGCGGCCGTGGCGGCCGTCTCGTCCACGGTCTCCAGCAGTTCGCCGGCGGACACGGTCACGTCGAGCATGACGTCGAGCCCGTCCTCGTAGGGCTTGGCCAGCCGTACCGCGCGGACCGCCAGGACCTCGAAGGACGGCGGCCGCCCGAAGACGGCCAGCGCGGTGCCGGCCGCCTGGAGCCGGACCGCCGCCGACCGGTCGTAGTGGAGCAGCCGCGCGAGGAAGGCCGCGAGGTCCGCCGCCTCTCTCTCGTCGGCGAGGTGGAGCACCGTCATGCGGCGACGGCCTCCTTGTCGTCGTCCCGGTACTCCTCGAGGAACGCGCGCTCCTCGTCGGTGATCCGACGGGGCCGCTGCGCCGCGAAGTCGAACGGCACGATCACCGTCGACGCGCGGACGTAGACGTGGTCGCCGTCCTTCACCTCGTAGGCGAGGGTGAAGGACGCGGCCCGTACCTCGGTGACCCACAGCTCGACGTCCACGGGCGTGTGCCGGTGGACGAGCTGCCGCTTGTAGTCGATCTCGTGGCGTGCCACCACGGACCCCTGCTGGAAGTCCTTCTCCGGGCGGAACAGGAAGTCGATACGGGCTTCCTCCAGGTAGCGGAGGAAGACGACGTTGTTGACGTGTCCGTACGCGTCCATGTCCGCCCAGCGCAGTGGGCAGCGGTAGATGTGCCGCAAGACCGATCAGCCCCGGGTCAGCTTCTTGTAGGTGGCGCGGTGCGGACGGGCGGCGTCCGGCCCGAGCCGCTCGATCTTGTTCTTCTCGTACGACTCGAAGTTGCCCTCGAACCAGAACCACTTGGAGTCACCCTCGTAGGCGAGGATGTGCGTGGCCACCCGGTCCAGGAACCACCGGTCGTGGGAGACGACGACGGCGCAGCCGGGGAACTCCAGCAGCGCGTTCTCCAGGCTGGAGAGGGTCTCGACGTCGAGGTCGTTGGTCGGCTCGTCGAGGAGCAGCAGGTTGCCGCCCTGCTTCAGGGTGAGCGCGAGGTTGAGGCGGTTGCGCTCGCCGCCGGAGAGGACGCCGGCCGGCTTCTGCTGGTCGGGACCCTTGAAGCCGAAGGCGGAGACGTACGCCCGGGAGGGCATCTCGACCTGCCCGACGTTGATGTAGTCGAGCTCGTCGGAGACGACCGCCCACAGGGTCTTCTTCGGGTCGATGTTCTCGCGGCTCTGGTCGACGTACGAGATCTTGACGGTCTCGCCGACCTTGATGTCGCCGGAGTCCGGGGTCTCGATGCCCTGGATCATCTTGAACAGGGTCGTCTTGCCGGCGCCGTTCGGGCCGATGACGCCGACGATGCCGTTGCGCGGCAGCGTGAAGCTGAGGTCGTCGATGAGGACCTTCTCCCCGAAGGCCTTGCTGAGGTTGCTGACCTCGACGACGACGTTGCCCAGGCGCGGGCCCGGCGGGATCTGGATCTCCTCGAAGTCCAGCTTCCGCATCTTGTCGGCCTCGGCGGCCATCTCCTCGTAGCGGGCGAGGCGGGCCTTGGACTTGGCCTGACGCCCCTTGGCGTTGGACCGCACCCACTCGAGCTCTTCCTTGAGGCGCTTCTGCCGCTTGGCGTCCTTCTGGCCCTCGACCTTGAGGCGGGTGGCCTTGGTCTCGAGGTACTTGGAGTAGTTGCCCTCGTAGCCGTGCAGCCGGCCGCGGTCGACCTCGCAGATCCACCCGGCGACGTTGTCCAGGAAGTACCGGTCGTGGGTGACGGCCACGACGGTGCCCTCGTACTTGGCGAGGTGCTGCTCCAGCCAGTTCACCGACTCGGCGTCGAGGTGGTTGGTGGGCTCGTCGAGGAGCAGCAGGTCGGGCGCCTCGAGCAGCAGCTTGCACAGCGCGACGCGGCGCCTCTCACCACCGGAGAGGTTGGCGACCGGCCAGTCGCCGGGCGGGCAGCCCAGGGCGTCCATGGCCTGCTCCAGCTGGGCGTCGAGGTCCCAGGCGTTGGCGTGGTCGAGCTGCTCCTGCAGCTTGCCCATCTCGTCCATGAGCTCGTCGGTGTACTCGGTCGCCATCTGCTCGGCGATCTCGTTGAACCGGTCGAGCTTGCCCTTGATCTCGGCGACGCCCTCCTGGACGTTCTCCAGGACCGTCTTGTCCTCGCTCAGCGGGGGCTCCTGGAGCAGGATGCCCACGGTGTAACCGGGAGTGAGGAAGGCGTCACCGTTCGACGGCTGCTCCAGCCCCGCCATGATCTTGAGAACGGTCGACTTACCGGCACCGTTCGGACCGACGACACCGATCTTCGCCCCCGGCAGGAAGCTCAGGGTGACGTCGTCGAGGATCACCTTGTCGCCGTGCGCTTTGCGCGCCTTGCGCATGGTGTAAATGAACTCAGCCAAGAGAAACCGTCCGGCAGCTTGAAATCTGGCAGTGGGCAGATACACCCCATCTTGCCGGACGGCTACCCCTTGGGGGAAACCCGTCCGGCCGGACGCCTCTGACCTGGGGGTTCACTGGTGACGGCGGCTGAGGCGACCGTCACCGCCGGCCGCCGCCGGGCGGCCTCGCGCGGCCCGCGGACGATCCGCCGCTTCAGGAGTTCGCCGCCCCTCGGCCGCTCCCCGTCCGGCCGATGCCCGCCGAGCCGGGGCTTCGGCGTGGACGGCCGTGCTCGAACGTGACGTCCGGTCACCGCCGGACGACCGACGGTGGTCCCGGGCCGGCGGGGCGCGGCCCGGCGGTGCCCCTCGGCTCGGCCCCGTCGGACCGGTGACCGGGGCCGTCCTACCCCTGCGCCCCGTTCTCCTTGCGGCTCACCAGCAGCAGCACCGCTCCGCCGATCACCACGAGGCCGATCGCCGTGCCGGCGATCAGGGGGGTGGCGTGGGAGCCGCCCGTCGCGGCGAGGTTGGTGTCGGTGGGGGCGGTGCCGCCGACCGTGGCGGGGCTCGGTTCGGAGAGGGTCTGGGTGGTGAGGCCGGTCTCGTTGGCCTGGGTGGCGCAGTCGAGGACGCCGCTGAAGCGGGTGCCGGCGCCCTGGGGGTCGGTGATCGTGAAGTCGTAGGCCTGGTCTTCCTGGAGGGGGATCGTCACGGTTCGGGAGGCGCCGGCCGGGATGCTGTGCCGGGTGCCCAGCAGGTCGAAGGTGAAGACCTCGTCACCGTGGTTGGCCGCGGTGATGTCCACGCCGTTGCGGGCGCAGTTCTTCGCCGCGGACAGGGCGGGTATCGCCCCCTGCTCGGCCCAGGTCGCGGTCGCCGTGGCCGACACGGTGGACTCGCTGGAGCCGGCCAGGATCTGCGTCTGGCTGTGGCTGTCGGAGGTGAAGGCGCGGCCGACGGGGACGGTGGTCGAGGCCTGGACGGTCAGTTCGGCCGAGCCGGCGGGGGCTTCGGCCGGCACGTCGAAGAACAGCTGGGTGCCGTCCGTCGCGGACGTGACGGCCTTGCCGTCCTTGCCGACGATCCGCACCCCGCTGATGGCGGCGTCCGGCGGGGGCGCGACCGTGACCGCGCTCGCGTCGGTGCGGACCGTCACCGGGCCGAGCAGTTCTCCCTGGTGGCCCGCGACCGCCGCGCCCTCGAGGGCGAGTGAGGCCCTGGGCTCGGCCACGGCACGGGCGGTCTTCTGGAGGTAGTCGGCGAGCTGCTCCGCCTGCGGGTCGACGGCGGCGACGTCCGCGCCGTCGGAGTAGCGCCAGATCGCCACCTGGGTGCCGGCGGCCGCGTCCTGCTCGGTGAGGCCGCCGGCGATGCCGGCCTTCTTCGCGAGCGCGGCGAGGTTGTTCACCTGCGGATAGGAGTTCTGGAGGATCCAGTGGATCCTGCGCGCGTCCTTGTTGAGGCCCAGGGAGGTGCCGCTCCAGGGCGTCTCGTGGTACTGGGCGTCCTTCTGGGTGGGGGTGTACAGGTCGACGCAGTAGGTCTGCAGGGTGCCGCCGCCGTCGACGGACATCTCGAACAGGCCCGCCGAGACCTCCTGGTCCCCGCCGTCGTCGTGGAGCACGGCGGCGCCGTACGTCTTCAGGCCGCCGATGGTGGCCGTCGCTCCGCTCCGGCTCCGCGCCGTCTCCTCGGCGACGGCCGTGCCCGCGGTGGCGACGACGGCGGCGGCGACGAGTCCGGACACCAGCGTCCCGGCGGCGAGGCGGACCGCGCCTCGGCCGCGCGTGAACGGCGCGCAGAGCGAAGACATCACGTAATTCCCCTCCGAGCAGGACCCGTTGATGCGGGGGGCACGGTCCCACCAGCAGAATCAGAAGCCTCAAGAGCCACGTCCGGCATCCTAAGGACGCGACGCGCCGCGCCTTCCCGGTCAGCTCACCGGACGGCGATCCGAATCGGAATCGTTATCCCCAAGATCGTCCGCGAGCCTGACCTGTCGACAAATCCACCTGGATCCATGGGGCGGACACGCCGATAAGCCGCTGTCCGCCCAGAGGGGGACGCTCCCTGACATCACGTCACCGCGGTCGCCGCCAGCGGCTCGCCTCGTCCCCGCGTCCCCGGCCCGGTGGCGTCCCCGGCCGGGGTCTCCCACGCGGGTTCGGGGCGCGGCGGGCCGGCCGCCGGCTCGGTGCGGCCCGTGCGGCGGAAGGCCGAGGTGCCCCGCGCCAGGTCGTGGCCGATCGCCACGGCGTCGATGTCGGCCGACGTCCAGCTGTTCTGCCCGTCGCGCGTCTCGGTGCGCACCTTCAGCCGGCCCTGCACGATCACCGGGTCGCCCACGTTCAGGGAGGCCGCCGCGTTCGTCGCCAGCTGGCGGCCGGCCCACACCGTGAAGAAGTTGGTGTGCCCGTCGGTCCAGGTGCTCTTCTCGCGGTCCCAGTAGCGCGAGGTCACCGCCAGCCGGAACCGTGCCGACGCGCCCGTCGGCAGCTCCCGGTACACCGGCTGCGTCGCCACGTTCCCCACCGCGCACACCATCGTCTCGTTCATCCTCGTGAACCCCTCCCTCGCCCCGGTCCTCACCGGGGCGGATACGCGTACGGGCCCGTCCCGTACGGCGGTGTCCGGCACGGCGGCCGCCGCGTTCGCCGCGATCGCCGTGACGTCAGACTGCCGCCGCCGGGCCGGGCCCGCCGAGCGCTGTGGAGCGTCCCCCGCCTGGGGAAAACTCCGTCACCCGGACGAGGGGGCCGGGTCGCGGCGCGTGCGGGTCTCCCGTCCGGCCCCGCGGTCCCGTCCTCCCCACCGGCCCGCCCGCCTCACCGCGCCACGGCACCCACTCCCGTCACCCGCCCGTACTGCTCCCGGACCTCCCGGTACCGCAGCAGCTCCGCGGCCACCGGGTCCAGGACCCGCGCCCGGCCGCACCCGGCGGCCGCCTCCCGCAGCCGCCGTTCCGCGTCCTGGCCGTATCTGCGGGCCGGGCCCCGGGCCGCCATCCGGCAGCCCCACTCGACGAGCGGGCCGCCGACGATGCCGGCGATCATCAGCAGCACGGGGACCCCCAGATTCGGTGACATGACGCCGACGATCTGACCGACCAGCCACAGGCCGCCCACCACCTGGAGGATCGTCATCGCGGCCTGCGTCAGGACGGCCACGGGCCACCAGCCCGGCCGCGGCGGCCGCCCGGTGGGCAGTCCGGCCCGCGCGGTCAGCTCGTCCAGCGCCTCGGGCAGCCCCTGCGCGCCCCGTACGGCCGCCTCCCGCACGGCCTGCGCCCACGGCGCGGGCAGCCCCGCCGAGGCCCGCTCGGACACCGTCCGCACCGCCTGCTCGACGCGCTGGCGCGCCGTGGCCTCCTCGTCGGGCTGGGTGCGCAGCCGCACGGAGCCGGTCGGAGGATCGCGCCGGTCCTGGCACCACCGCCACAGCCGCAGCCACGGCGTCCCGCACGCGCGGTTGGCGTTGCGCAGCCAGGCGCGTTCGGCGGCCTCGCCCGCGGCGGTGGCGCCCACCGCGTCCGCAAGCCGGGAGGCGAACTCGTCCCGCGCGTCCTCGGTCAGCCCCGAGCGCCGGCCCGCGGCGTAGACGGGCCGCAACCGCCCCGCGGCGGCGTCCACGTCGGCCGAGATACGACGCGCCGCGGCGCCCCGTTCCCCGACGAACTGGCCCAGCAGTTCGCGCAGTTCCGGGACACCGTCCCCGCTGAGCGCGGAGAGCGCGAGCACGGTCGCGCCCGGTTCGCCGTACTCGCCGAGGGCGATGCCGTCCTCGTCGAGCAGCCGCCGCAGGTCGTCGAGGACCATCTCGGCGGCCTCGCCGGGCAGCCGGTCGACCTGGTTGAGGACGACGAACATGACCTCCGCGTGGCCCGCCATGGGCCGCAGGTAACGCTCGTGGAGGACGGCGTCGGCGTACTTCTCGGGGTCGACGACCCAGATGACGGCGTCGACCAGGGCCAGGATCCGGTCGACGTGCTCGCGGTGCTGCACGGCCGCCGAGTCGTGGTCGGGCAGGTCGATCAGGACGAGCCCGCGCAACTGCGCCTCCGCCTCGGCGCTCTGCACGGGGCGGCGGCGCAGCCGGCTCGGGATGCCGAGCCGGTCGATGAGGCCGGTCGCGCCGTCGCTCCAGGCGCACGCGATGGGCGCGGCGGTCGTCGGCCGCCGTACGCCCGTCTCCGAGATGGCCACCCCGGCGAGCGCGTTGAACAGCTGCGACTTGCCGCTGCCGGTGGCGCCCGCGAGCGCGACGACGGTGTGCTGCCCGGAGAGCTTGCGCCGCGCCGACGCCTCGTCCAGGACCCGGCCCGCCTCGGCGAGCGTCCCGCTGTCGAGGCGGGCGCGGGAGAGCCCGACGAGTTCGCGCAGCGCGTCGAGCCGGGAGCGCAGCGGGCCGTCGTAGGCGAGCCGGGGCGCGGCGGGCCGGCCGCCGCCGACGCGCGTCTCCGCGGCGGCGGCCTGTTCGGCGGCCTCGTTCACGCGGCGGGCGATGAGGCCGTCGTCCCAGGCCCCGGAGGAGTCGTCGCGGTCCCGGTCACGGCCCCGCGCGCCGGCCCGGTCACGGTCAGGGGCCTGGCCGCGGCCACGGTCCCGGTCCTGCTCCCGGTCACCGGCTTGTCCGCGGTCCCGGTCACGGGTCCGACCCCGGTCACGGGTCTTGTCGCGGTCCCGGTCACGGGCCTGCCCCGTGTCCCGGACCTGCTCCCCGTCCCGAAGCCGGTCACGATCACGGGCCTGCTCCCCGTCCCGGGCCTGGTCCCTGTCCCGGGCCTGGCTCCTGTCCCGGGCCTGGTCACGGTCGTCCGGTGGCTCGGGGCTGCTGTTGGCCCGTACGCGTGCGGGGCGCCGGCCCTCACGGGCACGCGCGCGACGGTCGCCTTCCCGTCGGCGCCACAGGCCCTCGCCGATGCGCACCACGGGCGTACGCTCGTCGTCCTCCGCGGCCCCTTTGCGGCGCCCGTCGCCTGCCTGCCCGTCGGAGTGACCGTCGCCTGGGCGGCCATCGCCGGGGCGGCCGTCGTCGGGGTGGCCTTCGCCGGTGCGTCGGTCGTCCTCGCGCACGCGCGCGTGGTCGGTTTCGTCCCGCTTCCGGAACGGCGCCCCCTGCGCGGCGGCCCGCCCCGCGCCTTCCGCGCCCTCGCTCTCCGTGCCGCCCGCCGGCGCGGGTCGGCCGTCGTCCCGTGGGTCTCCCCCGTCGCCTTCGTCTCTCCCGTCCCCCAAGTCCCGTGGGTCGCCCGCGTCTCCGCCGCCCTTCCCCCGCCCCGCGTCCTGCCCGCAGGAGCGCTCCCCCTCCCCGGACGGGTGTTCCCCGGGGAGCTTCCCCTCGGCCGCTCCCTCGCCGATGACGCCGCTCCCCTCGCCGCCCGTCTCCGCGACGGGCTCCGCTGCCGCCGGACGGCCGGCGTGCTCGGTGTGGTCGGTGTGATCGGCGTGTCCCGTGTGGTCCTGGTTCGTGACGGCGGGCACCGGTCACCTCTCCTTCTGCAGTACGGACAGCGCGGCGATGAGTTCGGCCTGGGGTTCGGCGTGGACGTCGAGCCCGTCCAGCGGGGCGAGACGGCGCTCGCGTTCGGTGTGCATCACCCGGTCCAGGTGGTCGGCGAGCAGCCGCCCGCCGCGGTCGCGCAGCCGCAGCGCGCCGTGGGCGCCGATCCGTTCGGCCAGCCCCTCGCCCGCCGCACGCGCCCTGCGGCCGCCCAGCAGGACGGTCGCGACGAGGGCCGCGACGAGCTCGGGGTCGGGCGCCGGCCCGCGTTCCAGCTCGCGCACCTCCTCCTCGGCGTACTCCTCCAGCTCGCGCCGCCAGCGCCGTACGGCCATGCCGATGCGGTGTTCGGCGGTCTCCGGGGAGGGGTCGCGGTCCAGGAGCACCGGGGTGTCCGAGGCCGGTTCACGGCGCCAGGCCTCGTCGATGCGCTCGTCGGCCGCGGTGACCGCGCACAGCAGGAGCGCGGCCAGGCTCTCCGCGAGGGCGTCGAGGAGTTCGCCCGCGGTGCAGTCCAGCGGGAAGGCGCGCCAGCGCTTCAGGGCGTCCCCGGCGAGCACGGCCCCGCGCTGCAACCGTCCCCGCACGCGCGCGTACTCGCTGTCGTACGCCCCGTCGACGGCGGAGGTGAGCCGCAGCGCGGCCGCGTACTGCGCGGCGGCGGCGCCGGCCAGTTCGGGCATCCGGGACTTGAGGGAGTCGAGGACGCCCTGGGCCGTGCGGGCCATCGCCTGGTGGCGGGCGGCGGGATCCTGGGCGTGGTGGACGAGCCAGGTCCGCAGGGGCGCCACGGCCGTCGCGGGGAGCAGGCCTCCGCCCCAGGCGGACTCGGGCAGTTCGGGCACGGTGAAGCGCGGCGCGTCGCCGAGTCCCGCCTTGGTGAGCAGGGCGCCGTACTGGCGGGAGACCTCCGAGACGACCTGGTGGGGCACGCGGTCGAGGACGGTCACCAAAGTGACCTGGTACTCCTTGGCGGTGCGCAGCAGGTGCCAGGGGACGGCGTCGGCGTACCGCGCGGCGGTGGTGACCATCACCCAGATGTCGGCGGCGCAGATGAGTTCGGCGGCGAGGACGCGGCTGTCGGCGACGAGGGAGTCGACGTCGGGGGCGTCGAGGAGGGCGAGGCCGGGCGGGAGGGTGTCGGCGGTCTCGATGCGCAGCACGCGTCTGCCGTCCTCGCCGGGCAGCAACAGTTCGTCCGTCGGCGCCTGGTGGGGCACCCACACGCGCGTGAGGTCGGGCAGCACGCGCATCCCGCTGAACCAGTGATGGTCCTCCGGGTGGCACACCAGCACCGGGGTCCGTGTCGTCGGCCGCAGCACGCCCGCCTCGCTGACGCGCCGCCCCACGAGGGAGTTGACGAGCGTCGACTTGCCCGCACCGGTGGAACCGCCCACGACGGCCAGGAGCGGCGCTTCGGGCTGTCTGAGGCGGGGCACCAAGTAGTCGTCGAGCTGGGCGAGCAGTTCGTCGCGGTTGGCACGCGCGCGTGGCGCCCCCGCCAGGGGCAGCGGAAAGCGTGCGGCGGCGACACGGTCGCGCAGGGCGGAGAGTGCGTCGAGCAGCTGAGGCCGTACGTCCAAGGTCACCACATGCGAAGAATGCCCAATTTCGGGGGATTTATGAAGCACATAGGCATGCCTGCGCGCCGACAGGACACAAGGGGCGGAAGGGGCGACTGGGGCAGAGGCACAGCCCAGGCATAACGAGTGCACAACACCCGGGGCTCGGGACGTCAAAAGCGGTGCACGATTCGCACCTGCCTGCGATTATCAGGACCGCTTCACTGAACCTCCACATCGAGCCACGGAGGCGAAGCGCTCGGGACAAGGAACCGGGAGCCCTATCCTTGTCCCCGGCAGCGTCACGGATCAGCCCGGACCCGGGCACCAGGTACGAGGCCACCACACCCGGCCCCCGTAGCTCAGTGGATAGAGCAGGCGCCTTCTAAGCGCTTGGCCGCAGGTTCGAGTCCTGCCGGGGGCGCCACCGTCCACCTGACGGCCACCGTCCGTCCGACGCCGCCGTCACCCTTCCCGGCCGTACGCGGCCACCGTCGCCGAAGCGTCGCGCCGGTCCAGCCGCAGCGCGCCCGCCCCCACCACCGCCACCGACGCGGGGTGCGTCCCGTCAACGATCATGTCCGCCATGGCCGGTTCGGGTCGCGCGGCGAGTTGTTCCGGCCAGGCGAGCACGGCCGGCGAAGCGTCCGGCGCGGTCACCTCGAGGCCGCGCAGGGACACGCTCAGGCCCACGCCGAGCGCCTTCAGCACGGCTTCCTTGCGCGTCCACGTGCGCAGGAAGGCGGACCGGCGTTCGGCGGCCGGACGGGCGTACAGGGCCGCCAGTTCGGTGTCGGTCAGGGCGCCCGGCGCGACCGTGTCGACGTCGAGCCGGGCGTCGCACTCCTCGACGTCGAGGCCCACCGCCGCGCCCCGGCAGACGGCCACCCCCACCGTCCCGCCGCTGTGCGTGACGGAGAAGTCGACGCCGCTCCCCCCGGACGCCCGCGGCAGGGCCAGTTCGGCCTTGCCGTGGGGGCCGCCGCAGCGCGGGCAGACGCGGCGCAGGGGCACGTCGGCGGGAGGCAGGCCGAGCAGGTCCCCCAGCGCGAGCCGGCTGAGGGCGCAACCCACCAGGAACCGGCCCCTGTTGGCGGGGTCGGCGGTGGCCTCGTACCGGGCGCGCTCCACCGGGTCGAGCAGCGCGCGGAGTCCCGCGTGCCCGTCCTCCAGACGCGCCCACCACACCCGCACGGACTGCCCGGTCACGTACCCTCACCTCGACCCGGTGACGGGCCCACGGCCCTGTCCCCGTCCCGTACCCCCGCTCGCCCGCGGCACGACAGCCCGCCCGCCCCGACCTCGTGACGGACGACGAAAGAGGAACCAGCCGGATGCGCCTGCACACACAGGAGTGGGGGACGGGTGAGCGTGTCGCCGTCCTCGTCCACGGCATGATGGCCGACCACCGCACCTGGCACGAACTGGTACCGGTCCTGACGGACCGCGGTTACCGCGTGGTCGCCGTCGATCTGCGGGGACACGGCGCCAGCGCCCGCGGGGCGTACGCGCCCCGGCTCTTCGCCGAGGACCTGCTGGAGACCCTCCCGCGCCGTCCCGAACTGGCGCTGGGCCATTCGCTGGGCGCGCTGGCCCTGGCCCTGGTGGTGGAGGAGCTGGCGCCGGAGCGTGCGGTCTACTCGGAGCCGGCCTGGCGGCTGGCCGGCGCCAACGGCATGCTGGACCCGACCGTCTTCACGTTCTTCAAGCGTTCCCCCCGGCTGCTGACCAGCTTCGCCCGCCCCCAGGCGACCGGCCGGGCGGCGAACGGCCGGCCGGCGCGCGGGCAGCGGGCGGGCGCCCGACCGGACGACGGCCGGGAGGGCGGACGCGGCACGGCCGAGCGCATCGCGGCGGCGCGCCTCGCGGCCGAACGCATCGCCGTCGAGCAGCAGGCCCTCAGCGCCTGGGACGAGAACACCGCGCTCGCCCTCTCGTCCTACCGGCTGGTCGATCACACCCCGGAGAAGGCCCTGGTGCGTTCGCTGGTCCAGGTGGCGGACCCGAGTCTGCTCGTCAGCGCGGAGATGAGGGCGGACCTGGTGCGACGGGGCTTCGAGGTCCGTACGGTGCCCGACGCGCCGCACGCCATCCACCGGGACCACTTCGACGCGTTCGTCGCGTCCCTGTCGGGCTGGCTGTGACGGAACGGCGGCACGACGGACGGCGTGCGGTGCCCGGGCACCGCACGCCGTCGACGTCAGCCGCATGTCAGCGCACCGCACGGGGCGCGCCGGCGAACCGCGCGGTCAGTGAACCGCGCGCAGCATGCGCGTCACGTTGATTTTCGTCGGCGACAGCCCGAGCTCCACGCTCTGCATCATCCGCTCGCCGTTCAGCCGGCCGTACGCGAGCAGGTCGACGTTGGCCAGGCTGAATTCGGGCCAGGTGTGAATGCTCAGATGCGAGGCGGAAAGCAGCAGAATGGCGGTGACGGCACCATTGGGGAAAACGTGCGAGGCCTCGCCGAGGACCTGGGCGTTCCCTTTTTCGGCGGCCGTGCGCAGCACCTGGAGGATGCGCTGCTCGTCGGTCAGGATGCTGTGATCGCTCACCCATACGTCGACGGCGTACGAGCACAAATCGTCGACGTTTATGCCCTCGGTGGCGAGGCTGGCGGAGTTGGTCATGGGGAACCGGGGGTCGCGAACCGCTGCCCCCGTCTCCTTTCACGTAGAGATCTGCGCTGGTCCGCGCGGCCGAAGCGGAAGGTGGCGAGGCCGATAACCGGCACTCGGTGGTGCCCAGCGTAGCATCCGGGCGGATCCACGGCCCGCGCGCGCACGGTGCCGAGCCCGGCGCCGGACGCGCCGCGAAAGCCTCCCCGGCCCCGCCGTAACGGCCGTCCGGGACCTGCCGGAGAATTCCGCTGGACACGCCGGAACGATTTCGACGGAAACACCGGAACGACTTCGGGAGCAATCGGCGAGAATCGCCCCGGACCTCCGGAAGAATTTCGACGGCGCCCCTCCGGGAACCGCCCGCTATTCCCCTTCGCTCTTTTCTTCCTCCTCCTTGAATTCCCCGCCCCCGCACCGAGTCGGGTCGGCTCCCCGCCAGCCCGTATACTCGATACTCCTGGATTCCATACAGCCCGCCCGGAGCAGCATTGTGAAAAACGCGCCTCGACACCGTCGGAGTACCACCCCCGATCACGTGCTCACGGAAGTCGCGGACGCCGTCCGGCTCCAGGAGGGCCCGCCCGGGGTGCGGTCCGTCCTCCGCGCCCTGCGCCGCCTGGCTCCCGCCTCCACGAAGGACATCAGCCGGGCCACCGGCCTGCCCGTGCCCATCGTGGCCGCCGTGGGGAACGAACTGCGCCGCCGCGACCTGCTCTCCAAGGAGCGCCCCTCCCGCCTCACCCCGGCCGGACTGGACCTCGTGGCCCGGCTCGGCATGGACCTCACCCTCGACGCGACCTGCACCACCTGCGACGGGCGCGAGCTGGTCATCCCCGACGTGCTGGACGAGGCCGTCCGGCGGCTCCGCGCCGTCATGGAGTCCGGTCCGGCCGCCGACATGGCGATCGACCAGTCGCACTGCACGCCCGAGACCAAGGTCCGCCGGGTGCTCGCGCTGCTCGCGGCGGGTGCGCTGCCGGGCGGCTCACTGCTGCTGATCGGCGACGACGACCTCGTCTCGCTGGCCGTCGCGGTCGTGGGCGACGTGCTCGGCGCCCCGATCGTCGAGCGGGTGACCGTCGTCGACATCTCCCCCGAGATCCTCGCCCACATCAGGAAGGTGTCGGCCGGCCTCGGCACCCGGATCGAGACGGTCGAGCACGACCTGCGCCGGCCGCTGCCCGCCGAGCTGCGCGGCGGCTTCGACGTGGCGATGACGGACCCGCCCTACACCCCCGAGGGCGCCCGGCTGTTCCTGTCGCGCGCCGTGGAGGGGCTGCGGCCCGGCCCCGCGCACAGCGTCTTCTTCTCCTTCGGCGGCAAGAGCCCCGACGAGATGCTCGAGGTGCAGCGCGAGATCATGGCCCTCGGCCTGGTCACCAACGGCTACATCCGCAATTTCAACGAGTACGAGGGCAGCGGCATCCTCGGCGGGGTCGGCTTCTTCCAGCACCTCCTCACCACCAGCTCGACCGCCTCCGGGCAGGGCGACTACAGCGGTCCCCTCTACACCGGCGACAAGCGCACCCGGCAGCGCGAGTACGCGTGCGTGGCCTGCGGCACCCGGGTCCGGGTCGGCCCCGGCGCCCGCTGGGCCTCCGTCGCCGCGTTGCGCGCCGACGGCTGCCCGCAGTGCGGGGAGGGCCCCTTCCGTCCGGGCCGCCTGGTCGCCGCGGAGGAACCCCCGGCCCCGCAGACCTCTCCGGCCGCTCAGGCCACTCCGGCCACTCCGGCCACTCAGACCCCGGTGGCCACTCCGCCACCCGCCGCGGCCGCTCCCGCTCCGGCTCCGGCTCCGGCTCCGGCCCAAGCACAGTCCCCCGCCGCCGCGGTCACCCCCTCCTCCCGGCACTCCGGCTGGCACCCGCCGGCCCCCGACGACCGCGCGGCCCTGGAGAAGCGGGCGGCGCCCTACCTCACCCGCCAGGCCGACGAGCGCGACCTGCCGGCCATCGGCGAGTTCGAGGCCGAGATCGCCCGTGTCTCCTTCGGCGAGGACGCCGTCGACGACCCCGCCCGCTGGGCGTCCCGGCTGGGCCGGGCCATGGAGAAGTCGAAGGAGGGCATGATCGTCGCCCACCGCCCGGGCGAGGACGCCGCCGGCTGGCTGTGGGTGAGCATCAACCAGAACGCGATGACCGGCGACCGCTACGCCAACTTCCGCTCCCTCGCCGTCGCCCCGCTGGACAACCGAGGCGACGTCGCCGAACTGCTGCTCACCGCGGGCCTGGAGTTCTGCCTGGCGAACGGGATCACGGAGGTCGTCGGCCGGGTGCACGTCGGCAACGTCCCGATGCGCACGGTCTACCGCAAGTTCGGCTTCGACCCCGCCACCCTGACGATGAAGCTGCGCCTGCCGCAGGAGGACACCCGATGACCGGGACGACCGGCGCGACCGGTCCGGCCGGCTACGACCCGCACCGCGTCAAGTGCGTCGTCTGGGACCTGGACGGCACGCTGTGGGACGAGATCGCGGTGGAGGCGCCCACCGACGCCCTGCCCGTCCCCCGGCCCGAGATGCTGGCCGCGGTCGACGCGCTGGCGGCCCGCGGCGTGCTCAGCAGCCTCGCGAGCCGCAGCGCGCCCGCGGTCCTGGACCGGCTGAACGCCGTGCCGGAACTGCGCGCGCGCTTCCTCGCGCCGCAGGTGTCCTGGCAGGACAAGAGCGAGTCGCTGCGCCGGATCGCCACGGACCTCGGGATCGCGGTGGAGGCGCTGGTCCTGGTCGACGACTCGCCCTACGAGCGCGCCGAGGTGGAGGCCCTGCTGCCGGGCGTGCGCACCCTCGACCCGGGCGAAGTGCCCGCGCTGCTGGCGGCGTTCGAGGGCCGCGAGGTCACCGAGGAGTCCCGGGACCGGGTGCGCCGCTACCGCACCGAGGAGACCCGCCGGGCCGAGGGCGAGCGTTTCCAGGGCACGCGGGAGGAGTTCCTGCGCTGGTGCGAGATGCGGCTCACCGTCGGCGCGGCCGTACCGCGAGAGGTCCCCCGGGCCCTCGAACTGGCCGCCCGCACCCACCGGCTGAACTCCTCCGGCCTGAGTCCCGAGCGGCTGCGCGCGCTGGCCGCCTCGGACGGGCACGAGCTGTACACCGCCCGGATGGCGGACCGCTTCGGCGAGTACGGGATCATCGGGGCCGCGCTGGTCGACCGCGGTGCCCCCGGCACCTGGTCGGTTCCGCTGCTCGCGCTCTCCTGCCGGGTCGCCGGCCGGGGCGCCGCCGCCGCCTTCCTCTTCTGGCTGATGGAGCGGGCCCGCGAGGCGGGCGCCGAGGAGTTCCGGGTGACGCTGCGCCCGACCGACGCCAACCTGGAGATGCGGATCCTGCTGCGCCAGGCGGGTCTGCGCCGCGTGGAGCCCGCGGACGTCACCGGCACCGCGACCGCCGCCCCGACCGGCCCCGAGGAGGCGGCGCTCCTGGGCCGGCGCCTCGAGGGCGCCCTGCCGGCTCCCCCCGCCTGGCTGCACGTCTCCCCCCGAAAGGACACCGAAGCGTGACGGACTCCCCGACCCCCTCCCTCGACGACCGGGCCGCGGTGGAAAGGGAGCTCCGCTCGATGATCGCCGAGGCCGCCCGCCTGGACGCCGCGGCGGTCGCGGACCTCCCCGCCGCCACCGACCTGTTCGGCCCGGAGATCGGCCTGACCTCGCTCGCCGGGGTGACCCTCCTGGGCCGGATCCAGCAGCGGTACGGCGTCGACGTGGCGGCCCTGGACCTGAGCCTGGACAGCCTCCAGTCGATCGCCACGCTCACCGACTTCGTCACGGCCCACCTCGGCCCGCGCTGACCTGCGGCGCGGCACCTCCCGCCGCACGCGAAGGGTGATCCGCGCGGTACCGCCGTGACCTGTTCGGGGGCACGGCGTTGAACGGGGAGTGCGGCGGCGAGTCCTGCTGCCGCGCGAACCGATCAATAAGGAGTACGTGATGTCTCGCATCGCGAAGGCGACCGTCGTCGCTCTCGGCACGGGCGCCATGATGGCCGGTGGCGCCGGCCTGGCCATGGCGGACTCGGGTGCGCAGGGTGCGGCCGTGGGCTCGCCGGGC
This sequence comes from Streptomyces sp. NPDC017936, assembly GCF_044328485.1. Classification (NCBI taxonomy): domain Bacteria; kingdom Bacillati; phylum Actinomycetota; class Actinomycetes; order Kitasatosporales; family Streptomycetaceae; genus Streptomyces; species Streptomyces sp. NPDC017936. Next base: position 242,974 of record NZ_JBIRHK010000003.1, on the reverse strand, counting down.
TTCCTGTCCGGCAACGTCGTCCAGGCCCCGATCCACATTCCGATCAACGTCTGCGGCAACACCGTGAACTTCATCGGTGCGCTGAACCCGGCCTTCGGCAACAAGTGCGCCAACATCGACGACCACAAGGGCCACGACGGCGGCGACAAGCACGGCGGCGACCACCACGGCGACGACAGCTACAGCGGCTGACCTCCGTACGCCGCACCCTGAGAAAGAGCCCTGGCACCTCGAGCGCCGGGGCTCCTTCCGTGTGCGGCCCCGGCCGTCCGTACGACGGGCGTGGCCGGGCGGGGCCGACACCGCTCAGGCGTACCGGTAGAGGTGCCCGACGTCCTCCAGCTGATCCGGCGTCACGTCCCACGGCGGCAGCTTCTCGTGCCGGGCGACGACCCGGCGGTGCTGCGAGGTGCCCGGCGCCGGCGGCTCGGCGGGCAGATAGCGGTGGTCCTGGTGGCGGCGCTGCCAGCGCGTCCACAGCAGGTCGATGAAGGCGTGGTGCAGCCAGAACACGGGGTCGTTGACGGAGGCGCCGCCGAGCATGGCCCCGCCGACCCACCGGTGCACCCGGTTGTGGTTGCGCCACGCGGCGGAACCGCGGCCGCTCCCCCAGCCCTCCAGCCGGTTGCGGAAGCCCTCCTTCGACGTGGAGTTCCAGGGCGAGACGTCGTAGACCGGGTCCCGCAGCGCCACTTCGACGTCGTCCCCGGTGGGCAGCTCGATCGGGTCGCGGGCGCGGCCGAGGTCGCGGGTGAGGAACACGCCGTCGGTCACGCCCTCCTTGAGGGTCCAGTTCCCGGTGGCGTAGGCGAACGGCCCGGTCGTCACCTGGCGGTCGGAGCGGCGCCCGTTGCCGCCGAGGAGGTCCTCGCGCCAGGGCGCGGAGGTGGCGGTGCGGTCCTGCGTCCAGTCCCAGTACGGCAGCGTGACCGAGGAGTCGACGCGGCGCAGCGCCTCCTCCAGGTCCAGCAGGAACCGGCGGTGCCAGGGCAGGAAGGAGGGCGCCATGTGGGCCGTGCGCAGCCCGCCCTCGCCGTCGGAGACGTAGTAGTCGATGTGGATCCGTACGAACTCGTCGTACTCGCCGCGCCGTTTCACCGCCAGCATCGCGTCGACGAACCGGCGCCGCTCGCTCGCGGTGAGGGTGCTGACGTCCCTACGCGTGTAGGCCACGGTGTCCACCCCCCAGGAGCGCGTGCGCCGGGCGCAGGTGACCGTCCGCGGAGCCGAGGCCGCGCAGCATCTCCCCCGGCCCCAGCTCGTCCACGGCGGCGCGGGCCGCCTCGAGCGCGGTGGGGTACGAGCCGTAGTGGTCCAGCATGCTCAGCCAGGTGCCGTCGGCGCGGCGCATGAGGTGCAGCGGGCGGCCGTCGACGGTGACCTGCCAGCGCTCGCCGTCGACGGAGCGGACCGCCGGCAGGAGGACGCCCCGCAGGTGGCGGCCGCGGTAGGTCTCGTCGAAGGCGGCGTCCGCCGGGCCCCGCCGGCGCGGTGCGGGGCGGGAGGCGGCGACGACCGGGGCGAGTGCTAGCGCGGCGGCCGCGCCGAGCAGCCCGCGCAGCACGTCGCGCCGGCCCCTGCGTCTCGTCCTGCCCGGCTGACTCGTCGTCACGGTTGTCCGGTCGACACTGACGTCCATGGTGTGCTCCTCGTCCGGTGCGGATCTGCACAGCGGTAACCGTCCGGCGGCCTCCATGGTCACGAAAGGCGACAGCCCCGGACGTCCGTCCGGGGCTGCGGTCGTGGCGCGCTCCTACTTGCCCGGGCCCAGCCCGAACTCGGCGGCGGGAACGTCGAGGGCGACGATCTGGGTGTCCTTCCCGAGGGGCTCCGGCGCGGGCGCGCGCAGGCGGGCGCCGGGCGCTCCCGCTTCCACCGGGAGCTCCGGGAGGAGCCGGCCCTCGGTGTACCGCAGGCCGTTGTAGGCGTGCCCCTCCGCCACCGGGATCTCGCCGCTGACCTCGGGGAGTTCCATGCCGAGGGCCTCTTCGGCGGATTCCAGCGGTACGACGACGGGGACGGTGCCGAGGGCGGCGGCGGGGGTCGCGGAGACGGCGCAGGCCGCGGCCGCCACACAGGTGAGCGCGGCGGCGAGGGTTCCTCGGGTGATCGGCTTCATGTCGGGTACGGGCCTTTCGGTGTACGGGGGTCCGCGAAGGGACACTGCGTAGCGAGTAACGAGCCGGGAAACGCCATCAGCCCCTGTCGGCGCGCAATTCGCCCGCGTGCAGCAGTAGTCCGACGGATGACGGTCGGCTCGTCAGCACATCCGACCGGCGGGTGGGGACGGGCGCGCCGGCCGCTCCGCCGTGCGTCACCGGCAGGACCCGGGCGCGCTCGGCGAGGAGGCGGCGCGGGGCCGACGGCGCCGGCGGGAATCCGCCGCGCCCGGCGAAGAGGGCGGACCGGCGGCCGGCGCCCGCCGCCGGCGTCGTCAGCCGCGCAGTCTGCGGGCGGGCACGACGACGTGCGCGGCGGCCGTCAGGGTCTCGTCGGCGCCCGCGAACGCGGCCGGCGCCTCGGGGGCGACGGGCCTGCCGGGAACGGCCTCGGGTCACGCGCGCGTGGTGACGACGAGGTAGGCGTGACCGCGCTCCCGCACGGCGGCCGACCACTCGGGCGGCGGCACGCACCGGGCGCTGAGGCCCCGGAGCGTCAGGACGGCCTGTCCGGCCTCGACGAGCAGGCCGACCGGCAGGCCGGTCCGCTCGGTGCCGTCGACCGGCCTGCCGCCGACGGGCAGGCCGCCGGCGGTCAGCAGGTGCGCGACGGCGGCGGCCGAGGCCTCGGGGCCGCCCGCCGCGTCGTCGAGGGAGTACGCGAGGAGGTACGGCATGTCGTCGCCGTCGGGAGCCTCGCCGCTGAACGGCATCACGACGAGGGTGCCCGGGTCGGCGGTGCCGAAGGGGCGGGCGGCGCTCAGGGTTGAGGTCATCGCGCGACCCTACCCACGTGCCGGAGGCCCTCCGGACGGCTCCGCACCCGCGCGGAGGACGCCCCACGGGTGCTCCCCACGAACGGGGGACGCGCCGTCGGCACCGCCCCCGGCAGCGCCGAGGGCCGGTCCCGTGCGGCACGGGACCGGCCCTCCGGAAGCCGCCGGGCGGGGCGTCAGCCCTTCAGGGGCAGCCCGCCGAGAAGCGGGGCGCGGCTGTCGTTGAGGGTCTTGGTGGCCTCGTTGAGGGTGTTGAGCAGGGAGCCCTCGTTCTCGGTGTCGAGCGCGCGCGACTGCTGCTGGAGCGGCATGACCTCGAGGGGGTGGCCGTCCCGGGCGAGCGTGTCCACGGCGCCGTCGAGGCGGGTGGGCGTGAGGTCGGCGGGGGCGGCGAACGCGGGTGCGGCGGCTCCGGCGATCACGATGGACCCGGCAACGACAGCGGCGGCCTTCAGGGACTTCATCGGGTTCCTTTCTTCGGCGACTCGGCGGCTCGGCGGCTCGATCGGCGACTCGCCCACTCGGCGACTCGACGACGCGACGACTCGGCGACCCGAGTCACCCGGGGTGTTTCTGACGCCGTGCCTAACGAGCTCCGCCGGAAGCGGAAACCCCGTGGCGGACGATTTCCGCCCCCGGCGGCGGTCCGCCCGGACGGGGGACGGCCGGACCGCGGAGGCCGGGGTGCGGAGAGGGGCGGACGGGGGAACGGGTCGTCAGGAGGTGGGGGCCGCCGCCCCGGTGGGCGGCTGCGGCGGGGCGACCGGTGCGGTGGGCGCCGCCGGGAGGGCGGGCGGCTGCGGCAGGCCGGCCAGGCTCGGGGCGGGCAGACCGCCGCCCAGCAGCGTCGCGGTGAGCAGGTCGACCACACCGGTCACCACGCTCGTGGCCGCCGGCAGGACCTCGTCGGCGTCGCCGGAGGTGACGGCCTCGAGCAGCGCGTCGAGGGCTTTCTGGAGGGCGGCGACCGCGTCCGCCCTGAGGTCGGCGGCCGGGGCCGCCGCCTTGGCCGCGCCGCCGCTCCTCGTCAGCGAGGGCAGCCAGTCGAAGGGGAACATGCCGGTCACCGCCGCGAGGTGGCCGGCGGCGGCCGTCGTGGCCAGGTCGGCCGCCGCGGCGGCGTTTCCCACCGCCGCGTTCATCGTGGCCGCGTCCGTGCCGGTTTCCGGGGCGGTGTCGCCCGTCGCCGCCGCGGTGTCGCCCGTCGCCGTCGCCGTGGCGTCGCTCGCCGTCGTACCCGTCGTACTCGTCGTGCCCGTCACGGGGGTGGGCGCCGTGTCCGGCCCGGTCGTGGTCGCGGTGGTGGCGGGCGGGGTCACCGCGGTCGCGGCCGAGAGCTCGGCGACGGCTTCCCTGACGGCGTCGCCGAGCTGCTCGGCCTGATCGGCGCTCAACCGGCCGCTGCCGGTCTTGAGCGAGCTGTCGAGGAGATCGGTGATCGGGGCGAGGGCCGCCCCGAGGTCGCCCAGGGTCTTGACCTGGGCGAGAAGCGCGTCCGCGCCGGGAACGGGCGCTCGGGACTCCGCGGCGCTGCGCTCACGGGCACGGTCGGTCTCCTCCGCGAGAGCGGTGGGGGCGACGGCGCCGAGGACGAGGGAGGCGCAGAGGGCGGTGGAAGCGATACGCCGAACGGGCAGACCACGCATAGGGGTTCCTTTCGATGTGCGTCGGGTCGCAGGACCACCGTGAAAGCGCGCATCACCCACCGCAACCGGCGGTTGCGGTGAGTCACGCTCCCCGGGGCCGCATCACCGCTGGTGGGGCGACCCGGGGAACCCCCGTTCGGCCGGGTCGCCGTCCCTCCCCCCATTCGTGGCAGCGCGAACGGCCGCCCTCCGGACGGGAGGGCGGCCGTTCGACGAGGACGAGGTCGCGACCCCGGCCGAGGTGACGTCAGGCGTTGACGCAGGTGTTGCCGAACGCCGGGTTCAGCAGACCGGCGAGGTCGACGGTGTTGCCGCAGAGGTTGACCGGCACGTGGATCGGAACCTGGACGACATTGCCCGACACGGCGCCCGGGGAGTGCTCGGCGACACCCTGCGCCCCGCTGTCGGCGGCGGCGACGCCGGAGGCGCCGGCGACGGCGGCAGCGGCAGCGGAGGTGAGGGCCAGGCCCTTCGCGATACGCGACATGGAGAGGTGCTCCTTGGGAATTTCGTTGCGCGGACGGAGATGCCCGGCGCTGTGTCAACGCGGCGCACCGCCCGGGGTTGTGCCGCCGATGGAGTGACACGCCGACGGACCCCGAGCCCGGCCTTCCGGGACGCCCGCCCTGCTCCGACACCGGCCGGCACCCGCCGCACCCCGGCCGACCCATCGGCCGTTCGGGTGAATTCGCTCATGCTCTCGACGGGGGTCCGGCCCGTTTCCGGGCCGTCCGCACGCCTCCCGGCGGTGCCCGCCCCGCCGTCGGTCCGGTGAACCGCGCGATCAGCGCGCCGGGGCGGCGTCCGGGGCGCGTGTCCCGGCGCACGCCCGGGCATCCGGCCACGCGTGTGATGCGTTCGATCACCGGAGTGGGTTTTGCGGTGCGGCGGTGACCAGGCGGCCTTTCCCCTCGTTCCCCAGCGGGACGCGGCGCGGACCGGCGCGCACTTCGTCGCCGCCGGTACACGCAGGCGCGTTCCCCCCGTCCGGAGCGACACCGTGAGCGAGGAAACCGCGCGATGCACCAGCCAGAACCCGACGCCGGATCCCGGGTCCTGCACCTCACCCAACCCGTGGACGGAGGGGTCGCCCGCGTCGTGACGGACCTGGCGCGGGCCCAGCTCGCCGCCGGGCTGCACGTCACCGTGGCCTGCCCCGACAGCGTCCTCGCCGGGGACCTGCGGTCCCTGGGGGCGGACGTGCTCCGGTGGGAGGCCTCCCGGTCGCCGGGGTCCTCGCTGCCGGGCGAGGTGCGCCGGCTGACGCGGCTGCTCGCCCGGGCGCGGCCCGACCTGGTGCACGCGCACAGCGCGAAGGCGGGGCTCGCCGGGCGGCTCGCCGTGCGCGGGCGCGTCCCCACCGTGTTCCAGCCGCACGCCTGGTCGTTCGAGGCGGTCGGCGGGACCACCGCGGCGCTGGCGCTCGCCTGGGAGCGGTTCGGGGCGCGGTGGGCGGACCGGCTGGTGTGCGTGAGCGAGGCGGAGCGGGCGACCGGGGTGCGCGCCGGGATCGACGGGCGGTGGAGCGTCATCCCCAACGGCATCGATCCCGGGCGTTTCCACCCGGCGCCCGTCGACACCGTGCGGGCCGCGCTCCTGCCGGACGCCGACCCGGCCGCCCCGCTCGTGGTGTGCGTGGGACGGCTGTGCCGGCAGAAGGGCCAGGACGTGCTGCTCCGGGCGTGGGAGACCGTCACCGGCCGGGTGCCCGGCGCCCGGCTCGCGCTGGTGGGGGACGGTCCCGACCAGGCCCGGCTGCGCGCCCGGGCCCCGCGGTCGGTGGTGTTCGCGGGGGCCGTGACCGACGTCGTCCCCTGGTACCAGGCCGCCGACCTGGTGGTGCTGCCGTCACGGTGGGAGGGCATGGCCCTCGCCCCGCTGGAGGCGCTGGCCTGCGCACGGCCCGTGGTGATGACCGACGTGGACGGCGCCCGGGAGAGCCTGCCGGCCGCGCTGGCCGACCGCTGCCTGGTGCCCGTCGAGGATCCGGCTGCGCTGGCCGCCGCCGTCACCGGACTGCTGCTCGACCCGCTGCTGCGCGAGTCGCTCGGCCACCAGGGCCGCCGTCACGTCCTGTCCACGCACGACGTGCGGCGCACGGCCGGGGCGGTCGCGGACGTGTACCGCGAACTGCTCGGCCGACGGCGCCCCGCGGCCCAGGCGCCGGCCCCCGTCGTCCCCACCGAGAGCAGGAAGTCCCTCCACCCGTGACTGCGGAAAGCACCGTGCCCTCCCCCGGCGGCGAGCCGGGGCTCTCGCCCGTCTCGGTGATGTCCCGGCGCGAGGGCGAGGCGGGATTCCGGTTCCCGGCCCGGCGGCCCTCGAAGCGGCCCGCCGCGCGGCTGTCCCTGCTGCTCGCCGACGGTCTCGGCGCCCTGGCCGGCTCACCGGCGCTGACCGGGGCGCCGGCGCGGCCGCTGCTGGTGGCCGGGCTGGTGGCGGCGGCGATGCTGCTGCGGCCCCGTTGCCCACGGCCGGCGCAGGGGGTGCTGGACGAACTCCCCTCCGTCTGCGGCCGGATCGCGGTGGCCTGGCTGGCGCTGGGGGCGCTCGTCGCGGCGTACGCGCCGGCACACGCGCTCTCCGCGCGCACCCTGCTGCTCGGGGCCACGGCGCAGACCGTGGCCGCCTGCTGCGGCCGCGCGGTCGTCCACCTGCTGCGGCGCCGGACGCTGCTGCGCCGCCCGCGCGCGGCGCTCGTCGTCGGCCCGGCGGCCACCGCGCAGCGCGTGGCCGCCGCCGTGCTGCGCCACCCCCGGTACGGGGTGCGTCCGGTGGGCGTCGTCGCCGAACGCCCCGGCCACCTGACCGCGCCCGACGGGCTGCCCGTGCTCACCTCGGGCGAGGAGGTGCAGCGGGCGATCGTCCAGAACGGCGTCCGGGACGTCCTGTGCGTCGACCCCTCGGTGCGCGCCGCTCAGGGGGCGCTGCTGCGCGAGCTCGCCGAGTCGGGCTGCGCGGTGTGGGAGATCGACGCCGACAGCCCCTCGTGCGCCGCGTCCGAGCACCTGGCCGGTTTCCCCTGCCGGCGGCTGGACCTGGGGTCGCGGCACCGGGGCGGCCTCGGCAAGCGGCTGCTGGACGTCACGGTCTCCGGGGCGCTGCTGCTGCTGGTCAGCCCGCTGCTGCTGGTGTGCGCGGCGGTGCTGCGGCTGACCTGCGGGCCGGGCGTGGTGTTCCGGCAGGAGCGCATCGGCCGGGACGGGCGGCCGTTCACGCTGCTGAAGTTCCGCACCCACCGTCCGGTCGACGAGCACGAGTCCGCGACCCGGTGGAGCGTGGCCGGCGAGCAGCGGATGAACCCCTTCTGCCGCTTCCTGCGCCAGACCTCGCTGGACGAGCTGCTCCAGCTGTGGAACGTCGTGCGGGGCGACATGAGCCTGGTCGGGCCCCGGCCCGAACGCCCTTACTTCGTCGGCCAGTTCAGCCAGACCTACCCCGGCTACGCGGCCCGCCACCGCATGCGGACCGGGATCACGGGCCTCGCCCAGGTCCACGGGCTGCGCGGCGACACCTCGATCGAGGACCGGGCCCGCTTCGACAACGCCTACATCGACAACTGGTCGCTGTGGCAGGACGTCTGCATCCTGCTGCGCACCGCGGCCGCCCTCGTGCGACCGACCGGGAGCTGAACCGTCCGATGAGCCTCGCCCTGCCCGCGCCCCGCGCCCGGACGCTGTCACCGGTGCTGCCCGTCGTCGCCGTGGTCGCCCTGCTCGCGCTGCCGGTCTCCCCCGGCGGCGAGGGCGGCGCCGGTCCGGCCGACGCGCTGTCCGCGCTGGTCGTGCTGTTCTGCGTGGTCCGGCTGCTGCGGCAGCGGCGGCGCCCGCTGTCCCGCACGGCCGCCGTGGTCCTCGGCCTGCCCGTCGCCGGTCTCGCGCTGGCGGCGATGGGCGCGTCCTCGCCGGACGCCGGGATCACCGGCCTGGGCCGCTACCTCCAGGTCTTCGTCCTGGTCCCGGCGGCGGTGCTGCTGCTGATCCGCGACCGGTCCGACTTCCGGCTGCTGGCCTGGTCGTTCGTGGGGCTCGCGGGGTGGGAGGGGGCGGTCGGCGTCCACCAGTACGTCACCGGGACCGGCGCCTCCTACCGGGGCGAGACGATCCGCGCGGTCGGCACGTTCGGACCGCAGGACGTGATGGGCATGGCGACGGTCGTGTCGTTCGGCCTGGTCTGCGCGGTGGGGCTGGCGCTCGGCCGCGGCCCGGTACGACGGCGGGCGGTCGCCGCCGCCTGCGCCCTCGCCCTGCTGCTGCCGCTCGCGCTGTCCTTCAGCCGGGGCGCGTGGATCGCGACCGCGGTGACCTGCTCGGCGCAGCTCGTGCTGGCCGGGCTGCGGCGGGCGCTGCGGACCGGCGCGGCCGTGGTGGCCGCCGGAGTGGTCCTGGTGGGCGGCTTCGGCGTCGGCACGGCGATGCTCCAGGAACGCCTCAGCAGCATCACCCAGGTCACGGACGCCCCCGACCGGTCGGTCACCGACCGGTACACGATGTGGGAGGCCGCGCTCGGCATGTGGCGCGACCGGCCGCTCACCGGTGTCGGGCTGAAGGGCTTCCCCGAGCACCGGGACACGCACGCCTCGCTGGCGCTGTCGGCGGGCAGCGACACCGACGGCGCCGGCGCCGGCTTCCGCAGGCAGCCGCTGCTGTCCCCGCACAACATGTACCTGCTGGTCCTGGGCGAGCAGGGGCTCGTGGGCCTGCTCGCGCTGGCGGGCGGCTGGCTGGCCCTGCTGGTGTGCGCGCTGCGCGGGCTGGTGCGGGTGCGCGGGGCGCGGGCCCCCGGCCTGGACTGCGCCCTCGTCGCCTGCGGTCTGCTGGTCTGGCAGCTCACCGACTTCCTGTACGCCGACATCGGCGGGCCCTCGACCGTGCTGACCGCCGTGTGCCTGGGGCTCGCCGGCTGGTGGGCGCTGGTCGGGGGCGCGGGGCGCGGGGAGGCGCTCCCGCGATGACCGTGACGCCCTCCCGGACCCCTCGCCCGGACGGCGACACCGGCGGCGCCCCGGCCGGCGCCGCGCTCGGCGACCTCCGCGACGACCCGCCCGACACGTCGAACGACGACGACAACGCCCTGACCGGCACCGCGACCGACGACGACAGCACCGGCACCGGCACCGGCACCGGCACCGGCCACAAGGCGACCCCCCGGACGACCGGCGCCCCGGCCGACGGCACGGACAGCCGGCCCCACGACGA